>JARGNR010000014.1 GCA_029212405.1 Saprospiraceae bacterium
TTTTTAAATAACCCTAAAAATCCATCCCTACACTAAAATGCAATTTAGCATCTTGTGCAACTCTCGTTTCAACTCCCGTAGCATAATCAAATCGTAAAAAATAACCCAGTAACTTCATTCTTAGTCCGGCACCATAGCCCATCACTAATGGATCTCTAAAGTATCTTACCGTCAAGTCAAGAACAGGAGGGCTTTCAATAGTTACGGTATTCAATGGATTTTTATCACTGTAAGGAGACGAACCATGCCACGCAGTTCCAATGTCATAAAAGAGAACGATTTGCAGATTTCTCAAGAAGGAGCTTCCACCATAATTTCCCATAAAATATCTAAATACAGGCAAACGAGCTTCACTATTTATCAGCGCATAACTCGTTCCGTTTCTTACATTGGTATCAAATCCTCTCAAATGGAAGATGTTGGTTTTATAGGCAAAATCTCCAGCTGGAATCGAAATATTATCGTTGAAAGGATTTGAAAATGCATTATTGACTCCGCCTAAATAGTACAGATTTCTTTTGCTTCCTAAAGAAGTTGCGCCCGCAGCTCTTAAGGCAATTACCGAGTGTTTTAAAAATGGGATATAATGTCTGGCATCAAAACCAATGATATTGGTAAAGCCGTTGGAGGCATCAATATCTATTCCATCCACCAAATCAAAGTCAAACTCATTGATGGCTTCTAGAAAAATCTTATATCGAGTACCATGTTTAATATTGAGCGCAATATCAATCGTATTATCGTAAATATATTCTAGTCGTAGGCTGATTCTCTTTTCATTGGAAACAGGTTGACCAAACGTTTCTTCATTGACACTTTGGGAATAAAACCGATCAAATCTCAAAATAGAGGTGGCTCGAATGCTTCTGTAAATAGTTAATGGGTATTTCAGTTGGTACATACCCAACGTAGATACCTTTTTAGCTTTCCAGGTAGGAAATGAATTTTCATCAACAACCTCAGTTTGGGACCTTCTATAAAGTGCATATTTTCTGTCAATGAGTTTTTTTCGATTTTCAAAAGTCAAAAAGTATTCTGAGCCATTGAAAGAAAGCGGATATCGTGCTCCAGCAACTAAACTGTAGTCTTCAAAAATATCTTTAATGTTTGCTTTCAATAAAAGACCTATTGGTTGGATAAGCAATTCATCACTATTACCGGTGTAGCTTTCCAATCCTTCGAATAAGACTTCATTATCCATTTTGGTCGTAAAATTGTCCAACCTGAACTTTAGTCGAGAGGCAGTGGCCCTAGAATAGATAAAAGGTTCTACTTTTTGATCCGTTTTACTTTCTTCGTCAATTACAATAGCCTTTATTGATAGCGCGTTGTTGGCTCTTGCTTCCACACTAGAGGTGATATTTTCTAGACTTTCAGGATCTTCAAATCTGGATTGAAAGAGATACTCATCCTTCATTTCTTCCTCCATATTCTCTGGGGCAAATGGAATAAATACATCCGTATCAGACTTCGTGTTATCTCCTATATATTCTCTATTATTATATCTGGTATTTGCTGTAATGACTGGCTTGTTCCAATCGACATCTTCTAAATAGATATTGTACGCGCCATCTTTATAGTAGGTATAGATATGTTTATTACTACCCGATACAGCGTGGTGGCGGATCATATTTCGATCCTTATTAGAAACGGCATAATAACTGGATGGAGATACCGTAGACACCACGTATCTATTCATAATTCCATTTTCTGGACTTAAATATGTGATTTTATTTTTGCTGATCTGGTAAGGATATCGTTCGTTTACATCATTCGTCTTTGTAATTCTTTTGAGACTCTTATCATCGGCTTCCAAGTCATAAAAGAAAACATCAAAATATCCTGTTGGTAAAATGGTATCGTATTCTAATGGAAAAATGTGATCTCGTTTTCTATTTGAACTGAATAAAATCCCTTCTTTCCCATCTAATACCACTACCTCTGCGTCTAAATCGTCATAGAAATCATCAGTGATACGGTTATAATTTCTATTTTTTGAATTGTAATGAAATAGGTCAGAATACCCATTACTTGTAGCCGAAAAGATATACTTAAGATCGTCATAGTAGCTCATGGAATAAATACGTTGCAAATCGGTAGGTATGATTTGTTCCATAAACTCATCTTGATCCAAGTTGTATTTTCTTAACTTGATAACATCCTTGTGTTCATATAGAATCGATAACTCTCTTCCATTTGGGTGCCAAGCTAGAATAGGATATTCGTAATCTGTAGCTTGAATCGCGTTTTTATGTCCGTATTTAAAAATGGTTTTCTCTTTACCCGTACTTAAATCTTTGATCCGTACCCGATATTTTCCAATCTCGTTATATACGTAAGCCAGTGTTTGCTCATCTCTCGTCAACTTCATAGAGCTGACTGGGACATGCATTTTGTTCTTTAAGTCTAAAAGAAATTCTTGGTCTTCATTTTCAAATATGCCTATTTCTTTGTCAAAATGTTGTTGATAATAATTGGACCATTCCCCATAGATTTCTTCCATTTCATTGTTCAATACATACAACACTGCGTTGTCTAGATTCCGAGTAATTCTAGTAAGGTATAGTAAATTTGAAATGCTTGATTTACCATAATTTTGATCGAGGTAAAACCACATAGAATGTCCAGCAATTCTTGGGTAGTCTTCTGCTAGCTTATTGAAATCCTTATATTTTTCATTTTGAAAGAAGATGTCTCTTAATTCGTCATCCAATAAATAGTCCCAATATCGACCACAATAAGATATGATGCCCTGCTTGTACCACTCTGGAAGATCTAGTAAAACAGCATTTTGAACGATCTCCTGAAAATTATCACCAAATAACATGGCACTCAAATAGACGGAAGCGATTCCTTCGCGGATTTGAACACGCAAATTATTATGGTTGCCGTCAAAATAGACAAACATTTTATTACCGACAATTTTGGTTTCTCCAGCTTTAGAAGTAAATGTTTCTTCTAATCCAATGTTGCTTTGTTTTAAATCAGTGATGTCAGTGTAGACGATGATTTCCAATTTGTCATTGGTACGATGCTCCATAATATTTTGGATTTCATCGTGATCTAGTTCAGCCATTTGAATGACAGGTTCTGCAATATTTCGTCCTTTACCATACCAATAGGTAATGAAATTTTCCGTTTCGTACCTATTCCAATTATTAAAGTCATCGTGGTGTTGAACTCGATTTTTACCGAATTCGGTATTTATACTTTGACCTGACATTGTGCCTATACATGCCAAGGAAATAAAAATTGCAAGTAAAAAATACCTAATCATATGAAGTAGTTAATTTGCAAATCGAGTAAAAAAGAATGTACAAAATAGAAAAAAGACACTTTCAAACACACATCCAACAGTTTTTTTAGTAGAAAAGGTCATTTCAATTCACAAATTATTTGAATAAATGCATGAGATCTTATTATTCAGACATCTATACTTTAAAATCAATGGCTGCAGATATTCATTTAAACTGCAAAAATCATGGAATGAATGTAAACTTTTAATGAATCTATTTGTACTAGTTCTATAATTGTATCTTGGCAGTTTAAATTGTTTTTTCACTCCAAAATTTTTCATTTTGGCAAAGAAAACATTAAGCTATTGAACAAAGACATACTATGTCATCTACACTTGCTAAAATAAAAGCACCGATTAGTGCAGAGCTCAAGGATTTTGAAAAACATTTCAAAAATTCGATGAAGAGTAATGTAGCGCTAATTGATAAAATCACCTATTATATCGTTCAGCGGAAAGGCAAGCAAATGCGTCCGATGTTTGTTTTTTTGAGTGCGAAAATGTGTGGTGAAGTGGGACAAAGTACGTACTTAGCTGCGTCTTTAATAGAAATACTGCATACAGGAACATTAGTGCACGATGATGTAGTGGATGATTCCATGGAACGGAGAGGTTTTTTCTCTATTAATGCACTTTGGAAAAATAAAATTGCCGTTTTAGTGGGTGATTTCCTCTTCTCCAGGGGCTTTTTAATGGCTATCGAAAATAAAGAATATAGGGCATTGCATATTCTGTCCGATTCCATCAGACGCATGAGTGAAGGAGAATTGCTTCAAATGGAAAAAGCAAGAAAACTAGATATTAATGAGGATTTATACTACACGATTATTCGAGATAAAACAGCGAGCCTACTTGCATCTGCCTGTTCATCTGGCGTTGCATCTGTCACTACGGATGAAGAACTGATTGAAAAAGGGAGACTGCTAGGTGAAAAGATAGGAATGGCTTTTCAAATCAAAGATGATTTATTTGACTATGGTAATGGAGATATTGGAAAACCCAAAGGGATAGATATCAAAGAGAAAAAAATGACTCTTCCATTAATTTATGCATTACAAAACGCCGATAAAAAGGAAAAAAGATACATTCTAAATATTATAAAAAAAGAGAGTAAAAAGCCTAAAAAAGTAGCTGAGGTAATTGAATTTGTAAAGCAAAAAGGAGGCTTACAATACGCTGAAAAAGTAATGAATGAATTTCAGAAAGAGGCCTTCGATATCTTAGATGAATTCCCTGAAAATGATTCTAGAGAATCTATTCGATCGTTAATCAAATATGTTTCTGAACGGAAAAAATAGATAATTAATCAATTACACACCAATCTTTTAGTAAATTGAATCTGATAATATGAAAAGAGATGGATTGTCTTCTTTTCCGATATGAAACATATTGTAAATTATTAAACTACACGAATTATGGCATTTTTCAGTTTTGGCGGACGAGTAAAACCCAAAAAATTCGACTATATTCCGATGCATTATGATGCTGCCAAAGAAGAATTGGAAGCTAGGTTAGGGAAATATGGAGAGACTGAAATTTCTGATTCAGAATTGGCCAAAGCAAGAATCAAAAGTGGCATTCGAATGAAAGCAAGAGGCAATCAAGAAGTCTTGAGAACAGGCAAAAAAGAAGCCAACATTCGGTTGTTTATCATCATGCTTATGTTATTTTGCGCTTCCATTTATTTCCTCCAATCCGAAGCGTTTAATGTATTTATTGAGAGTATTTTGAATTAAAAATGCTTCCAGAATTGTATTTATTTACAACACAGTCACATTCAATTTTTACTGTTTCTCTCCCGTAAATCTGCAAGGAAGAGCCCCAAAGCTATCTCCACTTTTTGAATACGTAAGGGTAGTGCCAGATACACTTAACTCTGCACTTTTCTTATTACCAAAGGATCCAACATCATAACTGAACTCACAGCCATCTTGCTCAAACTCATCCGTTAGAAGGCCTACTGGTGGATCGATATTGATGGTATAATCTCCATCTGTACCCGATATAGTTACCGTTACTGTTTTTGAAGAAGCGATGCTACAGGAATGGGTTCCTACATATGTTCCCACAATTTCTTGCTCACAGGAATCGTCAACAATAGTGCAACTGGATATACATAAGAGGGCGAATAAATACATTAATTTTTTCATGCTAGAATTGTTTTTTATGTAAATGATATGATTAAAATTGAATTGTAACAAACGTGGCAATGGAAGTGCTTTTTTATAAAGAGTACTTTTCAGAAATGGAGGAATCACCTTCTGTGTAGTACGCAAAAGACTTTCCTTCTTTAGAAAAATAAACCGCTGCTAGTTGGCCACTTTTGGTTTCCATTAAGGCGATAGCACCAATCGAAGCGAAGGGGGTGTCATACTCATCTGGGGGACAACCTGCACCTGAAAAATTTGTTAGCGATTCAATGTTACTTGGTGGGCTATTTACTAATCCATCCACTTTATATCGAATCAACTGGTTGCCTTCCTTGTTTACCAATAAAAATTCCTCTAGAGCAACTGAAATTCCATTTAAGCAACCCACATAATTGTTTTTTATGCATGCGCCAATGGTCCCAATTGGGTAGGTGCCGTCGGTTCCCCATTGATCTTCTACATCTCTGATCTCACTAAAGTCATCAAAATAGAAATTTGGATTCTCCCAATTATTGTTATCGTCTACATTGCCATTCACTCTGCACGCCATGTATTTTCTACCCTCTTCGACAACTAAATAGAGGTAGTTTGGATCCTTATAGGGCTGCAAGATCATGCCTGTTTCTAGGTGATTTATAGTGGTAGGTAGATTTTTAAAAGGACCTTCGCTATTGCTTAGTTCCCATTCTGAAGTAACTTGATTTCCCTCAAACCAGGCGTATTTATCACCGTCTGTACTAATCAATATATGTGATTCATAGGAGAGAGAGATAATTCCTCCTATTCCTTCCCCACTGAATACGGTGGCAAAATCTCTAAAGTCTTCGGGAAGATTATTTGCAACCTCTTGCGGATCTTTGGAACAGCTTGAAAATAGAAAAAGTAGTATTGCTATGAATAAATATGATGACTTCATAATGATTGTATTGAGTGGTTAATAACACAGCTCAAAAATCAAGTTTAGAGTCGAAATTCTCTTATTTTGATGGTGGACAAAAGGTAGACATTTCATCTATTATGATGAAAATCAGCAATGTAAGTCTTTTGATATCACATTTTTGGTTTATAAATGGAGGTTTATAAAAAATGAATAGAAAAAGAGAAGATTATAAATTATCTGGCAAGTTGTCAATCGTTACTCTACCCAGATATTCTATTTTTCCAGAGACCTTACCTTTTGATTGAACCTCAATTCCACCCCAAGATTCACCGCAATCATTATGAATTTTACATCCATTCAATATTAAGGTGGCACCTGGTTGTACAATGATTTTTCCTCCTTTCGGCATATGCACTCGACAAGATAATCTTAGGCTAGCATTGGCTTCAATAATAATATCTCCTTTCATATCAATGGCTCGATCAAGTTGAAGGTCTTCTGAAATGATTAAGCTTTTATTTGCATCGTATTCGCACCAATCTTTAACCAATAACTTTCTTGCTTTTCCAGATTCCCGATGCATTGATTTTTTTACCATACCTATTTGACAGGGAGTGATGGCTATTTGTTGGTTGTTGTAGTCCATCATGTTATTGGAAGTTACACCAGCACATGGACCTTCTTTTTTAGAACCCCAACAATTTGGATTTGGTGGAGTGTCGTCACAACCATCATTTTTATACCAAGAATGCCTCAATCCATAAACGTGACCAATTTCATGATTCATTAATGCCGAAAATCTCCAAGCTCCATTTACACCATATTTTCGAATCCCTGCAATTTTCAGAGAGTTGCCCAATGCAATTCCAGCTCTTCCACTGCTAAATCCTTTACGGCCTATAGAATCTGGAGGATAAGCCATGGCAAATATGTTTAAAATAGTATCATCATTTCTAGCAAATTTTTTAATCACCGTTCTACTGTAATTGTTTTTGTTTTTCCCTTTTTTGATGAAATACCAATTTTCGTCATCTATGTCTTCATACACCGCATAACCCGTTGTGGTGGTAGGATCTTTTTGAAGTAAGTAACGATATCCAGCATCATATACTGGGGTGTCATTTCCTTCTGGTAAATTCATTTTCTTATTCTTCTTCAGCTTATTGTTCCCACTTTGCAAAAGACCTTTAGAATATATTACGGCTTCCTCTCTTACAAAGTTGTAGCTGGAATCAGATGCATTTGGATAATGAAAATTGACTCGAATGTATTTTATATCATCAAATTGTGGAAACCGAGCATCTGGAATATAATTATTTGGGTCAAGGCAATCACATCTCTCTTTTTTATCGGACCTCACCATTGCTATTTCATCAATTTTTTCAGAAGCATTGTAGGTTAATGTTTTCAATTTCTTATTGCATGACAACAGAAACCCAAAACTTATAAAAAGGATGAAATAACGAGAGCGAGCCATAGTTTGAATTCAATAGTTAGAAAACGATTCTCAAATAACAACGATACAAATTATGTATTTAGTCCTCCGCAGACACTAATGACCTGACCAGTCACGTAGGTACTCATGTCAGAGCCTAAGTAAATACAAGTATCAGCGATATCTTTTCCTGTCCCTAATCTTTTCAAAGGAATATTTGCGATATATGCTTTTTGTTGTTCTTCAGAAAGACTGTGTGTCATATCTGTTTCGATAAAACCAGGAGCAACAGCATTACAACGAATTCCTCTAGAGCCTACTTCTTTTGCAATAGATTTACTGAATCCGATTATTCCTGCCTTAGAAGCAGCATAATTTGCTTGACCCGCATTACCAAATACACCAACGACACTACTCATATTGATAATAGAGCCCGCTCTTTGTTTTAACATAGGCCTTAGTGCATGTTTGGTCAAATTAAAAACGGATTTTAAGTTGACTTCCATGACCTTATCCCACTGTTCTTCTCCCATTCTGAGCATCAGTGTATCTTTGGTGATTCCAGCATTATTTATAAGGACATCTATTCGTCCAAATTCACTCATTACAGTCTTAACTAATTCTTCAGCTTGAGCATAATCCGCGGCATCAGATTTATATGCCATCACTTTTTGTTGGCCTTGTGCAGCTTCAGAAGCTACTCGGTTAGCACTTTCTTCAGAAGAGTGGTATGTAAATGCAATATCAGCACCTTCTGCTGCCATCGCTTTTACCAATGCTTCTCCAATTCCTCTAGATCCACCAGTGATCAAAGCTACTTTTCCTGATAATAAACCCATACTTTATTTTTTACGTTTTCTAAATCCTTTTTTATAATTCTCTTATTTTAATATTTCTAAACCATACTTTGTCCCCATGGTCTTGTAATGCAATATGACCTTTTTTAGCTAAACCAAAATCTGGCATTTCATGAAACTTACTGTTTTTAATCATGTCTAGCCATTTTTCATTGTGCATTTGAAAGTTGACTACTTCATATCCATTTTGATAAAATTGGACATGTCCATCTTTGGAGACAATTCTGATTTTATTCCATTCACCAGCTGGATTTACAGTGATGTACTTTGTCGTAATCATATCGTATAAATCTCCAGCCCTGTGAGTTTCAAATCGAGTATCTGGATGACAGGTATTATCTAAAATCTGCATTTCAGGTCCTGTCTGCCAAACATGATCATATTTATCTTCTTCCACAGCATTAAATATGATTCCACTATTTCCGCAGTTACTAATTTTCCATTCTAATTTAAAATCAAAATTTTCATAGACTTTGTCTGTCATAATATCTCCACCATCTACAACTTGCCATCCACCATTTGGATCTTTTTGGGCATTCAAATGAATGGATTCATCTTCTATAACCCAAGCGGAACCCACCGTCTGTTTTTTGAAATTTCTGAATTCGGTAATTTGTTTACCGTCAAAAAGCAACTTCCATCCTTGTTCTTTCTCAATAGGAGTCAGTGTATTATTTGCAATTGTGAATGGAGCAGATTTAACGACGCCATTATTATTTTTTGGAATTTTGTTCATGGTATACCAACATTCTGGAGACCAAAGCGAATTTCCAGTACTGCTGATAAATTTGTCTTTTAATCGAATATAGACCACATGATTCTCTTTGATTCCATCTATTTCAAGGAATACTTTTTTTCGATCCTCAGATACGGTAGCAGACTTCACATTTAATTCTCTATTGTCCATTTTTGGTCCTCCATACTCAATGGTTGGTTTATAATACCATTGCATAACTTCATAAGAATCCGATTGCCATCCATCTCCAGGTTCAAGTGCTTCTGTAAATTCTATTTCCATTCCATTGGATTTCGCCCTAACGGCCAACATTTCGAATGCCACTTTTTCATTGTAGGACAATCTTTGTAAGCCGTACCATAGTTTTCCGCCATGACCCCAGTTTCCCGTAGACCCTATACCTCCAACATACAAATCTCCATCTGGAGACCATCGTATTCTATTGACTCCTGCTTCTAAGCCTTGGATAAATCGGAATAATGCTCCTTGTCGTTGTCCTTCTATCTCTTCTACAAATACTCGTTTTACCCCACCGTGTGTAACTTCACCGTGAATCATTTGGTTTTTGTAAGGACCTATATTTATTGATAATGGGGTACTTGGTGAATTTCCTATTTCATCTTGTGGTAGCCATACCAAAGGAGGAGTCTCGGTCAACCCTTCTGTCCCTTCAAAATCAACAGATCTAGATCCAAACCATGCCCCTTCTTGTACATGCACGATTTTTGACGCTGGTAACCAGTCTCCTTGATTATCGGCTACGTAGATGTCTCCTCCATATCCCATTCCTACTCCATTTGGAGTACGAAGGCCATGTGCGACAAATGTTCTTTCTCCAGTATTGATATTTACTTTTAATACCTTTCCTCTATCTTCAATTTGTGGATTCGAACTCGCTCCTCCAGGTTCAATGGCAGTGGCAAGAGTAGCATACAAATACCCGTCTTTTTCCTCTAACCCAAAACCAAACTCATGAAAATTGGCAGATACCTTCCAATCATCACACAATGTTTTGTATTCATCCGCAACATTATCTCCGTCGGTATCTACCAACTCCGTCATTTCTTGTTTTTGCATGATGAAAATACGATCATCTACGACTTTAAGTCCTAATGGTTCTGCTAATCCTTGGGCATAAAGGGTATGTTTGATCTCATCTGGGTTTTCACTTTTATGATTCTCAACAATATACACGGAGCCCGCTGCATCCCATGTGCTCACCACCATGCGGCCATCACTGAGAAAATCAATTCCTCCAACCTTTGGTGTAAAGTTTTCTGATCTCGCCTGATGTAGAGTAAAAGAAGGATGAACATCAACAAGTGGAGATCTATCACCAGGTATTTTGGTAATATTAGCCATTGGCAAAATCTTATCTCCAATGATCTTTTGTTGATCTTTGGAGTGGAGTAAGACAGACATAGGTACAACTGCCCAAGCGTCATAATCTTCAGGTTTCCAATTCATGGAAAGGAATTTTCCGCCACCTCCTTGCATAAATTCTAGACGCAGTTTGTATAATCCCTCTTCTAGAAAGACCATGTTTTCTTTATACTCTACGCCATGCATTCCATCATTGTCAATGATTTTTTTGTCATTAAGGTATAAAACTGAACCATCATCACTCCATGTACGGAAGGCATAATTTTGAGATTTGTCTATATCCAAATAACCTTCACCAACCAGTACAAAATTATCTTTAAGGCCTTTAAATCCATCATCCCTTACGTTGTCAAAATTGGGCATTACACCAGCATAAATTGGAGTTTTCCCAGAAACATTTGGAATCTTATTACCTAGATTATTCCATTTATAAACAGTGGTGACAATGCCTGGGATTAAGTCAGATTCTTTGACATCCGCCAATGGGCTATAGTTTTTTACCTGGTCTTTTACTTCTGGTGCTACACCGGCTCTCGCTTCTTCTTCAGCATCCAAAGACAAGATGTATTCGACCATTGTCTTTATGTGGTTTTCAGATAAGTCTGGGTGAGCATTCATTATTTGATTTCCCCATACTCCTGTACCACCAAGTCGTACTTTATTAGAAAGCATGGCAACAGCTTCTTCACTCGTTTTATATCTTCTAGCTACAGATATATAGGCAGGGCCAATCGTTTTTACATTTTTGTTGTGACAGGTTTTACAGTCATTTTTTGCAATCAATCGAGCTCCAGGATGCAATTGTACAGACTCGTCTTCTTCTTCCGTACCCATATTGAGCGGGTTGATAATCACAGGAGAAGATAAGAAGGTAGTATTTAAAAAGGTTTCTGCATTAGAATTAAGTGCAAGGGTTCCTTCTATTTCAAGAATTACTCTTTTATCAATTTCCTGTTCTTTCTTTTCATTAATAGTCAATGTACCATTTGTTTTAATGTTGCTTTCAACGACAATACTATTTGTATTAAAGGTAAAATTGATCGTATATCCCTCAGGTACATTTTCTGTTGTAAAAGTTCTTTCGAAAATAGGTTGGTTAGAATCAGAAATTGATGCTTCAGGTTGTTCTGTAATCGATATTGGTGTTTCAAGACCTGGAGCATTCATCTCGAGCATAATCGCAGCTCCGTCATTGATTAATTTATGGCCTTGATAAGAAACGGTGGCATTTAAATCTGTCCCGTTGCCATCTTTTAGTACCCAAATTTTCTCTACGTCATTTTCCATGTATGCATTTCCAATGGTAGTGGGTTGAGGTCCATGATGTGTATTATACACAGTACCTTCAAAATTGACATTGCCGTTCCAGGCTTTGTATAGACCGCAATCATTTGTACTGTAGGCCGCCCATATTTCATCACTGAGTGCAAATGTGATCATTCTTGGATTTTTATCCAATACAGATCTGAAAACAAATGGAGAGTGAGGCCTTTCTTTTCCAGTTTGTGATGTAGTAGAATCTTCTCCACAAGAGAGAATTAGGAATACAAATGATAGTAGGAATGATTTTCTTAGTAGTTGCATGAAGATATTTTTTTCAAAGTGGTCAAAAATACATTGAATTTTGGAATAGGAGGCCCGACATGGCTTAATTATTCGAAAGAGTTTTAAATTTGCGGCTTCTTTTAACAAATCAGATTATTTCATTTGATTTTCAATGCTCTGGAAAACAAAAAGAGCAGTGTTTCCGTTAAGAGACGAGTTAAGTAAATATATTATGTACAGACGATTAGCTGTTGTTTTCATTTTTCTTTTTTCAGTCACATTTTCTTTTGCACAAAAAGGATGGGAAGTAGGAGGTTGGTTAGGTACGAGTTTGTACTATGGTGACCTCAACAACAAAGTCAACATTAATTCTCCTGGTCTTGCTGGGGGCGTGTTGGGAAAATGGAACTTTAATAGTCGAGTTGCATTGAGAGGAAGTCTAAATTTTGGTCATATATCTGCAAATGATGCAGACTCAGACAATAATTTCAACCGCAATAGAAATTTGAGTTTCAGTTCAAATATTTATGATCTCACTGCAGGATTTGAATTCAATTTCTTAGAGCATATTCGGGGAAGTAAGTTTGAAACGTACAGTCCTTTTGTATTTGTTGGGCTTTCTGCTTTTAAGTACAATCCAACAGCAGAATTGAATGGGCAAAAATACGCTTTGCAAAAATTAGGTACAGAAGGACAAGACATTAGCCAAGAGTACTTTTTGTTTAGTGGGGGTATTACCTTAGGAGCAGGATTTAAATATGACATTAGTGAAGATCTGACTTTTGCTGCGGAATTTACAACCCGACGACTTTTTACTGATTACATTGATGATGTCAGTACGACGTACCCAGACTTTGCCAGACTACAAGCTGTTCGTGGTCCAGAAGCTGTTGCACTTTCTAATCGTGCATTGGTGGACGGAATAGGAGTGCCAGGCCGTCAACGAGGGAATAGCAGCGACAATGACCGCTATACTTTTTTAAGTTTGAGTATTACTAAATATTTTGGAAGACTGGAGTGTCCAAAGATTTCTAAAATATAGAAATTATTACAACTGCATTTCAGGTATTTCACCTTCTACCACTAATCTTCCTTCAGTAGCGTTTTTAATATCTTCAACAGAAACTCCTGGAGCTCTTTCCAACAGTTTGAACCCATCAGGTGTAATATCCATTACTGCCATATTGGTCACCACTTTTTTAACGCACTTTACTCCAGTTAGGGGCAATGTACATTGTCTGAGTAATTTGGATTGTCCACGCTTATTGGTGTGTGCCATAGCCACAATGATGTTATCAGCAGAGGCTACTAAATCCATTGCTCCTCCCATTCCTTTTACCATTTTACCTGGAATTTTCCAATTGGCGATGTCACCATTATCTGCCACTTCCATGGCCCCCAATACAGTCAACTGAACATGTTTGCCCCGTATCATTGCAAAGCTGAGAGATGAATCGAAAATACTACCTCCAGGCAACATGGTTACGGTCTGTTTACCTGCATTGATCAAATCGGCATCTTCTTCTCCATCAAATGGGAATGGTCCCATACCTAGCAGGCCATTTTCTGATTGAAATTCTACAGAGATTCCTTTTGGAATATAATTGGCGACTAATGTAGGTATTCCTATTCCTAGGTTTACATACCATCCATCTTGAAGCTCTTGTGCTATCCTCTGAGCGATTCCGTTTCTATCTAACATTTCTTTTAATTTTTATCTATACTTCAAATAGGTGAAGATGGTGGTTATTCTACTGGACGGACAGTTCTTTGTTCGATCCTTTTCTCATAGTTTTTACCCTCAAATATTCGTTGGACAAATACTCCAGGAAGATGAATTGTATTGGGATCCAGTTCATCAGGTTCTACTAGATGTTCCACTTCAACGACTGTAATTTTACCTGCCATTGCCATTACAGGATTAAAGTTCCGTGCTGTTCCTTTAAAAATTAGGTTGCCAAATCGATCTCCTTTCCAAGCCTTAACCAATGCAAAATCTGCATGTAAGGCAGATTCTAGGATATGAGGTTTGCCGTCAAAATATCGAACTTCTTTCCCAAAAGCTACTTCGGTACCATATCCAGCAGGTGTAAAAAAAGCAGGGATTCCTGCACCACCTGCTCTACATCTTTCGGCCAGGGAGCCTTGTGGAATAAGATCTACTTCTAATTCTCCACTAAGCATTTGTCGTTCAAACTCATCATTTTCTCCTACATAGGAGGAGATCATTTTTTTTATCTGTTTTTGCTGTAATAGTAGTCCTAGACCAAAATCATCAACACCGGCATTGTTGGATATACAAGTAAGGTTATTTGCACCCAAGTCGACTAGAGCAGAAATACAATTTTCAGGAATTCCGCAAAGTCCAAAACCTCCCACCATCAATGTCATACCACTTGTGATTCCTTCAATGGCTTCTTTAGCGTCTTTTACAACTTTATTCATCCGTTTATTTAAATTTAATGTAGAGTACCAAAGATAGGAAAGCAATTCATCATTTCCACTTCTTAGAATTGAATTCATGGAGATTAATAGGAAAAAGAAATTAAAAATCCCATAACCCAATGGTTCATTGAGTATGGGATTTTCCAAAACAGGATGACCTGCATTTCACAGTCTAGCGTGATAGGAATATGTACAGTGATACGTCCTTAATGGCAGGTACTGAAATCTTTACATCTTCATCTTTTCTTTTGGGGAAAGATTTTGAACTTCTATCAAATTTATATACTTTATTTTCTCATATTAAGTAAAATGAGTGAGTGACGGATTTTTAAGGACGAAACTATACTTTGGATTATTAAGTGAGTTAGAAGTCAAATAGATAACCCTTTTTTTTATGTACAAATCAATTTATTTAATCAGTTGTATCATTTTTTCTAAAGTTAAATAACAGATTATTGTGGGCTTTACCCGATTATATTTATTCTATTTTTTATTGTTTTATTCCTTACTAGCTAGTGCACAAGACATAGGATTTGAGCAATTCAGTGATCGGGATGGTCTGCCAAGTATGAAGACCTACAATGTTTTTCAGGATAGTTCAGGGTTGATGTGGATTGGAACTGAAAATGGTTTGGTTTCTTTTGATGGAGATGAATTCGAAAGATATACGCATCCTGATTTATTGGACAATGATATTGTTCGAGCTGGTATTAATAGAAAAGGGAAGATCTATTTTCAAAATTTAAGTGGACAATTAGGAATTATTGAGAATGGAAAGATGGAGTTAATTGAACTCCCAGATATTCCTAAAGGCTTTGCAGATTTTGCATTAAGGAAAGACAAGGATTACCTCTTAGGGATGCCTAATCGTGATGCAGGAATTGATAAAGTTTGGGAGTTGGATGGAAAAAAAGTTAAACTCGTAAGTAATTCAAGATTATACTTTGATTCGGGAAATGAAAATATATATGAGATTCTTGGAAAGAATAAGTACTTGTGTCTAACAGATTCTAGTGTATATAATTGGGATGAAAATATTATTGAAGGTAAACGAAAGGCATTTGTTCGCAGTCAACAATTAAGTTACCATAGAGTCCTTTTAGTAGATCAAAAGTTGAAAGATAGATTGAAGGATAATTTTTACCAAAGACTGCTTGAACACAAAGGGGATAATTTTATAATTAAAGGAAGTGGAATAATCTATTACAATAGTAAAAATGGAGAATTTCTACCTTTTTTTGATAATATAAGTGTTAATACCATTTTTTTTGATGTGGAGGGAAATGCCTGGATAACTACTAGAAGCAGAGGGCTATTGCGCGTGTCTAATTTACTATTCAAACTGAATCAGCGGAGATTTACAATAGGAAAAGGGATTAACGCTATACACAAAAGCAAGCTAGGTAATATCTATTTAGGTACTATATTCAGTGAAATCATAATTAATCCTTTTGAGGAGAAAAAATCGATCCAACTCACTGATCGAAAAAGACAGGTTAGCTTCGTTGAGAGCAATGGGATTGTAATAGGGTATGAAGAAATGGGAATTTCGATCATCAATGATATGACATTGAAATATTCTACCTTCCACGATAGAAGATATTCAAACAAAGCACTTTTACTCAATGATTCAACCGTCTATGCTTTTACTAGAAGTGGGATATCCATCTATGATAAAAATGGTTTTATCCAAGAGCCAGATAGACATAATACTTTTCTAATCAATGTGCGGATGTTGAGTGCTTATAAACAATCTTCATTGAGTAAATATTATGCTGGAAGTACCCAGGGTCTATTTCGAGCAGATTTTGACTCGTTGAAATTTGTAAAAGTAGATGCACTTAAGTCGTATAGCATAACATCCATTACTGGTGGCAGAGATACATCTCTATGGATTGGTACGCGTACAAAAGGGGTGTTCAAGTTGAAAAATGATTCAATAGTTGACCATATAGATGTAGCATTAGGACTAATTTCAAATAATGTCAATAAGGTTTTTCGATATGAAAATGAGTTGCAAATTTCTACGAATTCAGGATTATGCATTTTTAATATAGACAATCGGACATTCAAAATTATTAATAGTTATAATTTTTTACCTTCGGATGAAGTGTTGGTATGTAAGATTATTAACGACGAATATTGGGTGGGTACGATCGAAGGATTAACGATTTTAACTCAGCAGAATGTGAATGAATTATCGGTCAAAGGGCCATTACTTTCTTTAAAAGAGGTGATAGTGAACGGTGTCAGCAAAGAGTACTTGGAGGGTATGAGACTAAATTATACCGAAAATAATGTCCAAATAAATTTTCAAAATATTTCTTTCAGCTCTGGAAAGGATAAAAAAATTAAATATAGGATTACAAATATTGATACTTCCTGGATTTCTACATCGGATGCATATATTCGAATGCCTACATTAAAACCAGGAAAATATGCATTGGAAGCCATTGGTATTAATTCTATAGGATTGGAAAGTGAGCCCATATTTTTGAATTTTGAAATTGATTTACCTTGGTGGAATACAATCTGGGCAATGACTCTTGGAGCTCTGATGTTGATTGGAATTGTATATTTAATAGTGATGTACAGGTCAAGGAGAGTCAGAAAGGAGGAAAAAACAAAACGAGAGTATCTTACCCAAATCAATAAGATAAAGGATCAAGCATTACAGTTGCAAATGAATCCTCACTTTATCTTCAATTCTTTGAATGCCATACAGGGTTTTATTGGTACAGATGAAGAGGAAAAGGCCATGAACTACCTAGCCAGATTTGCACGGCTCATTCGAATGATATTTGAGTATTCCAAGGGCAGATCAATTACATTAGAAGAAGAGTTGGATTTTTTAACTCTATATCTAGATCTAGAAAAATTGCGATTCAAAGAAAAGGTGGACATTTCTGTGCAGATCGATGATGAGTTGGACCAGAATCGAGATATGGTTAGGATTCCACCATTATTAATTCAACCGATTGTTGAAAATGCTTTCAAGCATGGGTTATTTCACAAAAAAGGAAAAGGACATTTAAAAATCAGTTTTAAATCGGAAGACAACCTATTAAAAATCATTATTGAAGATGATGGGATTGGAAGAGAACAAGCGAAGCGCATAGGTAAAAATAAGGATGACAAACATATCTCTTCAGGTATAAAAACTACAAAGGAAAGAATCAATTTGTTGAATTTTGCTCAGAAAAATAAGTCCAATAAAATTTGGGTGGAGGATTTAATGAGTGATGATGACCAACCCAATGGAACTCGAGTTACGATTGCTTTGGAGATATTGAATTAAAAAAGGAATAAAACTTCAATGGACCAACTATAAATGAATAAAACCCACAACGAATGTCATGGGTTTCAGGTTTAAGTTGGTGCTTTAGATTGGATTATCGTGATAAGATTAGTAATTCTCTACCCATTGGTCCATCGTACAGTACCTGTAAAAATTTAGATAGTTAAATTTTAATCTTAGGCTAAATTTATATACATTATTCATCGAAAGTGAGTTAAATTATTGAGTAGTGGTTAATGAAGGATAAAAGCATATTTTGACTTATTAAATGAAATTGAATCAAATATTTTTTCTAACAAATAATTGATGTGTTAAGATCTTTTTAGTGAATGAAGACAAAAATTTTAAAAGCATACATCGTAGAAGATGAACAAGCCAGTCTTGAAAATCTTACAAAGATTATTAAGAAGTACTGCAAAAACTTATTGTTGATAGGGAATGCAGGAACCGTTGCAGATGCAGTAAGTGAAATTCCGCATCTCGACCCTGATATTGTCTTTCTAGATATCGAATTGCCCAATGAAAATGGATTTAAACTTTTTGATTACCTTCCCAATCATGAGTTTGAAGTAATATTTACTACAGCATATTCCGAATTTGCAATAAAGGCGTTTAACTATTCTGCCATTCATTACATTTTGAAACCTATTGATATTGACGAATTGCAAACTGCGATAAAAAAGGTGGTAGAAATGAAAAGTGAACAGAATAAACGAGATCAAGTCCAAATTTGGAATAGCGTAAATAATCAAAACTTTTCTAAAATCGTTTTGCCTACACAAGATGGATTGCATTTCATTGAAACAGATGACATTGTTTGGTGCGAAGCAAAATCAAATTATACCTTATTTCATATCTTAGGTAGAGAAAATATTCTTGTTTCAAAAAGTTTAAAAACATACGAAGATTCATTGAATAACAAATCCTTTTTCCGCTGCAGTAGGTCTAGTTTGATTAATCTTAATCACATCGTTCATTGTAGTAAACATCTAAGAATGGAAATCACTATGATCGATGGTTCGGTCATTGTATTAGGTGAACGAAGAAAAGCGGTGTTCAAAGAAATTTTTGAGACGAAGAAATAAACAACTGCCTATCACACCATGCTTGGTTTGATTCCAAATCGATCTTGAAATATTTTGCTAAAATGTGAAGCGTTATCAAAACCTACTGCATATCTCACCTCTGCTATAGTAGCAAATTGGCGACTTTCTAATAATTGTCTTGCTTTTTGTAAACGTATTTCACGTATCAGTCCACCAGGAGTCAATCCAGTACGTTTCTTTATGATCCTTTCCAGTTGTCTTCGGCTATAGTTCATCTGGCTGGCCAAGTCGTCCACTTTAAATTGTCCGTTGCCTATATTTTCGAATACAATAGTTTCTGCCTTTTTAAGTTGTTGTTGTTCAAAGGTCAAAGAAACTGAGGGCTCAGAATCTAAGGAAGGCTGTTGGGCAACTTCATCTCTAATTGCTTTATTCTGAATGAGATTTTTTGTTCTGGCGATCAATTCTGGAACACTAAATGGCTTTGTCAAGTAATCATCTACACCCAACCGAAGAGCGTTTAATTTGTCTTCTTCCATTGCTCGAGCAGTAAGAAGAATAACAGGTATATGTTTTTGCTTTTCTAGTTGTTTTAGTTCCTTCAATAACTCAAATCCATCCATATTGGGCATCATTACATCAGAAATAATGAGATTAAAGTTGCCTTTTTTGATTTTTTCTAGGGCGATTTGACCATCCATAGCAGTATCACATTCATATTGATCAGCTAATATTTTGGTTAAAAAATCACTCATCTCAGGGTTGTCTTCTACAATGAGGATTTTACTTTTTTGATCGGTATCTATCCGGTAAACATAGTCCTGCGTTGGTGGTATAGTGTGTTCGAATACTTCATTTTTGTCTTCTACGATTGATTCAATCTTTACTTTTTTCAATGGGAGGTAGAAAATGAAGTTGGACCCTTTGCCCAGTTCGCTTTCAACAAATAAATCGCCTCCCATAAAACGCGAGGTTTCTTTAGCATAGGACAATCCAATGCCTGTACCCCCTTGTAACGGCTGGGAAGAATCATCAATTTGATAAAATCGATCAAAAATCTTTGCTATTTCTTGATTTGGAATTCCTTTACCTGTATCCTGTACTTCTATTTTTATCATTTTTTTGGGCGTCACTACAGGCAGCATTGAAGGATTTTTAGAATTGAGATGGCTGTTTGAATAGGAGACAGATGATACACGTAATGTGATCACTCCTCCAGGATTACTGTGTTTGAAGGCATTGGACAATAGATTATTTAGAACTTTTTCAATCTTTTCAACATCAAGTAATACCCCGAGCTCTTGAGGGAGGTGATAACTAAAAGCCAAAATAAAATTCCTCATTTGGGCAAAAGAATGATAACTGTATAATATCCGCCGAAGCAGTTGCTCTAAAGCAACTGGAGTTTCCTTCAACTTCATTTTGCCTCCTTCTATTTTTGATAGATCTAAAATTTCATTAATGAGGTCGGCTAATTTTTTACCGTTAGAATGTGCTAATTGTAACTCCTCTTTAATCGATGGGTTTTCTATTTTTTTTAAGGACTCTGAAAGAGGAGCCAGGATCAATGTGAGTGGAGTTCTTAGTTCATGAGATATATTAGTAAAAAACCTTGACTTAGCTGTATCCAATTCCAATAGGCGTTTGTTTACTTGTTTTCTATACCTTACATTTTTCCAGAAAACAAAGACTAGAGCCAACAATGAAATAAGCAATAATCCAAAAATCCACATGATCGTTTTCTGTTGGTCAAGTTTTGATTTTTGAAGCGCTAAAGCAGCATCTTTTTCTTTGGTGAAATATTGAGCTTCTAGCTCCTCCACTTTGGCTAAGTTTTCCGATGTGATCAATGAGTCTTTTAGAATATTCAGTTCTTGTTGGACAATATATGCTTCTTGGTAATTTTCATTTGTAGCGTGCACTTGTTCTATAGTTTTCAACAAACTCATTTTATCGGTAGTAGTAATGTTCAAACTTTTTTCGATCTGATAGAACGAGTCCAATGCCTGAGTCGAAAGTAATTGCCGACCACGTTCAGCTTGAATGACTGCTTTTTCAGCCCAACAAAATAAAAGTTGTTCTGGAATATTTAATTTCTGAAATAGAGCAATTGATTCATTGATTTCTACCAACGCAATATCATAATTCTTGGATTTACGGTTTAGGGTAGATAAATTTCTAAGGATGCTCGCTTCTTGAACAGTATTATTGAGTTTTCTCCAGATCGTGAGTGCAGTTTCTCCATAAGATTTTGCTTGTTCAGAAAATTGCAATTCTGAATTCGCAACCATGAGAATGACATTACAATGCCCCATTAGAAATGCATTGTTTTGGTCTTGCAACACGTCAAGCGCCTTTTCGCCGAAATCTTTTACTTTATTATATTGCTCAAGATCTACATGCTTAATGGCAAGATTTAAATACGCAATCGATATTCCATCAACATCATCTATTTTTTCATAATATTCGATGGCGGTTAATAATGAAGAAGTATACAGATCAAATTTGCCTATGATTCCATAAAACTGAGAAATATCGCTATAGTAAATCCCTAATTCTTTATCTGTAAATTTATTCGATTCAATCAATTGATTGGCATCAGTAATTGCTTTTTCACTTGCTTCAACATTTTCCATCACTCCATTTGCAATACTTTTCCATTTGTACAAAGTAAGTAACTCAAGTGGACGATTAGAGTGCGTTTTTTCAAGACGTATACCTATTTGGATGATCGAATCTGCTTTTTCGTGCTGGTTGGCATAAGACATGAGATAATCAGAATAATCAACAATGACCTCTACTTGAATGTCGGTGTTTTTCTGAGCAGCATGTTGTATGGCAAGCTTGAAATAATGATTGGCAGAATCAGCATTTATCTGTCTTTCCAACAGTGCAATTTCATGGCAAATTTGTATTGAAGAGACGTTGATAGGTTGGTTGTAAAATAGCTGCTTAAGTGAATCCAAGGATTTATTTTGACTGTATACATCTATGGGAGACGATATCAGTGAAATAAAGCAAAAAAGGATTAGAATGTTTTTCATTTCTAGGGGTATAGCTTTTTATCCAATCTAAGCAAAAAAAAGAGATAGTACCAAAGGGATGTCGTATTAATGGTATATCATGTCGTATTTCCATTGGAGTTTATATGAGCTCTGTCTTTTCTTAGATGCCACATATTTTTAGGATTGTCGCAAATCTGCTTCTGAATGACGTATTTCAGCTACCGTAAGCATTGATTTTTGTAAGACTTTTGATTTTAAATAGTAAAGATCGAAATGAAAATTAATTGTATGAAAAAGTTTATAATTTTTGGAATCGCATGTTTCTACCAGCTGAGTATATTTTGTCAATCTGGAAATGTGGGCGTAGGAACTTCAACTCCTCAAGCAAAATTGCATATTTCGGGAGATGCAAGGATTGATGATAAATTAGAGATTAAAAATGAAAATGGGGAAACGGTCTTTGTTTTAAATCCTTCAACGTATACCTTAGATATATTAGATTCTGATGGCAATGTCTTTTATAGTGTTGGAGAGGTACAGGACACAAGTTCGAATTTGATTAAAGGTACAAGTAGCCAAAATAGAAGTATGCCATCACCTCCAAGAATTCACGTGAGTAAAGATGCCAACGGAGTCACCAAGACAACTACACGCAGGGCAGATGGGACTATAGAATCTGTGGTTGAATCAACTGGCGCTGGAAAGTTTGAAACGCTATTTCACGAAGATGGTACAACACCTAGTCAGACTCAAGCTTACTTTCCAGGGTTTGGATTTGTCGCCAACAAATTTTTCAACACTGCTGGAGATTTGACCCATGAAGAAGAAATTGGGATGAACGGTTCTTATGTAGAAATATATTATCACCCAGATGGTCAGACAATAAAGGAGAAACTTGAATATGACGATAGTAATTCAGATAAAGTGACAAAAGAGAATTTTGATGAAAATGGTAATAGGACTTACAAAGAGGTATTTGAAAATGGAATGACTAGTTTTTTTAATAACGATAATGAGGTTATAGCCACCATGGAAACAGCAAATTTGTATACCTACAAAATGATAAGCCCTCTTACTGGTACAATCATGGAATACAATGCTTTGGAATGCACATTTGATAATCCGTTAGAAAACAAAATGACTAAACTGGAAGCAGGGAATGTACATGTAGAAGAAGCCAATAAATTTTTGGATGTAAAGAATATGGGATTTGAGGCCCATGATCCCAATGTAGACCTTGATTTTTTTGTAGATGCTTTTGGAATCTCAAAATTTGAAGGCCCTTCTTTTATCGGATTGGATTTTAATGCGACTAGTGAAAGTGCAGACGTTTTTGGGGATTTCAATGTGTTTGGAATGATAAGTAAATCGGGAGGTTCATTTAAGATTGATCACCCATTGGATCCTCAAAATAAGTACCTGTATCACTCTTTTGTTGAATCCCCAGATATGATGAATATTTACAATGGAAACATCATCACGGACAAGGAGGGAGAAGCAATCGTTGATTTGCCAAATTATTTTAATGCTCTAAATATTGATTATAGATATCAGTTGACGGTGATCGGTAGTTTTGCTCAAGCTATAATTTGGAAAAAGGTAGAGAACAATCAATTTGTGATTAAAACGGATCAACCTAATGTAGAGGTGAGTTGGCAAGTTACTGGAATTAGAAATGATACTTTTGCTAAAGACAATAGAATTCAAAATGAAGTGAATAAACAAGGGAAAGACAAAGGAAGGTTAATGTATGATCCCAATAGGAACAAACCCTATTCTGAGCATATGAATGCAAAATGGACGCACAAACGTATTTCTAAAAAATAGCTAGTATTATTTTGAAAAGGTAAGTTTAAAACACGCAGAATGACGTGTACTTAAACTACTCTAATTTATGAAATTGCAACATTGCCAATTGTAGGAAATCCAATGATTGGTAATGTTGATCTTGACTTAGAATAAAACATTAATTTGAACCTTATTCTCCAAAAATACCTACAAGGAAATCTATTTCACTTTTTGTAACCAATAAACTATAAATAGCACCTACTTTTCCAAAAGCAGCATTTAAGTATTGGTTTTGAACATTTCTATAATCCAAAGATGTCAGGACACCAGATTTAAATCGCTCTTCCGTTATTTCAAGATTGGAATTAGCCAATTGAACTTGACGATCTGCAATATCTAGCAATGCCAACTGATTCTGATAATTTCCAATTAATATATCGAGTTGGTTGTTGAGTTCTGCTTTTGCTTCGACAATACTCAACTGATCTATCTGTTCTTGCAATTCTGCATTTTGAATATCGGTCTTCCGGACTCCACCATCAAAGAGATTATAACTGACAACTGCATTTATGTTACCAGTAATCCTGTTCCCAAAAACGAAGGGGAATGGATCTCCAGAATTTGGGTCATCTGCGAAAAATTTAAATCCATTTTCAGTAAAACCTACTCCTCCGTTGATACTAACTACAGGTTTTGTGGCAGCCTTTGCAATTCCTGTATTGAGTCGGTTGATAGCAGCAATCATTTCCAAACTTTTGATGGTATAGTTTTCTTCACTCATCAATGACTTTAATTTTTCAGCATCTATTGGTTCCTGTGTAATGCTCAAGCGTTCTTCAAAAATATAATCTTCATATCCAGCAATATCCAGCGTGTTGTACAATGTTCTTTTGGCAACGTCTACATTTTGTTTTTGAGTGATGATGGAATTAGTATCAGCCAAAACAGAAGTTTCAAATTGAATCAAATTGTAGGCATTGGACGAGCCAAAAGCACGTTTGGTTTCTTCATATGCCAATCTATCTTGCGAAAGAGCCAATAGTTGATTCAATACTTCGAGTTGTTCCTGTTGAAAGACAACCTCATAGTATTGTTGGTAGATGGTCCTGAACAGTTGATTGATATCTGTAGCCTTATTTAATCGTTGCTGATCTACCGACCGTTCGAGCTGATCTTTATTAAGTCTGATTCTACCCCCATTGTACACTACCCAATTGGCATCTACATTTGCGCCCAATCCTCCACTATAATAGACTCCTTGAAGGAAACTGGCTGGATTGTTTTCATTGACAAGATTATTTGAAAATGACCCGCTTAGATCTATTGTTGGATATTTACCAGCTCGGGCCCAGGAATTATTGTTTTCTGCAATTTGAATGGACATATCTGCAATTTTGATTCCATAGTTGTTTTCCAGACCTATGGATAATGCTTTTTCCAATGTCATGGATTCCTGACCTATAGAAAGGAAAGGTGCAGTTAGAAGTAGAATAATTATATATAGATGTTTCATTGTTTCTTTTGTGTAATGTGAATAGCTATCTTAATTATTTTAGGACATCATCACTTTGAGTACTAAGTAGATCAGAACCATAATGGACAAATACAGCCAGAAGTAGCCTTGTTTTTCTGGATGTGCAGGTTCAACTAGTTCTGGTGCAACGGATTCTCCAGTATATATTTTTACCAATCCAGTTTTAGATTTATTGGAGATGACTAATAATGCTGGGATCAGTACCAATAGAATAAAAGTACCAACCAATAATCCATAGGCTACAGATATTGCCATTGGGATTAAGAATTGTGCTTGAAAACTTTTTTCAACGATCAAAGGTGCTAGACCTGCAATCGTAGTAATTGAGGTAAGAAGGATAGGTCTAAATCGCGCTTTCCCTGTCTCAATTACGGCTACTTTTACATCGTATCCTGCTTTTATCCGTTCATTAAATGTGGTAATGAATACGAGGGCATCGTTTACAAATATACCGATCAAGGCAATCACACCAAGAATAGAAAATAAACTTATAGGCAGTCCATGCACCCAATGACCAAATCCTACACCCACAAATCCAAACGGAAGCAATGCGAGTACAATTAAAGCTTGACTTACAGATTTGAATGTCAAAGTAATCACAAAGAACATCATCATGAAAATCAATGGCATAACCAGAGCGAGTGATTTTTGTGTTTTACCTTGTTCTCGATCTTGGCCCTCAAAAGAGGCACGCACACTTGGAAAATCTTTGAGTGTTTCTGGCAGAATAACCGATTTCACATCGTTGGTAATATCACTTATACTCACCCCATCGCTGGAGACGTCTGCCTCAATTCTTACTTCTCGTTCTCCATCAATACGATTAATATTGATCACTCCTCTTTCGGTGGTAAAAGTGGCCAATTCTGATAAAGGCACTGACCTTCCATCGGTGGACCGTATACGCATATCTGCCAGGTCAGAAATATCTGATCGATCTGATAAATCGTATCGCACCCAAACTCGAATTTCATCTTCTCCTCTTTGAATTCTTTGGGCTTCTGCACCAAAAAATCCCTGTCTCACTTGACTGATTATTTCTTGTAAGGTAAATCCTAAATTATAGGCCTGAGGAGTCAATGCAAGTGAAATCTCCTTAAGCCCTTGTTGATTGTTATCTACAATATCTTTAAGATCTGATATCTTGGATAGATTGTCTTTGACTGCTTTTATTGCTCTTTCTAATTCTTCGGGTTCCGAACCCAATAATGAAACAGAAAGTGGTTTTCCAAACGGAGATCCTGAGGAGAAGGTCAATGTTTCTGCTTCATCCACTGCACCCAATTTCTCTCGCACCTTAGCGATAATCATACGCGCGGTTATATCGCCTCTCGTTTCTCCATCCAAAAGAGATACTTGAATATTTCCCTGATAGGTGGCAGGTCCAATGTTCTTTTGAATTTTAGTAATGGGAAAAACACCTTCTTCAAGAAATTCGTCGGCCAACTCTCGGTTCACTTCTTCTGTTACTTTTTCTATTCGACCCAATACATCTATCGTAATGTCTTCTCTGGTACCTGCAGGCAATTTTAGATCTACCGTATAATTATCTCTTGGTATCACTGGAAAAAAGGTACTTTTTATAAATCCACCCTGTAAGGCACCAAAAGTGATCATCAAAGACGCGATACAAATGGCAAGAGTAGGGTAGTTGAATCGAACCGCCCAATTCAAAACGGGCGCATAAATCATATCTCTTAAAAATGCCATCATATTGTCGAGACCAGTCATCAAGGCATTCGGTTTTTCTCCTCGTTTTAATGCTTTGGAATGGGCAATATGGGCAGGGAGGATAAGTGCTCCTTCTACCAATGAAAATACGAGTGAAAAAATAACCACAATAGCCATTTCTCTGAAGAAATCTCCTAATCGGCCATCAATAAAGAAGAAAGCTGAAAAAGCGATGACGGTCGTTATAATGGCTGAGAATACAGCTGGAAGTACTTCCATTGTACCATCTATTGCGGCTTGAAAAGGCTTCGCTCCACGTTCGTAGTGTTGATAAATATTTTCTGCAATGACAATTCCATCATCCACCAGAATCCCGATCACTACAATCATTCCAAAGAGGGATATTACGTTTAACGTAACTCCTAGTATCGATGCCAAAAGAAACATACCTGCAAACGATATTGGAATAGCTAATGCTACCCAAAATGCCAATCGGTAATGTAAAAACATCGCCAAAAGCAATAAGACAATGAAAAATCCAATGATACCATTGTTGGTCAATAATTCGATCCGCTGGTTCAATGTAATAGAAGAATCTTCGACGATTAGCGCCTTGACTTCTTCGTTTTCAATATTGAATTTTTCAATGTATTTTTTCACATTGTCAGCAATAGTAATCATGTCTTCTTCCAAAGTGTTTTGGACTTGAATGACTACCCCAGGTTCACCTCCGATATAGGTTCGTTGTGGTTTGTCCTCCCATTTATCTGCAATATCTGCGACTTCATACAATTTGACAATACCTCCATTAGGACTTGATTTTATAACGATATCCTGAAACTCTTTGGCAGTGTATTCCTTATTATTAGCACGAATTAGGAGTTCTTCTTTATCCGTTTTAATGGTTCCTCCTGTCGACTCTAGATTGGTCTGTCTAATTCTTCTTGCCGCTTCATCGAATGTAATATTGTAGGATCGTAAGTCTTTCTCTCTAAAGGTAACTTCAATTTCTTCTTCTGGAAATCCTGTCAATGTCAATTTGGACAAACCATCATAGGCCATTAAATCATCTTCAACTCGACGACTCACTTTTTTAAGGGTTCTCAAGGGGACATCTCCATAAATTGCAAAACTCAGTACACGACCTAGGTTTTCTAATTTGTAGATCGTTACAGGTTCCATGGATACAGGAAAAGAATTGATGCCGTCTACTGCGTTCTTAACATCTTGCAAGATGACATCGGTGTCGTACCCTTTTAACACTTCAACTGTAACACTGGCCGAGTTTTCTGAAGATATGGAGGTCACTCGTTCAATACCGGTCAACCCTTTGAGGTTCTCTTCAATTTTTGAAACAATACCTTCTTCTATTTCTTCAGGTGAAGATCCAGGATAGATGGCTCGTATTGAAATAACTCTACTCTCCACCTCAGGGAAAAAAGTTGTCTTCATTTGCGAGAGCCCTACCAGACCAACGATAAAGAGTAGGATCATCAAGATATTTCCTGCGATCTCATTATTGATAAAATATTTTACAATGCTTCTCATTCGATATTTCTTTTGTAATTAATTGAGTGGTTTCTGCTGGGCCTAAACTCAGAGAACTTCAATATTTTATCTAATAATTGACTTTTTGACCTTCGAATAACCCAGCTAACGATCCAGTAACTACTTTATCGGCAGGCGAAATACCTTTCACTAAAACGTGATTGGCCATTCTTTTTACTGGAGAGATGGATTTGGCAACAAGTGTAGAATCTTCAATGATATAAACTTGTTCTGCACTTAAGAAAATATCTTTTGGTAGCTTTACAACGTCTTCTAATTGTTTTCCTTGTAATTTACCTTTCAAATACATTCCATCTTTTAAACCTTTACCATAGACTCGAATGAAGATGGGTATGTTTTGAGTGGCCGCATCGATTTGGGTACCGATTCTGTTTACTTTTCCATTCCATGAACTGGATAGATCTGTAGAACTCAGTTCAACTGATTGACCAACTTTTACATATTTGAGATCGCTCAGAGGGATGGGAGATGAAATCTCATATTGCTCGGTGTTGATCATAGTAGCCAATGTTTGACCTGGGCTGATCAGTGTTCCAGGGAACACATTAATCACGGTAATAACACCAGAAAATGGAGCATATATATTGTACTCTTTTAAACGTGTCTCCTGACTTTTTATCGTATAATATTGATTAAGAATGTTTTTCCCAGTAACGTAGTATTTCTCCTGATCTGATTTTGGTTCAGGCATGGGTTGAATCGGTTTATTGACATCAAAAGCATTCAAATAGTTTAACCAATTTTCAAAAGATTGTGGATGATCAAATTTTAGATCAGGCATCATTTGAGTAATCGCTGTCATTAAAGAACTTTTTTGAGCCTTAAGAGTAAAAACAGCTTCTTGTTTGTCTATTGAAAATAAGAGATCTCCTTTCTTAAAGTATTTTCCTTCTTTAATAGTGGTTCCTGTTTTTTGCATTACCCCTTGGACTCGAGAAGTGAGGTTGACTCGTTCATGGGCCTCAACTCTTCCATCAACATCAATTCCATTTGATTCGATGCCAGATGAAAACGTAGATGTTTGTACAGTCCTTCTCTCTTTTTTAACTACCACTTCAGAAACCGTAGATTTTTTTTGAGCGGCCATTTTTATATAGATAAGTACTCCACATATCAGAATGAGCACAGTTATGGCTGCAGATACAATATTTTTTCTCGTCGATTTATTCATTAGTTTAGTTTTGAATAGTTTGCTTAGTTGTTGGGTATGTTTTTAATAGGATATTTAAGGTTGTTGGCCGTTGACCGTTGAATACAGTTTTTTATACATTTTGGTAAGCACTTCTTTTGCTATTTTCACTTCTTGCTCAGAGCAATCACTTAATAACATAGCTTCCATTTCACGACCTTTTTCTTCAATGGTATATTGCATTTCTTTCCCTTTTGAAGTAAGAAATATCAACTTTCCTCTTCCATCATTGGGATCATTTTTTTTTACGATAAGGCCCTCCTCTTCTAATGCGGTCAACATTTTATTGATGCTACTCTTAGTTTTTACCAATGATATGCCTAAATCTTTTTGATTAACACCATCTTTAGACCATAAATCTGCCAAAATTCCAACACAAGAAACGGGAAAATGATGCCCGTCTTTTTCCATCGAAGGTTCCACAGATTTTATGATTAGTCTTGCAACTCGGTTGGTTAGAAACCCGAAATGATTATATGGGTTGAATGTTGATTTAGACATTTAGTTCATTTATGCACTAAATAGACAACGGAATGTTAAAAAAGTTTACAAGTGAACTTGTTTTTAAAGATATATGTCATATTGGCTTGGAGATAATAGTCCATTGCTATTTTGATGATGTTTTGGAGAAGAACGTATCTTTGCATCAAATATTAAAATTGAATACTAGAAATGACAATCATTTCAAAAAATATTGATCAAGCAGTTGAAATTCTTAATGGCGAGAATTTAGTTGCTATTCCTACAGAAACGGTCTACGGTTTGGCTGGAAACATTTTTAGTGAAGTAGCTATTCAGAAGATTTATAAATTAAAACAAAGACCACTTTTTAACCCATTGATTGTCCATACCTACTCCATAGATAAAGTGAAAGAATATGTGGATGATTTTCCAGAAAAAGCCAGATTATTAGCAGCGCATTTTTGGCCAGGTTCTTTAACTATGGTGCTAAAGAAAAAGTCTATTATTCCAGATTGGATCACTTCTGGTAAAGATACTGTAGCGGTAAGAATTCCAGATCACCCGATCGTTTCAGGTTTATTGAAAGCACTTGATTTTCCGCTTGCCGCACCGAGTGCCAATCCTTTTGGATGCATAAGTCCTACAAGCCCTAAACATGTGAAAGATTACTTTGACGGGAGCTTAAAAATGGTTTTAGATGGAGGAATATGTAAAAATGGAATTGAATCAACCATCATTGGTTTTGAAAACGGAGAGCCTGTATTGTATAGATTGGGATCTATATCGATCGAGGAAATAGAAGATGTTGTTGGGGAGGTTATTGTAAGAAATAAAAAAGAAGTTGCTCCTGACGCTCCAGGCATGCTTGCCCGTCATTATGCTCCCAATACGCGAACGTTTTTAGTAGAAAACATTCAAGATTTCATTCACCAGTTTGAGAATAAAAGAATTGGTGTGTTAAGTTTCAAAAAAGAAATCAAGGCACCACAAATAGTACATACCGAAGTTTTATCCTCATCTGGGGATTTGAAAGAAGCCGCATCTAGTTTGTATGCAGCACTACATAGTTTGGACAAATTAAATCTTGATATGATCGTAGCGGAACAAATGCCATTAATTGGCTTGGGTTTATCTATCAACGACAGATTAGAAAGAGCCACCAAACAAAAATAGGGTTGAAATGCTCATGTTGAAGTATTAACATAACCTAATATGCATCTGCAACTTCTAGAAACCTCTCTCGTTCGTTAGCTTGCCAAGCAGTATCGTAGCCGTGATGAGTAGCAATTAATTCGATAGCTTGATCCAGAATTTCTAACGTAGCTTCTTTATGTAAGAGGATACAACGACTTCTTCTGCAAAGTAGGTCTTCTGCGTGTTCTACCCATTCGTTTTGAATATAGTGCTTGAGCTCTTCCCAGGAGTAAGGTAAAGCCTCATGAATTGGAGTGCCATTTTCGATAGTTGACCCATTGTAAATATCCATATATTCAGAATGAGATTTGCTTTTGGATAATTTACCCGCATCTATGATGGCATCAATAGTATCTTCCCCCATTTTTCTGAATGTTGTCCATTTGCCTCCTAAAATGCTGAATAGGTCTGCTTTGGATTGTACAACTTTATGACTTCTGGATATTTCTTTTGATTTTCTACCTTCTTTTTTGGGAGCAGCCAATGGTCTTAATCCTGCAAAAGTGGATAAAATATCTTTTCTGGTAGGCACCTTTTCTAAGTATTGAGATGCATTTTTTAATATGAAATCAATTTCTTCATCGGTCGCTTTGGGTTCCATGGTCAATGTTTTGGAAACTACATCGGTGGTCCCCATGATGACCACATTTTTCCAAGGTACTAGAAATAGTACTCGGCCATCACTGGTTTTTGGAATCATAATCGCTTCATCAGACTGCAGAAAAGAGCGATCAATGACTACATGTGATCCTCTTGCAGGAACGATTTTAATATCTGTATCTTCTGATTCGATAGCCATGGTTTGTTCTGCAAAAACGCCAGTGGCATTGACAATGCACTTTGCTTTCACTTCAAAAGATTCCCCCGATTGGTGGTCTGTGGCAATTGCACCCACAATCTTATCATTGGACCCATAGATGAAGTTGTCGACACTACAATAATTGATGACCAAACTTCCACTATTGTTAAGTGTTGAAACAAGATCTATACACAATCTGGTATCGTCAAATTGTCCATCTGTATAAACAATGCCTCCTTTTAAGCCCTTCTTTTTCAGATTGGGAAGGAGTTGAAGTGTTTCTTCTTTTGAAATTTTTGAAGTGCGTCCCAGACTTCTATTGGCAGATAATAAATCATATGTTTTTAGGCCTGCCCAATAATACCATCCTTCCCAATGGCTGTAATGTGGGATTACAAATTTTTGTATTCTAGATAAATGAGAGGCTTTGGTCAAGACAAATTCTCTTTCTCTCAATGCTTCTATTACTAAACCGACATCGCCATTTTGTAAATACCGAACACCACCATGTAATAATTTGGTTGCTTTACTGGAGGTGCCTTTACCAAAATCTACTTTCTCTAAAACGGCCACTTTAAATCCTCTGGACATCCCATCGAGGGCAACGCCCAGCCCAGAAGCACCTCCTCCTATTACGAGTATGTCAATGTCACTTGCAGACTTTAATTCAGAAAGTATTTGTGTCCTATTCATGGAATTGATTTGCATTGCGGGTGTTCAGTGTCTAATCTATGTGCAAAGATGGGCATTCCTTTACTGAGTTCTGTTACAGAATTCCATTTTTTTTAAGTTAACGGATGAGAAGAATAAAATGTATCAGTGCCTTAATTCTAATTCAATATGAAGTGTCTTACTTTATTAAATAATGGATATTTCTAGACCAAAACTTGAGGAGTAGGTTTGATCCAGTATATTTGTGTTTTTGAATCACTTCATTTTTAATAAAGTCCTTAACCAACTGAAATGCCCATAAAATTTAAATCATTTTTAAAACAAAAATCAAGTTATAAAGGCGGTAAATCGCTTTCGGAAATTGATGCTACCGATAAAAAAATCTATAAACTTTCTTCTAATGAAAATCAATTGGGATCATCGCCTAAAGCAGTAGCGGCAATCAAAAAACACATTGATTCATTATACAATTATCCTGACCGTACCGATGACCGTTTGCGTCAAGCCCTAGAGAAGTATTATAATGGTGAATTAAAAGCAGATCAATTTTTGACCACAAATAGTGGAGTGGCGAATATCGACCTCATTATTCGAGCATTTATGGATGAAGGAGATGAGTGCATCTTCTCCAACCCTGCTTTTGGTCCCTACCACGAATTTCCTAAAAAGATTGGTGGTAAATCAATTGATATTCCTCTAATAGGAGATGATTTTTTATTGGATGTAGAAGGTATTTTAAAAGCCATCAATGAACGAACGCGATTGATTTTTATTACCAGCCCAAACAATCCTACAGGTACACACATCCCAAAATCTCAAATTGATGCAATAATTGCAGGTATGCCTGACCACGTCGTGCTGGTTTTTGATGAAGTATATTTTCAATTTGCAGATGCTGAAGATTATGTAAGGCCATTGCCTTATGTACTAGAAGGCAAAAATGTAATAGGTATCAATAGCTTATCTAAAGCATACGGGCTTGCTGGATTGAGATTGGGATATTCTTATTCCACACTTGAAATCGCGAGTTATCTGCAGCAACTACGAATACCCTTTATGATCAATTCATTGAGTATGGAAGGAGGAATTGCAGCATTAGAAGACGATGCGTTTATAAACGAAACGGTGGAATTTGTCCATAGAGAAAAAAAGTATCTGTACAAAGAATTTGATGCTTTGGGGATTAAATATTGGAAGACCCAAGCTAATTTTATCCTCACAGAGCCATCAATGGATCCGTTGATTTTCGAAGAAGAAATGATAAAGGAAGGAGTAATGGTGCGTCCAGTGGCAGGATTTGGAGCACCAACGTGTGTACGGATCACAATAGGGACTAGAGCAGGAAATGAAACACTGGTAAACGCATGGAAAAAATTGCTTACTTCTTAAGAAGCCAATCAATACATTAAAATTTAAAATAAAAAGATGAAAAGACCATTAGTATATCCATTAGATAGAAATGCCACAAAAGAAGCATCGGATATGGCAGACTTTTATGATGAAACGTTGGGTTTTACACCCAATAGTTTATTTACCATGATGCACCGTCCTAGAATTGCCAATGCTTTCAAAGAAATGAATATGGCAGTGATGGAAAATAAAGGCAGAGTCACCAGTGCATTAAAAAGGCAATTGGCTTATTTGTCAAGTATGACAACGGGGTGTAGATACTGTGAAGCACATGCGATAAGAGCGGCAGAACGGTATGGATCAGAGCAAGATAAACTCAATAATATTTGGGAGTATAAAACATATCCAGCTTTTTCTGATGCGGAGAGAGCAGTGTTTGATTTAGCCATTGCAGCATCTTCGGTACCGAATGCGGTGAATGATGAAATTTCTGAGAATATGAGAAAACATTGGGATGATGGAGAAATTGTAGAAATATTAGGAGTAATTGCACTTTTTGGGTATTTGAATCGTTGGAATGATAGCATGGGAACCCAATTAGAGGAACCTGCTGCTGAAGACGGTGTTAAGTATTTACAGAAAAAAGGTTGGTCACGCGGTAAACATAAGTATTAAGAAAGGCAAAGAAATACTTGTTCAGTAATTTGCTCTACTTTTTATTTTTTTAAGCTCAATGGTTTTTGTGCAATATGTAATCGCGGGGTTACATGCCTATTTGTACCCATAATTTAAGACAATCAATATGTTGACAAAAGAACAAAAGAGAGCGTTTAGATCGGATTTATTTAGACATTTAGATGGTTTGGTAACTGCTCCAACAGCTTACGCATTGTTGGAAAAAGGTGTGTTGAATGAGATTTTAAAGCAAGGAAGAGTAGAGTTATCTGTGCTCACAGAATTATTTCAAGCAAATGAAGGCTATTTGAATGTTGCATTGAGAGTTCTATGTTCTCAAGGATGGTTGGATTACGAATTGAATAAAGAGACCCATCAGGTATTCTATTCTTTAAATTCAAAAAGTGCCGTAGCTTTTGAGTTGTCTGCGTTATACAAAGATGTCATCGTATTGATGAAGAAATCTGCGAATTATCATCCAAGGATATTTAATAAAGAGATCTACCAAGATCTGGAGATCTTATTTCAGAAGTTTCAGGATGATTATGGTATTGATTTTTCAGAAAATGAAGAGGTGAATGCGATTCAGAAGCAAGTGTTTAAGCATTTAGAGGGCATTATTATAGCACCTTCTATTGTAGCATTAGGAATGAATGGTATGTTTCATAAGTATTTTATGGAAGCTTCTTTTAAGCCAGAAGAGTTTCATAAAGAAGGAAATAGTTTTGCTTCCTTACTTAATTTTTTCTCTTTTTTAGGATGGTTCAATAAAAGGAATGGGACGTATTCTTTTACGGATAAAGGCCTGTTTTTTGCAAGAAGAGCGAGTGCTTATGGTGTCACAGTTTCGTATCAGAATACATTTAGGCATCTAGATGAATTAATTTTTGGAAATCCTGAAATTCTTTGGAATGTTCCAAAGGGGCATTCTGAGATCCATGTAGATCGTAAAATGAATGTCTGGGGCAGTGGTGGAGCCCATAAAGCCTATTTCAAAAAGATTGATGAGATAATCATAGACCTTTTTAATAAACCGATACATCAGCAACCGAAAGGAATTGTTGATATGGGCTGTGGAAATGGAGCATATTTGGAACATTTGTTTGAGGTTATTGAACAAAGAACATTGCGAGGTTCAATGTTGGAAGACTATCCATTATTTTTGGTAGGTGCAGATTACAATGAAGATGCCTTGAAAGTAACTCGGGCAAATCTTATCAACGCGGATATATGGGCGAAAGTCATTTGGGGAGATATTGGAAGACCAGATATATTAGCAAAAGACTTAAAGGACGATTACAATATAGACTTAAAGGATTTATTGAATGTACGTACTTTTTTAGACCACAATCGAATTTGGGAACCACCAAAGCAGGATGCGAGTGGAAGAATCAGTGAATGCAATGGCTCATATGCATATAGGGGACAGCGCATTACTAATAATGAGGTAGAACAAAACCTGCTAGAACACTTACAAAAGTGGGGACCTTATGTTGAAAAATTTGGTCTTTTAGTTATAGAATTGCACACGATACCTCCAGAATTGACTGCTGCAAATCTAGGAAGGACGGCAGCAACTGCCTATGATGCAACCCATGGTTTTTCAGATCAATATATCATAGAAGTAGAGCAATTCAATAAGATAGCTGCTGAGGCAGGCTTATATCCAGATGAGAATCACTTCAGCAAGTTTCCCAATTCAAATTTGGCGACAGTAAGTATTAATTTGTTGAGAGGGAAATCGTAATATCATCACAGCGTGTCCTACCTTTTCTTTGGCCATGTTATCAAATATAGATGGTATTGAATATGCCCTCAATCATACTCTATTCTTTTATTCCATTCAATCTTCAAGACTTGGAATAATATAGTTACTGACCATTTCATCTGTGTAATTATGTGCATTTCTATTATTGTAATTTGTTGTTGTGATGACTAGGCTGATGTCTAGAGATGGAATAACCAATACTTTATTCCCTCCATTTCCTGACATGTAATAAGATGGATAAAGCACATCTTGTCCAAATTTCTTTAACCAGAGAAAATAGCCGTAATCGACTCCTTCATAAGCATTGACCTTTGGGGAGGTTGCTTTTTTAATCCAAGCTGAAGAAATAATTTGAGTGTTTTCCCATTTCCCATTATTTGCAAAAAGTTGAATTAGTTTTAGGAAGTCTCTACTTTTATATTCACTACCACCAGCAGTATTCAGAATATTTTGTGGAGTCTTATGGATGGTATAATCTGTAATATTTAGTGGTTTGAAGAGATGGTCTTCCATGAATTGCACAAGGTCACTTTTAATAGCATTTTGCAAAATGTCGGCAACAGCAGCAGCTTTTGCAAAAGCATAGGCAAAAACTCTTCCATAGGGTGCATTTTCTGGTCTGGGCCCAAAAGGATAAGATCGAACTGGAAGATCCAATAAAAACTTTGTCCAATCTTCAATAAAATACATTCGTTCTTCATGCCCCCTGGAGTGCCAATTACTATCGTCACATTCGAGGACCGATGACATTGTCAAAAGATCTTCAATTGTAATATCCTCTTTTCGCTTATCTGGATTAAGTATCGGTAATTTATGCTGTAAATACTTAAATATTTTGTCCTTTTCTGATTGTACATACCCTTGATCAATGGCTATTCCTGTCAAAAAAGTAGCCATGGTTTTAGTAACAGACCTAGTATTATGTTTGGAATTAATATCATGTCCATTATAGTATTTTTCGAACAGTAGACGGCCATTTTTTGCTACTAAAATACTTGTAATATTCTCGTATTTTCCAGATAAGACAAGACTATCAAGTAAATCTAAACGTGGAAATTTAGTTTGGTTGACGGTTGAAATATCAATTTGGGCAATCATACTTATTGATGTACACAATATAATTAACAAGGAAACAATCAATTTCATAGGAAGTGAGTTTAGTGTTTGTAAAAGCCAAAACTAAAGGTTTAGACAATCAAAAAATAGAATGAATTTAACATCTATGAAAAATTAAGTGAACTAGAAATAATAATTACAAACTATATGGTATTGAATGTATTGTAGAACTAAAAATTACTTGATTCGATTCCTATATTGTTTTGGGGTCATTCCTAGAAACAATTTAAAGGTTCGTGTAAAATGACTTTGATCTGAAAATCCGCACTCATAGGTAATATCTTGAAGGGATTGTTTAGGATTATGAATTAAGTTAATTGCTTTCTTAATTTTTTGCTGGCGAATATAGTTGCCTAGAGTAACAGAAAAATATTTTGGGATTGCCCTTGAGATGTGGCCCGGATGAACGCCTAATTGGTCAGATAGATATTGCAAACTTAAACGTTCATCCTCTTCTTTAATTAGCTCTTTTAAAGGCGCTATCCACAACGGTACTTTTTCATTTTTTAAAGAATGAGAGCCATCTAGGTGTTCGCATATTTCATAAAGTAATACCTCTATTGAAACTTCAGATAAATGATCTTGAAATTTGAATTCAGCATACAGTTTGGCTAAAAGGTGATGAATTTTAGGGTTTTCTATGATTTGTGTGCCTTCCCATAAATCTATATTTAGCTTTTTGTCTACAAACCATTTCCTTTCAAATTCAATATGAAAACCTCGGGTCTCTATCGATTCCTTAGTATTGTAATGTGCTTCTTGCCAATTGTGGAATAGTAAGGTGCCAGAAGGGCACTGTCTTTTTTGTTGGGTATTAAAATCTCCTACGTTTCCTTCTAAAACATACATGAAATATGGATTTTCGTGGTAGTGCCAATCTGTAGCCGGCATACAATAATCATACTCAGAAAGAAATATAGAGCCATAGTTTTCTTCCTTTTTCATAGAACCATAGTATTCTCCTTTTGCAGATATTTTCATAGGGTGTTATATTTGTTTATTGCGATCAAACGAAAATTCTCTCAATTTATAAAAATTAAGAAAAAAGTAGACAAGACCTCAATTCAAGGCTTGTGTTTTAAGTCTTGACTTTGACGTCCAGTAGTAGAAAGAGAGCAAGTTTATTGATAAAGTTGTTCAGCCGATAATAAATCACCCAATGAATGGAGATCGATTTTTGTTGGAATAAGTGTTATTGTGTTTTTTGCAATCGGAGCGTTTTATAAAAACATATACATCTTGAATTTATGTGTGCATTTTTTCTTTTCATTCATTCTTTAGCCATCATCCTCCAAACATGTTTTTTTTTAATCTTTTAATTTTAAAAGCTCAATTGACTTTCCTTTATATAGTTTCAATTTTCAACTTGTTTTTTGTTTAACCTTCTATTTGTACCTTTAATTGTTAAATGACATAGTGAATTCAATTAATTGTCTACATGAATTGAAATGAAAAATGGAAGGAATTACCTACATAGAAAATTTTATAAACCATCATACTGAACTGTTTGATCGATTAAAAAATACAGTGAATTGGGACACCAGAATGGCCTCTCGTAAAACAGCCAGTTATGGAAAAGCATATGATTATTCACAAATTAGCTACCCGTTTAAGGAGTTCAATGAAGATTTAGCACAACTGGTTGAAGCAATTGGGAAAACCTTGGATTTTACTCCTAATAATTGTTTGATAAACTACTACTTGGATGGAAAATCTAAAATGGGCTATCATTCAGATCAAACGGATATTTTATTTGAAGGAACAGGGGTTGCTATTATTTCTATCGGTGAAACTAGGACGTTACGATTTCGTAATATATTGGATAAAGAGATAAAAGTAGACTATCCGTTACCATCAGGGTCACTGATCTATATGACCAATGCTGTTCAAGAAAAATGGCAACATGCTATACCTAGGTCGGTTACAGAAAATGGCAGGATGAGTTTGACCTTTAGAAAAATGAAATAGAAAGGAATAAAAATTTTATTACAAATGAATCAGATAGTAAGAGTAACTTTTACAATTGGAATTTTCTTGATGTATACTTTAACTGTGGGAGCTCAGGACACATTCTCTATAGTAGCAATGGATCCAGAAACAGGTGAAGTTGGCAGTGCAGGAGCCTCTTGTGTGGATTTATCAAGTTTCCCAGGTTTGGCGGATCATTTTTTAGGAGAACTTTTTCCTGGACTTGGGGCTATTAATACTCAAGCTTGGTACAACCCAACAAATCAAATAAATGCAAGAAATCGTATGAATGCTGGAGATTCTCCAGATGAAATTATTAATTGGTTGATCGATAATGATATCAGCGGGCAACCAGATTTGCGACAATATGGAATCGTAGCCAACGTAAATGGAATGGTAGAGTCTGCAGCGCATACTGGAAGTTCAACCGATAATTATAAAAATCATATTACTGGGTCAAATTATTCTATCCAAGGAAATATACTTTTAGGGCAACAAGTACTTGACTCCATGGAATCAAGATTTTTGAATGCTGATGGAGATTTAGCTTGTAAATTAATGGCGGCTTTGCAAGGTGCCAATATGGTTGGAGCGGATTCTAGATGTACTTCGAATGCGACGTCATCTTTATTTGCTTTTATTAAAGTTGCTCAATCTGAAGATACATTTGGTGATCCTTCATTTGTTCAATCCGTGAGGACGTCTGATGGAGATGGTATAGAGCCAATCGATTCGTTACAAACATTATTTAATGCAGTAAAAGATTGTAATCCATTCACTCAAGTAATTGAAATCAAAGAGACAAACCCAATTTTAGTCTATCCAAATCCCTCATTAAATTTTCTACAAGTTGAATGTAATAGTCAGGATGTTTTCACTATCGAAATTGTCAATACAGCAGGGATATCAATTTATAAAAGTCAATTGGATAAAGCGCATGAGATCGATACTTCCCATTTTGCAAAAGGAGTGTATTTGATTCGAATTTATAATGCCGAAAAGAGTTACGTTGAAAGAATAATCAAGAGTTAAGATCTAATATTGGAGGGGCTGATCGTTTGCAAAGTAATAAACTTGTGCATGCAGATAGTATCTATATCCCAATGGCATTACGAATGGAGTAGGTTTTACTATTTTTAACCGTAGAGTTTAGTTTTTAAAAATAGCAACTATGAAAAAGATAGTTTATTATGTAGCATCGTCCATCGATGGGTTTATTTCTGGAGAAAAAGACGATATCAGTGGATTTGTAGCACAAGGCAATGGAGTTGAAAAATACTTAGAAGACTTAAAGTCTTATGAAACTGTGATCATGGGACGAAACACCTATGAATTTGGATATAGGTATGGATTAGTCGCAGGAAAACTGGCTTATCCTCACATGGAGCATTTTATTTTTTCAAAAACTATTTCATTTGAACAGAAGGATGAGAATTTGCATGTAGTCAGAGACTTTCATTTGAGTGAAATAAAAAAGATAAAAGCCAAAGCTACAACAGATATCTATTTGTGTGGAGGAGGGGCATTTGCCGGGTGGTTACTGGATAATGAGCTGATTGATGAATTGAAACTTAAGGTCAATCCATTCATTCAAGGAAAGGGAGTCAAACTCTTTGGAGACTCAACTAAAGTTTATCAATTAAACCTCATATCCACGAAAGAATACGACGAAGGATTATTGATAAACTCCTATAAAATAATCTATTAAAAAAGATCTTCATAGCAAACATATTGCTGGTTATAGAATATGAATGTAGATAAAGCAAACATATACATTGGACTATAATCATGAAGATACTCACCCTCCACATAAATGGGATGAAGGTCATTAGGAAGGATGAAAATTTGGTCGCTCATTTATATATTTTAAGATTCATAGTAAACAAGTCGCAATTAGAAATATAGACTTAAAATACTTTTTTATAAAAAAGATCCTAGAGGGTGTCACATTTCTTTCATTCATTCAATAGTATACATATAACGCGTTTTGTTTTTGTAATTCTAAAATGAAAAAAATGATAAAAAATAATTGGAAATATATATACCTCTGTTTCTTGGGACTTTGTCTAGTAGCGCTTTCATGTTCAGATGAAGATTCAGATAATACAGAGATGGAAATTATGTACGATTGCCCTGACTTAGAGTTGGATTATGGAGATACATGTGAAATTGATTCATCTTTTGGGATCGTGAATCAAGACTGTGAATGTATCATTAACGCACCCGTTTTTGATTGTCCAAACCTACAAGCAAATGTCGGGGATTCATGTATGTTGGGATCTGGTGTTGGGATTATTGATACCAATTGTGTATGTAATACTGGAAATCAGGTATGGGATTGCATAAATTTGCAGCAAAATATTGGAGATTCGTGTACCACAGCTGCAGGTTTCGGAATACTAGATGAAAATTGTGAGTGTGATGTGACAGGGAACATTTGGGACTGCCCAGACCTACAATTGAATTTTGGCTATGATTGTATTTTACCCGATTCTACGGTTGGATTTGTGAATATGGAATGCGAATGTGAATCGTATTCAAATAATTATGATTGTCCTGATTTGATGGTCAACTTTGGTGACAATTGTCAGACGGCTACAGGTCCAGGAACAATTAACCAAGACTGTGAATGTGAGCCATCAACCTCAATATGGGATTGTCCAGATATTTTTCAAAATTATGGAGATTCCTGTGTGACCAGTGTGGGATATGGTTTCATCGATGACAACTGTGAATGTGATGTAACTGCATTTTTTTGGGATTGTCCAGACTTGCAACAAAATATTGGGGATAATTGTCAGACGGCTACTGGTCCTGGAGTAATCAATCAAGATTGTGAATGTGAATCTACCATGTGGGACTGCCCAGATTTACAATTGAATTTTGATAATGATTGTATTTTGCCAGATTCTACCTATGGATTTGTGAATTTGAACTGTGTTTGTACACCCTATGGTAGTATATTTGACTGTCCAGATTTACAATTGAATATTTCGGATACGTGTGTAATTAATAATGTATTTGGAATTGTCAATGATGATTGTGAATGTGAAGATTAAATAAATGGGCAGGTGCATGAATCATAAATGCACCTGCTAACTTTTATGCAAGTACGTAAAGATATCATACAAAAGTGCAAGGCGTTTGATCCAAAAGCGCAAAAAGAAATGTACGACACCTTGCTGCCCTACCTCAATAGTGTATGTAGGAGATATCTATATAATTCGAGTAATCGAAGCGATGCCCTTCAAGAGTCTTTTATCAAAATTTTTACAAAAATTGATCAATTTGATATAAATAAAGGATCGTTTAAATCATGGTCTACAAAGATTACTATTAATAGTTGCTTGCAATATGGTCAGAAAGCATCTTCTCGAAATGAAATAGAATTAAGTGTGGCTGAATATCAGATTCCAATAAGCCCAGAGATTATTGCAAGACTATCGAATGAAGAAGTCCTTTTTGTGTTGTCCAAAATGCCAACAGATTATCTTCAAGTGTTCAATTTATATATTATTGATGGGTTTTCACATACTGAAATTGCTGAGATGCTGAACATCAAATCTTCATTGAGTAGAAAGCGTCTAGCAAGAGCTAGAGATTGGATTTCGCATAAAACTGAACTAAAAACAATGATCGGCTAAAAATTAATAAATGAGGTAAATTTTACAACGGATGGAATGGTTTGAAAAAGAATATAAAAGGCGGTTTGAAAATGAATCTACCCACGAAGGGATAGAATCCAATCTTCTTTGGGATAAGATAGCAGAATCCATCCCTCAAAAGAGCCCAAAGAAAAGAATTCAATCCTGGAAGGGGTTGTTGTTTTTCGGCTTATTTTTCATGGGAGCAACAATTCTATTTTTAAATTCACCTTTTCCAAGTTCAACTTCAAACCCGAAACAACAAGCTAATGCTGAACATCAAACACCGGAAAATTTAACTAGCTTTAATAATGTAGCAAGTGATTCTCCAATGACCATTGCTGACAAAAAACAAGAAAATAATAGGGCTAATAATAGGAGTGAAGCAGCACAGGAAAGTAAGCAGGAAGAAAATAAACCAGATAAAAAAGAAATCTATTCGAAAGATAAAAGGGTAAGTCAGTCACCACAAGTAAAGCGCATTGAAAAAGAAGGGAATGTCCAGTCCAAGCGTAAATTGAAAGAAAGTGATGAACGGTTGCCGACAGAACACATAAATGATTCAAATGAGCAAAAGGGTAATACCAATTCTAACAGCTCTCTTTCATCATCATCTTCTACTACTACTACTTCTTCTTTCAACAACAAAAGTATAATTACTAAGGGCACACAAAAGTCATTGAAAAAGGCGATAGAAAGTGATTTGGATGAAAAAAATGGCCTGGAAAAAACCATTGAATCAGAAGAAATTGATAGTCGAATAAGAGGACTCGTCGACGATATACCTATGCTTAATTTTATTCATACTAAAGAATTAACTCATCAAGAAGGGATTTCTATCTCACCGCAAACACCTCGTGTTGACATCATTCAACATTCATCAAATCCATGGACGGTCCAGTTGAATACAGGAGCAAATTTTTTGGACTTAAGATATCAGAATGTTTCCAGTACGGAGCAATTTGCATCTGATGCCAATGCGGCTATCGGAGCATTACAAATTGGGAACACAACAGAATTGCTCTTAGACCATCAGCTTAATGATTCTTGGTCGATTGCATCTGGGGTATCATGGAATGCATATGAACATAAGCTCCATGCTGTTCTGACTTGGGATTCGACAGCATTAGATGAATTTGAAAAGTTGAGAAATGCAAAATATACCAGAACAGTTATTCATCATAACAAATTAAATACACTAACCATTCCTCTTCAAATCACCTACTCGACATACCTATCGAGAAAATGGGCAATGGGTACCTCTTTTGGAGGAACATATTCTTTAGTTCGGTCACAACGGGGAAAGATTTTGGGCAGTACGAATGGATTTTTGTTGTATTCTGACTCAGAAAACAGGCAATTTACAGATTTCATAAGTTTGAGGATCCAGCCTATGCTTAGATACATAATGAATGATCATTTTGCACTTCAATTGAATGCTGGAGTTTCATTTCAGAAACATGGATTAGCAAACATTCAAAATCTAAATCAATCTTCTAAAATATATTCCATAGGTCTGGGTTTGAGATATACGCTTTAAAAATTTAGTAAAACTTTATTTTTTGAGGGCAGCCTTACTGAAAATGTAGGGAGGGATATCAGGATCAAATTGAATATCGATCAACACAAAATCAGTTCCTTTTCCTGACTTGAGCATGTCTTTGAAGTTAATTTTTTTGGGATACCATCGACCTTGAATTTGGATGATATCAGACATAGTTGTTTTTTTGAGGAGTTGACCACTTTTAGCAAATAATTCTTCTTTTAGCGGAACAAATCGTTCTTGGTCAATCCACATTTTTCGTTGATGATATGTGACATCATCCACTTTTGCTACCAAGTCTAAAATCCAAGTGTTTCTATCATTGATCATTTCTGTACCCAATATTTTTGCATCGTACATATCCAGCAGCTCTCGATCTTCCATCATATCTTCATAGGATAAGTCTGAGCCCATTACGGATTGTTTGAGCATATGCCCTGAGAGTTGTATGATACGATCTGTGTCAGGGGAATAGATCCACAACTTGTCCTTCAGTTTAAGCATTTTTGTACCCTTCTCTTTAGCCGGTGAAAGATATTCAGAAAACGACTCTTTATCTCCACGGGCATACCCTTTTGATCGGACTGTCCTATTTTTTCGTTTGCCATAAATCATCATATCCATGGTAGATATGCGGGTGTCAGATGTCATATTTTTATCTACCTTTTCAATAATGGTTTTTGGACTAATCTGATCTTGCTGGATGGAGGGGTTCTGATTCGAATTGGAGTTGATTTCTATATTCTTGAATGAATAAGTGGAAACAAACAACAGTGCAGCCAAAAGGATGTAGGTTACGTATTTCATTTTTATATTTTGGTTCATACTTCTAATTCTTTAAAAAGACGAGCAGTCTCTCTTTTATAAATACCAATTCCAGAGAGCATAGTTCCAATTACAGTTGCAATTAACCCAGGAATAAATCCTATGAAAAACATATACGGAAGTACTTTTGCCCTCAATACGGATGGCATTAACATGGAAGAATTTTCTAAATATTCACTTGCATCAATGCCTACAATTTGTAAATAATATGCTCCTGCTAAACCAATGCATGTGCCAACAATAGAACCAATTAGGCCAATCAATATTGCTTCAAAAATAAGGGCTCTATAAATGTGCCCTTTGGATTCTCCCAAAGCCAATCGTATTCCAAATTCTTGATATCTTCTCAATCCTCCTAATAGTCCTGTGTTCCATAGTACAATGGACATGGCAAATACAAATATGAAAATAAATATGCCTGACATAAAATTGGAATAGTCCAACATCTCTCCCAGATTATTCTGCGCTCTCAAGGGCATCATAATGGGAGAAAATTCGTCTTGGTCATCCATAAATCGGGCGTTAAATTCTGCAGCCATGATTTGTGTTTCTTGGTCATCATATACATTGAGCTTTGAAAACCCCACGATTTCCCCCGTTCCATCTTCCATATCCAACATTTCCTGGGCATCCTTGATGTCAATGATTAATATCCCCCGATCCATGGCTCCAGCTCCAAAACGTATAGTTCCACATACTTGATAATTTTTAAATGTCATACTCCCTTCCATGGTTGTTCCAAAAAAGGTAAATACATCTCCAATTTTCAGATCCAGTTTTTCATAGAAATCATGTCCAATAATAGCTTCTCCTGATTTTTTGGGCATCTTCCCTTGGACTAAAGAGGTCTCGATATTCATTCGTTGGGCCTCTTTGCTGTTTTCATCCAGCAGATTGATGGCAATTCCTGCTGCAGGACCTTGGCCTTTTGATATGCCTTCTTCGTCAGGTACATCGATCAATCCACCAAATTTGATTCGACTTTCCCATTCCATTTGTGGATATTCTGTATCCAATGTATTCTTCAAGGCCTCTACACCCAATAGGGCTAAATCATTAGGAAGTTGATCTTTATTTTCGGCATAGGATCGGGACATGATTTTTACGTGCCCAGTTTCAAAACGCGCATTTTGATCAATCATATCCCCAAATGCTCCTTTCATGTAGGCACTTAATACCACGGTCAGGGCAACACCTATGGCTACCACAGCAATGGGTAATATGCTTCGACTCTTGTCTCTTAATATGCCTTTTAATAAAAATCGAATCATTGCATTTTTCCTTTTAAAGCAAGCACTGGATTCATTTTAGCAATTTTCCGCGCTGGTAAATAACTCACCACAGCAGCAGAAACAACCACTAAAAGAATTGTAGTCAATATCAATTGTATGCCAAATGAAGGGAATAGTCTAGTTGGAAATGATACGCCCATATCCTGGTAAAAATCTGGAAACGAAATACCCGAAGTATGTAAGTACCAAAACAAAGGCAGTCCAAAGATACATCCAACAATCATTGCAAATAGACTGTACATGGTTCCTTCTACCGTAAATAAGCCAACCACCTGAGATCTAGTCATCCCCAAGGCAATGTAGGTACCGATTTCTTTCTGTCGTCGAAATACAGAAAGCACTTGGGTATCAAAAATGGCAAGCAGGGCAATGGCAAGGAGCAATAAATACATAAATGATGTACTGATTTTCTCCATTTCCATAAGTTTATAAAAATCACTGAGAAGGTCATCTTTAGTTTTGTAGTTCCAACCTTCAAGAGAGGATGGTGTATAATTCTCATTAGCAACATAGTAGCTTGCATGATTTTCCAACCCTGTCATTTCCCACAGTTTTTGAATTGGAATCCAGACTTGTCCTTTATCTACAGTGATTACATTCGTGCTGAAGATTTTTACGATAGTAACATTTGCTGCATCAAACGTGCCTCCTTTATCTCTCCAGCGTAATAAGATTTCATCCCCTTCTTTTATGTCGATAGAGGTAGCCATGTTTTTACCTATTATTGCTGGGATTTTCGTGTTTGAAGATGTAAAACTCGCTGTGGGAAGCTCCAATAAATTTTGCTGTCCATCAATGCCTTTCAACGCAACAGATAGCATTCTTCCTTCTGGATACAAGGAGGCTTGTCGCACCAAAACAGGAAAAAGATCGACTTGTTGTTCCTGAGTTAATCTTCCATGACCATCAAGAATAGAGAAAGGATCATATGGATCATACCCATTGTGAACCAAATGACCCGCACCCAGCTCCCATTCTATATTATCTCGTATTGCTTGGTGATTCCATCCTTCCAAAAAACCACGGAAAAAGATGATAATAATAAATGAAAGTGCCAATACACCGACGTTGAGCCAAGTCCTCAAACCAGCACCAATTAAATTTTTATATGCGAGTTGAAAAGCTAGTTTCATGGTGCGTGGTTGACATTAATAATTTCATCTTCTTCAACCATTCCGTCCCTGAGATGAATAATTCGATCCAAGTAACCCATTACTTTTTCATCATGTGTCGAAAATATAAATGTAGTACCCAGTTCTTTATTCATTTGTTTCATCGTTTTCAGAATAGCGTGAGCGTTGGCCGCATCTAGATTAGCTGAGGGTTCATCTGCAATAATAATTTCAGGATTTTTCACCATTGCTCTTGCGATAGCTACACGCTGTCCTTCTCCTCCTGAAAGTTTGTCTGGTTTTTTATTGGCCATCGAAGATAAACCCACCCATTCCAAAGCGTCATTGACCATTTTTTTACGTTTTTCAGAGGGAATATTTTGGAGTAAAAGCGCAAATTCTACATTTTCAAATACAGTATATACGGGAAGCAAATTGTATACTTGAAATATGAAACCAATGTGTTTATTTCTTAACAAGGCGGATTCTTTATGAGATAATTTCGATATTTGTTTTCCCAGAACAATAGCTTCTCCTTCTGTTGGTGAATCCAATGATCCAATAATGTTAAGTAGGGTTGTTTTGCCAGAACCACTAGGACCAACTAAGCCAGAAAATTCTCCCTTAAAAAATTCAAGATTTATATTTTTAAGCGCAGTAAACTCTCCTTCTCCAACGGGGAATCGTTTGGTTAGATTATTGATTTTTATAATAGTTTCTTGGTTCATATTTTCATAGTATTAATGATTATAGACCAACATAAATCTGATTCCAGGACCAGTAAATTGATTGACCAAATCATTTTGTTGAAAACCTACAGCCGTTGCAGGGTTGTAATATCCCATAATATAGCTTGAAAAAGTGTCAAATTCATGCGTGTAGATCATGTTTAATATAAAATCTTTTGAATCCCAATTGTACAATACGACCGCATTCAATGCATCAAATAGACCTAGTGGGTAGGAAGTTGTTGTACCCGTCAAATGCGTTGTGTTTTCAAAACCCAATACAGATTGATCAGTTGCGATCATAAGATGTTCAAGGATAAGATTCAAACCATTACCAACTGCAAAGGTATAATCGGCCCCCAAATTCACCATGGTTTGATTGGTAAGAAGATTAAGATCTTTTCTTTTGTGTACCAATACTGTTTCAAACCACAGTCCTATAGTTAGGTCCCATTTACCGTCTAAAGCCAATCGATGTTCAGGAATCTTTTCAAATTGAGGAACGAAATCCAAATGAGTGGAATTGGCAGTACGATAATGGTAAGATAATGCAATTTCTCCCTTTGCTGTAGGATGCTGATAGCGACCTCCGAATTCGGGAACTTTTGAATTAGTTTCAATGGCATCAAACCCTCTAGTCTTGGAGTTTCCGATTAATCCCCAAACCCAAATATTGGCATTATTAAGAAAATAATATCGGCCGAGGGCTCCATATACACCATTGGTCAATTGAAGTGGATCTCGAGGATCAATTTGATTAAACCACTGCAAAGGACGAAGCAACCGGGCTGCACCAAAATCTATTTTTTGAAGACCTATGCGGAGTTCAAATTGCCGTGTAGAATATCTAGTCCAAAATCTATATGGCTGAATCGATGCGTCTGACACTTCATTATTAAAAGGAGAAAAAAGTGTATTCGCCCAAACATTAAGTGCTGCTTCAAAATCTATTTTGGATGCCTTTGCAGAATCTCTTGCAATGTCAACACTAAATTTAGGAATATACCGAGTGCCCAAAAATCCTTCTAAATCAGAATCAGGGGAATAACTACCGATTAAAGAAAGCTGACCATCAAATTCAGTATTTGTCTGTGCACAAATGAAAAAAGGAAGAATAAATAAGCCTATGAAGAACATTCCTCTACATATGTACAATTGACATTTCATTGAATCTGTTTATTCATAAGGAACTTTGTCTAACACAAGTTTAATAGCTTCCATTCGAGCATTAGATTTCTTATTGGCATCAATTATATACCAAGGGGCATATGCTGTATTTGTGGATTCAAACATTTTTTGCTTGTAGTCGCTGTAGTCATCCCAAAGATCTTGTGCTTTTTCATCAATTTTGGTCATTTTCCAACGTTTTAATGGTGTACTCATTATGTCCTTAAAACGTTTGGCTTGTTCTTCCTTGGTAATAGAAAAGTAGAGTTTCAAAAGGTGGGTATCTGATTGAATCAACATTTTTTCAAATTCATTTACCTGTTTCATAAAGATCTCATATTCTTTGGGAGTACAAAACCCATTTACCGGTTCTACTACAGCTCTATTGTACCAACTTCTATCAAAGAAAACAATTTCTCCTGGTTTTGGCAACTCATTGATATACCTTTGGAAAAACCACTGTTTTCGTTCATCATGAGTAGGTACATTCAATGCCACTATTCTAAAATGTCGAGGGTTAATATACTCAGTAATTCTTCTGATTGCACCAGTTTTACCAGCGGCATCTCTTCCTTCAAATAAGACGACTACCTTTTTTTCTTTCTGAATCACCCAATTTTGCAACTTGATTAGTTTTTCTTGCTGCTTCTTTAGTTCGACGATATACTTAGTATCTTCTAATACCTTGTCTAAATTGAACTTTTTATTTTTTAAAGCGGTATGCAATCCTATTTTAGAATTCAATAAATCCACTTCTTCTTTAGTTAATTTTCTATGGCTCATGTTCTTTTTTTAAATGTCGATTTGAATAGCACTTCTATGGTATCTCATTATGATATTAGGGTCGGGCAGCAGAGAGACCCCTGAAGCACCTTTACCTTCATATTCAAATTGCGATAGTACATAACGCATACTTTCCATTCTTGCCTTTTTCTTATCGTTGGTTTTAACAATGATCCAAGGGCTAAAATTGGTATGCGTCTTACTAAACATTTGTTCTTTAAAATGGGTATATCGATCCCACATTTCTTGACCTTTCATATCGACTGGACTAAATTTCCATCGTTTTAAGGGGTTTCTTAATCGAGCATCAAATCTCTTTTTTTGTTCTTCTTTGGAGATAGAAAACCAGAACTTGATAATCTTCATATTGTCTTCGTATAAGAGGTGCTCGTACTCAGGAACTTGGACCATGAATTTTTCGTATTGCTGTTTTGAACAGAAGCCCATAACAGGTTCAACGACCGCTCTATTGTACCAGCTTCGGTCAAAAAATACAATCTCCCCCGCATTGGGCAATACTTTGATGTATCTTCTGAAGTACCATTGACCCATTTCTACTTCAGTAGGTTTAGTCAAGGCAACAACCCGTGATGTTCTTGGATTCAAATGTTCCTTAAATCGTTTGATGGATCCTCCTTTTCCTGCAGCATCTCGACCTTCAAAGATGACCGCTACTCGCATTTTATTTTCAGCGATCCACTTTTGAAGATTTACAAATTCCGATTGGAGTTTTTGAAGTTCGGCTTCATAACTAAGTTTATACAAAGTTTTAGAAACATTAATTTTATTTTTTTTTGCAATTTCAAGCAAATCATCTCTAGTTTTTGCGCTGGTGAAGTGCTCAGATTTGAAATGCGAATGCTTACCTTTATTTTCAGACATTTGAATTTAAACTTGAATTTTTTACAATAATTTTAGAGATTCAAGTTAAGAATTTAATGGAGCAATATGCTTCCGTAAGTAACTGATTTATATCATTCTTGTAGATGATATTGATTGGCATAAAAGAAATGAAAATGTGGTAATAACAATAAGTACTATGAATTTTACCTATTCAAGGTTTACGAGGGGATACTTTTCTACTTATCTAAAGTGGTTTGAAAATGAGTTAGTCAAAAATGCATTGTATGGTATTGACGAAGAATGGTTGGAGTATGTATTAAATGATGAAACAGGAATAGAATATGCCGTATTTTCCGAGCAGGAGATGCTTGCTGTTCTAGGAGTAAAATACCCTGATGCGGATAATCCTACATATGTCATTACAAATATTGTAGTCAATCCGAGTGTATTTGGGCAAGGCATTGGCTCATTAGTTTTGGAGGATTTGAACCAATTGTTTGTTTTAGAAAAGGGGGAACGTTGGGTCGCATTTGTAGAACCTAAAAATAAAATAGCGCAAATGTTTTTTGCTAAGAATGGATGGGAACTGTGGAATGGAACGAGTAAGGTGGATCAAATGTTGGAGTTTAGAAAAGAGGGAAATTTTAAATGAATAATGAATAATGCAGAGCTGACTTCCTTGAAATAGTAGACAATAAGATTCGAGGAAAAGGAACATAGAAATGGAGTGATAAATTAGTTTAATTCTTTAATAATTGGAGATGAATACAGAATTTCAGGAAGAGCAAAAATTTGATCAATGGTGGTTGCAGATATTTTTAGCAGCTGTGGGGGCATTGATGATCTACACGATTTATAAACAACTCATTTTAGGTTTGCCCGTTGGGGATAATCCAATTTCTGATTCTGGGTTGATTGTCATTGCTATCTTGGTGTTTCTTTTTATTGGGGGTGTGTATATAATGCGTTTGAACACCAAAATCTCAAAAAGTCAAATCGAGTTTTCTTTCTACCCCTTTGGTAAAAAGGTGGTAAAATGGGAAGAGGTCCAATCTGCAGAAGTCATTACCTATGGTTTTGTTGGGGGTTGGGGTATCCGATTAGGAACCAAGTATGGGGTAGTGTACAATGTAAAGGGCAATAAAGGACTTGCATTAACATTAGTGTCAGGAAAAAAGTATTTGATAGGTACACAAAAGTCAGAAGAGTTGGCAGCGTATTTAAATAGAATGAAGTAAAATAGTAAGAATACTGTATTGAAAACCACGAAATAATGATAAACCAACAGATTGTAGATCAGCTTAGATTTTGTTTAGAAAAAGGAAAGAAGATATCCTTTTTAGTAGGTGCTGGAATTTCTGCAGAAAGCGGAATTCCTACATTTAGAGGCAAAGATGGATACTGGATATCTGGATCAAAGAATTATAAAGCAGAGGAAATTGGCACTTATAAAATGTTTTCCACAGCATCCAGAGAGGTGTGGAAGTGGTTTTTATATAGAAAGTGCACGACCGAAAGAGCAAAACCAAACCAAAGTCATAGTATTCTAAAGGAATTGGAAGAGGTACTTGGAGATCAATTTGCGTTGATTTCGCAAAATGTGGATGGTTTGCATCGAAAGGCAGGCAGTTCAGACGAACGGACGTATCTCATTCATGGGGATTTTGATTTTGTTCGGTGTGGAGATGAATGCAGTAAAGAGTTGTACCCTTTTCCTAAAGAAATAAGTCTTACCAATCGAAATAAGAATGTCATAACGGAACAAGAGTGGGCAGCACTTAGGTGTCCCAAATGTGGCGAAGATCTAAGACCCCATGTATTGTGGTTTGATGAATATTACAATGAACGCTATTTCAAGTTGGACTCTGTATTAAAAATATCAAAACATACAGGCATTTTGTTTATAATTGGCACTTCGGGGGCGACCAATCTCCCACGTCAAGTGGCTCAGAATGTATTGGCCAAAGGGGGCATGGTTGTAGAAGTGAACATCAATGATAGTTATTTCAGTGATTTATTGGAACACAAAAAAAAGGGCGTTGTCATTCGTTCTAAGAGCAGCGTTTTTCTTACGGAATTGAAGGGGGTCGTATTGGCTTTGGTATAATTCCACCCTAGATTTTAGTTTTTGGACTTAAAATAAACCGATTTCTATGTTCATCTTTGGGCGATATGAATCGGGCAAAAAAGCAATACAAAATGGCCTTGCGAATTAATCCTGATTTTCAAGTAGCTAAAGATAAGTTGGTAACCTCAGGAAAATGGGATAGATGAGCAGAGAAGGACCTTTATATTATTTTAGGGTCTTATCAATTTTTTATAATGCAAATGTTATTTGTGGACGATTAAAGTTATAATTTTGATGCGGCTCATAGAATTAAAAGATTTGTTAAAATTTCTGTTACTTGAAATTATCTTTTTTTCAGAGCGTCAATCAAAAAACACCACTATAAAAAATGAAACAATCAACGCCTCCTTTCAAGAATGTACTCATTCTATTTTTTTTATTTCTATTCCTATCTATTTCATCTTCAATGAATGCCCAAACGCTGAATGGCATATATGGCGACGGTTCTGTAAGCCTTCATTTGGAAGAAGTAGAAGGTCAGGTAAATGGCCTGTTCGTCGATTCGGATGGCAGTTTTTATGAAGCAGTTTTTGTGTCAGATGAATCTGGTTTGATCGGTCTTTTGGGGGATTATTATGCAGTTATTCCTTGGGACAATGAAGCTATGATCTTATACATTATGCCCAAAGATGTGAACGAAGACCCAATCTGGGATGAGGCTATGGAGTTTGAATTGCAGTTTCTTTCAGCATTGGAAAATCAAGAAGCCCCTGCAGATTACTCACAAGCTACCTGGGCCCCGATAAAACGATTTGGGTCTGATTTTTATCCATCGTACGTGCTGGCTACCTCTACATGGTCCCAAAATCTTACTAGTGAATCAGAAGAAAATGCTTACAATTATTATGGCGATGGCAACGGATATTTTGGCATACAGATTACAAAGTTTCCTATTGGTACTATCGTACGAGTAGAAATAGAGGGTGAGCCATTAGCTAGAAAGAGTAGTTACACCATTACTGTTGCCAAAGAAGGAATAACAGAGATTTTTCCACAAATGGAATACGATTATGATGCGTTAAAAAACGTGAATCAAGCTAAACCTGTAAATTTTAAATATTCGATCTATGTAAATGATCAATTATTTGGAGAGCACATGGAGGTTCTATGGACTAGAAGTGTCAATGATGCTGTATACTGGGGTGAGGACCACCATGGAAATTCCTATGCGTTGGATTTTATTTTTGCGGCATATGTCAATGAAAATGAACCTCAATTGGATGCGGTATTAGGGGAGATGTTGGATCATAAAATTATCAATAGCTGGAATGGATATCAAGGAAGTGAAGAAGATGTGATGAAACAGGTGTTCACTATGTGGTATCACTTTCAAAAGAAAGGATTTAGGTACAGCAGTATCACTACACAAAGTGGATCAGATCAAAAAACACAGGGACAAGTTGTACGATTTGTGAAAGATGCATTGAATTCTTCTCAAGCAAATTGTATTGATGGAACTGTACTCTTTGCTTCTTTTTTGTATAAAATTGGTATTGATGTATCCATAGTATTGGTGCCCGGTCATGCCTACTTATCGTTTAGTTTTACTGAAGATGGAACGAAGAGAGCTGCATTAGAAACGACCATGATGGGAAATCTGGACATAGAAAATGCCAGCACAACTGACCAACTTTCAGATAAAGATAAATCATGGAATTCCTTTTTGGGTGCATTGCGCTATGGTACGGATGAGTATATGCAAAAAGCCATACCGGGAATTCAAAATAATGAACCGTATTATATGGAAATCAATATTAAGGAGGCAAGGCAGCGAAAGGTTAGGCCAATAAAATAAAGATTGAAGTTTTGGTCAGTTGACGAAATGACATGTGTGTAAATTATAATTTTACGCACGATCTTTTAAGATTATACCGTTGAAGTTCTTATTTTGAGTCATTCAGAAAAGCAGAAGTCGTATTGTTTCTGTACCAATTACCTTAGATCTTATGAGGATAAATAACCCATTCCTTCTATTTGCTTGCTTCATGATAGCAGGTACACTGAAAGGATAAATAGACATTGCTCCGTTTGAATATCATGAACTGATGTCAATAGATACATTGGAGTATAAAATTGAAAGTCAAACGATACGGGAGTCAAGAATTGCCAGAAATTATACGTTTTTGGGTGAATATATCAAATCAGATTCTCTTGCCCCCTTTGTTTTTCCAGATAGATTTGATCGTCTGAGTAAGACAGACTTGGCCTATCTTGATCAATTTAATCAAGTCAGTCCATTTGCAATTATTGATTCTTTATCAAAGATTCATTCTGTCATTTTGATAAATGAAAACCATGCTGTTCCGAGGCATCGAATTTTCTTCCATAATCTCCTGGATGATTTAGCAAAAAATGGATATTCATTGATTGGTATGGAAGCACTAACCACCAATTATAAGCATATTTCAGGTAGAGATTCAGTTCCCTATAATTTGAATGATACGATATTGAATGTCAGAGGATATCCCCTCTACTCGGGATTTACGGGTACCTATATCAAAGAACCCCAGATGGCTAATAGTATTCGTCGAGGAGCAGCATTAGGGTATTCATTTTTTGGATATGAAAAATTAAAGGGCGACCGTGAGTGGAACCAAGCCCAAAATATTGCGAAAATGAGAAGACAGTATCCCGACCAGAAAATTGTTGTTTTATGTGGATTTATGCACGTGGCGGAGGATCGGGTTGAAGATATAGACGTCAAACTCATGGGGCATTATCTGAAAGAAGCATTGGGTGAAGACATTCTCACCATTGAACAAACTCGCCTAAGTTACAATCCCATTCAAAATTCTGAATTGTTTGACCATGTAAATCCAACTGAAATCTGTGTTTTGCAAAATCGGAGGACTAAGAAAATATTCAATGTACTTCCTGGGATGAATCCATCGTATGATATTTCTATTTTTCATCCATCGCACAATATTTATAAGGGCCGACCTGCCTGGTTGATGGACAGGGAAAATACTAAAGAATGGAATTACACCATTGATGATGATTTGATTTATCCAGTTACGATCACGGCTACGCCAAAAGGACAATTGTGGTCCACGCCCATGGATATTGTAGTGGCTCACAATAATCAAAATTGGCCTCCGTTATTTTTAAATGGAGGTGAATATGTGCTTTGTTTTTCAGATAATTATGGGAATCGGAAAGAGGAGGCGGTGGTTGTAGAATAGAATGTTGGAGATGAATATGTAGGATCAATTTCAGCAAGCCTTACTGAAGAATTATTGTACAATAATAGAAATGTCAAATTAAATTATAAAGAACCACTTCCACAATATGCAGAAGTGGATTCTTTATCTGGAAATATAAGAATGGTTAATAATCCACAAGCAAAATCCACCTTTAGAGGTGGATATAAAATTGAAGGGTGTTTAGATACAACTTGTGCAAAAAAGAAAATGGCAGATCATCTATTGCGATAGTATAATCTAATTAGACAAGATTCATTTTTCATCAATGATATATTCACCTATTCGTTCATTTCGGATTCTATTCATCTCCTTGAGTCACATGAAGATTTACATATTATTATAGGGCTTACGAAATCTCGAGGAAATTATGAATGCTTGGGTTGTACTTTTGCAGCATTTATCTCAGGTGTTCTTAGTGAGCGTGGATACAAGTTTGAAGGAATAAAAAGATATGAATTGAATCCTGATCAAACTTTTAATGATTTAGATTTTCTAACAAAAGAAAAATTTGATTTTACCTATTATTTCGAAGTGTATAAAGATGTAGAGATTAGTGAAGTTGCCTCTACATTAAGTGAAGAATTTGGTATTTTATTGATTCATGAACGGACGGATACGGTTAGAATGGGGTATTATTTTGTTGGTGAACAGCTAATAACAGTGGTACCATTTACGATATCTACTACTCCAAAAATGGAATCATGGTCTAAATTAATGGATATATTGGTGGCGTACAATAGACAGAATTAACCTCCATTTTTTCATCTGGCAGGTGTGATTAACGTCCCACAATACACCAATTATAAACTGTAATATTGGCACTTTCTAATCTAGAATTTATAACTATTGATGGGCGATTAGCTGTTACTTTTAATTGACTTGATAAACTCGGACTTTCGCATTCTTGAAATGGGGACTTTACTGCCATCGACAAGCTCTACTTGTCCTCCATCCATTTTATCTATTCTCAATAGTTTTTGAGTATTGATCAGATGTGATTGGTGAATTCTATAAAACCGATCATCGAGCAAATCTTCAATCATTCTAAGCGATTTACTAAGTAACAATGGTTTTCTTGATTGAAAATAGATGGTGCAATAATTTGAATCCGCTTCGCAACGTATGATTTCAGATTGATCAATAAATTCGAAACCAGTAGAAACAGGCAGAGCAATTAGACCTGTATTTGATTTAGTCTTTATGAATGCTTCTAAGGCATTGGAAAGCTCGATTCCATTAGTATTAGGAATTGAATAAATTTTTTTAAGAGTTAGATGGAGATCATTTTTATCCACAGGTTTTAAAAGATAGTTGATTGCAAAATAATTGAATGCTTTTAGTGCAAATTGATCGTAGGCCGTTACAAATACAAGGTGGAAATTCAATTGATCTAGACTATCCAACAATTCGAAGCCAGAAAGCCACGGCATTTCGATATCTAGAAATACGATGTCTGGTTTTAATTGATCGATCAATCCTTTTCCTTTTCGAGGGTCATTACATTTTTGGACTACTTGTATATCAAATGCAGACCTGTCTAACTCGAATTCAAGTGTTTCATTGCAATAATGTTCATCGTCTATCAGAATAGCTGTTTTCATTGGGTTACATTGCGATTAATAAATTGAAAAAAGATGTTGACTTGCGTGCCAGATGGCGACATGTCATCGAATAAGTCAATGATCTGAATCGAATTTGCCATTTGGTTTTTTTCATTGATGAGTTGCATCCGTTCTTGGGTGATCTTCATACCGAGTGACGATTTATGTGTACTGGTTTTTTTGAACTTATTAGATGCATCTCGTCCTATACCATTATCAATAATTTGAAAAACAATGCCTTCTCCTTTTCTAAGTACATTAATAGTCAATAGTCGATCAGAGGATTTGTGCATCAATCCGTGCCATATAGCATTTTCTACAAAGGGTTGAATAATCATTGGAGGGACCAAGAAATCTTGGGTAGCAATAGAATCATCTATGTAGAAATGGGTAGTAAAGTCCTCATGAAAACGCAGGCTTTCTATCTCGGTATAATTCTTTAACGTGGCGATTTCTTCCTTTAAGGGAATAAGTGTTTTTTTAGAATTTTCTAAAATTCTTCGTATCAAAATGGAGAATTTGCTTATAAAATCACTGGTTTCTTCAGGTGGTTTTTGAATAGAATAATACTTAATGCTATTGAGGGTATTAAATATAAAATGAGGATTGATTTGACTTCGCAAAGCTTGATTTTCGAGTTGATTCAGTTTTTTTTCATAGGAGTTTCTTATTTGTTCTTTTTGAATATATTGCTTTTTGTTATACCAATAGAGTGCATATAACACCATTAATAACGAACTTATAACACTGAATAAAAACCACATTGACTTATAAAAGGGTGTAATGATCTCAAAAATCATGGGTTGAGAATGAATTTCTTTTCCATTAGTAGTTTTTCCAGAAAGAATTAATTCATGTACACCTGGATTAAGATTATACAATTGAAGATTGTACGCCTGATCAATGGGTGTTGCTTTTCCCCCATTAATTACGTATGTATACTCTAAAATATGATTTTCAATACCAGGAGTAGGATGAAAATGGATTTCTACATTGTTGTCTTCTTCACCTAATGAGAGGTACTGAAAAGAATCTGTTGCAGCCCATATTTTTTTACCATTTGCAAATATGTTGCTTGCATCAATATGGGCTGTATTGAGGCTATCGTTTGGATAAAACGAAACAGTAGATCTATATATTTCACCTCTTGTTGCGAACCAGATATAGCCATTTTTATCCTTCATTAAGTTGTAAAATCCAGCTTTAATTCTTGCATCAAAGTCTAACCATACATAAGAGTCTTGTTTAAGATCGTATATGCCAAGTCCTTTTTTCTCAGCATTGACTAAATATTGACCATTGCCAATATTTACTATTGACTTAAGTCTGAACGGTGGATTTGGTGCCTCCTTCGAGCGTGTTGGAATGAACTGTTCCTTTTGGATATCAAAAACTTGAATTCCTTTAATGTAATCTGGGATGACAAGGTATTGATTGAAAAGATCTGGAGTCAAAGGATGGTGATATACATTTTTATTTGATGAATATTCGAACGTATCTCTTGAAGATGTCTTTGAATTTATCCGAATTAGACCTATTCTTGATAAGATGAACAACTGATTTTTTTGCTCGAATTTAATCATTGACGTGCAATAGCTACTAGTGCCATACTCTTTGGCAATGGGTTTACTATTGGCGAGGTGATTTTTTATCGGTTCAAGGGTCTGGGCGTCTAATTCATAGGCACCGTCTCTAGTCGATATATAAATATGATGAGGAGAAAAGTCAATACTATTGACATATTCAGCATCCGATGATGGAGTATTGAGATATTCAATTTTGGTACATTTCATTGTTGTTTTATCAATAAAATAGAGCCCATTGGTTGTTCCAAACCATATTCTATTTTCTTTATCAATAGACAAGGCAGTAACCCATAGACTTCCAATGAGGTTGGATTGAGTATTGTTGATAGCCTGAGTTACATTCAATGCAGAATTTCCATTAAAACGGTAAAGTCCTTCTGTACTACCTATCCAAATTATTCCGTCTTCATCTTGTTCCATATGATAGATGTCTATAATGTTTCGAAGGCCTTCATCATAAGTCAAATCCACTTTATTAAATTCAATTTTCTGTGATAAGAAGACAGCATCTGACTGAGCCGTTGCATAATAGGAAAACAATAGAAATACTATGTAATTGAATAGTTTCAAAAAGTTTAGTTTGTTTAGTTGGAGTTAAAGATGAGAATAGTTTTTTGATTATTTGGATTGAGTTTGTTATCTGTACAGTATAATGCGTAATCAGTAGGATAATAACCAATCTCAGAAATCTTAGTATGGACTAAATTGAATTATTTTAAAGCAAAATATGCAACTTGATTACAGAATTCGGTTTATTTGCTACCGAATACAGATTGGTAAGTGCTGAATAGCCATTAGCGAATATTTTGAGGGGAATAAGGAATTAGTTTTATGCTATTGAATCAAATAATAATAGTATTAAAGTATGAAACAGGTTGTATTCATTTTCTCTATCTTAAGTCTATGTTTATATTTTCCTTATAGTATTCAAGCACAAAATGTGGGTATAAATACCACATTGCCTTCCGCTCGATTACATGTAAAAGGGAACACGTTTATACATGAAACATTAAAACCAAAATTTGAAGAAGGTACATTTGCTCCAGGAACGAACACTGGAGATGTAGATTGGTACATTACAGAAACAGATGCTTTCTCAGGAACCAAATCTATAAAATGTCCTCTGCTATTGAATCAAGGGGATCAAGCTGTACTGGAGTTTAACTTTACGCAAGCACATCAGAAGAGCGTAACAATAGAGTTTTATTATAAGTATATAGATGCTGGTACTGCATTATTTGGAATATCTACAAATGAAGGAGATTATTTTCCTCCAGAGACACCCTCATCATGGAAATATTTTTCGACTACATATACCAGTAGTGGGACTGAAAATGTATTAAAAATTAAAGTTTCCGCTACACAAAATGAAGCGACACCACTGATCCTTGTGGATGACTTAAAAGTAATGTATGAAGATGGACAAGCTTTAAAGATTGAGGATGGAAATCAAGGCGAAGGATATATACTTGAAAGTGACAATTTGGGACATGTGAAATGGGTCGATTTACGGTCGGAAATAGAGCAAAATATTGATCAAGCTATTTTGGATGAAGCTCAACAACTCCATTTCAGTGAAACCAATTCAGAATTGAGTATTTCAGAAGGGAATACTGTATGAATTGCGGCTCTTCAAAATAGTTCGGGACGTACATTTAAGTTGGATGGTTTCACACTGACTGGAGATCCTGGGTTGTCCATTGATATTCCTAATATAAATTCTTCTACATCTCGTTTTTATTACAATAGTACGAATGGTCAATTTATTAGAGGAAGATATTTGGCTACTCCTACATTTGGTAATTTTGCAACGAGTTGGGGGTGGTATAGTTTTCCGACAGGAGATCGATCGACGGCATTTGGAGAAAATACACAAGCATCAGGTTTAAGGTCGACAGCATGGGGTGATAACAACTTGGCCTCTGGCGAAAATAGTACTTCTTGGGGATTTGAGAATACTTCAAGTGGTTTTGGTTCTACTACCTGGGGAACATTAAATGTGGCAAATACATCCTATACCACTGCTTTTGGAAATAATAATACGGTATCGGCTTTATTAGCTACTGGTTTTGGACAGTCCAATACTGTAGCTGGGCAATTTGGAATGGTCTGGGGGCAAAATAACGCTGTAGATGTTGAGAGTTCATTTTCAACGGTCTGGGGAAATGAAAATACAGTAGAAGGGGGAGTTCATTCGACGGTCTGGGGAAGCAATAATGAATCCAACGGGAGTTACAATACTATTAGTGGAGAGAATAATGTAGCTAACTCTAATTTTAGTAGTCTTCTAGGTAATAATCTTGTGACATCTACGGATAATGAAATAGCGTTAGGTACATATAATCAATCAGCCGCTTATTATGGTAGGCTTTTTTCGGTTGGGAATGGGTATAGTGAAGAAACAAGAAGTAATGCATTCACGATATTGGCACAAGGCGAAGTTGGGATAGGGACCGATTTGCCGGAAACAAATTTGCATATTTATGATGACAGTGCATATTCTACGGAGTTGCGGGTTGAATCTGCAAATAATGAAGCACGGATGATGATATTGGGAGAAACAGATGCATCAATATTACTCAATAGTTCAAATGAATCACATATCAATTTAAATGGAGGTGAAGAAAGCGGAATTTTCTTTGGGACGATACAGTCGACTAATAGCCAAGGAATCGTATATGACGATGAAAGTAATTTAACATCAATTTTTAATAGAATTTTTATAAAAAATGGGAACGTAGGGATAGAGAATGATAACCCATCTTATGATTTAGATATGCAGTATAACGATGCTGCACAGCCTGGATCTTCCTCTTGGAAGGTATCGTCGGATCGAAGATTGAAGAAAGACATTATTCCATTTACGGATGGTTTAAGTATTGTTAATGCGATTGATCCCGTATGGTTTACATATAATGGGCTCGCAGGGCTTCCACAAGAAACATACGTAGGCACAATTGCTCAAGAATTAGCGAAAGTATCTCCATATATGGTGGGTACGTATGAGTACATTGAAGAAGATGGATCGATTACAGAATACCATGATGTAGACTATGGCGCAATCGACTTTGTTTTGATTAATGCGATCAAAGAACAACAAACATTGATCACTACACAGCAGGAGAAAATTGATGATTTGGAAGCACAACTTGCAAGTCAGCAGGCACAATTAGATGCGATTTTTAGTCAGTTGGATGCGGGAAAGAAGTAGAGATTTTGAAAGTCGCCCACCAGCTATCCCATTAGGCGGAGAGATTCCTCCATATGCAAATTTGGATGATGTGAATGCATTAAATTCATTGATTACCAAATATGTTGGACCAGATCTTATCGTACATATATCTTGGATTTTGGATAATTTTGGTGATTTTGATAAAATCAAATCCTTTTTAGATCAATCATTAATCAAAAGGAAAAAACAAGAATGTGTCCTCAAATTATATATGGCGATTTTATTCTAAAAAATGTAAGAATAAACAACTGAAGCAGTGAAAATATCACCCAAATCTTGTGTATTAAGAGTACTATCATACTCGCCACTTACTTGGGCTCCAACGACTATACCCAATCTGGATTCAACCCAATCTAAGTGATCTGGAAGATTAATTAAAAGACCAATTTGGAATTGAGCTCCTATGCCCGAACCTTCATACACATCTTCTACAGTAGTGCTGAGATATTGAAATTCATCCTTCCTGATCTGTTCCCAGAAAAACCCACCGTTGGCATAGAATTCAAAATGCTCTGTAAATGGATGGATCATGGTCAATAAAACGGGAATTCTTAATGAAGTCCTTCTATGGAAGAAATCTCCATTGGAATTGAAACCATTTCCAGATAGTCTACTAAACCCCATCCCCGTGCCAAACCCAAATAATTTGCCAAAATCAAAGTTAAGTAATGCGTTAAATTCTTGTGTTCTGAAATTGTAATCTGGTTCGTTAGAATTATCGGCTACTCCAAATCCCAGACCATACATTGCCATCACATCGAGTCTAAAATCTTGCTTTTCTTGTGCTTGGATGGAATGGAAAGAGAGCGAGCATAGAAGAACTAAAAGGCAAGGATATTTTTTCATATTACTTTTATCAATTTTAAATAGTGAATTGCAGATTGGAATGAGATAGAGTGAGGCTTGTTAGAAGAACTCTACAATCACGTAACATAAAAATTGCAATTGTAGTTGACAAAGGTATTTTTTTTTGGAACACTAAAGAACTTTTGATCGATAGCATGGTGATCGGATTGATCTTCTTAAAGTTTTATGTGTAAGAACAGGCGCAGCTATTTCAAGAGCCGCATCAACCGTATCTAAAGCGAAACATACCTATCTATTGGCATTTCGTGACATATAATTATTATTTGTTGGTCACCAATGTGAAAACTATTACAATAATAAAGAGGAAGAGGTGTAGGTGAAAATGTGATAACTGTAACGTATTTATGCACAAATAAATAGTAATTCTACGTTGCATTTGCACGTAGAATTACGGATTATAATCTGCGAATAGAGTAATATATTTATAGTTTTATATTAAATCAGGACAGAAATTTTCAATAGTTTTTATAACAAAATATAACACTGTACTTCAAACGCATGCCAAACAATGTACTTTATCTAGATATTGAAACTTCTCAAAAAGGGAAAGTATTGGATATTGGTGCTTTGTTGGATAGGCAAGAATTTCATGGTCGGGAAGTAGGAAAACTAAAAGAATTGATAATTGAATCCCAATATATCTGCGGCCATAACATCATAGCACATGATATTCCTATCTTAAAAAAGAGCATCTCTTCTAATCATTTTGATGGCAAAATTTATATTGATACATTACTTTGGTCTCCTATTTTATTTAGCAATAACCCCTATCACAAACTGGTAAAAGCGTACAAAATTGTCAATGAATCCGAGTATAATAATCCGCTCTCTGACTGTAAACTTACCCAGCAATTATTATTAGATGAATTGAATGCCTTTGAATCTTTGGATTCTAGTTTTCAACAAATTATAGCAGTTCTCTTGACGTCTTCAGAATCCTATTCAGGATTTTTTAAACTATTAAATTTTAAGATTCTATCAATCAATGTAAACGTTGAAATACGCAACCTTTTAGATGGTAAAATATGTCATTACGTTCAACTAGAGAGTTTTATAGAGGATTATCCGGTAGAATTGGTGTATGCCATTTCGTTAATTAATACCAGTGAGGATAACTCCATTTTACCGCAGTGGGTGAATAATGAATTTCCAAAAACACAAGAAATAATTCATGCACTTCGATTTCATTCATGTACCAAACCAGATTGCCATTATTGTACTTCTTATCTAAACCCCCAAAAAGCACTATTCACCTATTTTGGGTACAATGAATTTAGAAGTTTTGATGATAATGAAACGATTAGTCTACAAGAAAAAACGGTGCGTGCTGGATTAAGTCCAAGGTCATTCGTAGCGGTATTTCCAACTGGAGGAGGTAAGTCCTTAACGTTCCAATTGCCTGCATTGATAAAGGGGGCATCAACTCGACAGTTGACGGTAGTTATTTCTCCACTTGTTTCGCTCATGAAGGATCAAGTTGAAAACTTGGAAGAGCGGTTTGGAATTACAAAATCAGCAGCAATTAATGGATTATTGTCCCCACTTGAGAGGCAGGAAGCTATTGAAAGAGTAGAAAGAGGCGACATCCAATTGTTATACATTTCTCCTGAGTCTCTTCGTTCAAGGACAATTTTAAGAATTCTCAACAATCGATCTATTGCCCGTTTTGTGATTGATGAGGCGCACTGTTTTTCCTCTTGGGGACAAGATTTTCGAGTAGACTATCTCTATATAGCGGACTTTATTTTGACACTTGAAGAGAATATGTTGACTGGAAGGATTCCTGTCTCTTGTTTTACGGCTACCGCAAAACCTCAAGTCATAGAGGATATTAAAAACTATTTTCAAAAAAAGTTAGGCCTTCAATTAGAAGAATACGTGACGAGGGCTAGCCGTACAAATTTGCATTATGAAGTGATTGACATCGAAAATCTAGAGGATAAAAAGCCAACTCTTCTTTCCTTGCTTCACAAATGTGAAATGCCGACCATAATTTATGCTTCTCGAACTAAAAAAGTGGAAGAACTCCAGACTTCATTAACTAGAGCAGGTTACGAGTCGACCTATTTTCATGGAAAACTGGAGAAAGAAGAAAAAAAACAAAACATGAATGATTTCATGCAGGGGCATAAAGATCTAATTGTAGCCACATCTGCTTTTGGGATGGGAGTGGATAAAGACGATGTCAAAACAGTAATCCACTATAATATTTCGGATTCATTAGAGAATTATGTGCAGGAGGCTGGACGAGCAGGAAGAAATGAAAAAATTCAAGCAAAATGTTATGTGTTATACAATGAAAATGATCTAAACAAACATTTTAGCTTGCTGCGCCAAACCCAAATTAATTTAAAAGAAGTACAACAAATATGGCAAGGGATTAAAAATCTTTCAAAATTTAGATTGAAACAAAAAATAAGCAAATCGGCTTTAGAAATTGCCAAATATGCGGGTTGGGACACTGAACTAAGAGAATTGGATACTCGAGTGAGAATGTCGATCTCTGCGCTGGAGAATAAGGGATTCCTAAAGAGGACACAGAACAGTGTCAGTGTATTTGCAGACAGCCTTTTGGTGCCCAATATTGCCAAGGCAATCCAAATCATTAACAATAGTAACCAGTTATCGGAAAATCAACGAACACAATGTATCCGTGTATTACAAAGAATAGTAAAAGATGAAGTATGCCGTATTGACTTTTTGGCAGAAATATTAGGATTAAACCTTCTAGATATTCGAGAGGTTATTGAGCACTTAAGAGAACATAAAATTCTTGGTGATGCCAGAGATTTGACAGCATTTCTCAATTTGGTAAAGTCAAAAAATAATTCGAAACAAACGCTTCAAAGGTATCTTAAATTAGAAAAAGCGTTAGCCAATCAAATTCCGAAAGACATCAAGATTTCATTGAGGCAATTGAATCAAAATCTCATTGATGCAGGGGTAGAACTCAGCACAATTGATGCAATTTTAAACGTATTAAACTATTGGGAGATTCGGAATTTCATAAAAAAGAAGCGGATTGATAGAGAAAATAATGTGTACCATATTCGTGTAAAAAGTGCTGAAATAATTGCTCAGGATATTTTTTGGCGCCATGAGTTATGCATTGATATTTATCAGCTGTTGGTTCAATTTCAAAAAGAAAGAGAAGAAGAATCACAAAATCACGATAGAAAGTCGCTTCCGGTTCGATTTTCAATGCTGGAACTTAAGCAATCCAATATCTTAATGGGCACGGTCAAAGAAAAAGATCTAAAACGATATGAAAAAGCGCTTTTATACCTCAACAAGATCAAGTCTATCCAACTAGAAGGTGGATTTATGGTGTTCTACAATCGTTTAAATATTGAAGATATAAATAGAACGAAAAAGGTATTTACGAAGTCTGATTTTGAAGACATAGAAAATCATTACCAGCATAAAACCGAACAAATTCATATTGTTGGGGAGTATGCGAAAAGGAGATTGCAAAATTATGAATCGGCTTTACTGTTTGTAAACGATTATTTTAGTCTTGAATACAAAGAATTTTTGAGTAAATATTTTCCCAGACGAATCGGAGAAATTAGAAAACCACTCACCCCATCTCGATTGAAAAAGATCATTGGAGAGTTGGATACGGATCAATCTAGAATTGTCAACGACGGGCAATCAAAAAACATTCTTGTACTAGCAGGGCCAGGGAGTGGAAAGACGAAGGTGCTCGTGCATAAAATTGCAAGTCTATTGTTGTTAGAAGATATTAAACCTGAACAATTTTTGATGCTTACTTTCTCTAAAGCAGCTTCATTAGAATTTAAATCAAGGGCTTTGCAATTGGTACCCGAATATGCTGGTTTTATAAAAATCACAACGTTTCATGGATTCTGTTTCCAGCTTTTGGGCGTGTTGGGCAATTTGGAAAAATCAGCTAATGTAATTACCCAATGTATAGAAGCAATTCAATCTGAAGAAATAGAAATAGATTCTATTGAAAATAAGAGTGTGTTGTTATTGGATGAATTTCAGGATGTCAACCTTGAAGAATGGAAATTGGTTCAAACCATTATACAGAAAGCGGGTAATATTCGTGTCATTGCAGTAGGTGATGATGATCAAAACATTTACAAATTTCGTGGATCTTCCAATGAATATATGCAAGAATTTGCGACTTCATTAAATGCAACTAGATATACACTTGTTAAAAATTATAGAAGTAATGCTACTATTGTCAAATTTAATAATCAATGGCTTAAACGGATACCCAATCGATTGAAAACGGATATGTTAGAAGCAGTGCGAACTGGGTCAAAAAATAAGATTCAAATTGTGCGCTACTCCTCTTCTTTCTTAGAGAAACCGCTAGTAGATAGAATAATTGAGGATGATTATCAGGGAACAAGAGTGGTATTGGTGCGAACCAACGATGAAGCTTTGATGATGAATACACTATTAAAAGATGCAGGTCAAAAAACTAAGTTGGTCACAGGAATGGAAGGATTTAGTTTAGGTCATTTATATGAATTAAGAACCTTTACGGAATATCTTTCATTGCATAAAAATGATTCGGGACTTATTTTAGATAAGATATGGAACAATGCAAAAAGACATTTTCATAAAATTCACGAAAAAAGTGTGCATTATAATCTTTGTAAGAAAACTATTTTAAAATTTGAAGGGGCATTTAGTAAGCAAAAGCTATTAATGGAATGGTTTGAATATATCCGAGAAATAAAAGTAGAGGATATTATAAACGCGGATCGGAATGTCATTATTATTTCCACCATGCACAAATCTAAAGGTAAAGAATTTGATCATGTCTATTTGCTGTTGGATAACTATAATGCACAAAGTACCGAATCCAAACGGCTATTTTATGTAGCTTGTTCTAGAGCAAAAGTGAATCTACAAATTCATGCGAATGTATCTTACTTTGATCATATGGATGAAATGTTAGTGGAGTACGAGGAGAATAAAGCAACGACAAGGCCTCCTAATTATTTTGAAATTATACTGGGACATAAAGACATTAACCTAGCATCTCAAAAATATCCCAGCACAAAGAGGAATATAAATTTGTTAAAATCTAGTGATGCATTACAATTAGGAGGTGTACAGTTTGAAGCAAATACTGCATTGGGTTTGGATAATTTAGGAGGTAAAAATGTCTTGCTTTTTTCAAAGAAGTTCATAGATGGGAAGTATGAAAAGTATCTCAAAAAGTACTACCATTTGATTAGTGCAAAAGTCGAGTACTTGGTGTATTGGTATGATAAAGAAGATGATAAGGAATATAAGATTGTATTGCCAAGAGTGCGTTTTGAAAAAATGCGGACTATAACTAAAGAATAGAAAGTAACTCCTGACGTAAGAAAGGTAAAGGGAGCAGTTTTAATTTTGAATGCTACTGCCTTTTTCAACTTGTATTTCAAATCGAATCTTTTGTATATCACTACCTTTTGATTTACTCATTGATGAAACACGCACCATTTTTTTAGTCAGACCAGCTAAAAAGGAACGAAATGTTGGATTATTTGCAGTGGTATTGTAAAGTTTTTTGGCAAGATTGATCTTGAGGTCTTTATTGATTATGTGCTCTTCTGTCTTTAAAATTATCTCAAATGCTTCTTTTTCTAGATCATTCAATTGAAATAAAATGGCATCAGCGCTTTCATTTGAAAACACTTGATCATAAAGAATTACAATAGATCTTAACAACTCCATGTAGTAATTTTTTAATCATGTATAAAACCAAGTCATCAATTTTTTTAAATCGCTACGTATTTGATGATGATTTTACATTGGATACAACAGGAAAGCAATCCTCATCTAGATCAATTTTTTGGCACTTCCCATCATAACAGTATGGTTAAAGGGGATGACTATTATCTTTTGGAGGAGATAAATGGACAAACGCATAGCCAACCATTGTCCGAAGTATACTTTTTATATAAAATTGATTTGAAAACAGGAGAACCTTTCTGGATCCACTTTGATAATTTTTTTTAAAAAATGTTTCTTTTCTTTTTAGGTTTGCTAGTGAAGATTTTGGTCTGATAACAAACATTAATGATATCTCCTCATCAAGAATCAAAATATCTACTAATCCAGTACAAAACTACCTCAAGTTGGACAATATAGACGATACGGAAATTAATGCAATTGAAATACTTAATGTCGCTGGTCTTAGTTTTCCGCATGAAAATTTTGTTGGTAGTGAACTTTATGTGGGGCATGTACAAGTAGGGTGCTATTATTTAAGACTAGTTAGCAATAGTATTGTTGAGACCTTTCCATTTATTAAAATCTGAATTATACGTTTAAATCTTTAAATTCATGCTCACTAATTTTCACAAAATATAATAATCCCAAGGGATATCCTTTTAATATGGAATGGATAGCAGCAGTAGAATTTATATAAGAGCCATAAAATTCCAAGAATAAAGAATTTGGTGAAATTTGTTGCTATTTTGTATTTTCAAATATAAAATGACGTGAGTTTAGCTCGTTTAAAACAGGAAACTCACGATTTGTTCAATTTTAAAATATGAGATTCTTAGTACTATTCATTGTGCCTCTATTTCTTTTTATCAGTGCTAAAGCACAAATAGAGCCAGAGCAATCAATAGTTCATGATAGCAAAATCAATTTTTCTATATTTAATAATTCTACTGTATACAATACGGATAATGGATTACCCTCCTCTTTCATAAAAGATGTAAAAGAGGACAAAAACGGGTATCTCTGGTTAGCCACAGGCAAAGGTGTTTCAAGGTTTGATGGAAGCAGTTTTACAAACTTTAATACCATTCAAAATGACACTACGGGGTTATCTATTGGTTTTGCTACTAATATTGTTTTCAATACATCTAGAGATAAGATTTGGGTAACGTCTAACAAGGGTTTGTTTTTTAGTTCAATTTACAATGTTGCTTTTTATCAAGATACATTGGTGGGCAATGAAATAATAGGTAAGCTAGTTCATGATGTACATATGGATCCAAATGAAAACATTTGGCTTGCAACACAAAACAATGGTTTAATACTATGTGACCGGAATCAACAGAAAACTTTCAAATATGATTTTTCGAATTCGGATGCGTTAGAATCTTCAAAGATTAACATTATACATTCCCTTGTTCAATGTGATCTTGATTCAAATGTTATATGGTTAGGGACTTCAAATGGATTAATCCAATTCAATAAAATTACTAAGGATTATAATGTTTTTCAAATTGAAAATCTGCCCCATTTGGACCCAAATTTTATTAAAAAAATAGAAACAAAAAAAAACAAAATTATTGTAGGGTCATGGGGTAGTTGTCTTTCCATATTTGATAAAAACACCTTGACATTTGATACTACTCTTATTGTAGGAATTATTCGAGATTTATATGTTGAAGACCATAACACCATTTGGTGCAGTACAGCCGAGGGAATTTTAAAATTTGATACGACTAATGATAAATTTGAAATAGAAAAAAGTAAAAACAATATTGAGAATGGAGTTTTAAAGGGTTTAAGTTTTGTTGATTCAAGAGGCATACTATGGTATAAATGGACAAAAGGCTTGTTAAAATATGATCCTATAAATAAAAATAGACATTTTGTAGAATTAGAAAAGAAGAATCCCTTACAAGACCCAATGCATGTAAGAGAAATACTAAAATGGAAGAATTTCTATTTTGTTCTTGGGCACAATTCAAAAGGGTTATATAAGGTAAATCAGGACGATTATTCATTCGAAGTCATTCAAATCCCGGGACTAGCAAATAATGATGGATACTATCCTTTTCGTGACATGATTCATATGGATGATGGTAATATATTAATTGCATCGCATAATAAAATTGTCATTTTTAACCCAGGTTCCAATACTATAAAAGATTTACCTATCAAAGTCAATTTTGCTCAACCAGCAATTCAGGTTTTTGAAAAAGATTCAAAGAACAACTATTGGATAGCTACTCGAAAAGCTGGGTTGTTCAGGTTAAATTTTGAAAATAATATTGTTGTCAATTACAAAGACGAATTCAACACATACAGTGAAAAAGGGTATTGGTGGATGCAAAACTTATTGGTTGATTCTAACAATAAACTATGGATAGATTCTAAAACATTAAGCGTTATGGACTTAGATGATTATTCTATAAAAACATTGCCTGAAACTGACACCATAAATTATTTCAACGACATTGGAAGTATTGTTGAAGATATCTCAGGAAAAATATGGCTTTCTGGCTATAGTCGAGGGATCGGAAATATCACTTATGAAAATTTCAATGCTGGGATAATCCAACAAAAAACAGAATATTTTTCAAAACTATATCCGTATTCAGATAGCATATTTTATACGTTAAATAGAGAGTTAGGCCAATTAAATGTCAACACATTAGATCAAAGGAATTATAACTTTGAAATGCATGATATCAAATTGGATGGTCCTTTTGTAAAAGGAAAAAATAATAATTTAATCGTGGGTGCAGACAATGGCCTCTTTGTCTTTAATTTGGATAAGCAAAACAAAAATACAGAATTACCTCAACCCAAAATTGTAGAACTAAGGGTAGATGGAAATACATTGTATAAGGGAGAAAATCTAGCCAAAACGGAATTTGACTTAAATAGTAAAACTAAAAACATACACCTCATCGTAAGTTCTTTTGGGTTTCATTATTCCGATAAAACCACCTTTGAATATAAAATCGAGAATAATTGGATCAAATTAGACAAAGGGCGGCTGATTAATTTATCAAACCTCAGACCAGGAAAGTTTACAATAGAATTACGTGCATGTAACAATAGAGGAATTTGTAATACCGAAAAGGTAGTGTACAAATTCAATATCCAAACGCCATGGTATAAGAGTTTTTTGGCTTTTTTCATTTACTTCTTGCTTACAATTGCACTAATATATGCGCTATATAAATTTCAGATATCCAAAAAACTAGCTGTACTAGAAAGTGAAAGGCTTAAAGATTTATATCGCATAAAGACGAATTTATATACCAATATTACGCATGAATTTAGAACACCCTTAACGGTCATACAAGGATTAGCAGAATCTGTTCAAAATGACATTAAAAGGAACAAAAACGAAAAGTCTGATTACGCTCTAAATTTAATTCAAAAAAATAGTACAGGGCTATTACTTTTGGTAAATGAAATGTTGGATCTAGCAAAAATCGAGAGTGGGCATCTTGAATTACAGTCACAACAAGGTGATGTCATTCCTTTTATTAAATACTTGGTTGAAAGCTTTCACTCTTATGCTCAGACCAAAAATCTTAGTCTAACGGTATATTCTGAGATTGATACTTTAGTTATGGATTATGATGCAGCTAAATTGTCTTCGATTATTTCAAACCTACTTTCCAATGCAATAAAATTCACGCCAGAAAATGGAAAAATAATTGTGCACCTGAACCATATACAAGAAAAAGATGATGGATTTTTTGTCATAAAAATAAAAGACAATGGAATAGGTATACCTAATGCCGATCTAGAAGATGTGTTTAATAGGTTTTATCAAGTCGGTAGTTCTTTGTCAAGTAAAAATGAAGGAACAGGAATAGGGTTAACACTCACAAAAGAATTAGTCGAATTGATGAATGGAAGTATTACTTTGAAAAGTACAATTAATCATGGCAGTACTTTTACTGTTAGACTCCCGATCACTAATGTTTCTCTAGATACGCACAACAATAAATTTGAACAAGAAAATTTTATAGTTGCTTCGAATAAAACAATAATAGACACTGAAAGATGGGAAAACATAGTCGATGAACATCTGCCTACAGCATTAATCATTGAAGACAATCCAGACGTTAGTTACTATATACAAGTTTGTTTAGAAGGTAAGTATAATACAATTCATGCAGAAGATGGTCTGATCGGAATTAAAAAGGCAATTGAGCATATACCCGATATTATAATAAGTGATATTATGATGCCTGGTAAAAATGGCTTAGAAGTATGTTCAGAACTAAAAGAAAATGAATTGACGGATCATATCCCTATTATATTGCTTTCTGCAAAAGCGACAATATCAGATAAAATTGATGGGCTAGCCCAAGGTGCTGATGCCTATTTAGAAAAACCTTTTGTCAAAGAAGAACTATATATCCGGTTGGAACAATTGGTTTTGCAAAGAAAAAAATTGATCAAGAAATTTAAAGGAAGTAGCCTTGCAAAGCTCAATGTTTCCACTAAAGATGAAAAGGAACTTAAATTTCTGAAGAAAGCAATTCAGATCATTGAAGAAAACATATCAGACAACACATTTGGAGTTCTTCAATTAGCTAGAAAATTGTTATTGAGCGAGTCTCAAGTGTATCGTAAACTAAAAGCAACCACTGATGTTTCAACAGCCGTTTTTATTCGTTCGGTTAGATTGCAACAAGGAAAACTTATAATAGAGAATTCAAACAAACCAATTTCTGAAATTGCCTACGAAGTGGGATTCAATGATCCTGCATATTTTAGTAGAGCCTTTAAAGATGAGTTTGGAATTCCTCCAAGTGACTTAAAGTAGTTGGACTATTTTTATGAAATTTTTCAATTTACACACCTGATTTCAATCTAAGTTTCGGTATAGAATTATTGCTTATGACTTTCCTGTTGAATTGTAATCCCAGAATTTGAATCAATTTTCATTTTAATAGTTTTGAAAATTCCCTATCTCTAATCAAATTACAGATGCATGGTGTAACATCTTGTTAATCTGTAATATATGTTCATTTTATAGTTCGCCATGCAAGATTAATCCATACCCTTTCTATACATGGAACAGAATAATCCAATTGAAAAATAAATTAGTACAAGCCACTTAAAAGGCCCGATATTATATTGTTGATGGAATTAAAACCACTTCATAAATTCAAAAAAATCATTCAATTGAATTGAGTATGATTCACATACTTTGGAATTTACAATCAACTTTCCTCAGTCTTTTATTAGGAAAGTGGATTCAATTTTAATCTAATAATATGAAGCAAATAGCAGGTGAAAAATTGAAATTGTATATGAAAAACTGTCCTCAACTCTGTATGCGAAAGTGTTGGATTTTCTTTCCATTTTGCTTTTTAATAATACCTCACATTAGTCATTCTCAATCTTTTGATATGTTGTGGCAAACAACTACTCAAAATGAAAGTATTACTATCCCTACCTTTCCAGGCGAAACATATAATTACTCTATAGATTGGGGTAATAGTCAGCAATCTCATAATCAAACAGGTAATTCAACACATACTTATTTTAATCCAGGACTATATACTGTTAGAATAAGTGGAGATTTCCCAAGAATCTATTTCAACAATTCACCAGGAACAAATAAATTAAAAATACTGAGGATCTTGGATTGGGGTACAGCGATAAATTGGACTTCTATGCAAGGTGCATTTTATGGGTGTGCGAATCTCAATCTTGGTAACGGCAGTCAAATTGATGCTCCTAATTTAACAAATGTAACTGACATGTCATCCATGTTTCGCGGATGTACAAATCTAACCCAGAACATAGACCATTGGGATGTTAGCACTATTACAAATATGTCGTCCTTGTTTGAAGGTGCAACAAATTTTAATCGAAATCTTCATAAATGGGTAGTTGATAATGTAACAGATATGTCATCTATGTTTAAAGGTGCAAGCAGCTTCAATGGAGTCCTTAACAAATTTACTGTGCCATCTTCATGGTGGGATGTTAGTAATGTGACAGATATGTCATCTATGTTTCAAGGTGCAACAAGTTTCAATCAAGATTTAACTTGGACAGTATCAAATGTAACAGATATGTCGTCGATGTTTCAAGATGCAGAGTCCTTTGACCAAGATCTTACCTTTTGGAATGTTGAAAATGTAACAGATATGTCATCTATGTTTCATGGTGCAGAATCCTTTAATGGAGAATTGGAGAATTGGAATGTGAGAAATGTAACAGACATGTCGTCTATGTTTCAAGGTGCATTATTTTTTAACAAAGAGCTCAACTTTTGGGAAGTTGCTAACGTAACTGACATGTCTTTCATGTTTAAAGATGCAGAACGCTTTAGGGAAGATCTAAGTTTTTGGGATGTTGAAAATGTAACAGATATGACTTCCATGTTTCAAGGCGCAGCACTCTTTAATGGCGATATAAAGGATTGGGATGTTAAGAATGTTACTAAAATGGGTTTAATGTTTCAAAATGCAAATAACTTCAATCAGGATATTGGAAATTGGGATGTCAGAAATGTCACGATTATGTCCAGTATGTTCACTGAAGCTACATCATTTAATCAAGATATTGGAAACTGGGATGTAGGTCAAGTGGATTTCATGGGAAATATGTTTGCAGGAGCTACAGCATTTAATCAAAACATAGGGAACTGGGATGTCAGAAATGTAATGAACATGGCTACCATGTTTTTAGAAGCTAGTTTATTTAACCAGGATATAGGAAACTGGGATGTAGGCAATGTAACAAATATGGCACTTATGTTTTATCAAGCTTCTTCATTTGATCAAAATATAGGAAATTGGAATGTGAGTAATGTGACCAATATGGGCTTAATGTTTGGCGAAGTAGCCAGCCTTTCCACTAGTAATTATGACTCATTACTGATTGGGTGGAATTCCCAAAATGTTCAAAGTGGAGTTCAATTTTCAGGAGGCTTCAGTATGTATTGTGATGCAGCCGGAGCCAGATCTCAACTGATAAATAGTAAAGGCTGGACAATTAGTGACTTGGGAAGCTGTTCTAATTTTGCAACTATTTGGGAAACTACTAATTCAAACGAGAGCATAACCATTCCAACAATTGGGTCAGGGTATAATTATGTAGTTGATTGGGGAGATGGAACAATAGATATGGGACTTACTGGAGATGCTACACATACGTATGCAAATGCAGGACTTCATACTGTTAAAATATCAGGTACATTTCCTAGAATATATTTTAATGATTCTAGTGACAGAGACAAAATAATCTACATCAAAAATTGGGGTGATAATAACTGGACCTCCATGGAAAATGCTTTTCGAGGATGCACACAGTTGTCTATTTTAGCCAATGACATACCAGATCTATCAACAGCAACAAATATGTCAAATATGTTTGATAATTGCTTTTACATAAATGAGAGTATTGAAAATTGGGATGTTAGCAATGTCAAAATAATGGATTCTTTGTTTTTTGAAATGACTTCATTTAATCAACCTATAGGAAGCTGGGATGTTAGTAATGTGGTCGATATGACATCCATGTTTCAAGGATTATTTTTCTACAACAACTCAAGTAGCTTCAATCAACCATTATCAAATTGGGATGTCCGAAATGTAACGAATATGTCCTCTATGTTTCGTGATGCCATAGATTTTAATCAAGACATTAGCAATTGGGACACAAGAAACGTAACCAGTATGGCCTCAATGTTTCACGAAGCTAAAGTCTTTAATCAAGATATAAGTAATTGGGATGTGAGTAAGGTAACAGACATGACTTCCATGTTTGACGATGCCAATGATTTCAATCAACCTATAGGAAGTTGGGACGTGAGCAATGTGACGAGTATGGAATCAATGTTTGATAGAGCAATAGCATTTAATCAACCTATTGGAAATTGGAATGTGAGCAATGTAACCAATATGGAATCAATGTTTGAATTAGCTCATGCTTTCAATCAAGATATTGGATCTTGGAATGTGAGCAATGTAACCAATATGGCCATGCTATTTTCCCAAGCTATTGCATTCAATCAACCCATTGGAAATTGGAATGTAAGTAATGTGACCACCATGGAACAAATGTTAGCAGCTGAGAGTTTTAATCAAGATTTATCAGGTTGGGATGTAAGTAATGTAACCAATATGGTAGGATTATTTACAGGTGCATCTGTCTTTAATCAAGATATTGGATCTTGGAATGTGAGCAATGTCACTAATATGACTAACATGTTCGGAGGAGCACTTGCATTTGACCAAGATATTGGAAATTGGAATGTAAGTAAGGTAGAAAACATGGCAGGTATGTTTTTTGCGGCGAATTCTTTTAATCAAGATATTGGATCTTGGGATGTTAGTCTTGTGAATAATATGCTTGCTATGTTTGCTTCAACTTCTTCATTCGACCAAGATCTAAGTTCATGGGATGTCTCAAATGTGAACACCATGATTTTCATGTTTTACGAAGCCTTAGCATTTGACCAAAATATTGGTTCTTGGGATGTAAGTCTAGTAACAGACATGTCATCTATGTTTGATTTTTCGAATCTATCAACAGAGAATTATGATTCATTGTTGATTGGATGGGAGCCTCAAAATTTGCAACAAAACGTAGTATTTTCGGCCAACCTTACACAATATTGCACAGCAACAACTGAGCGAGACAATATTATCAACAACAACAATTGGACAATCAATGATGCAGGACATTGTAGCAGTCCTCCATCTCCTTTGCCCGACGAAGTGGACACAACTTCTTTTATTACTGTTTGGGAAGTCGCTGAAAATTTAGAGGTAATAGAAATACCAACCATTGGAACAGGCTATAATTACGATGTAGATTGGGGTGATGGGTCATTTTCGTTAGGTCAAACAGGAAGTGCTTCTCATGCTTATATCAATTCAGGTTTTTATACCATAAAAATTTCCGGATCCTTCCCTAGAATAAGTTTTGGGACCAGTGGCTTCGGTTATAAATTAAGATCTATACAACAATGGGGAGATATAGTTTGGACTTCCATGGCAGGTGCTTTTAGTAATTGTATAAATCTAGTAATACCTGCTTCCGATGTTCCCAATCTATCCCAGGTGACTGATATGAGTAGAATGTTTTATGAAGGATCTAATAATCTTGGTCCTACAGCAGAGGTCAAAATGAGTGAATGGGATGTGTCAAATGTTACTGACATGAGTTTTTTGTTTGGTCAACTTGACGCAGTTTTCGAAGATCGCACTTCAAATTTCAACCCACAAATCAGTTCATGGGATGTTTCGAATGTAACCAAGATGCAGGAAATGTTTAAAAACCTGATTCTATTCGATCAAGATTTAAGCTCTTGGGATGTTTCGAATGTAACCAATATGCAGGGGATGTTCCAAGACAATAGAGCATTTAATCAAGATTTAAGTGGTTGGGATGTATCGAGTGTAACTAATATGCGTTTCATGTTTTGGGATGCAAAAATATTTAATCAAGATATAAGTGCATGGAATGTATCAAATGTAACAGACATGTTATACATGCTACGAGACGCACAAAAATTTGATCAAAACCTAGGCTCATGGGACATATCGAATGTTACTACGATGTCAAAAATGCTTGATCATACTAATTTGTCTATTTCAAACTACGATTCCCTATTGATAGGTTGGGATTCATTGACCCTTCAAAATGATGTTGATTTTGGGGCCAATGATCTTCTTTATTGCACAGGAGAAAGTGCACGGTCTAATTTGATTAATAATAACAACTGGACCATTGAAGACGGAGGTTCATGTGACAATTTTAAAACTACATGGGAATTTAAATCTCCATATAATAATGCGATTACAATTCCTACTATGGGAGGAGGATATAATTACAGTGTAAGTTGGGGAGATGGAACAAAAACTACAGGTCACACTGGTAACGCATCTCATATTTATGATGGCAATGGTAATGGCAGTGGAATTAAAAAAATAATTATTTCAGGTGATTTCCCTCGAATTTATTTTAAAAATGCTTTGGATGAAAAAAAGTTAATTTCAATTGACAATTGGGGGACTAATCCATGGGCTTCTATGAATGGTGCATTTGCTGGATGTACCAATTTACAAGTAAAAGCAAGCGATAGCCCCAATTTATCCTCAGTTACAGATTTAACTGAAATGTTTGCTGATGCGAAGATATTTAATCAGGACATTAGCGACTGGAACACCGGCAATGTGACGAATATGTCATCGATGTTCAAAGGTGCAGATTCTTTTGATCAAGATATTAGTAATTGGAATACAAGTAATGTGACGAATATGTCATCAATGTTTAGTAGGGCACAATCTTTTGACCAAGACCTTTCTTCCTGGCAAATAAATAATGTAACTGATATGTCATCAATGTTTGAAGAAATCAGCTTGTCAACTTCGAATTATGATGCTATGTTGAATGCTTGGGCAAATAGTTCTGTTCAAAACAATGTCACATTTGATGGAGGGGGAAGTATATACTGTCAAAGTGAAGAAGCCAGAGTTGAATTAATTAATGATAATAACTGGACAATAGTAGATGGTGGCCTTGACTCTATATGTACTCAAGGTAATTTTATTACAAGATGGGAAACCACTGTTTTTCTGGATGGAATCACAATTCCTACCAATGGAGCAGGATATAACTATACTGTAGACTGGGGAGATGGAAATATAACAACAGGACACACTGGAAACGCCAACCACATTTATTTTCTTCCAGGTATTTATACCGTTAGGATCTCAGGTCAATTCCCTCAAATATATTTTAATGATGGTCTAAACAAAGACAAAATCATTTCAGTAGATCAATGGGGTGACACACAATGGCTATCCATGGAAAGCGCTTTTAAAGGATGCTCAAATTTAAAAGTTCTAGCATCGGATACTCCTGATTTATCTGCAGTAACGGATATGTCTGAGATGTTTGCTGGATGTACTTCCTTCAATCAAGATATTAGTACTTGGGACGTCAACAATATCAGTGACATGACGGGTTTGTTTAATGGAGCAAGCAATTTCAATCAAAATCTAAACGCTTGGGAAACAAATAGCCTCAGCAATTTGACTGAAACCTTTGCATTTGCAAGTAGTTTTAATCAAGATATCAGTGCATGGAATGTTGCAAATGTTACCGAGATGTCAAGTTTATTTGCATCGGCCACATCTTTTAATCAAGACCTTAGTAATTGGGACTTGAATGCCGTTACAGAAATGGACAATATGTTTGAAAATGCTACTTCCTTTAACCAAGATATTAGCAATTGGAATGTTAGTAATGTGCTATCCATGAATGGTGTTTTCTCTGGAGCTAATGCTTTCAATCAGAATATCGAGGCATGGAATGTCAGCAATGTGGATAGCATGGCAAATATGTTTGCAAATGCCTCTTTATTTGATCAGAATCTAGATGGGTGGAATGTTGAAAATGTCAAGGACATGGATGGTATGTTTGATAATGTAAGATTATCTACATTAAATTATGATTCCCTATTAATATCCTGGGCAGGTCAAAATGTACAATCGAATGTTACATTTTCAGGGGGTAAAAGTATTTATTGTTCTTCCACAACTTCAAGGGCTTCATTGATCAATTTGGATGGGTGGAATATCAGTGATGGAGGCAATTGCAATGAATTTATAACTACATGGGAGACAAATGAAAAAATAAAAATACCAACAACTGGTACAGGATATAATTATACGGTTGATTGGGGCGATGGCATCATTACTACTGGGCATACAAGTAGCGCACAACACAACTATGCCACTCCGGGTGTTAAAAGAGTCAAAATCACAGGTGATTTCCCAAGAATATTTTTTAATAATGGGGGACACAAAGATAAGTTATTGGAAATCAACAACTGGGGTAATAATCCATGGACATCAATGAATTCTGCCTTTTATGGATGTTCGAATCTGGAAGTTTTAGCGCAAGATCAACCTGATTTATCGCTGGTTACGGATATGTTTGGGATGTTTGCCGAAGCGAGTTCCATGAATCAAGATATTGGAAATTGGGACGTTTCGAATGTAACCAATATGCTTGGGTTATTTTCAGAAGCAACAAGTTTTAACCAAGATATTAGTAGTTGGGACGTTTCGAACGTTATGGATATGTCGTATATGTTTGGGGATGCCATTTCATTTAATCAGGATCTAGGCAATTGGGATGTTTCGAATGCAACTACGATGCAAGGAATATTTATAAATGCAGAAAATTTCAATCAGGATCTTAGCAATTGGGACGTTTCCAGTGTAACTGACTTGAGTGGTGCATTTGAAAATGCTCTTTCGTTTGATCAAGATATAGGCAATTGGAATGTTTCGAATGTAACAGATATGGATGGAATGTTTGCGGGAGTAGCATTGTCAACAGCAAATTATGACTCTTTACTCATAGGATGGTCAAGCCAAACACTCCAAAGTAATGTACATTTTACAGCGGGAAACAGTATTTATTGTGCAGGTGAATCGGCTCGAACGATGATCATCAATGATAATGGCTGGACCATTACAGATGGTGGAAATTGTGAAGAATTCATTACGACCTGGGAAACGACATCTTCTCCGCAAAGTATTCTTATCCCTGTTGACCTAAGTGAAAGTTATAATTATACCGTTGATTGGGGAGATGGTACGATAGAACAGGGTTTTATAGGGCATGCATTTCACGTTTATTTAAATGCAGGTACATACAGAGTTAAAATAACAGGAGACTTTCCAAGAATTTTCTTTAATAACTCTGGAAATAAAGATAAAATTAGAGAGATTAATAACTGGGGCAATGGACAATGGACATCCATGGAAAATGCCTTTTATGGTTGCAATAATCTAGCAGGGCAAGCCTCAGATACACCTGATTTGAGTATGGCTAGCAGTACAGCAGGAATGTTTCGGGGAGCTACATCATTTAATCAGGAAATAGGCGATTGGGATGTGAGTACAATTACAGATATGACCCTCATGTTTGAAGGAGCGAGTTCATTCAATCAACCCATTGGCGATTGGGATGTATCTTCCGTGAATGGCATGTTTGCTATGTTAAATGGGGCATCAAATTTTGATCAAAATTTAGCCAATTGGAATATTGAACAAGTCACCAATATGAGCGGTTCATTAAGTTTTACGAACTTATCTACCGCCAATTATGATTCCTTATTGATCTCCTGGAATGATCAAAATACACAGATTGGGCTTGACTTAAATGGCGGCAATAATTATTGTGCAGGTGCTAGTGCAAGATCGGAACTCATTGCTAATAAGGGATGGAACATTACAGATGATGGTATTGATGTTAGCTGTACCACTACCCAATTCGTGAGTACATGGGAAACTACTAGTTCTAATGAAACAATTTCTTTACCCACTTCTGGTAGTGGATATAACTATACAGTAGATTGGGGAGATGGACAGATCACTACAGGCCATACAGGCTCGGCTAGCCATACATATCTCGCACCATCCATCTATGTTATTAGTATTTCTGGAGATTTCCCAAGAATCTTTTTTAATAATCAAGGGGATAAAGACAAAATCAAATCTATAGAACAATGGGGGACAGGACAATGGTCCAGAATGAATAATGCTTTTTATGGATGTACAAATTTAGTTGTTAACGCCTTGGATAATCCAAATCTTTCGAATGTGGATGATATGAGTTCGATGTTTGAAAGTGCGCATAGTTTTAATCAAAATATCCGTGATTGGGATGTATCCAATGTAACGGATATGAAAGATATGTTTGCCTCAAACAATTCATTTGATCAAAATCTAGGTGACTGGGACATTTCTAATGTATCAGATATGAGTCGAATGTTTGAAAACACAACATTGTCCACCAGTAATTATGATTCTTTATTAATTGGATGGAATGCCCAGGAATTGCAACCAGGTGTACAATTTGATGGAGGCAACAGCCAATACTGTCTATCGATTGCTGAAAGGTTCCACATGATGAACGAAGATTCGTGGACAATAACAGATGCAGATCAAGATCCAATGTGTTCAAACTGCGATTTGTTGGTGTTGACAAATGAAGATAATATAGGAGGTTCTCTTCGAGCAGTTATTAATTGTGCTACAGATGGAGATACTATTCAATTTTCTAGTTATGTATATGGAGACACCTTGAACTTAGCCACAATTGAATTGATAATTGACAAAGAAATTTCGATTCTAGTGCCAGATACCGTAAATCTTTGGTTAGAAAAAGAAACAGCAGGTCGAGGATTAACCATAGACCCTTCTGGCAATCTAAAGTTAACAGGCCTCCATCTTATTGCAAACCCAACCACAACAACTTCATTTATCAAAAACGAAGGAGATTTGATGTTGAAAGATGTCCAAATCTATAGCCCAAATGATCAAAGTCTTCAAGCGACACTTGATAATAATGGAAACTTGATCATCAGAGGCATTACAAAATTTAAATTTTTAGAATGAAAATCTCGAAAGCTCTCTACTATACTAGTGGGTCAATATAAAAAGCCCTTCAAGTCATTAGATTTGGAGGGCTTTTTTGTTTTGGCTAATATAAACCCGACTTATTACTCGAGTCTTTAGAGGTTGTTTACTGTATTTTAGACTTCAACAGAAAATAAATAATCACATAAAATATATCGACAATATTCATATCTAAGATAAGCTACAATTCCTCTAGATTTACTATGAATGTTAATATTGGTTTTGTAAGATCGTGGGATACAGGATTTAGTACAAAATATTTTTCCATTACCAATTTCCAGTTCCAGAATTGTGACTGATGTTCCATTACAAAATTCAAAAACCGATCATCTTCCGAAAAATAGTCACAGATTCCCGAGCGATGGCTTAACAAATCTTGTGTATATCTTTGTTATATATTGAAATTTGATAAATTAATTTGATCCAAAGACCAGAACTTGTAAGAATCTATTTTGATGGTCCGATCCTCCTGGATTGCAAGTCAAAGTTTCATTTGTTCGATATTGAATTTTAATCGTATGATCTCCTGCGGCCAACTCCGTAAAATACTGACCATTATGGTTATGATAAAGCCTTTCCCATTCACCATGGTCATTAATACCCATAAAATTTCGGTTTACTTCTGAACCATCAATCATAATTCTGGTGACACTATAACCATCTCCATTATTATTACCATTGCCATTACTATGATAGGTTGAAATAGTATAGGAGGCGATGATGGTTGTAGCTTCTTCAAGAGTAAAGGTTACAGATAGACTGGGTACATCTTGCCAGTTATTTCCGGATAAAGTTGTATTGCCAACATTCAAACCTCCAGCACTATAAATGGTGTTTTTATACCCTTTTGCTTTAACCCTCCCATTAACTTCTAATTTTTCGGAAGGAGTGGAGGTGCCGACTCCAACGTTACCGCTGTTACTATTTGATATGTCATTCTCCACCTTTGTCCATGCCGGAGTTTCCCAGCTGGCTATTCCAGTTTCATCAGAAGTCATCACTTTTCCCTCTCCCTGGGTGCCATCCGTCATTTTTATAGTACCGATTACATCTAGAGTTGTTGTGGGATTTGCTGTACCGATACCTAACTTATTACTAATATCTGCATTCCCATAGACGGATAACTCATTTTCAGGTGTTTCAGTCCCAATGCCTAATTTGTCGGTAATGTTAGCTTGCCCCACAACTGATAATTCATTTGGAGCCGTAATAATACCGATACCTAATCTATCGGTAATATTTGCTTCACCTACTACTGAGAATTCATTTGGAGGATTAGCAGTACCTACACCTAATATACCGTCGACATTCATACTTCCATTAACGGTTAGATTATTTTCGGGTGTTTCAGTGCCGATAGCTAAACTATCGACAATGTTTACGGAACCGTCGACGGATAATTTATTTACTGGAGTAGTAGTTCCGATGCCTACGTTTTGAGCAAGCAAAGTAGTAGAAAAAAATAAGGTGGAAACTATGAGTATAAGTGTACGATTTGTATTCATGAATTTCTATTCTTTATTTTATCGATAAAGGGTATTTGTTTAATTATCTTAAGCTCGAAGATATATCTATTGCTCCCTCGAGAAAATTATTGAAATCACTGAAATTGAGCAGAAGAAGTGGTGTTTTATTGTTGGAATCAACACCTTTTGATGAGGATAGGGATTTGCATTCTATTGAAATGCCATTTCAATAGAAAGGTATCATTCCTCAAAGGCAGGATATCAGAATACGATTTAATCGTAATAAATTCAGTCGTCTTCGCTATCCAGCTCATCGCCACATGCTGAACGATTTAATGCGCTAATAGGGGTAGCATCTCATATTTTGCTTATAGGTATGCTTTATTCTCCACAGTAGTACCAGCTCATCCAGACTCGTTTCATTGAATTCATGACTATCACATCATATTGTTTCAACATTTCATTGTGCCGCTTGTAATCGCTGCCAAATACCCACCTAAAATACTCGGATTGCTGCTCTATATGATTCAGCTTCTGTTCTAGTATTAGAATTTCTGAAACGAGTTTAAAAAGGGTCCCTCATGAAGGAATGAGGCGTGGTAGTATTTTATGGACGTCCATTGTATGTGTTTTAATTATGATTAATCCGTATAGATTATTGCCAATGTTGCCATGCAGGCTCATCTGGTGACCATATAGATGAAGGTCAAAACAGTCGCATTAAAAACAAAACCCTTGCAAACGTAATGTCTACAAGGGTTTTTGACTTTCTATGGTTGACCCACTAGGACATAGTTAATATGTTGTTAACCAATATTATATATAGTTTTATTTTGATTTGGTCACGGTATGGGTCACAGTTTTTAGGTGAAAATTTGTTATATTTTATATGTTTGAGTTCAATTCTTTTGGATAGAAAAGGAATTGACTCTCAAATTCCTAATATTCTAGTTTTTCTTGACATATAACTAATAATGATATCGAAATCATGGCCTATTGGAAGGTTGTATTAATTCTAGTATAATACTAGTTCTGTTTTTAGTTGTACTAGATCTTCCCTTAATTCTTCAAACATAACTTTTGTGTAAATCCTATATATTTTGCCTTGATTTTGAAGTTCTATTAATTTAGCTAAGTCACTTTTTCTACTTTCCCAAGTCAAACCATCAGTTGCTAATAAAAAAAAAGTATCATTTCTTTTCTCATTTACAATTCTAGTGACATCGCCAATTATATCTGTTTGTTTGCTTCCCGTTGCACCATATGCTTTTGCTTCAATTAAAACTTGCGGATTTGATTTACTTGGGATGGCAAAATCTGTTTTTTCTGAACTTTCTGGTTTTATTCCAACGAATCTACACCTAGTATCATAACTGTTTTGACCAAAAACATCTTTTACAACAACTTCTATTTCATCTTCAAAGTCACGACCTCTTCGTTGACCTTTTATCGCACTTCCTCTTCCTGATTTGAGTTTTTCACTTATTATGTCTTTCCATGTATATTGTCTGGATGTTAGTTTTATAATTTCACTACTAAATCCTAATTCATTCAATGCCCTTACAAAGGCTACTTTGTTACTTTGATATAATTTCATTCCACTACCATTAATCATAGTTTTTAGTTTGAGATCGAATTGATCTTTTGAAAGCGAAAGAAATGATCGGATTAAAGTTTTACCAGCTTTGAAATCAGAGTCAAGTATTTTAAATGCAATTTGTTCAAAATTTGTTTCTCGATCGATAATTTTAAATAAATTTTCAACTGCAATAAAATGGTCATCCTTCCAATCGGAAGTAATGTCAGATAGTTTATCAATCAATTCATCTAAGTTTTGTTGTATCCTTTTCATTGACCTAGAATTAAAAACTCTTTTGCTTCGTTAATTTTGGCATTTTCATGATTTCCAAATGAGTAAGTGTAATCTACTTGAAAAACTTCTACATTACTTTTGTATTTGCTTAAAAGATCTACTAAAATATTTAAAGAAGGAATACTGTTTGATGAATAGGATAATGCAATTTTAGAATTTCTAAATTTTTGAAAAAGATTGTCAAAAGTTTGAACTGCAGTTCTCTTATAAGAAAAAGCTGTATATGGTTTTTTAATTTTTCTAACCTTACTAGTTTCCATAATTTCTTGACCTCTCCAATTGCAAGAAACCCCTTCTAAGAAATGATATCTCTTCATGTAGCAATTATCATTTTCTTTTGGAATATATGGAGGATCTAGATATACTAAATCAGATTCTAAGTCTTCATGGTTAAAAACATCAGATTTTTGAGAAGTACAAACTTCTTCTGAGTGAAAAATTGCATTATTAACGACTTCACATTGTTCATTGAAATGCTCTTTTAATGTAAGCATTAGATCCCTTCTTCCGTCATCATATTTGTCAGAACTTGCAACTGTGAAAACTCCTCTGGGTTGTTTTTTTGCGCATGACCTTATTAATGCCGTTTTTGCTAAGCTAACTTCGTAATCGTCTTCACTTGAGTTTATAATGGTCCAAAATGTATCAATAAATTTCAAATCTTCATGTGAAAAAAATATATCTTTATAAGTATTAAAAGCAAAGCCGTTGTGTATACTTTTTGTGTTGAGAATTCTATCTATCAATTCCTGACTTACGATAGAGTAATTATTTTCAACTAATCCTTTTGAGATGACATTGGGGAAATTTAAGAAATCAGAGGATTTTACACTTTTGCCAAGTGTTTTGAAAAGGTAAGAAACAGTTCCAGAGCCACTAAATGGATCTATAACAGACTGAAATTCAATTTTTTGGAATATTGAATTTAGCCACGGTATCAACTTGTATTTGTTACCCATAAATCGCATTCTGGGATATTTATCGAATTGAGCTGGAATTTCAATCTTTTGAGTAGTTTCAACCATAATGTAATATAGTAGTTGTTTTTATAATATGAACATTTGTAAGTTGGTGAATTTTATTGTATCAATTTCAAGTCTTGTCCTAATTCTTTAAATAGTGCAGTTTGCAAACCATGACTCCCTGCTCCAGAGAACTCTCCATTCGAACTGAAATATCTTGGCCCATTTTTCTTTATATCTAAAAATAAGTTAATCATTATTTTTTCTAACTCTTTTTCATCTATTTGCTCTAGATTATTTGATTTCTCAAGTTTTAAAAAGATAAGGTTCATTAGCCTGAGTAATGCGCCCATTCCTGTAGTTTTTACTAGAATGTGTTTATAAGAACGTGAATTTGTTTGGTTTTCTTGAGGCCAATAATCATTAAAAACATGTTTTATGCTTGAAAAATAAGCTCTAAAGTACTTAATTAATTTTTCATGTTTATTGCCATTATTTAAATAGTCTAATGGAATATCTGACCATATTTTCTTTTTTGCAAAAAGAAATTTGATTACTGCTTCTACAAAAAATGCTTGTGAGAAAAATCCATCACCTTTACCTAGCATTTTAATAAAAAGTTTTAAAGGTGATTTAGTACTAGTATTTAAATGCATTGCTAACATATGAGCAAGATAGATCTCATTTTTGTCTGGATCTGGATAGGAACCAAAAATGTCATAATAAATTGATTTATTTACAGCTTTTTGATTGAAGTTCACATCTGCAAAAACCCTTCCTTGTTCCCACAAATCAAAGTCCACAAGAATTGTGCAAATGAATTCAAAATTTTCTATGCGTTTCTTTATTGATTCATAGTTTAGATCGTTTTCAGAAGAAAATAGATTTCTAGTTTTTAATTTTATATTTTTATCTAAAATATCTTGATATAGCTTCATTAGACCTGCTAATCTATTTTGACCGTCAACT
>JARGNR010000161.1 GCA_029212405.1 Saprospiraceae bacterium
ATCTCCAAAACCAGGTATAAATGAAAGTGCATCTCTAATTTCTTTCTTCATTAAAGACATGTTATCAACCAATTTTGATTGTTGACCTGTACCTGCAATAAGACTAAATCTTCCACCAAATAATTTTTCTAAGCCGATCATGCTTGTCCATACATAAAACGTGTCCAATTCTGCACTCCAATCATTATAATTTAATTCATATCGCAATTCGGATTGGTCATATTCTATAACCATGTTATTGACTCCATCCTGTTTTATGATCAGTTTCGGACGTGGATTTGGTAAGGTCAAAGAATTATTCAACTTTAATCTCCCCGTAGCGTTTTCGATCATCAAAGTGTAATTTGAAGATGGAAAAACGATAGCGTCTGCCACTGGAGGGAAAGCTCCTTTGGTTGTAAACATGGCAAAAGGACCAGCAAAAACAGGTTTTAAGATTGAAGACAGTGCATTGCTACCAATTGACAAAACAGGTCGTCGGTATAAAAATGCTTGTGATCCAGTATTTTGCATGAAACTATAATCAAATCTTGGTTGAGCAGCAAATAGATCTACAGAATCAGCAAACCTATATGGACCACTTGGAGGACTAACATTCATTGTCGTGTCGATAGGTGGGTTCCATGTGTTATCGATGAATAAAGGAGTGCCTAAAGATGAATCGGTCGAAACTGCTTCTTGTGGGTCAGTATTATTTGTAGGAGAAGGAATTTTCACAACAGACCAGGAGCCATTGTTAGGGAGTACAGGTTGTCCCCTTACAATAGAAACAAATTCTGGTTGACCACCTCTTTCAATAACATCCACCTCGAATCGTGAGGCTCTAAACTTAAATCCGGAATTGTCGATGTTAAGAATAGTATCTAAAGGTCCACCAATTGGGCCTTGATCTTGGATTAATTTTTGGAAGGCTTCTGAAGAAAGTAATCTTGGTGTCCATGGATTTGTATTCTTATTAGGTTGTGGTGACAACTGAATAAAACCTAATATTCCTTTTGAAAATACCTTATCATCTTCCTGTCCTTTCAAGACCACTTCCGAGTCAAAATATATTGGAGCCAATTCTACGGTTACACTTAAGGGATTACCTCCTTCTATAATCGTATCATCGAATTTTATTATGTTATTAGAAACTGGTCGTATATTATTCAAATTAAAACAACCACGGAATACTCCAGGATGGAATTTAAATGGATTGGGATTTCCTTCTTCTAAGATGAAGTTAAAGATTCCAGATTCTGTGGCTTGCCAACCACTATCTTTTCGTATTAATCCACCACCGCTTTTACGTTCTATAGTAACTGATCGGGTCACTGTAATTCCCCACGGATAAATTTTAGAAACAAACTTTACTACTTCAAAGGAGGTACGACCAACCGTTATATTGAATTTTACTTTACCGATAGATGCCATTGCAGCTTCATTTTCCCAATCGCTAAAGTTAGATGCTCCGTATCCTGATAAATCAAAGCGAGTTACAGGAACAAAGGGGATTCTAGCATCTGGTCCAAATTCAGCATTAAAACGTCTTTCCACGGATGCTTGTGGTTGCTTAGTAGCCCCTAATACACTGATTCCCAAAGGAGTCCCTGTAAAAAGTTCGTACCCATTTAAGGTTTGTACCATAATTCCTTCGAATCCTGGAGATGGAGAATTAAACTTTGGATTACCTCCTTCAGCTTTTAAACTGAATTGGATTCCTCCTTTCATTTTCTTTTGATCAAAAACGGGTTGAACAAACTCTATGGCATCGGCATTTCTTCTTGCTGATTCTGATGACTTTAAAGTAAACCCCGCCTTTAAACCAAACGAAAGTGTCGTGAGTGCCAATGCATCTTCGCCAGCAACAAAACTATCCTTGATTTGATGAATTAATAAATCTGGAATAATGGGAGATAGTTCTTGACTTAACCCGATCAGTCTAGATGGGCCACCATCAGATGCTGATGACAGATTTTCGGGAAACCAACCTAAAGCTGCTGGGTTTTGGTCTTCTGGCAATGTCTGTACAGGTTCCCATTGTACTTGAGGTAGTGTAAATACATTTACCATCGACATTGGCGTATGTATAGCCATGTCTTTAATCAAGAATCGACCATTTCCAACATTTAACTCTGGGTTTTCATTTGTAATATCTGAAGATAAACTCTGATAAGTGTCTTTAAACCAGGCAGGACTTACTGATACGCCAATCAAATCCATATTGGTTGATACATCCAACAATTTCCATCCTGTTAATCTTTTTTCTAATGAGTCAAAAGGTTGTTCATACTTTTGTTTAATGCCGTTTAGTTCGTCATCAATTGTATGTGATTTTATTTTTTTGTATTCGGCATTATCAATGTCAACTGGTAAACCTTGAATTTTAGCTTCATCTGCTGATTTAATTCCAACTTTTCCGCTGAGCAATAATTCACTAGTAAATTCTATTTCTGGAATTTTTGGATCATCCCATTTTATTTTTGTCATCAAAAAAGAGCTAAAGGAGTTTTCTTCTTGAGGTTTATATCCCCATCCTTCTTGGATATTACTTACATATGGATCCGGTAGAGTAGGTTTCCAGTGGGTCACACCACTCATTATTACTAGATCCCCAGTATAAAGATCATTAGATGATTCATTAGCAAGCTTTCCATAAACTGCTATAGCTAATGGAGGAGTAACGGTTAAGAGTGCATTCTTTAATGCGATTAACTTTTTCTTGGTTCGATTTGTCTCATTGAAAATTGGGTTTGTCAAGGCAGTACCAAAATTTATCTCATTGCCTTTAGTTTGAAACCAAACATACCCCTTTAACTCTTGATCAAAATTAATTAATGATCCATCTGCGTATACAGGTCGATCCATTTTAATATTGCCATAACATTCACTATATATTGATTCGCCTTCTTCTGCATGACAATAAAATGCAAATTGAAAGGTATTTTTATAATGTAGGTTAAGAGGGATCCTTCCTGGTCGATCTGGATGGATATTCCAGCATTTGAATTTCTGATCTATCGTAAGTTGAGCTTTCGTATCAATTTTTGTCTCTTTGCACCTGAGGACGAGCGCCTTTGGATAAACTACAACGAGTGTATTTTCTTTTACCGCATTAGGTTGGTTAGAGTCAGAACCTATCCAACTAGATTCAATCTTGGAGGTTAATTTTAATGCTAAACCACCATTGTTGTCGGGTTCACCTAAAGTTGCTGGATTACTCACTTTTACCATAGGTAGGGCCCAAAAAGATTCATTTATTTTTGAGGACCCTTTAGAACTAAAAATCTTGCTTTGGGTAAAGTTTGATTTCCATGTATTGGGTTCTACCTTGCATGGAATAAATATATGATTCATTTCATTATCAACGATTGCACCTAGGCCTAGGTCGCTGTATGAAATATTGTTTTCAAAACCTTGAAAATTTCCTTTATCAGCCTTAATCGATTTTAATTCTCCCTTTGACCATTCCAATTGGAGGCGACTAGAATAGTTAAATAATATTTCTTGCGCTGCTTTACAACCTTCAAAAGAAGGGCTGTTTGCCTCGGGTTGTTCTAAGTAAATGTCCAATACACCAGAGAACTTTTTGGTAAAATCTAAGAAATCATTATTCCACTCTTTTGTATTTGAAATTGAAAATGACCCTTTTTTAATATTAAAACCTACGTAGGAATTATCATCAGCGTCGGAAGAAAATAATTTTGACCATATCCAGATGTGGCCTGATTTTAATTCTATGGGTTTATCTCTTGAAAGATTGCCATCCCAAATACTTCTTTGAGCTTGTGAAAATAGAAAATGAGCTTTTTTATCATTTTTAGAGCGTACTGTAAGTTTATCTTCGTAGTATATTATCTCCAAAATAATAGAGTTTCCATCATCTGTCAAAAATGGACCTAGCTGATCCTCACGCTTTTGATTCCACCTCCACTCAGTTTGTTCAGTTTTAGAAAAGTTGAAAGGGAGACGAGGACCATCTTGACGCATATCTACTAATGGAATAGATTGTTTGTCTTTATCTTTATCCAAGAGGAATGGATTACTATCCTCAAGCTTCTCTATCAGAAACTTGTCAAATCCCGAAGTTTCCTCTTTTGTTTTATTTAAGTCAAAACCATCAGTGAGTGGGGAAATTAATGATAGGTCTTGGAGGTTATTCTTTAAATTATGTGCAAGTATTTTACGAATAGAATCTATAGTATACTCTTGTTCTTTTGACTTGAATGTAAGTTTTGATGTGGCATCAAATAACTTACGTGTCACTTTTTCATTATTCATTAAAACTATGGGTTAGAGGTTTATAATAAAAATTCTACTTGACCTTAAATGCTTTATAAAGCGAACAACCGGTAAATATGTGTGAGAGATAATTCGTTAACAGGAAACGGAATGAAATGAATTACCAAATATCTAATGATTAGTGCTATTACAGTAAAGTTAGAGATGAATCTGTTATATGTTGCTAGGAAAAATCCTCTATTTACAACAGGGTTTTCCCTTATTATAACCTGAATGTATTTAAAATCTGAGTAGAGAATATACTTTAGAGTAAGTCTTACCTAAACCAGATAGAGAGTCAGTTGAGTCATTAATGAGCCACTAAATGTAGATAAATGGGAAAAGAAAATGCTCGTATAATACTAGTGATTTATATTATGAAAGGGACCTTTAATGAAATGAGTAGTTTAATAGAATTGACTGGGTAGTTCTGAATTCATTCATGACAAACATATAATTGACAAATAGAGATTCTAATTTGAAGAGAAGATGTACTATCATTGAAAAACAACAAGATTTTCATCTTGAATAGATCTTGACCTTATAAAATATAATCTACATTTAATAAGGCAGATAGAATTACAAAATATTAGGTTTATCCTTTTTAATAGGACTTTCTTTAACCCCAGTATGAATTGTTTTTTGACCACTTTTGTTATGCGAAGGTTTTGGCTTTTTGTCTCTAGGTCCACGGAGATGGATAACCAGACCATTGAGAAAGTTTCGTAATATTTGGTCCCCTAATTCTTTATATTTTGGATGATCTTCTTTTCTGAAAAATGCACCCAATTCACTTTTTGAAGTATTGAAATCTACAAGTTTCAGAATTTCCACAATTTGGTCGTCTCTCAATTGAAGAGCAACGCGTAATTTTTTCAGAATGTCGTTGTTTGTCAGGCCCATAATCTTTATTTGTGTGGCAAGGTAGAGAATTATTAAAGAATGATAAAACATTCAAAGGAAATCCAATATTTTTGTTGATAAGACCAAAAATAAAAAGCATGGTAATTCGTACGATAAAAGAACTCTTTTTAAGAGATTTAGACAAGCTTAAGAAGGAAATTAGTTTATATGAATCAGAATCCAACATGTGGATTATTGATAAGAATATTTCTAATTCTGGAGGCAATTTGTGTTTTCACTTAATAGGTAATCTCAAACATTTTATTGGTAGCCAGCTGGGAAATACCGGATATATCCGACAAAGAGAACTGGAGTTTTCTAGCAAGAATATTCCACGAGTTCAATTGCTCAATGAAATAGATGAAGTAATAGAGGTTGTGAGTAGGGTATTGGACTCGCTTTCAGACCAAGATTTTGATAAAGAATATCCGCTTGTTGTCTTTAAAGATAAGATGACGATAGGTTTCTTTCTTATTCATTTAGCGTCTCATTTAAACTACCATTTGGGTCAAATTAATTATCACAGAAGACTATTGGATGTGTAACGGAGGATGAATAGGAACTTGACTTAATCAAGTAAAAGAGAGGAAATCCGAAAATTATTAATCTTATTTCTAATGAAATAGGGCATTTGTAGAAAAAATGTCTTAAAGAATTATTAAGGTTTCAATTTTACACGCGTTTGTAAAGTAAAAGAATCATAACAATTTTACCTTTGCACCAATTTTAATAAATTAATTCAAAGGAGCTTATATATAGTATAAGTTCGAAATACCAATCTCAAACATTATGAAAAAAAACATTCTTTGGGTACTGTTGATACTTCTAGGATATTGTTCGAATGCACAAATGAACAAAATTGATTTTGTAGAGTATACATTAGACAATGGATTGCATGTAATTTTGCATCAGGATAAATCTACTCCTATCGTAGCTGTATCTGTCATGTATCATGTAGGATCAAAAAATGAGAAGCCAGATAGAACTGGTTTTGCCCACTTTTTCGAACACTTGTTGTTTGAAGGATCAGAAAACATTGAAAGAGGTGAGTATGATAAATACATTGAGAAAGCAGGAGGTACATTAAATGCGAATACCACCTATGATCGAACATATTACTTTGAAATATTACCTTCTAATCAGTTGGAACTTGGGTTGTGGCTAGAGTCTGAACGAATGTTGCATGCTAAAGTTGAGAATGAAGGGGTAGAGACTCAAAGAGAAGTAGTAAAAGAAGAAAGGAGACAACGAATTGATAACCAACCGTATGGTTCAATTCTTCAGGAATCATTAAAAAGAGCATACAAGGTGCACCCATACCAATGGCCAGTAATTGGTTATATGGAACACTTGAATGCAGCAGAAGAAATCGATTATAAGAATTTCTACAATGATTTTTATACACCAAACAATGCCATTCTTTCTATTGCAGGAGACATTGATATTGATGAAGCTAAAAAGTATATAGATACATATTTTGGCTCTATTCCTGTAAAAAATAAAACGATCTATAGACCAAAAGCAGTGGAGCCAGAATTGACGAAAGAAATCAGAGATACAATTTATGATAACATTCAATTGCCAGCGGTGGTAATGACCTATAGAATTCCAGCACAAGGAACTCCAGATTATTATGCTGTATCCATGTTGGGAACATTGCTTTCGCAAGGACAGTCTTCCAGGTTGTATAAAGCATTGGTTGATGAAGAGCAAAAGGCTGTGTTTGTTGGGAATTTTCCACTAGGACTGGAGGATCCAGGGGTATCTATTGCATTTGGTATTGCCAATATGGGTGTAGATGTCAATGAAGTTGAAGCATCCATCAATGCTCAAATAGAAAGAACACAAAATGAGTTGATTTCCGACGAGGAGTTTCAAAAATTGAGAAATCAGACAGAGAATGATTTTATCAGTGGTAACTCTAGAATTGCGGGCATAGCAGAAAGTCTTGCCAATTATAAAATGTACTTCGGAGATACTAATTTGATTAATACAGAATTGGAAAGGTACTTAGCAGTAACCAAAGAGGATATTCAAAGAGTAGCTAAAAAATACTACCATGTGAACAATAGAGTCACGTTGCACTATCTTCCAAAACCAGTAAATCCTTAATTCGATCTTTTCATATTATAATATCAAGACCAACAATAAATAATTAAAATGCAAAAATATTCTATATACATACTATTTCTAGGGTTGTTCTTTGTGCAATGCAGCAAGAAAACAACCGAAGGAATGAAAGAGACTGCTGTCGAATCTGTGAACACAGCGGAATCATTGGCATGGAGATCCAGTGCGCCAAGTGCAGGTCCTGCTCGACCAATTGAATTGGGAGAGTATACTTCATTTGACCTGGCCAATGGCCTAAAAGTAATTGTCGTTGAAAACCACAAAATTCCTAGAGTATCCTATCAGTTATCATTAAACAATGACCCTATTGTAGAAGGTGATCAAGCTGGATATGTGTCAATGGCTGGAAACTTGATGGCTACTGGAACCACAAATCGCAGCAAAGCTGAAATTGATCAAGCAATTGACTTTATTGGTGCTAGTATGAATACTAGTGGAGGAGGCGTGTTTGGAAGTTCGTTGAAGAAACATTCCAACAAATTACTAGAGATTATGACGGATGTATTGTACAATCCTTCATTTCCAGAGGATGAGTTTAAAAAGATGAAAACTCAAACACTTTCTGGCTTAGCCAATGTAAGAACCAATCCAGATGCAATGGCAAGTAATGTAGCATCTGTATTGAATTATGGTAAAGATCACCCTTATGGTGAAATCCAAAATGAGTCGCACGTCAAGAATATGACGATTGAAAAGTGTAAATCCTATTACGAAACGTACTTCAAACCGAACAATGCGTACTTGATTATTGTAGGAGATGTAACGCCAGAAGAGGCAAAAATGGATGCAGAAAAATATTTCGGTTCTTGGAAGAGTGGAGATATTCCTGAAACTACATATGCAGCTCCAGTGCCTCCAACGGGCAGAAACGTTGCATTTGCAAATAAAGATGGTGCAGTACAATCTGTAATTAGAATCACTTATCCTGTAAATTTAATGCCAGGTTCAGAGGATCTCATTAAGGCAAGAGTGATGAATAATATATTGGGTGGAGGAATTTTTTCAGGTAGATTAATGCAAAACTTGAGAGAGGATAAAGCTTACACATATGGAGCAAGATCTTCTTTGTCCTCAGATGAGTTGGTAGGAAACTTCAATGCATTCGCAAGTGTGAGAAATTCAGTGACAGATAGTTCGGTGATACAATTCTTATATGAAATGGAACGATTGAGAGATGAGCCGGTAAGTGCAGATGACTTGCAATTGGTTAAAAACTCCATGGCTGGAAGTTTTGCAAGATCTTTGGAATCACCACAGACGATTGCTCGTTTTGCAAGGAATACATACAAGTTTAATCTACCAAAAGATTATTACCAAACATACTTACAGAGATTGGAAGCTGTACAGATCGAAGATGTTTCTGCGATGGCGAAAAAGTACATTCGACCTGATAATGCATATATCATTGTTGCAGGATCAAAAGATGAAGTATCTGAAAACTTGAAGCAATTTGATACGGATGGTGAAATTGATTTCTATGACCCTTTTGGAAAGAAATTGGACATGAACGAGAGTGCTTTGCCTGCAGGTTTAGACGGTAAAAAAGTAGTGTCTAATTACTTGGAAGCATTAGGAGGAATGGATAAGCTAAATGCAGTGAAAACCATGGTGGTGAACATTTCTATGGATATTGCAGGACAAAAAGCATCTATGGAGATGGGACAAAAAGATAATACGATGTTCTATTCAGAGATGTCAATGATGGGTAATATCGTACAGGAGCAAAGGTTCAACGGTACAAGAGCTAAAATCTCTGGAATGGGAGGCATTCAAGAAATAACAAAAGGACCACAGTTTGATGCTTTAAAAGATCAAGCAGTTACATTCGGTCAAGTGATGTACATGAATGAAGGCTATGAAGTAAACCTTAAAGGGATAGAAGAGGTAGAAGGTGAAAATGCATACAAAGTAGAAGTTGTAAAGCCGAATGGTAATAAGTCATATGAATACTATAGTGTGAAGAGCAATTTGCTCATACGTAATACAACCACTCAACCTGGACAGGGTGGAGAAGATACAACTATTGTTACGGACTTAGGAGATTACAAAGATGTCAATGGGGTGCAATTTCCTCATACTTTGACCATAAATGGTGCAATGCCTTTTCCATTAGTTATGAAAGTAGATAGCTATACAATGAATGGAGAAATTCCAGCTGAAAAGTTCTAGAAACAATTAGCTTACAAATATATTAGAAAAAGCGTTTGCATTGATTTTGCAAACGCTTTTTTTATGGATTGTTTTGTCTAGGGATATTTAGTACTACCGAATATCTCCAATTTCATTAGGTCTAGAGCCTTACACCTGAAAATATTACCTCTTTTTAAAGGCTTTCTCCTTAAATTCGAGGTAAGTATTTTAACCGAATTATTTCGCTCGCCGCGAATGGCGTTCATTTTCTGGCTTGGCCCAGAAAACGAACCAAAAGAACCCAAGACTGGTTGGATCTAAAGACAAATCACTTTTAAGATAACCTAACTCCTGAATCCCCCTTTTTATGAATTGGTTTTTCTATTCTATATTTTTATCAGCTGAATGGAATCATTCAAAACAAAATTGTTAAGTGATCATGGATGTATTCTATCAATGATTGCGCTAATTGAATCGTATACCGCTTGCTAGAACACGTCGTCCTTTAAAACTTTTTACTGAAAGCCCCTATTACTTCCCATTGTTAATTCTATCGTTCTACGTATTTAACGTATTGAATATCCGA
>JARGNR010000015.1:0-53764 GCA_029212405.1 Saprospiraceae bacterium
CCTCGAATTCTTTGTCTATGAAAATTGGCCTGACATGGCTCCTTTTTTAAATAATGGCTTTCCTCCTTCTGAGGATGAATGGGCTGATTATTTAGCCTATATGAATGGAGACTTTCATGACTGGTTCTTGGAGTATTATTATGCCATTGCTGAAGCATATCCAAACTCTTGTGTGAAAATGATACCTGTAGGTCCAGTAATCAATTCTCTTTTGACTTTTGAACCCTTTAATCAAATTCCAATAGAAGAATTATACGAAGATGATGCCCCGCATGGAAGATCAACAATCTATTTTTTAGGTGCTTTGGCTACTTATATGGCAATGTATGCTGAAAAGCCACCCTCTAATTTTGAAGTTGATGCAATTATTCACCCTATTATTCAGCAAAACTTGGATAATGCTATTGAGTATATTTTTAGTAGGTTGATTGACTTTACAGATCAAGATGGAAAAAATATAGCTTTTTGTTCTGATACTCCTGCTTCTACAAATTTCACACAAAAAAACGGCCTACAAGCAATCGTATATCCGAATCCAACAAATGGTGAATTGACTATAGACGGGTTGGAGAAAGGTGTAATCGTAGAGATATTTCGTGTAGATGGAACAATTATTTTAAAAGAAAGAAAAACCCTTTCTGGTCCTTATTCAATTAATTTGCACGGATATCCGAATGGTCTCTATCAATTAGTCGTCAGAGACAATACGTATCATATTGTTTTTGAAAAGAAAATTTGTAAGATCGTAGATTAAACGTTTCACGAATTTGAATGTCCAACATAAGTACTATTGAATTTACTCCGCTTAAATACTTAAGAATGCGAATTATCCTGCTTTTTCTTTTTGTCATCACATCCCATACTATTTATGCACAATATTCACTCTCAGGAAAAGTAGAATCCAATGCAGGTAGCCTTATAGGGGCAGAAGTGATTTTGTATAAAATGCAATCGGATTTTTCAACGGGTACTCAAACCGATTTGAGTGGGAAATTTAAGATTGAAAACCTTCCGCAAGGAGAATACAAATTAGTGATTAATTTTTTAGGTTTCAAAAAGTATAAAACACGATTTGATATCAATAATGATTTGATATTGGACCCTATTAGATTGGAAGAAGATGCGATTGAAATCGATGGAGTAGAGATCACAGGAAGTATGATTCAAGCCATTCAAAAAGGAGATACGACGGTGTTTAATGCAGGGGCTTTCAAGACACTGCCTGATGCAGATGCAAAGGAATTAATTGCAAAAATTCCAGGCATAGTCATAGAGAATGGAACAGTTAAAGCCAATGGAGAGGATGTACAGAAAGTAACTGTCGACGGGAGAGAGTTTTTTGGAAATGATCCTAATATTGCACTAAACACGCTTCCTGCCGAAATTATTGACAAGATAGAAGTAATAGATGAACAAAGTGAGCAGTCGAGGTTTACAGGGTTTAACGATGGAAATACCACCAAGACCATCAATATTGTCACCAAACAAGATAAACGAAACGGAGAATTTGGTAAAATCTATGCAGGATATGGTGAAAATGATCGGTATCAGGCGGGAGGAAATATCAATATTTTTAATGGAAATCAAAGAACTTCTTTCATAGGACTTTCCAACAATATCAATCAACAGAATTTTTCTACAGAAGACCTTCTTGGAGTGGTAGGGTCAAGTGGAAACAGACGTCGTGGACGAGGAGGGCGAGGTGGCGGAGGACGAGGTAGAGGAAGTGTGAACAATTTTTTGATTGGACAACAAAGTGGAATTTCCTCTACAAATTCTATAGGGATGAATTTTTCAGATAAATTCAGTGAAAAAGTTGAATTTTCGGGGTCCTATTTTTTCAACAATTCGGAAAACACATCTATTCAAAATATCGAGCAAGAATACTTTGGAGGAAGAGAGGACGGGGATATTTACAACGAGGACAACACAACAGAAAGCGACAATTTTAATCATCGCTTCCAAGGCCGTTTAGAAGTTAAATTTGATGATAAAAATTCATTGACTATACGACCAAGATTAAGTTGGCAACAAAATGAAATCTCTGAATTGGCAGATACTGAATTTTTAAGAGGCAATGGAATTCCTGATGTATCTCAAAATATATTTGGTTCTGATCAAAGTGGCTATAATTTATCAAATAGTATACTATACAGACATGCTTTTGAAAAAGAAGGAAGGACAATATCTCTTTCATTTAGCAATAACAGTAGTCCGGGGGATGGGAGTTCTTTTTTGTACTCTACTGCTACTGTAGATACAACTACAGTTGAAACCACTGATCAGGGAAGTAAGAGTGAGCGGAGAGCCACTGGATTTGAGACAAATTTGAGTTATACGGAGCCGATCAATCAAAGGAGTAGATTGATGTTTGACTATGAATTGGAAAAAGACAATGGGGACAATGAAGAAATAACCAACAATTTTTTGGACCCTTTACAATCCAACCTTCAAGTGGATGCTTTATCGAATGATTTACGCAATGAAGAATTGACCCAGACATTTGGTTCAGGCTACCAATGGAGGAAAGGCAAAACAATGGTCATGGCACGAGCGAGAATGGAACATACTCAGATTTCTGCGGATCAAACGTTGCCATCTTCTTTTGTAACGGATAAATCATACTTAAATTTTTTACCGTTTGTGATGTTGAGAATGGAATTATCAGAATCAAAAAATTTACGACTATTTTATCGACCACGTACAACAAATCCTTCTGCTAGTCAACTCTCAGAGACGGTGGACAATAGCAATCCATTGCAGTTGAGTAAAGGAAATATTGATATTGACCAGACCTATCAGCATAGCCTTTTTATGCGATATTCTGCAACGAACAACAAAAAAGGAACTGTGTTTTACGTGTTTGCTGGAGGAGATTATTCTAATAATTTTATTGGAGAACGTACCTATTTATCGGGTAGAAATGTGGCTCTTTACGAAGAATTAGGGCTAGATACACGGGCGCAATTAACCACTCCAGAAAATTTATCTGGATATTATAATTTAAGATCTTATGTAACGATTGGTCTTCCCATTAATTCTCTAAAATCTAAATTAAACTTTAATATAAGCGGAAATTATACCAATACCCCAAGTATAGTAGATGACAACAATAATGAGAGTCAAAATGCGACCTTAGGATTTGGAGTAAATCTGACGTCCAATATTAGCGAGAATGTTGATTTTACAATTTCTTCCAGAACAAATGTTGGTGACGCTAAAAATACTTTACTTCCCGAATCAAATACTAGTTATTTAAACCAACAAAGTAGCTTGAAATTAGATGTAATTTTTCCTTTTGGGATTACTTGGAGAAATCAGGTGACCCATCAAATTTATAGTGGATATGGTGATGACTTTGATGACCAATTTTTATTGGGCAGTATGAGTATCGGAAAAAAGTTTCTTAAAAACAATAGAGCAGAGATAAGTGTTTCAGTTTTTGATCTTTTTAATCAGAATCAAGCGATTAGTAGAAATGTATCTGGTACATACATCGAAAGTATTTCTAGTAATGTTCTGCAGCGTTATTTTATGGTCAATTTTAGATATGACCTAAGACACTTTGGCAAGTCGACATCAAGATCGTCTGGTAGGAAAGATAAAAGAAGAGACCGTGAACCAAGAGGAGATAGACGAGGTTTTTAATTATTAAATGATATTTTTGTGAAAAATTATTTCAGAATGAAAAGAGTATTGGTATTTCTGTTTTTAGGTTTATTGACTATGTCATGTGGCTCAACAAAGGAATTGGAAACGGTAGAAGAAGAAGCTCCAGTTGAGCAAATAGAAGAGCCCAAACCTGTAGATATGAAAAGGAAAGTTCGAAAGCCAAGCATGGATCCAGAACAATTGGCTGCTCAGTTGGGTCTGACTGAAGAACAGGAGAAGGAATTCATTCTAATGTGGAATACTACCTCTCAGGAAATGAGAAGAGTTCGGAGAGAATATAAAGATCAAAAGGATGTGATGCTTGTAAATATGAGGGCACTCAAAGATCAAAGAGCACAAGAATTGGAGAGAATTTTGACAGACGATCAAATGAAATTGTATTTTGAAATTATGCGTTCAAAAAGAGGTAAAATTGACGGTATTCAACGCAGAGGAGGCGAATAGTAGCGGTTGTTTTTTAGATTAAATGGTTGGTTTTACAATAATTCTGCAGTTACAAATGTACTACCTGCAACTATGATTGCATCATCGGGATTGGATTCAACTACTGCAATTCGATAGGCCACTTTTACAGAATTGTATGCATATCCAAAAAGTCCTTTTTCGATGGCTATGTTCCTTAATGTTTCTGCATCTATTGCTCTTGCATTTTGAGCACTACAAAAATAATATATTGCATTCTTTGGAAGAAGATTTAAAATTTTATCAATGTCTTTTTCTTCTGTAGACCCCCAAATAATTCTCAACTTTTTATATTTCAATTTTTTAAGTTGACTTGTCAGGTTCAGAACGCCTGCTTCATTATGGGCACTGTCAAAAATGACAAGAGGATTGTTTTTGACGATATTCCATCTTCCAATGTAATAGGTGAGTGTGTTTATTTCTTTTATACCTTCTTCAACTAGTTCTGGCTTAAGATTGAATAAGCCCTTCAAATGAAATAAAGCAAACAATGCAGTTCTACAATTTTTTATGTGAAATGGACTTGACATCTGGTTTTCAAAATGAATTGGCCAAGAGGCATTGTGAGGGTTGAAAATATACGCTTCATTCTTAAATTCATGATTTTTTTCAAGAACGGATAATTCTTCTGCAAAAGAGATAGTAGCATTCATTTCTCTTGCTTTTTTGACAAAGATCTCCTTAATTTCTGGCTGAGATTCTCCGATGATAACCGGTACATTTTGTTTTATAATCCCTGCTTTTTCTCCAGCTATTTCCGTCAAAGTGTCTCCTAAAATTTTTTGATGATCTAGGCTTATGTTGGTAATTACAGAAATCATTGGGTTGATAATATTGGTACTATCCAAACGGCCTCCAAGTCCTACTTCAATTACAGCAACATCAACTTGATTCTCCGCAAAATGTTGGAATGCCATTGCACTGGTGATTTCAAAAAAAGAAGGGCCTATTTCAATTATATCTTGTTGAAAGGTTTCTATAAATTGAGCAACTTTTTTTTCAGAAATGAATACTCCATTTATTTTAATGCGTTCTCTATAACTTTTATAATGTGGAGATGTAAACAAACCCACCTTGTATCCATTTGCCTGAAGTCCCGCAGCGATGATATGAGATACAGATCCTTTACCATTGGTCCCAGCTACATGGATAGATTTAAATTTATGTTGGGGGTTTCCAGTGATACGCGCTAACGCATACGCATTGTCCAGTGTTCCTTTATAAGCAATTTTTCCCTTTTGTTGGAAATTAGCTAATTCTGTAAAAAGAAATGATTTGGCCTCTTGGTAGGTCATAAACTTATAATAGGAAAGTTTTGTTAATTAGTATTTAAAGTGAATTTTGTAATTCAGCGCAAATATATGTACTGAAAATTAATAATGAACTTATCTTACCTCGCTAAGTGCAAAGAAACATGAATTTTGACTTTATCATATTGGGAGGAGGAGCCGCAGGGCTAAGCTTAGCCTATAGAATGGCGAATGATGATTTTTTTTCAAATAAAAAAATAGCTTTAATTGAAAAAGGGGAAAAGAACAAAAATGACAGGACATGGTGTTTTTGGGAAAAAGATGAAGGCCTCTTTGAGTCAATAATTGATAAGAGATGGGACAATCTTCATTTTTATTCCAAAACCTTAGACAAGGTATTGGATATTTATCCATATCAATACAAGATGATTTCTGGTTTGAGTTTCTATAATTATACTCTGCCTAAGGTGAAAGAGGCAAATAATATTATTTATGTAAAGGGAAGCGTAGAATCTATTCAAGAGGTGCATCAAGGCGTAGAAGTTAAAACCACAGCAGGTACATATTCCGCACCGATTGTATTTAAAAGTTTTCCTTCCGTCAATGAGATAGATAAAAAAGAACACCTCTATGTTGATCAACACTTCAAAGGGTATATGATCGCTTTGGAAGAAGATAGATTTGATCCCAATGAGGCTACATTTATGGACTTTCGCATCGACCAAAAGGGCGATGCCCGTTTTTTTTATGTCTTGCCACAAACCGCAAGAAAAGCACTAGTAGAGGTGGCTATTTTTTCTAATAATATCTTAAAACAAGAAGAGTACGACTCTATTTTACAGGATTATATCAATACATTTCTAGGAATTGAACAATATTCTATTGATGAGGAAGAGTTTGGAGTAATCCCAATGACTACTTATCCATTTATGGAAGCGAATACGGATAAAGTCTTTCACATTGGTACCGGTGGTGGTGTAGTTAAACCAAGTTCGGGATATGCATTCAAACGAATTCAAGAACACAGTGATCAAATTATTACGTGTTTAAAAGAAGGGAAATCTTTAAAAGAAAGCTACAAGGGCTTGAATGGAAGATTTTTATTGTACGACAAAGTAATGTTGCACGCTATGTTGCACAATGGAGTATCTGGAGAAGAGATTTTTACTAAACTTTTCAAAAAGAAAAAGGCCTCTTCAATTTTTAAGTTTTTAAATCAAAAGACGCACTTTTTAGAAGAGTTAAGCATTTTTACAGCCCCTCCAATGTGGCCATTTACTAAATCTTTTTTCACTTTGATATCTAAATGAAAGATTCGAGCTTGGATTTTAAGATTGGAATCATGTCTGTCGTACATGAGGGTAGACCACCATTTGGCATGCAGACCTATTTTTTTGAAGATATGGTCAAAAGCATGAAGAAATGGGAGAAAAACCTTTTTTTCTTTTCTCCTTTGACTTGGTCTGAAGGTAATCCTATGATACCAGGCTTTCAATTTATAAATGGTGTTTGGGTTCAGGCAAACTCTACTATTCCTAATCTGATTTATGATAGAGCTTTCTCAAGTAGCGTTAAGCAAAAACATGCTTTGAATGCATTCAGAAATCATTTGGCAATTACTGATAAAACCCTATTAAACCCTTTTGCTCTTGCAAACCTGCTAAATGATAAAGTTAAATTTCATAGCTTTCTCCAAGAAAAAAGTATTGCTACAATAGGCACGTATCCATACTCATGTATAAAAGACCCACTTTTTTTAGATTCAATACATACATCCCAACTATATATTAAGCCCACTTTTGGTTCAAAAGGAAAAGGAATTTATAGATTAGATGAAAAAAGTGATTCGCTTACATTGTATGATAATTTAGGTAAGCCAAGAGAATTTAGCACATACGATGAAGTGTTAGATTATTTGGATACGATTATTGTGGATAAAGAAGGATACTTTGTCCAAAAAGCAGTTCAAACAGCATTGATAGATGGTGCTCCTTTTGATATTCGTGTATTGGTTCAGAATTATGGGGATAAGTATGAAGTTACAGGAAAGGCAGTCAGAATCGGAAAATCTGCATCGATGACGTCTAATTTAAATTCAGGAGGAAGCGCAATGCCTTTGTCAGAATTAAAAGATTTTTTTGAAATTGAATACGGATATAAGATACAACGGCTTGATGAGCAAATCGAGCAATTAGTACTAGAATCTACTCACTTTTTGGAAAAGGAATTTGGTGCATTTTGTGAAATAGGTTTCGATATCTTAATTTCAAAGAAAACTGGCCCTTTGATTATCGAAGGCAATGCGAAACCTTCGAGATGGGTATTTGTAAAAATTGCTGATTATCTAAGTAGTATAGGTAAGGACAATCAATATTTTTTAGAAAGAAGAAAAGAAACGGTTAGTGTACCTGTGAAGTATGGACTATTTTTGCATAACAATTCTTTATAGGTGTTTACTTTTTATTCTAAATCAATTAACCCATGTTGAAACAAATAGTTCTGCTTGTTGTCCTTTCAATATTATTTGCCCAATGCAGCTCTTACCAATTTCGGGAAGGCTATAAGGAAAAAGGGGAATGTTTTGCCAAGTGCTTAATCGTTCAATATGATGAATTGGGAAGTGTAGGCGAAGAAAACTCTATGGCTATAGCTATTCAACAAGATTATGTAGACAAAGAAGTAATTATTGAGCCCGCCTCAAAAAAATGGGAGAAAAAGAAGGCAGATAGAAATTGCTTATCGAACAATCCAGAGGATTGTTTGGTTTGGTGCTTAATTGAAACACCTGCAAAGACTCGCACAGTACGTTATCATAGAGACAGTATTCCATCGGATGTCAAGTTCTTAGAAAAGAAGAAAGATTTAGAATTACCTAAAGAATCTTATGAATGGAGAGCGGTGGTTTGTGCACATCAGATCACAAAAGGATTGATTATACAAATACAAAACCGACTTTATGCATTAGGTTATAATGATTCTGAATCAACAGGAAGAATGAATAAGGAAACTAGAAAAGGGCTTGTTGCATTTCAGAAAGATAACAGACTTCCAATTGGTCATATGGACTATGAAACATTGGATCGGCTAGGAGTGAAATAATACTAAAGAAGACCTTCTTAAATTAAAATGGGATATCATCAGGAACACCAGCCGGTGGATTAAAACCTCCAGATGGATCACTTCCACCCCCAATATCATCATTCATTTTAGATTGCTTTGTAACAATTCCGCTGCCAAATGGATCTGCAACAAATCCACCTAGATCATTGGAGAAACCACCTTCACCTGGATCTTCAAACTTGACAAATTGCCCAATAAATTTAAGTTCAACGGTATCCAAACTACCATTTCTATGTTTGGCTACAATGATTTCTGTCAAATCTGACGGCACTCCCATATCTCCTTCTTCAATGCCATAATAACCTGGTCGATATATAAAGGTAACAATATCAGCATCTTGTTCGATGGCTCCTGATTCCCTCAAATCCGAAAGCATAGGACGTTTTTCACCTCCTCTAGACTCTACAGCCCTAGACAACTGCGATAAGGCAATGACGGGAACATTTAACTCTTTGGCGAGACCCTTCAGCGCTCTAGAGATAGAAGAAATCTCTTGTTCTCTATTGCCCCTGCCATCTGATGGAGAGCCACTCATCAATTGTAAGTAATCAATGACGATCATTTGAATGTCACTGTTCTGTTTTAGTCTTCTACATTTTGCTCTGAGTTCAAAAATATTAATCGCTGGAGTATCATCAATGAAAATGGGGATATCTGCCAGTTTCTCAACGGCATCGTGTAATTTTCTCCACTCATATTCTTCCAATTGACCATTCCGAAGTTTACTACCAGAAATTTCAGCTTCCATAGAGATTAGCCTTTGTACCAATTGAACACTTGCCATCTCCAGTGAGAATACTGCTACTCCTTTTCCATGTTCGGCAGCATTTTTTGCCAGCGACAATGTAAAGGCGGTTTTTCCCATACCTGGTCGCGCAGCAATAATTATCAAATCGGAAGGCTGCCATCCACTAGTAAGTTTGTCTAACTCCACAAAGCCAGTTGTCACACCTGTCATTTCTGACCCTTTCTGAGAGGCTGCTTCAATTTCTCTTTGTGCTTTGATGGCAAGATTTTTCAGCGATTCATATCCCGTATTAAGGTTCTTATCGGTAATCTCATACAAGTTCTGTTCAGCTGCATCAAGCAATTGAAATACATCTTTGGTATCGTCAAAAGAGTCTTTGATAATCATTGTGGAAACCCGAATCAATTCACGTTGAATATACTTTTGGGCTACAATTCTAGCATGGAACTCTATATTCGCAGAGGAAGCAACTTTGTTGGTCAACTCCATTAGGTAACTGATCCCTCCTACTTTTTCTAAGGTACCTGCTTTTTTTAACTCTTCATGTACTGTTAATAAATCAATAGGCTGTGACTTTCCATAAATGGTTTCCATACAGCCATAGATCTCCTGATGCGCTTCAAGATAATAAGATTCTTTTCTAAGTATCTCAGTAACAGTGGGTAATGCGTCTTTATCTAACATGATGGCACCCAAAACAGCTTCTTCCAGAGGAATAGCTTGGGGTTGGACCTTACCATAAATGAGTTCATTTACATTATCGTCACCTTTGACAGTACTCATTCGGTTCGAGACCGTTTTCATCATTTTATCAATATCAGACATTGCTTGTTTTGACTTTGGAACGTATTAAAGAAAATTATAATTACAAAGCTAATAGTTCCATTTAAAATAAAAACTTTTACACATTTTCAAGACTGTTAGTGTTTTGTGGAAAACAGCGAAAAAGTGTGGATAATGAACTTTTCATCGTTCCAGACAAAGATAGTGGTATTCTCAGTAGGATGCACTACATATTAAATAATAAACATATTTAATTTTTTCTATATATAAAAGGGTGTGAAAAAAAGGGGATTTACATTTTTTACTTCCCAATTTTGATAATACCTAAAAGACAGAATGGGATAGGAAAACATAAAAAAGACCACCTTAATCATTTAAGATGGCCTGTGTATATGTTTTCATATATTTTTTAACGCAATATGTTGCAGTTAATTTCTTCCCAGATTATTTAATCTTTCGATTATTTCTTCTATGACTTTTCGTTGTTGCTCGATCGTAATTCTTTGGTCTTCTTGATCTTTCAGATTTTGTTCGATGTTTTTCTCGGCCTTTTCTATTTTCTCTTTTGCTTTTTCTATGTCTTTATGATACCCAGTATTTTTTTTCTCAAGCTTTCTTAACTCTTTCTCCATCTTATTCATAACCTTCTCTTGCTCCTTCATTTCTTTTTCAATAGATTTCTTTTTTACTGCCAAGTAGAAATTCATTAAAAACTCTTCTGCCCCTTGCGCCTCTTTTGGGTATTCATTAGAATTAACAAAGCTTTCTCCCAAATCTACCCACATCATTACTGAAGTCATATTTACTCTTTCATCAAACCTAATGTAAATATCAACATCATTTGCACCATTAATCAATGGAACTCTTGCACCGACTGAATAATATTCTCTAGCTTTCTTATTTCTTTTCGATTTTCCAAAATCCTTGATAAAGTCCTTCCATACATCTTCCGTGATATCTTCATCTGCCCCATCAATGTCAATTTGAAACCCTACTTGTTTTCCAAGGCTCATGGACTTGTTCTCTTCATTTATGGTCTGTGCATCTACTAAAGACAGAGTTCCTATAAACATGAATAGGAGCATAATAAACTTTTGCATATTCTTTGGTTTTTATTTAACTAATGTTGACTAGTCTTATTACAAAGCCTAAAACTATACCCTTTGGACGTAAATTCAAAGATAAGTCACTGGAATCTATACAAATGAAATTGTAGAGAACGATTTGAATATTTTTTAAGTTTACATTGATAGGAATTCAAATTAAGTCAAACCCCTTCATATTTATCAGTAGAAATTTTAATATGGAATTAAATACCACTTCTCAAATTACTCCAGGAATACTTACCATGTTGCCCCTCTTTTATGTTGGCTGGTCAGACAGTGTATTAAGTCCCAGTGAAATAAAATTGATTCATGAAAAGTTGGAGGATGCTGATTTTCTTACAGATTATGAAAAAGAATACCTTATTCATTATACGGACCCTCAAACTCCTCCAACTACAGAAGTATTTAAGTTTTGGGTAGACACATTGAAGGAGAAGGCCTATAATTTAGAAGAGTTAAAGAAGAAGTCTCTTGTAGATTTGGGAATTGAAATGGCCTTAAGTAGTATTGAATATGACAAAGAAAAACCTTGGAATGCTCCAAAAGCGGTTGCATCGATCAAGGAGATTGAAAAGGCGATGGGTTTAGAATCGGAAAGTAGTGTCCATTTATTCTTGGGCAAGATGGAGCATGATTCCAATAAGGAGGACTCTATTGATGAGTTTTCGTTTGAGTCAAAAAAAATGCAATCTATCTTGGATGGGGATAAAGCGGATGTGATTGAACGAGTTAAAAAATTGATGAGGGATCCATTTTTTAGTATTGATTTGAATCCAGATAAATCGGTTAAAAGAAATCGAACACTCAAACAAGTTAAAGCGCTTGCCAAACAAGGATTGGGTTCCTATGCTTTTCCTAAAAACTTTGGTGGCGGTGGTCGTGTAGGAGATCATATAACTGTTTTTGAAACCTTGGCATATGGGGATTTAAGTCTTCTTATAAAATTTGGGGTGCAATTTGGTTTATTTGGTGGGACGGTTTTTAATTTGGGTACAGAAAAGCATCATAGAAAATATATTGACCCCTTAGGTAAAGCAGATCTTTTAGGATGCTTTGCTATGACTGAAACGGGACATGGTTCTAATGTAAGGGGTTTGGAAACTACTGCGGTGTATGACCATGAGAAGAAATCAATAACAATCCATTCTCCTACCCACCAATCGGGTAAAGAGTATATCGGAAATGCAATGCATTGTTCCATGGCTGCAGTATTTGCCCAGCTCATTGTGAATGGCGAAAAACATGGAGTTCATGCTGTTTTGGTGCCTATTCGTGATCAAGAATCTAATTTGTACCCAGGAATAAAAGTGGAAGATTGCGGGTATAAAATAGGTCTAAATGGGGTTGATAATGGAAGGTTATGGTTTGATCAAGTAGAAGTCCCTGTTGAAAATTTACTAGATCGATTTGGATCAATTGATGAAGATGGACATTATATCAGTTCCATACAAAATCCGAATAAACGATTTTTTACTATGTTGGGTGCCTTAGTGGTAGGTAGAATTTGTGTTGGACAAGCCGGCATAAATGCATCAAAATCTGCACTTGCCATTGCTATAAAATATGGAAATAAGCGACGTCAGTTTGCATCTAAAGATGATGAACCAGAAACACTATTGATGGACTATCCCACACATCAAAGAAGATTGTTGCCACGGCTAGCTAAGACCTATGGATATTATTTATCTATTGCAAAACTTTCAAAAGATTATATCAAAGCAGATGAGGATAAGATGCGGAAGATTGAAACCAAGGCAGCAGGATTGAAAGCTCTTGCAACATGGCATGCAACAGATACGATTCAAGAATGTAGAGAAGCCTGTGGAGGAAAAGGGTATTTGTCAGAAAATAGGATCGGAGCACTAAAAGCAGATTCTGATATTTTTACCACATTTGAAGGAGACAATACTGTTTTATTGCAATTAGTGGCCAAGGGATTACTAACAGAATTTAAGCAGTCGTTTCATGATGAAGGATTTACAGCTGTAATTCGATATTTAGGAGATAGAATCGGTAATACATTGAATACCTACAATCCAATATACAAGCGGAATACATCCAGTGAACACTTATTGGACAGAGAATTTCATCTCGATGCTTTTAGATATAGAGAAAAGCGATTGCTAATCAGTCTTAGCCAAAGAATGCAGGATTATCTCAAGAAAAGAATCAACCCTTTTGATGCTTTCTTAAAGTGTCAAACACACATGATAGAATTGGCAAAAGCATATATTGAACGATTGGTATTGAGAGATTTTAATTCTAAAATTCGAGAATTAGATGATGGGAAGGAAAAGAAAGCGTTGTCAAAGATGTGCGACTTATATGCATTATCTGTAATCGAAGAGCATAAAGGTTGGTATTTGGAAAGCGACTATATGGATGGTTCAAAAACAAAAGCTGTGCGAAGAATGGTGACAAAGTTGTGTGCAGGTATCAAACTCGATTCCCTTGCTTATGTGGATGCATTTGGTATTCCTGATGATTTACTGGGGGCAGAAATAATATAGATGGTAGGAAAAAGTATTCATATTGGGTTTGGGGATTCAGCTGCGGCATGTATACAAGAGGCGATAGTGAATTTTGGCTTGAAAGGGGATGAAGTTATTCCTTCTAGAGATGATTTTACTCAAGGTCCGATCTCGAACTGTCTTATTGAAAGTGGACTCTCTGAAAGAATGGAGTATTGGAGGCATGTTAACAGGATGCTGGAAGTTGAAATGGATGTACCTCAATTTTATAAACAATCCATAAGCTTACTGGACAACCTTGATGCTCAAGAAGTAACCATTTGGCCAGGTGATTCCTGTCATGATATATTGGCTACAGGGTGGTTGATCGCTTATTTAGAGCATAAAAACCTAAAATGGTTCATTGTAAATTTAGCTGCAGTGGATCAAGACGACTATCCAGGGGAGCAAGCAGCCGTTAATTTAGCCATATATACACCGGATCAATTATTAAGTCTATGCAGATATCAAAGGCCGATAACTCGAGAAGATAAACAGTTTTTCGCCTCAAGATGGCAGAAGGCAAGTGAAGAAAATAGTCATTATAGAATCAAAAGTGGAAATGAGATTATCTCTGTTGATGAAGATTATTTTGATGAATATATCATGACGAATATTCGAAAAGAGTATGAACCTACTACTCAAGTTATAAGACGCATTTTAATAGATGGAGAACATCGACTTTCGGACACCACTGTAGAGTGGAACATTAGGAAGATGATAGAGCGGAATATTGTTGAATATCAGGGAGTATTGACATCGATGAAGACTTATTCTATTAGAATCAATAAGAGCTAGAATTTTTTTAACCCTAAAGGTCACCAGGAATTCTCAAAGGTTCGCAAAGTTTTGTTCTTAGTGGCCATTGCACATAGGCGACAACTTAAGAAATTAATATATATAGTTTGGGAATACGTACAATGTTGATTATGATTAAAATATCAGCATTTATCTATTATACTTATCATTGAAACTAAACAAGAAAGCGTAGCCATGTCGATAAACTGTGGGTGGCGGGAGCAGCCTAGCTTTTTCAGCGACTTGGTTCTTTAGTATCATTTTCTCATCAAGTAGAAAATGAAAGCCAGTCGCGATAAACGATCATGTATGTATAAAAGAAAAACATTAGTATTCACTATTAATACAACAGAAATCGAACACGTTACATTTTTTGAAAATACATTTACTATTAGGTTGCTGCCTATGTCCCTTGTGGTTAAAATACTTACCTCTAATTTAAGAAGAATGCCTTAAAAAAGGGGTAATATTTTCAGGTGTAAGGCCTCTAGTCCTAATGAAAATGGGGATATTCGGTATTACTGAATATCTCTAAAATAATTCAGTAGTTCTAATTTTGTATAATTACTTTTTTGACACTTGCCCTTCCTAAACCGTCTTGGACGGATACTAAATATAAACCATTCTGAAAGTTGTCTATGTCAAGCGAATATTGAGTTGATTGTATATCCACGGTCTTCTCCAATATTACTTGACCTGAAATATTCAACAATTGGATCATATGGATCGGAATTTCACTATTGATCCGAAGAATATTACTAGCTGGATTTGAGGAAATTTGAAAACTTAAAGTAATATTGTCTTCCACGGTTGATGATGTTAAATTATTAGATGCATCATCAGCAGCTTCTATTAGTTCCGTGAGCCTAGGACAAGGATAATCTTGGTTTTCAACTATAACAACTGCGTACGAATTTGTAATTGATTGACCAGGTTGGAGGGTGCCTATATCCGTTGACATAACACAACTTCTGTCTTCGAATGCCAAATCTGACGTACACATACTCCATGCATTTTCTTCTGATGGATCTCCATTGAATGCAAATGGTACAATATCGCTACTTGAAGGATCGTAGCCATTGCCACCAATTGTCATTGGGATACCATTTTTCCATTTTCCCTGTAGTATATTATAATATTCAAAGTCAATGTCTGGGTCACTTGTAGGTCCAGAACCTCGCTCTAATACAACAAAACTGGATACTGGGTTATCCGAATTTTCAATTTGCCTGATTCCCATAATCGGATTGGTTAAATTTGGCACTTCTATTCCACCATAACATATTGAGTTTCCTTCATTTTCATCTTCATTGTAGGCATACATCATTTGATAGTCTTCACTGTACCCAAAATATCCTTCAGATAAGCATCCCAATTCTAAATCTGTCCAAAGACCCATGAAAGTATTCAACAATGGTTCTGAGCCTTGATTGGTTATTTTGAAATGGTAGTATGTTGTATTATCAATGTTCTTATTGTCACTTGCTTCTGCATACGCCATGGCTTGAATCTCTATCGATAAAGGGTTTGAAAGTGTAACTCGGTGTGGTCCCGAATTATCATTGAATACCCACCATATTGATTGGTCGCCCTTGATCAGTGGATAATCACCCTTGTCTGGGTTGTAATCACCGTCTTGATCTTTATCAAAAAATGGAGCTAAACTGTGATTAGACGGCAAGTCAAATCCATTGTTGGCGGTGAAGAATGGATTATTCTTGCCAGGCCAGCTGTATATAGATGAGATCTTATTTTCTATTGTATTGTTATCATTAAAGTCGGTGATGTGGGCTTCCACATCACTTTTATTGACTTTCCAAAATTTATCCCAGTTTTTGCAATCTTCAAGTGACACATTGTTTGTGCCAAATTCAAGAGGACCAGGAAAAAAATCCGTGTTGTTTCCAATCCTATATTGTTGAGCAGCTATTTTGAGATTTCCATTTGGACTTTTTGCACCAAACCATAAAGCAGCTATAGCGCCAAGATCAATTTCTTGAGTGCTGGATTCTGAAGTGAGGATTGTGTATTTGCTTTCATTACCATTCCACCAAAAGTCTCCAGAGTTGAGCAAACCAACTTGGACATTGTTTGCATCTAATTGGATGGTGGCACTGCCATAAGTTTGGCAATCTTGCGCATGTATAAATCCCGTCAATAGGAAGAAAAATAAAAAGTGTACAAGTTTTTTCATGATTTCTAATATTGTTTGATGAAAAAATCTAAGTACTTGATTTCTTTTTGTGCTGAGTCATTCCAATAGTCATGAATGATATAGCACATTTTCATTTTTTAAAATTACATTTTTTTATGGGTTACAAATAAATTGTAGACTAGAATATCAATTTATGTCTTTATGAATAAGATAGGTACTATATATCTTTAAAACTATTGGGGGGTATTTCTAATTCCTACCTCGACTGCCTCCACTTCCCTGATTTCCGCCACCACTTTGACCATCACCTTCTCCTTGTTTCAAATCAGAATTTTTGATTTTTGATTTTCTTTCTTTAAAATCAACTTTACCAAATTTGTATCTAAAATTGACTCCAATCGAACGAAATGGAAGAGTAAACCCTGTAGTTTGCACAAAATCTGAACCTTCAATAGCAGAATCAAAAGATTTGGTTTCATGGAATGGTTCTACAACTCGAATTCCAATACTACTATTTTTAAATTCTTTTCTAACTCCAATTCCATAAATAGAAAAAGAAGGATTTACGCCTTGTAGCGTTCTTCTATTGGATCGGAAAAACCCAAAAAAGTCTGCTTTAAAAGAGCTAGAAATTTTATAATCACCATTGAAGAAGATATTGTATAACACATCATTTGCTTCCAGCTCTTGTCCATTCACTACTCCTGAAGCATTGTAGGTAAAGAAATTACCACCTCCACGTACTGTTATTTTATTGATGGTCTTGCTGGTAAAAAGATTAAGGCCTACCGAATTATTCGTTCCTACGTTACCAAATGTATTGATCGAAATTCCTGCATCATCTACACTTATTATACTCTCAATAATATCATTGGTTATTTTATAATAGGTAGTGGCAAATACCATGAAACCCTTTACATTGAAGTTGTAACCCAACTCTACCTGATGCGTGATTTCGGGTTCAAGTTCAGGATTTCCAATTGATTGGTTATACAGACTAGATTGGTTGTTGAATGGATTTACAAATTGAAGACTAGGACGTTGAATTCTTTTGTTATAACTCAATTTTAAATTTCTAAACCCACTGAATCCCCTGGCAATTGTGATATTGGGTAAAAAGTTATCGTATTTATTACTAACAGTAGATTCTCCATTTTGGAAATCTCCAAATATTTCTGTGTGCTCATACCGCAACCCAGAAGTAACTGAATATTTTTTTGCGAGTAAGAAATTGACTTGTGCATACCCAGATATAACATCCTGATTATATTCGAAAAAATTGGACCGTTCATTATCTAGTACGTTCCCTTGGGCCGTATTTTCAAAATATTCATAGTCACTACTTATATCTCTTAATACACCTTTTATTCCCGTTTCGATTTTCCCACCTTTTCCCATCGGGTGCACATAATCTGTCTGAAGCGTGTATTCTCGATTATCACCTTCATTATTCACGATTTCATTTCTGTTTAAAAATTCCAAATTGTGAATTTCATCGATGGTATAATCTTGGTTTTGGACGTTTCCAGAATATTGAGCACTAATCGACCATTCTCGGTCTTCTTGTCCTTCAAACTTTTTAGTGTAATCCGTATTCCAGTCAAAACCATTGGTTAAACTATTACTGGTATTATCTCTAGTGAATTCATCCAAAAAGTTGATCGTTGGATTATCTAAAAGACCGGTTGTTGTTCCATCGCGATCAAAACCAAAGCCTCTAAAATTGATGGAGGAGTTAATGGCATTAAATGCATTAAAGTCGTAAAAAGCAGAAGCTGATCCATTGAATCCTAATCGGCTCGTATTAGTGATTCCTGAATTCATAGCGATCACCTGTTGTCCGTCTACTAGACTTTCCCGATTAAACGAGTTGGTTGCATCAATGGGGTGAGAGTAAAATACAGCGCCAGAGGAATTAAATCCAAATCGACCTTTACCAGCATTAAGATTCAAAAAACTATTACTTTGACGATTGCCGACAGATGCATTGATTGATCCTGCAAAACCATTAATCTCAGTTCGTTTTGTAATGATATTGATAATTCCTGCACTTCCTTCCCCATCAAATTTTGCTGAAGGAGAAGTAATCACTTCTACTTTTTTAATTTGATCTGCTGGAAACATTTGCAATGCTTCGGCTTTATTGCTGGCAAACATACCAGATGGTTTCCCATTAATTAATATGGTAACATTTTGAGATCCTCTCAGCGAAACATTCCCATCTAAATCAACAGATAGTAGAGGTACTTTTCTTAGTACCTCAGTTGCATCTCCTCCAGCTATAGAAGCGTCATTTTCAGCATTGAATACAATCTTGTCTATTTTATTTTCTACCAATGCTCTTTCTTCAGTGACTTCTACGGCATCCATTACTATGGATGAGGGAGAAAATAATATAGTTTCCAAATTGACATCAGGATTTTTGAGTGTGGTTTCTACATTAGGAATGAGTTTATTTTCATATCCCAAAAAGGATATTTCTATGTCATACTTTCCAGTAATTACGTCACCCAATTTAAACTTGCCGTTGTCTTCACTTAGCGTACCATTTATGATTTTATCACTTCCTGCTTTTTTAAGAGATATAGTTGCAAATGGGACTTCTTCATTGGTTAAAGAATCTAAAATACGGCCTTCAATTTTACCTTTTATAGAAGGTCCTTTTTTCTTACCCCAACCTCCTGGGAATTGAGCGAATAACTGGGAATTAAAAGCAATTAGAGATAGAAATAGCAAATACTTTTTCATGCAGCGAAAGTTTAATAGATCGTTTGAGTAGTATGAGAAGTTTAGCAGTTATATAATGGGTAACTACTCAGAAGAAAAGATGTTCATATTTCAATAAAATGACAAATTTATGACGATGTAATTAATTGAATTACAATTAGATATGAGGCTCGAAAAACTTTATTAAGAATTAATCTAAATAAAGTTTTATTTTATCTAAATACCTCTTACATTTGCGCTTATTAAGAATTAATCTAAATAAAAATAACAAATATATAGACATGCATCATAAGTATTATTTCTTCATTTTTGTAGTGTGTTTAATTGGGTTGGTAAGTTGTGGTGATGAATCTTCTTCTGACTTTGAAATACCTGAAACATATACATTTTTAAGAGATGGAAATTCAACAGTTTCCTTCTCAGGGCAAACAACTCGAATTCGTATGGCAGAGGAACTGATTTCTGCCTTAAAAGATAATAACTCATTAGAATCCAATTTATTAGGGATGTATAGAAATACAGATGAAGGCGGAAATAATATTGATCCTTTTGTGTTAGCGGAATTAAATGAATCAACTAAGAGTATTAAGTCAAAAGTTGCAGACTCAAAAGATTTTTTTTCAACGAATACTGTGGAAGCTTCTATTATAAAAAACCAATTTGAGCAGTGGATAAATGATCAAGTGAATGAGGTATTTCCCAGCTATGAGGTTTTGGCTAGTCCAGGGGTTGCAGGTCAAATCTTAGACGGTTCTTCAGTGAGGTACGTAAATAGCAAAGGTTTAGAATATGATCAAGCGATTGGTAAAGGATTGATAGGTGCATTAATGGCAGATCAGTTAATGAATAATTATTTGAGTCCAAGTGTGTTAGATGAAGCGGATAATAGAGCCAATAATGATAGTGATGTGACTGTGGAAGGAAAGGCCTATACGAATATGGAACATAAATGGGATGAAGCCTATGGTTATTTATTTGGCAATAGTTCTTCTTCGGAGGATCCAATTCAAAATCTAGGTGAAGTGGATGGATTTTTAAATAAATATGTGGGGAGAGTGAATGGAGATGAAGATTTTGTAGGGATTGGACAGGAAATATTTGATGCATTTAAAAAAGGCAGAGCTGCCATTGTAGCAAAGGAGTATGACACCAGAGATGAACAAGCAGATATAATTATTGAAAAAATTTCAGAAGTTATAGGAATCCGATCTGTATATTATTTGCAACAAGGAAAGAATGGTTTGCCTACAGACCCTGAAAGCACAGCATTTGGCCCAGCATTTCATGATCTTTCCGAGGGAATCGGTTTTATCTATTCACTTAGATTCACAAGAAAACCTGGATCCAATGACAGTTATTTTACAAGAGAAGAAGTTGATGGTTTTCTCGAATCCTTGTTAGATGCAAATGTAAACGGACTATGGGATATTGATACACAGACATTAGACGATATTTCTAGCAGTATTGCGGATAAATTTGATTTTACAGTAGAACAAGCAGCTGAATAATAAACGATATAAAAAATGAATAGAATACCTTTAATATTGACCTTGTTTTTGATTGGAGCTTTCGTTTCATGTGGAGAGAATGAACCTGATGGACCTAGCGAACCTACAAATTCGTTTGATCGTAAATCTCTTTTAATAAATGCCGCAGATGGGATCATAATTCCAGCACTAGAAGATTATGTATCTAAGGTGGAAATTTTAAACAGTGCTGCCAATTCATTTATCTTAGATCCTACCCTCGAAGGAATGGATTTGTTGCAAGGATTTTGGTTGGATGCTTATTCTCGTTGGCAGTATGTTTCTATGTTTAATATTGGGAAAGCAGAAGAAATTAGTCTAAGAAACTTCACAAATATCTACCCGACAAACACTACTGAAATTGAGCAAAATATTATTTCTGGAGATTACAATTTAGAATTGCCTTCCAAAAATGATGAGCAAGGATTTCCAGCATTGGATTATATGCTTTTTGGAATAGATGTTGATAAATCAGCCATTGTATCCAAATATAGTGAATCACCATACGCTTCCTATTTAACAGATCTCACCCAAAGACTTGAAGAACTGAGTAGTCAGGTTTTAGAAGATTGGAAAAATGGCTATCGAGAAGAATTCATAAACAACGACGGAACTTCTGCTACCTCTTCCCTCAATAAGATGGTCAATGATTATCTCTTTTACTATGAAAAATTTTTACGTGCTGGAAAAATAGGTATTCCAGCAGGTGTATTTTCTGGAGATCCTCTGACAGACAAAGTAGAAGCTTTTTACGCAAAAGATGTTTCTAAAACTTTATTTCTAGAGGGACTATCTGCGACCAAACGTTTTTTTAATGGGACTAACTACGAAACCGATGCAGTAGGTACTGGATTGAAATCATATTTAGATTATCTAAATACCATCAAAGAAGGAGAAGACTTGAGTCAGTTGATCAATGAACAATTTGATTCAGCACAAGCACAAGCTCAAGGTCTTGATGAAAATTTTGTAAATCAGATCGAAAATGATAATATAAGTATGTTAGCTACGTATGATGAGTTACAGAAAAATGTAATCCTACTAAAAGTAGACATGCTTCAAGCCCTAAACATCAAAGTAGACTTCGTCGATGCAGATGGGGACTGACCGATCTTTTAGATATAAAAGTAGAAGCAATAGCTTCTAAGGGAAGGAACGCGCAAGTTGGATTTAGTAAGAATAGAATTATAAATCTGAGGACTACTTTGGATTAATACAGAGGAATATAAATAGCCAGAAATAGAATTAAAGTACAATGAAATTTGATTTAAATACATACTTTAAATCTAACATAAATGCTGCACCCTTAGCCTTTTTTAGAATTTGTTTTGGTTTAATGATGTTCATTAGCATCATTCGATTTTGGGCATATGGGTGGATTGAAAAATTTTACATAGAACCCAAATTTTTCTTCTCATTTTATGGATTTGATTGGGTACATCCCATTGGACCGTATACCTATGTAGTTTTTGTCCTATGCGGTATATCTGCCTTATTTGTAGCGCTGGGATTCAAATATAGATTTTCAATAATCATGTTTTTTCTTTCTTTTACTTTCATTGAATTGATGGATAAGACGACGTATTTGAATCATTACTATTTTATAAGTCTTTTAAGTTTTTTGATGATTTTTTTACCTGCGGGAGTATATTATTCTGTGGATTCTTATCGAGATAATTCGAAAGCGTATACCTATATCCCTAGATGGACTATAGATAGTATAAAGCTCTTATTAGGAATAGTTTACTTCTATGCAGGATTAGCAAAATTACAACCAGACTGGTTATTGGATGCGATGCCTTTAAAAATATGGTTGCCGGCTCGATATGATTTGCCCATTCTTGGGGATTTATTGCAACAGTCTTGGGTACATTATTCATTCAGTTGGGGAGGAGCTCTCTACGATTTGTTTATCCCATTTTTACTTCTTTTTAAGAGGACTCGATTATTTGCTTTTGCAATGGTAGTAGTATTCCATGCGTTGACAAGAATATTATTTCCAATTGGAATGTTCCCCTATATCATGATTGTATCTGCGTTGATATTTTTTGATCCAGATATTCATATTCGGATATTAAACAAGGTATCAAGTCTCCTTCGAATTGATCCATCCACTTGGAAAAACAGAGGGGAGTTAGTGTTAAAAAATTCGAGTAAGAATTCGATAAAAAATGGCGTTTTAATTGCGTTCTTTGCGCTCCAAATTTTAATTCCATTTCGATTTCTATTCTACCCTGGGCATTTGTTTTGGACCGAACAGGGATTTCGATTTTCTTGGAGAGTGATGTTGATGGAAAAAGCTGGATATGCCAATTTTAAAGTAGTGGATGCAAAAAGTGGAAAACGATTTTATGTGGACAATTTAGATTTTTTGACGGTCCAACAAGAGAAGATGATGTCTACTCAACCCGATATGATTTTACAATATGCTCATTTTTTGGGGGCGCATTTTGAGTCGCAGGGCCACCAAAATGTGGAGATTTATGTAGAAAGCTATGTAGCTCTCAATGGTCGGAAAAGTGAACCATTTATTGATCCAAGTAAAAATTTATTGGATTTGAAAGAAGATTTTGGGCATAAAGAATGGATACTTCCTTGGAAAGGTAATTAACGGAAAATAAGAGTAAAAGTAATAATAAATTGAGCTTAAGAAATAGCATAGTACTTATCATTTTTTGGATGTCAACTGGTTGCGTCAGTGCGCAATACACGCTTTCTGGAAGTGTCATTGATCTTAACACTGGTGATGGTGTACAGAATACAGAAGTGTATAATCAACAAATAGATCGTGTTGTCATAACAGACAAAAATGGATATTTTGAATTTAAGAATTTAGGACCAGGAACGTACGATATTACAATTTTCACTTTTGAATATTCTACAAAGACAATAACTGTAGATCTAAAAGAAGACACCTCTATTGAGTTTGATCTAGAACCTTTAACTCAAGAACTTTCAGCGGTTGAAATTGTAGCGCGAAAAGCCGAATTTTTTGATATTAGGCGATTGAGGCCAGTGGAAGGGACGGCTATTTATGCGGGTAAAAAATCTGAGGTGATCTTGTTGGATCAAGCTGTTGCGGGAGTTGCTTCGAATACTTCCAGACAAATTTACGCACAGGTAGTTGGGTTGAATATTTATGAAAGTAATGACGCTGGATTGCAGTTGAGTATCGGAGGAAGAGGGCTGGACCCAAATCGGACAGCTAATTTTAATACCCGACAGAATGGGTATGATATAAGTGCGGATGTATTGGGCTATCCTGAGAGTTATTATACACCGCCTGCAGAAGCATTAAATGAGATACAAGTGATTCGAGGTGCTGCCTCTCTTCAATATGGAACTCAATTTGGAGGCCTGATTAATTTCAAATTGAAAAAGCCTGTACGAGATAAAAAAATTGAATTGGTATCGAGACAGACACTAGGTTCGTTTGGACTTTTTACTAGTTTTAATAGCCTGAGTGGGACGCACAAGAATGTGAGTTATTACACATATTTCAATTATAAAAAAGGCGATGGGTATCGAGAAAATTCAAATTTTGACTCGAAGAATTTCTATGGTTATATCAACTATAAAATCAATGATAAACTTAATGTTTCATTAGAAGCAACTTATCTGAAATATTTAGCCAAGCAAGCAGGTGGATTGACAGATCCCTTATTTAATTCTAATTCCAGATTGAGTACTAGGGATAGAAATTGGTTTGAGGTAGACTGGAGGTTAATATCCACCACCTTAAATTATAAGGTTTCTGAAAAATCAGAGTTTAATCTTACTCTTTTTGGATTGGATGCACAGCGAAATTCTGTGGGTTTCAGAGGTAATCCTATCAATTTGAACGGGAATCCAGTCATTGAAATTGATGAGCAAGCCAACGATGGATCTTATCTACTTCCCAGAGATTTACTAAAAGGAACATTTAAAAATGGAGGAGCTGAGGCTCGTTTTTTAAGTAAGTATAAGATAGGAAGTCGAGATGCGGTATTTTTAGTAGGAGCAAAAATCTACAAGTCAAATAATACGAGTCTTCAAGGCGCGGGGACCAATGATATTGATGCAGATTTCAGTTTTGCAAACGATCAGTTTCCCGATTATGCAAATCAATCCGAATTTACATTTCCAAATTTCAATGCATCTTTATTTGGAGAGCACATATTCTATTTAGGAGAAAAACTTACCCTTACTCCTGGTTTTCGACTAGAATATATCAATACGGAAAGTGAAGGGACATATAGCCAGATTAATTTCGATATAGCGGGGAATCCAATTAGCAATCAACAACTCACAGATAACCGATCTCTGGATAGAACCTTTATGTTAGCTGGAATTGGAGCCAGTTATAAATTTCAAAGAAATTCTGAATTATATGCTAATATTTCACAAAACTATAGATCCGTTACGTTCAGTGATATTCGAGTAGTGAGTCCTACATTTATTATTGATCCTAATATTCAAGATGAGAAAGGATTTACTGGAGATTTTGGCTGGAGAGGAAGATGGAAAAAATATGTTTCGTTTGATTTGGGAGGTTTTGCATTGCGTTACAGCAATAGAATTGGACTCATTTTGGACGATCGAGCAAATCGAGTCAGAAAAAATATTGGAACTGCTTTTATTTATGGACTTGAGACTTTTGCCAACTGGAATATAGCAGAAACCATGACTAATAATCCATTGTTAAAGCTGAATTTATTTGTGAATTCAGCAATAACGGGTTCTGAATACATCGCCTCCGACGAGAATAATGTGAAAGGGAATAATGTAGAGTTTATTCCAAAGATCAATTTAAAGTCAGGTATAAAAGCGGGATACAAAAACATGTTATTTAGTATTCAATACTCTTATTTGTCAAAACAATTTACTGATGCCGAAAATAGTTTAGTCCCGGATGCTGCGGATAATCGAAATGGAGTTATTGGTGAAATTCCGTCGTATGGTGTGATGGATTTTTCTTCTGCGTATTCGTTTAAACGATTTACTCTTGAATCTGGAATATTAAATATACTCGATACGTCTTATTTTACAAGAAGGGCTACAGGGTATCCAGGGCCAGGAATAATACCATCCGATGGTAGGAGTTTTTACTTGACCTTGGGTATCAGAATTTAAAGTGTAACTTATTTATATTACTCTACTGTTTTGATGAATAATTTGAATTGAGAATTTATTTGAAATAGAGGTAAAGTTGCATTTACTTCTACGTTTTTTACATGGATTTCTCCTATGGTGCTTCCTCCATTGACAGTCGGATTTTTATAAGATACGTCATCTGAATACAGTAAATCTTCATTCAAAAAATAATTTGTAGGAAAACTATAGACGGTATTTTTTTGCAATTCAATGGTGTCTCCATTTACATAGCTCAGACGTTCAATAGCACTATTATTTTGAATATTCATTCTGAAATTTGATTCATGGTAGCTTACTGCTCGAATTATCTTTGCAACTTCTCTTATCATTGCTGTTTTTTCAGAAGAAGCAAGTAAAGATTTTCTCATCTCCGATTTTATATCTTCCGATAGTTTCAATTTTTCCGATTCTTTTTGAAATGCATCAGAATTTATGTAGCCTAGTATGGACTCTTTTGCCTTCAAAAAATTACAATCTTTTTTTAATTCAAGATTTAGCTTTTCTATGGTTTGTAAATAGGTAGATCCATTGAACTCAGACTTTTTCTTAGTAAAATTGATGTATCTATCAATCTCAGAATGCGCAAAAATACATGTACTTTTTTCTAAATTTATAGACTGATTTTGCACAGCTTCTTTTGGATTTTTTGTTTTAGAAATTTCTTTATTATTACATCCAAAGCAGAGCAAAACAATTAAAATGGAGCACGTGATCTTCATTCCTTGCAATTATTGTTTGTTTTAAATTATCATGTGTTTATTTTGTTACACTTGTTTTTGAGTCTGTGAAAGATGAAAAAAAACTATTTTTCATTCTGAATCAAGGCTTTTTTCTCTTTATTCCAGGCTGTAAAATTTCATATCCTTCCTCCTCTTTTTGTTGTTGGACGATCTCTCTAACATCCGCTAATAATTGTTTCGCATCATAGACAATTCCATCTTTTATGGTGTATCGAACACCACCTACACGAACCACTTCATTATCATCTGTTAATTTAATAGCACCCGTACCATAGAATACTTTAAGATTTTGAAGAGGGTTTTCATCAATCACAATGATATCTGCTTTCTTACCAACTTCTATACTACCAATTTCATCATCCATACCTAATGCTTCTGCTCCGTGTAAAGTGGCCGATCGAATTACTTCCAGCGGATGAAATCCCGCCTCTCTTAATAATTCTAGTTCTCTGATATAGCCAAAACCATACACTTGAAAAATAAACCCTGAATCTGAACCCGCAGTTACTCTGCCTCCTCGATTTTTAAATTCATTGATGAATGTCATCCAAAGTTGATAATTTTTACGCCAGTTGACTTCTTCTTCTGTGCCCCAGAAATGCCAATACGATCCGTGAGATTTTTTACTGGGCTGATAAAATCTCCAAAGACTTGGGATGGTATATTCTTCATGCCATTCTGCTCGTCGAGCACGATGCAGATCTCTACTCGCTTCATAGATATTAAAAGTGGGGTCAATCGTAAAATCTAAGGTGATGAGTTCGTCCATCACCTTGTTCCAGTGATCAGAATATGGTTTGGCCGCTTGGTCCCAGAGTCGTCCGGCTTCTCCAAAACGATGTTGTTCATTTTGATAATTGTAGTCTAGTGGATAATTCTGTAGCGTTTGGTTCTCAAATAATGCTTCTGGCAATCCATACCAATGCTCCATCGACGTCAATCCTGCATGTGCAGAGTTGATAACATTCCATCGGCCAACTTCCATTTGAGCATGATGACATGCTGACCGAAGTCCTAATTTCTTATTCTCGTCGAGTGCAGCTTCAAAAATTTTGGGAGGCAACCCAAAAAACTTTATTCCATCAGCTCCATTTTCTGCATTCTTCTTTACCCATGTTCGTGCTTGTTCTGGAGTACTAATTGGGTCGTACGAACCTTGTCCAAAAGAGGTATACGCCTTGATCCTAGGAGCAGTAATTTTATTCTCTTCACTCATCTTTTTTTGATCCAATACCCAATCCAATCCATTGCCTGCAGAAGGATCACGGATGGTTGTAATGCCATGCCCCATCCATAATTTGAATACATATTCTGCATCTGCACCTTGCCATCTCCCGCCAATATGACCATGCATATCTACAAATCCTGGAAGTATATATTTGCCATGCGCATCGATTTCTTTGCCTCCTTCTTTTAATTCTGGTCTTCCACTAGAATCAATTTCAATCCCTGGATATCCTACAGTTTGAATCTTTTTTATGATATTATTTTCAATGACCACATCCACAGGACCAATCGGTGGAGCTCCTGTGCTATTGATTAAAGTGGCACCTCGGATGATGAGTTGATTAAATGGCCCATCACCTTCATTTTTTATAGGTGCTTTTTCAACTGGGGCTTGAGCAAAACTGGAATATGAAATAAATACAAAAAAGAAGAGAATAATTTTTTTCATGACTATGTTATTATGGTTGCGTAATGTAAAAAGAAATATTGTAAGAGAGGTTCAATCATTTTATTTGTAACCTAAAAGAAGGGCTAATTTTGCACCAAATGCGAAGAAATACTTTTAAAAAACCATGGGGGAAAACTAAAATTGGAATTATATGATGCATGGTTTATTTTTTGTAGGAAAATAGTTCCATACCAATTTCTTGTTTGATTGAAAGATAAACTTCATTTTTTCAATATTCCTAAATAGGCCTTCCATGGTCCTACTTCCTCTTTATATTGCTTGGCCATGACTCTGGTTATTTGCGCAATGTGTCCTAAATCATGGACTACCCATGTTGACAACAATTGCTTTAAATTGGCTTCACCTAGTTCAGGATGAATCCCTTTTTTAATATAGTCTATATCTTCTAAGGTTAATGAAGTAAGGTATTCCAGATTCTTTTTACGAAGAGATTTAAATTCATCCAATAAGTCTTGAATGGATGTAGTAGTAGCATTCAATTGTGCAAACCTATCAAAAGGTTCAAATGTTTTATTTTCAGAATTAGATAAAATAATTTTAGCTCTAACCGGCCAATCAGTTTTTTCTCCGTGGATCAAATGACCAATAATAGTATAGGGGCTCCATGTATCTTTTCCTTCATTATTATGCAACCAGTCATCCGATAAACCATCCAAAAGCGTAGCTAACGTATCTGGAGTTCGTTCTAATATTTCAATTGATTTTTGCAGGTCAAATTTCATAGCTTTACCATTGAATGATTATTATTCAAAAATACAAGTTTCTCTTAATCAGCAACAATTCTAGTATTCATCTCCATTTTCTTAAATAATTAGCAAATGGATTCCACTAGAAATGGAGATAAGGAAAAAATATTTATTGTTAGCTGGGCACCTTGTTTATATATTAAATTAATTGAGATACCAATATTACTTAAACACTTCATCTAAGACATCCCTTTCTAGGCGGATAATCATTTGAACCAATGTGGTTTGTTCACGCTCATCAAACTTATCAAAAAGTCGACCGCCTTCTCGTAACATTGCATACCCTAATTCAATCCCTTTGACTTCATTCGTTGAATAAAGTGTTGGTTTATTTTTCATCCGCTTGATTAAATAGGTCAAAACTTCTGAAATACGCTGGATAAGTCTTTTATCTCTTAAAATGAAGACCATTGACTCCGAATTTTCAATAAAATGTTCAATTTCTTGCCTGGATAAAGCCCCCATAAGTGACTTTATTTTTTTTTGATTAAAAGGGGGATTTATTCCATTTTTTATAGCCTGTTCAGATAATTTGGATTCGAATTTGCTTACGGTCCGAAATGATTTAATAGCTTTTAGTCCTGTTCTTAATATTTTGGGTAAATGGCTGCCATGGGTAAATAAAAGTCGAAAAGAGCCCAACAACATATTCAATAACTTTTCGGGCTTTTTGATATAAGTATCCAAGCTTTCAAATGCTTCATTCAATTCTTGTCGCTTACTGTAATCAGGATAAATATATTCTAAAAAGTAAGAACGAATTTGATTGACTGTTTCTTCCGTAATGAAATCTGGCAACTCAATTTTGCGGTTGATTTCAGCATATTGATATCTCTGACCGATGAGCATTCTATACCCTTCAATGATTTCGTTCATGATATTTTCTGTGGCCATTTTTTAAATGAATTCTTTTTGGGTATTAAATCAACAAATAGAAATGTAAATAATTTACTTGAATTCTTGCTTTTGTTGCCTATGATTTTAAAAGAATTTGAGGTAGATCGAATTCGTACTATTTCAGTTTTTCATTTTTATTGCTCCAAATAAAAAGTAAAGGACTTGGACGAATATAAGTTAATAAGTTTTGTTTGTTTTGATTGCACTTCATATTTATATTTAATAATAAAGATTTTGTAAAATATTAGTTTTTGTAATTTTTTTTGTAGTTTAGAATTTGACTGAGTATGATAACTTATCAAGTTTGAAATATTTCAGATCCAATTTTTTAATGAAACTTCATTTAAATAAGACATATCAAAAAAGATCAAATAGAATAACTTCTTAAAACCAAACCAAAAAGCTATGCAAACCGCAAAGGAAATTCGTAAGTTCTGTGAGACAGGACTTCACGATCCGAATATTTCTGCAGAAGAAGCTGCGAAACTTCATGTAGAGTTAGGAGGATCCTTCATCACATCAGGCAAATTTGAAGAAGCTAAAACTGCTTTTTTAGACGCCATACATCACAATCCAAATTTTGCCGAGGCGTTCAGTAACCTCTCTCATGTTTTTGCACGTGAAGGGGATTTTGATAAGGCTGAAGAATATGGAGCTAAGGCCCATGAATTAAATTCTGAGAGTCATGAGTTGAACTGGTTGTTAGCTCGAGAAGGGAAAAGGATGACGGAAAAGCTGAAAAAGCATCCGATTCCTACACTTTTCTATAAAAGAGGTTTGCTTTTTGATTTTCAAGGATTTTTTGATAAAGCAAAAGAAGATTATAAAAAGGCGGTTGAAATTGATCCAGACTTTTTTGACGCATACAAAAAGTTGGGTGATGTATACTTGAAATTAGGAATGATAGAAGAAGCTGTTCAGTCTTATGATGAAGTTTCTGACCGGGTGCATGACTACAAATTTGATGAAGAGAATTTTTTGTTCATGGTAAAAAAATGGGAGCATTTTATTAAGAAAATAGAACTGAACCCAAGAGCTGCGGATTGTGCTCAATTGGCAACTTTCTTTGTAAGCCAAAAGACAGAACCGACACTACAAAAAGCTCGAAAGTATTTTAAGAAAGCGCTGGAATTGGATCCCAATCATTTGGTAGCTAATGAAGGACTTCAAGAAGTTGAACTATTACTAGAAGGTAAAGGAATTATTGAAGATGATGAGCATATTGGACCTTCGCCACAGGTTCCAAATATACTTAGGCATCCTACTTCTATTGCAACTTCTGAATTGAGGACGGGAGGTTTTAAACCGAAAATTAAGTACGCCCAAATTTCAGATCCTAATCAAGTAGGTGTGGTACTATCTATTTCTCCTGATGTAGGCAGTGTTTTACCACATGGGCAAGAGAAAGTAGTGACTATTACTATAGGTCATTTGGGATTACCACTTGAAGCTATTGAAGGGATAGGTCCAAAGAATAGAGAAAAACTATTGAATCATGGGGTAAAGGATCTCCAAGATCTTATTTCGAACCCAGATGTTGGAGATGAAATCGATGGACTTAGTGCAGAATCGACAAGGAAATGGTCTTCAATGGCTACTTGGATGTTTGTACTTCCTGAACACATTGATGGCAATGCAGCAGAATTGGCAGTTGTAGGCTTGGGGCTTGATTCTCCTGAAGACGCTTATGAAATGTTTCTAGGAAAACCACTGGAGGAAATTAGAGAATTCATTAAAAATGCTTGCATTAAGGTCAAACTTCCAAATGACTATGTGAAAAATAATTTGGATACACTTTCACATCTTGTTTACAACATTTACTAGAAGCAGCCTGCCATTTTTTAAAACCTCAAATAGTTGAGAAACTTTTCTATGATTTATAGAATGTTTTGATTTTCAAAGAGTGGCAATTTTACCCAATAAATCATTAATAACGCCAAAAAAGAAAAACATGAAAGCTATTGTAAATTCAGAGCTTGAGAATTATTACGGAGGAGCCAATCGTGGTGATCGTCTAAATCCTGGACAATCTATGTACGCAGGAGACTTTTTAATTTCTAGAAGTGGTATGTTCTATGCAAAGTATGAAAGTAGTGGCAATTTTGCCTTGTACGACTGGAACAATAGACCTATATGGACCAGCCCGCGATGGCGATCAAATATAAGTCCAGGTAAAGTGACAATGCAGGCCAGTGACGGTAACTTTGTTGTTTATAATCGGAGCAATCAACCTGTTTTTTCATCGAATAAGTATGGCCCTAGTCATGTAGGTAGTTATTTAATACTTCAGAATGATGGTAATTTGGTTACGTACAACCGTTACAATAGACCAACTTGGGCTTCTGGAACAAATAGAAGCGTGCCAAGTAATGCATTGACATCCTCCAAATATAATCAAGCTGTAGGTGCATCTGTATCCGCTGGTGGATTGTGTGGTGTTGCAGCGGCTGGGGCTTCAGCATGTGCTGGAGTAGCTTCATTTTATAGTGCATGTGGTGTAGTGACTGCTGCTGGAGCAGTATGTGGTGTTGTAGGTGGTGTTGCAAATGTGTGTGCAGGTGATGTAGCAGCAGCAAGTGTATGCGGAGCCGTGGCTGGAATAGGAGCAGTATGTGGAGCAGTAGCTTCTGTGGTTGGTGTTTGCGCAGGCGATATTGCAGGAGCTGAAGCGAATGCAGCAAGTGCTTGTGCTGGAAATATTAGTGGAACAGATGTCTGTGCAGCTGACGCAAATTTTGGAGTTCAAGGTGCTGGAGTTTGTGCAGCTCAAGTAGGATTCTGTGGAGCTGTAGCGTGTGTAGCACTTCCAATCGGTGGTAACTGGTAGACTTTTATATGTGTTAAATTTATTTTCTCCCAAAAAACTTACTCATGAAAGAATCAGTTTATAATCTAAAAATAAAAATGAATGAGGGCAAGATGTTGATGTACAACTCCCTCAGTCGATCATTAAGTTTACTTGACCCTGAAGATGTTACAGAATTGAATAATGTGCATTCTACGGAAAATGTATCGTTTGGTGATGACATTACGAATGCAACTCCAACCATGCATCAAATGATGGCTCAAGGGTTTTTAATTCCCGACAGCGTTGATGAGCTCAATGTCGTCAAAGTAATGTATGAAGAAGCAAGGTTCAAATCAAACACAGTTAACTTTATCGTATGCTCTACATTGGCATGCAATTTTGGTTGTGATTATTGTTTTCAAGGATTAGACAAACCCATGGAAACAATGAAACAAGAAGTGCAGGATGGAATTGTTGATATGTTTGAAAAATTATTGAATGATCGTCCTGATTTAACCAATGTCCAGTTTGTATGGTATGGTGGGGAACCTCTTGTAAAAAAGAAAATCATAATGGATCTAGCAGATCGAATGATTCCCATTGCCAAAGCCAAGAATGTGACCTATTCCGCGATGATGGTCTCCAATGGGTACTTAATGGATAAAAAGACAGCGAAAGCATTATATGAAAGGGGCCTTCATACCGTTCAGATCACTTTAGATGGCTCCAAGGAGTTTCATGATGCACGTCGACATCTTCTTTCTAAAAAGGGAACGTATGATCGAATTCTAAGTCATTTGAAAGATTGGATTGATGAGGTTCCAATCATGGTGAATATTAGAGTGAATATTGATGAGCGGAACAAAGATGCAATTTGTGAATTGATTGACGATCTGGAGGTCAGAGGTCTATCTCACAAAAGGAACTTTAAGATGTATTTCAGTCCAGTTGAGTCCATCACTGAAGGATGTAAGGATGTGGCTGACAAAATGATGCAAAAGGTAGATTATGGACAGCTTGAGATCAAATTATACAGATATGCCTTTGAACATGGACTTGCGGACCTCCCTTATCCACCAAGATTTTTAGGTATATGTTCAGCTCTTCGCCCCAATGATTTTATCCTAGTGCCCAATGGAGACATCCACAAATGTTGGGATACCGTAACTTTTCCAGAAAAAAGAGTGGGGAATGTGTTTGATGATACATCCATTCTCGTTAGTACTAATTCCAACAAAAAATTATGGGATTCATTTAATCCATTCGATAATGAAATCTGTGTCAGTTGTAAAATATTACCAAATTGTAGTGGCTATTGTGCCCATAAATTTGTGTATTCTGAGGACACTTCAGGGGAGTCAATTTTACCATGTCCAAGTATCAAGTACTCTATAAATGAACGGCTTGTGTTGAGGGCTGAAAAAAGTGGTATCATTTCAAAAGAAGATTATGATCCTTCAATAATTAGAACCGATCCATACGAACTCACACCAAAAATGCATACAGTCGAAAGTATGCGGTCCAACACAGAATTAGAAAAATACAAACAAAGTGCTAAAGCATTGGCGAATGACAAATTTATTCCATTAAATGTAGTTAATGCTGCTTCAGCTTCTAGTTAGAATCTAATTTTCAATGTAATCGAAACCAAAAATCAATGAATAGTATTCAGACGGAACTTCAGAAAATAGCGGCATTCTACAAAATAAATGATACAGCTTCTTTGGATAAAATAAATAATATTGATCTTGACCATTATGTTGAAATTGTCTTGACATCGACAGGGTTTGAAATAGTAACAGGTGGTGCAAGTCGAGAAAAAGATCTCATAGAAGCAGCTCGATCAAGTGGATATCCTGAGCAAATTGTTGAAGCATTCGATTTATTAACGAAGGCTTTTCCCAATAAAATGTTGTACTCCAAACAATGTTTTGGACCTGATAATACACCACCTAGTATGTATTTATGTGTAGTGGAACCGTGGGAAAAAGTGATGCAGGAACTTAATAACTTGCCAGGATTAGATAATTCTTCTGAGTTATTGTCGAACATAGCAGTTCAACGAAAAATATGTTTTTTACTTGGATTTACAAGTAGTAAGAATGGAGAGCTACTGATTACAAAAACATACCATTTAGCTCCTTTTAATTCAGAATCAGGGGTTTTATCCCCCTATTTGATATCTAATAGATGTGCGGATAATAAACTATCCAATGAAAGTAAAACCTATGCTGCGGGCGTCAACTGGGAACATTTTGAAGGTGACGAAACGTGGAACAAGATCTCAGCATTAGGAAACGAGCTATTTGGAGATAAATATGGAATGATGTTAGGGCAAACCAAAGAAGATGGAAAGACCACAAGCAAAAAGGCCTATATCTTTCGCTATGATAAACGAGAGAATGAACATTACTCTTTAAAAACCTACAATTATTATGCTGAGGAAGGGGCGCATCTTATGCGACTTGGAGATTATAGGGCAGCAATAGATGTTTTTACTGAATCTATTGAATTTCACAGGGACAATGATAGATCATTGGCAGAGCTTTATAATATGCGTGGTACACTTCATTACAGTTTGAGAAATATTAATGAAGCAAAAAAAGACATTTTAAAAGCCTTGGAATTAAATAATGAATTGGCTTCTGCACACAATAATTTATCTGCTATTCATCTTCAATTCCACGAATATGAAGAAGCGGTATATTCGGCAAGTTCAGCAATGTATTTGGATCCTGCTACAGATGTAACAAATTTGACAGTTGCCAAACGACTTTTGCGTGAAGCTGAAATGAAAGGAACTCTGCAATGAAAAAAAAGTACTTATTCATCCCTTTAACGAGCTATGGTTATTTATTCCCTTCGATAAAAATAGCACACATGTTAATGGAAAAAGGAGATGATGTTCTTTTTGCAACAACCATTCGATATGATGATATTCTAAAGTTTAATGGAATACCATCTGTTGGGATTCTGAACCAGGCCAATGACAACCCATTTCTTTTTCCAGGTACTTGGTATTGTGACCCACATTTAAACAATACGGTCAATACCTTAGGTCAAATCGTAGATTCTTATAAGCCGGATGCTATTATCAGTAACCCATTGGGTATAGCTGCGATGATAATAGCAGAAAAGTATTCCATTCCTTTTGTGAATGTTGGTTTTAGTGAGTATCTCTATCCTGGTATTGGAGAGGTTAATAAAACAAAGCAATGGAGGATAAATGAAATTTCTAGTCACTACAATGCCAATCGATCAAAATTATTTCTACCACCTATAGCAGTATCTGAAAAGGACAGCCCTCTAATTGGTGAGGCATATTTTATACGCAATATTCCAGAATTGGATGATGTAAGAGAATTACCTTCTCAAGTTTCTTATGCGGGTGGATTGTATTGGGAACCGCACTATCAAAGTCCTAGACTGAATCGTTTTATCAATTGGGCTAAATCTGAGCATCGCCCCGTAGTGTATGTGCAGATTGGACGGTTGTTTGGAGAGGCGCCATTCTGGAAATCATTACTCAATGTTTTTCAAGACTTGCCATATGCTTTTATTGCCGATTTGGGTCGTGCTGACTATTTGCATCAAAATGACGTGCTCCCTAAAAATGTATTTGGTAGCCCATTTATACCAATTGGTGCCATTCAGGAAGATATAGAATTTGTTATATGTTCAGCACAAAGCACAAGTTTGATTTCTGCAATAATTCATGGTAAACCCATTCTTAGTATACCCCATTCTGCAGATGCGTATGAGTTTACTAGTAAAATCAAAGAAAAGAATATTGGATTGGGTATAGTAGATAAAGAACTCATTGACAAATCATATTTGCTACATTGTTTTAATGAAATAAAAAAGCCTGTCTATAAGGAATCTGTCCACCACTATCAAAATATCTTTCTTGAATTTGATGAAAAATCTCATGTATTAGAGAAAATATCTTCTATTTTTCAGTATTCATTCACCTAATTAGTAGAATTAAATTGAAGGTAAAAGAGGACATTTCCAAGATTAGCCCAGAATGTGTTCTGTTTGATGATGTGTTTTCTTTGTATGATGCCAATACGGCTACCTTTCAAACAAGTTCAAAAACTGAGTTGGTTGTAAAGCCAAGAAATGTAAAAGAGATCGTTGACCTTGTAAAGTTTTCATCGGAGAATAAATTAACTATTTATACGATTAGCCAGGGGAAAAACTGGGGTTTTGGTTCAAAAGTCCCCGTTAAGAATTGTTGCATATTAATGGACTTGTCTCAAATGAATAAAATTGTTTCATATGATGAAAAGTTTGGAACGGTTAGAATTGAACCTGGTGTTACATTCAGACAACTGAGTGAGTTTCTTGTTGAAAAAGGGGATGATCACTTTCTGAACACTATTGGAGGAGATCCAGAAGCTAGTGTTATGGGAAATCTTCTGGAAAGAGGAGATGGTGTTGGTCCATATTGTGAACGAGCTGCTTATGCTTGTCATTCTGAAATTATTACTTCAGACGGGGAGATAGTTGACATTGGATATGGGAATATAGATAAGTCAAGATTAAGTGATTTGAATAAAGAAGGGATTGGCCCAGGGTTTCAAGAATTATTTTATCAATCCAATTTTGGAATTGTATCTAAAATCACCATTTGGCTACAAAAAAAGCCGGCCTTTTTTCGTACATTTTCTTTCGCTCAAAATGAGTCCAATAACTTTCCAAAACTATTGGAGTGTATTCGAAATTTATACCGAAAACGAATAATAAACTCACCCATCACATTCTGGAACGATTACAAACAATTGGCCTCTAGTATTCAATTTCCTCACCACCTTACTGAAGTCAATCAGCCGTTATTAAGAGATAAAATTAAGGCATTCTCAAATGATTATTCTACGTGGTATGCCTTCGGAGGTGTGTATGTGGACAGTAAAAAAGTAGGTAGGGCTATTTTAGGTGAGGTCTTTTCAGCAATTAAACCCTTTATTAAACGGAAGACAATTTGGTCCCAATTATCAACAAGTAAAGTTAAATTATTAAGGCGGTTTAATGGATTTTTAGGTCTAAAGCAGTTCAATTTTGATCAATTGATCCATTCTTGGGAAGAAAATCACTTGTTGGGACATACAACGGGGAATTCAATTAAGTCGTTATTTTGGAGAAAAAAGAGACTTCCTCCAAAAGAAATTGATCCTAATAATGAGCTTTGTGGAGTACTTTGGAATTCTTTTTTAGTTCCTTTTGATGGAAATTTGATTGCAGAGGTATTGGCAGCCATAAACATGATAATACTTGAAAATGGATTCGAACCAGTAATTTCCTTCATTACTCTAAATGATAGATATATTAAAGTATTTCAGCAATTGATTTTTGATCGAGAAGACCTTAATCAAGACAAAAAAGCTTTGGAATGTCATCAGCTGGTATTTGAATATTTGGAAAAAATGGGTTGTTCTCATTCACGACTTGATATATTACATATGCAAACCAGTAATGGTATATTGAAGAATGATTCCCTACATAAAAAGATAAAGCAAGCACTTGATCCTGTTGGTATTTTTTCTCCAGGAAGATATTTTAGTTAAACGATAAAAGTATAGCTCCAATGGATTTTTTGAAACTGTTATCACCACATGCTATTGACGATTTTTTGAATTTATATTGGGAGAAAGATTGGCTACATATAGATCGAGAGAATGCTTCTTACTTTGATGATTTACTTACCATGGAGGAAATAGATACAAGTCTTTTTGGCAATAACAATTTAGCAGCATCTCCTTTCAAATTTTATAGAGGTAAAACAGAAGCAAGATTGGAACATTGGAGTGCAAATCAAACGTTAAATGGTGTTTCTACAAAAGTGTTGGATCATACTAGAGGGTTGAAATTACTAGAACAGGGCTTTAGTCTGTACTTAAATTATCCAAATACAATCTTTCCTGGAATCAATGAATTTTGTAACAGAATTGAGCAGGCACTAAAAGTGAAAACGGTATCTCACTTGATTATTTCACCACCTAATACAGAAGGATTTTTACCGCACACTGATCCATATGGAGTGTTTGTATTACAAATTTCAGGGAGAAAATATTGGAATCTTTATCACATAGATGAAGATCGTACCAATCCACAGGGTCAGAATAAACACATGTTTCACAATCACCCGCCAAAACATAAACTAGAATTAAGAGGAGGAAGTATGTTGTATATTCCAAGGGGGATGATACATAGTGTCAGTACGAATAATGAATATTCAGTGCATATATCTCTAGGTATTTTACCACCCAAAGGCAGCAATATTGTGTCAATGTTTGAAAGAATGTCAGGCTCAATTTCTTTTTTTAATACGTATGTACCATATGGATTTTTAAATTCAAAAAAGACTAGTAAAGAATACCAAGATGCGTTTAAGAAACAATTAATCGAATTGATTGAAAATACAGACATTTATGGCTTATTAGACGCCTCTATTTCAAATTCAAAACTAAACATAGTTAAAAGGCCATTCAAAAAATTAGTGGATTCTCAGTTGCTTACTGAGAAATCCATACTTAGAGTGGTTTCAGGCTTAACTTATAGCATTAAAGAAAACGATGATGATGGTAGTTGTATAATTGAATTTCAAGATAAGCAGGTGCGATTTCCTCTCTTCTGGAAAACCGAACTCGAAAGAATATTGGCAAAAAAAACATTTTCAGTTGAAGAGATTGGTCATTCACTGAATATTGAAGTAAATGAACAAATTCAGATTGCAAAAAATATGATTAATGTTGGACTTTTGGAAGAATTGAAAATTTTAGGAAAGACATAAAAATGAAATTGTTGACTCGAATGCCGGCTAGTTTTTTTCCATTTTATCAACAGGAGGGGATGAATGAGTGTGGTCATGCATGTATAAAAATGATTGCAAAGTATTATGGATTAGATTATAATCCTTCAGAAATTGAACGGAGAAAAAGTGTTACAGCAAAAGGAGTCAACATGCTTCACCTATCCAACATAATCACAGCAATTGGACTTATATCAGAAGCATTAAAAGGAACTTTTGAAGAATTCATGGAACAAGGAGAATTACCCTGTATAGCTTTTTGGGAGCAAAATCATTTTATTGTTGTATTCGATGCAAGTGAACAGTATATTCAAATTGCTGATCCTAAGGTTGGAAAACACACCCTAACTCACCAAGAATTTATTGATGGTTGGACGACAATGAAGAATGGTCAAAAAGAAGGTGTTATTCTGACCGTGAGAAGCACAGATTAAACAGCTGCTTAAACGTTTAATCTTTCATGGTAGCCATTACAAATCAAACTTGATATTCCAATTGTTTTTTATGGATTCTAGTTTAGGTACAATAGTTGAATTTTCTTCGTTGTTTTCTGATATGAAAATAGGTATAAAATCTCCTTTTTCGTTTTCATTTAGAATAGAGTGATCACTTGTAAACGATTCACCAGTGAGATTATGACCAGATCGACTCGTGTATTGATATTGTACAAATACTCCTAATGCAGCATTTGAAATTGGGATAGATTTTTTTTGGATCATTGATATTATTTTTCCTTTTGCTACCCTACCATTTTTATAAAGCATGATTTCTTTTTGCAAAGTATAGAAGGCATAAATTAGGAATGGTAGTCCAATTAAAAAGAAGACTAACGGAATATATTTGAGAAATTCGGTAGGGAATCTGAAAGGTTTCAAATTTTGAATAACTGAATTGCCTTCTAGTGTTTTGATTTGGATTTCGTCACCTATAGTTAACCCTTTTGCTTTATTTTCGGAAAGCGTTCTGTATTGGGAGTCAAATTTAACTCCATCTTGAGAATAAGTATAGTATATAATGTATGGGTGTACTCGGTTTATACTTATATTCTTTTGAACTTCAATATCTGTAATTATTGCAGTAGTCGCTATTCCTTGCTTGTTTATTAAATCATAATCAACAATAGAATCATCGGACATTAAAGGGTTAAAAAATATCGAAAAAGCGATAAATACTAAAATAGAGATTCCAGTAAAGGCTGTTCCTATTATTGTTGGAATTGGCTTTGTCTTTATTAATTTTATTATTGTGGAAAAAGGAACTTTCCTTGGAATATTGCTCATTGTGTTGATTTTTTTGTTGGGTTATTTCTAAAAGATCTATTCACTTCTTAAAGTTAACATTTTTAAAGTTTATTTTAATCTAGTAAGAGTAATGATTTATAAGGTATTTTCTTTTCAATCAATTTTAATTTCAAACATTGTTTGGATTGAGTTTTGCCAAAGACTGGTAAAACTCTAAAATTTTAAGGCTATTGTTTTGGAGCAGAATTAAGTAGTCACAAAGAATTATATTTTAAACGTGTCTAACTCTAAGCACAGATAAAAAATGACTACAGTTGTATAAATAGAGGAAAGTGAAAATTCAATCTGAATTAAAGCTTTGACCAAAGTAGATTACTTTTAGTTACTTATTATTTCCTGTTGATTTCATTAGGCAAACTCACATAATTTTCTTACATTTGCGGCAGATTAGTAAGAGATAGAGGGAACAAAGCGTTCCCTTTTTTCATTGAATACCATCTATGAAATGATTGAGAAGTATGATTGAAAATAAAATTGAGAAGCTTATAGGTCAGGCAATCAGTGAGTTAGAGTATGATGATTGCTTTTTGGTGGAATTGAAAGTCAATAACACCAGAGTAGAAATTTTCCTGGATAGTGATACTTCGGTCACATTTGAAAGATGCCGAAAGGTCAGCCGAAAAATCGAAGCTGTTTTAGATGAAAAACAATGGTTGGGTGAAAAGTATACGCTTGAAGTAAGTTCCGCGGGTGTTGGGAGGCCTTTAAAGTTTGCCAGACAATATGTAAAGAATATAGGCAGAACTATTGAAATTAAAAAAGAAGATGGTGAAAAGTTGAAGGGAGAGTTGGTGCAAGCGAATGATGAAAAAGTATCAATCAAATTTGAAGAGACGATCAAGGAGGGCAAAAAAAAGAAAAAAATAGAAACTATTGTAGAAGTTCCTATGGTTGAAATAAAAGAATCAAAAATTAAAGTGAGTTTTTAAATCGTAAATAAATGATGAATCTTGTAGAATCATTTTCGGAATTTAAAGCCGGTAAAAATATTGACAGACCAACAATGGTACGTGTACTTGAAGATGTACTACGGACATTGATTAAAAAGAAATATGGGTCTGATGAAAATTTTGATGTCATCGTAAATACCCAAAATGGTGATCTTGAGATGTGGAGAGTAAGAGAGATTGTGCCAGATGGTGAAGTAATGGATGAACAAGCACAAATTTCTGTTTCAGAGGCTATTTCAATAGATGAAGATTATGAAGTAGGAGAAGAGTGCTATGAGGGATTGACACTAGCAGAATTTGGAAGAAGAGCGATTATGGCAGCTCGTCAAACATTGATTTCTAGAATCATGGATCTTGAAAAAGATGAAGTGTACAAGAAATACATGGATCGAGTAGGTGAAATTGTCTTAGGAGAGGTGAGCCAGATATTGAAGAGAGAGTTGTTAATTTTGGATGATGTTACTGGAAATGAGCTTATTCTTCCAAGAAATGAAATGATCAGAAGTGATTACTACAGAAAAGGAGATATGGTTCGTGGTATTATCAGGAGAGTGGAGATGAAAAACAATAACCCAGTGGTTATTGTGTCAAGAACTGACAGTACCTTTCTTGAAAAATTATTAGAACAAGAAGTTCCAGAAATTGAAGACGGTTTAATTACAGTGAAAAAGATTGTAAGAATACCAGGAGAAAGAGCAAAAGTGGCCGTGGAATCGTATGATGATAGAATTGATCCTGTTGGAGCTTGTGTAGGAATGAAAGGATCTAGAATTCATGGAATCGTTCGAGAATTGAAAAATGAGAATATTGATATTGTGAATTATACCAATAACAATATCCTTTTCATTCAACGTTCATTGACTCCTGCAAAAGTTTCTTCGATCAATTTGGATGATGAAAATATGAAAGCTTCTGTATTCTTGAAGCCAGATCAAGTATCTTTGGCAATAGGAAAAGGAGGTAGTAACATCAAATTGGCTAGTAAACTGACAGGATATGAAATCGATGTATTCAGAGAGTCAGATGAATTAGAGCTAGAAGATGTTGAATTAGACGAATTTAGCGATGAGATCGAAGAATGGGTTATTGATTCATTCAAAAACATCGGATGTGATACAGCTAGATCAGTTTTACAATTGAGCAAGCAAGAATTAGCGAGAAGAACAGATTTAGAAGAAGAAACAATTGATGAGGTTATCCAGATATTGGAGGCTGAGTTGAAAGATGATTAAGAAATGGTCATCTATATTTAAAATACAATTTTAGGTGCGATTTATTTAGTACCTTTAATTAAAGAGTAACTTAAAACAGCTGAATGGCGGCAATTAGATTAGTAAAAATAGCGAAAGAACTTAATGTGGGGACAAGCACCATTGTTGACTTTCTTAAAGGGAAGGGATACGATATTGACAACAAACCTACATCCAAGATTTCGGAAGAGATGCACGAGGAGTTGCTTAAAGAATTCAGTGACTCTATGGCTGCTAAAGAAAAAGCAGACCAATTGATAATTGGCAGTCGATATGGCAAAGAAGAGGAACAAGCACCTCCAAAAGTTGTCATTTCAGAACCAATTCCAGAGCCTAAGCCAGAACCAATTCCTGAGCCAGTAGTAGAAGAGGTTAAGCCAGAACCGGAACCAGAACCAATAGTGGAAGAGGTAAAGAAACCTGAGGTGAAAATAGAACCGGTAGCTGAAGAGAAAAAAGAAGTACCTGGAATTAAAATTTTAGGAAAGATTGATTTGGATGCCAATAAAAGGCCACCAAAGAAAAAGGAAAAGCCAGTTGAAAAGAAAGTGGAAAAGCCTGTTTTCGAGGAAAAGAAAGAAGAAGTAAAACCTTCTGAACCTGCTCCAAAAAAGAAAGAAGAAAAGGCTGAACCTGCAAAGGATACTGCACCAAAAGAAAAAGAAGCTCCGAAACAAAAAACAGGGTCAAAGGCTCCTGTAGAAGAAATGATCAGAGCCAAGACTCCCGAGCTTGCTGGATTGAAGATTCAAGGAAAGATAGACTTATCCTCCATACAACCTGCCAAGAAGGCGAAAAAGGATGAGAAAAAACCACAACAATCTGCTTCTAAACCAGGTCAAAATGACCCTCGAAAGAAGAGAAAGCGTAAGAAAATTCCAGCGAGAGGTGTTCCAAGTGGAGGAAGAAATCAACAAGGAAATAACCGTGGAAATAATCGAGGGAACAGAAGAAGAGAGGATGAAGTAAAAGAAGTAACGCAAAAAGAGATCGATGATAAGATCAAAGCTACAATGGCAAGAATGTCAGGTGGTGGGAAAAATAAGCGTCAGAAAATAAGAAGGGATAATAGAGAGGAGAAAAGAGAAAAACAAGAAATTAAAGATCTTGAAAAGGTAGAAACTAAATTAAAAGTGACAGAATTTATTTCTGTTTCTGAGTTGGCGAGTATCATGGAAGTACCCGTAACAGAAGTAATCACCACTTGTATGAGTCTAGGTGTGATCGTTTCTATCAACCAAAGATTAGATGCTGAGATTATTGAATTGGTCGCTACAGAGTTTGAATTTGAAGTAGAATTTATTGGAGCGGATCAAGAAACGGAAGAAGAGGATATTATCGAAGATGATCCTGCTGATTTGGAACCAAGAGCAGCAATTGTTACAGTAATGGGGCACGTCGATCATGGTAAAACATCGTTGCTGGATTTTATTCGAGAAGCAAACGTAGCAGATGGAGAAGCCGGAGGAATCACCCAGCATATTGGTGCATATGAGGTGAGTGCTGGTCCAGAAAATAAGAAAATAACCTTCTTAGATACTCCAGGTCACGAAGCCTTTACGGCAATGAGAGCCAGAGGGGCAAAAGTGACAGATGTTGCCGTAATTATAGTAGCGGCGGACGATAAAATAATGCCACAGACAAAAGAGGCAATATCACACGCTCAAGCAGCGGGTGTTCCTATCGTATTTGCAATTAACAAGATTGATAAAGATGGCGCTGATCCTGAGAGAATTAAATCAGAATTGGCTCAGATGAATTTCTTAGTAGAAGATTGGGGAGGAACCTATCAATCTCAAGATATTTCTGCCAAGATGGGTCAGAATATTGATAAATTGTTAGAGAAAATAATTCTTGAATCTGATTTACTGGAGCTAAAAGCGAATCCAAATAGAGAAGCTCACGGAACAGTTATAGAAGCTTCTTTGGACAAAGGTAGAGGTTATGTAACCAAATTATTGGTTCAAAATGGGTCTCTTAAGATAGGAGATTCAATGATCGCAGGATCTCACTCAGGTAAGGTTAAGGCGATGTTCAACGAGAAAGGAAAGCGAGTGAAAATTGCTGGACCTTCTGCTCCCGTTCTAGTATTGGGATTAAGTGGAGCACCTCAAGCGGGTGAGAAGTTTAAAGTGATGGAAACAGAACAAGAAGCTAGAGCACTTGCAACCAAACGATCACAGATAGAAAGAGAGCAAACGAATAGAGCAAGCAAGCGTATTTCTTTAGACGAAATCGGAAGAAGATTGGCACTTGGAAATTTCAAAGAGCTTAATCTTATTGTGAAGGGTGATGTGGATGGTTCTATTGAAGCATTATCAGATGCATTGATCAAACAATCGGTAGAATCTATTCAAGTAAATGTCATTCATAAAGCAGTTGGACAAATTGTAGAATCAGATATTCTATTGGCTTCTGCTTCTGATGCGATTATCATTGGATTCCAAGTTAGACCTTCATCTAATGCTAGACATTTAGCGGAGAAGGAAGGAGTGGAAATCAAGACATATTCTATCATTTATGAAGCGTTAGAAGAGATCAAACTCGCAATGGAAGGAATGCTTGAACCTACCAAGGAAGAAAAAGTACTTGGACAAGTTGAAGTAAGAGAAACTTATAAGATTTCTAAAGTTGGTACCATTGCTGGATGTTATGTCACAGAAGGTAAGATTACAAGAAACAGTCTGATCAGACTAGTGAGAGAAGGAATTGTTGTTTATCCTACAAAAGAAGGAGTCACTGGAGAAATATCAAGTTTGAAGCGTTTCAAAGATGATGTAAAAGAAGTGAAGTCTGGATTTGAGTGTGGGGTAACCATTAAAAACTACAATGATATCAAAGTAGGAGACGTGGTTGAAGCATACGAAATTGTTGAGGTAAAACAGACTCTTAACTAGAGACATCAAGCTGTCTTCATATATGACAGATAGTCAACTTAAGTCTTTTCTTGATCTAAAAGTCAAAAAGTATAATATCCCAGGGTTCATTCCTTTGGACCCAATATCTATACCACATAAGTACTCTATTTATCAAGACATTGAAATTACTGGGTTTTGGACCTCGATATTAGCTTGGGGTCAACGCGTAACTATTGTCAATAAAGCAAATGAACTCTTTGCCTTGATGGATAATGCCCCTTATGACTTTATCCTCAACCATACCGAAAGTGATCGACAGAAGTTTGAATCATTTAAACATCGCACATTTAATTTTACAGACACTCTTTATTTCTTAGAATTTTTACAAAATCACTATTCGAACTTCAGCTCCTTAGAAGATGCCTTTTTAGAAAAGGGAGCGTTTACAAGTGTGGAATCTTCTTTGATTCATTTTCGAAATTATTTTTTTGATCACCCTTTTGCTCCTGATCGTACTCGCAAACATATTGCCAGTCCTGCAAGAAAATCTACTTGTAAACGGCTGAATATGTTTTTGAGGTGGATGGTGCGAAAAGATGATAATGGGGTAGATTTTGGTATTTGGAATAAAATCCCTCAATCAGCATTGATGATGCCTTTAGATGTGCATGTAGAACGCCATGGCCGAAACTTAGGATTACTTTCTAGAAAACAGCGAGATTGGCAAGCTGTCAAAGAGTTAACCAATAATCTTCGAAAGTTTGATGCAAATGACCCTGTGAAATATGACTTTGCATTGTTTGGCATGGGTGTTGATTCTAAAATATAAATTTTGAGCCTACCTTGATTTTTGTGCTGAAACATCAAATTTTCTTTTTCATTAGAATTATATAAGGGAATCGAACTTTTGGGGAGCAAGCTATATTTTATAGCAACTAAGATTGGAGAATCAAATGTTAGTTGATCGAGATAAATAGAGTTCCCAAATTGGATGTGATAGATCAAGTTAATTTGACGTACAAGAGATTCAAAAATCAATTCTATTTATTTTTATTGTAAGATGTTTAGATACAATCATTTATAGATTCACCCACAAGGGTAGTCTTCGATGTATTCTTTTGTCATAATATTGAGGTAATAAAAATTTGTATAACAGAAACTTAATCGTAATGAATAGAAAACAATTTTTAAAAACATCAATATCAGCTGGCACATTGCTTACTATAATGCCACAAGGTCTTAATGCAATCACAATAGCACCGTCTAAGATTGTTAATCCAAAGATTATACGCGCCGATGAAGGTAAACTTATCAATGTTATTGGTGACATACAAACAATAAAATTAACTGGAAAAGACACAAATGGAATGTTCACCTTGATAGAGGAGGAAAATGATCCTGGAGTAGGTATTCCACCGCACGTTCACCAAAATGAGGATGAAGTTTTTAGAGTTTTAGAAGGAGAAATGGAAATAACCGTTGGAGATATAACAACAACTTTAAAAGCTGGAGATATGGCTTTTGGACCAAGAGGTGTACCTCATTCTTGGAGAATAATAGGAGACAAAAAGGCAAAAGTCATCTTGAGTGTTTTTCCCTCAGGCATTGAAACAATGTTCGAAGAACTTGGAAAATTACCTCCAGGACCACCTGATTTTCCTAAGGTAGCAGAAATTTGTGGTCGATATGGTATAACGTTTCTGAATTCATAGAAAGAATTCTTGGGAGTAAAGGATAATTGATAAAGTTCTATACCATTTTGAAATAGTGTAAATTCTATATTTCACCATTCCATTCCTGGTAGAATTGGTTTAGAAAGTCTTCCATGTACTCATGCCGTTTTTGTGCAAGCCGTCTACCAGTTTCCGTATTCATCCGATCCTTCAACAATAATAGTTTTTCATAGAAATGATTAATTGTTGGTGCGGTAGATTTTTTATACTCTTCTTTTGTCATATTCAACTTAGGAGAGATTGAAGGATCATAAATTTTCATGTTTTTAAAACCACCATAATTAAATGTACGTGCGATACCAATCGCTCCAATGGCATCCAGACGATCGGCATCCTGGACCACGTCCAATTCAGGTGATTTGAATTGCTGTTCTAGGTTGCCTCCTTTGAAAGATATGTTATTGATGATTTGAATGACGTGTTCTATATCCGCAGCAGAAGTATGTTGACTCATGAGCCATTCTGTAGCTACTTTAGGTCCCACAGATTCGTCTCCTCCATGAAATTTAGAATCAGCAATATCGTGCAGTAAGGCACCTAAAGCAACAATTGTACTATTTACATTTTCTGACTTTGAAATGAGAAGAGCATTTTTATACACTCGTTCAATATGAAACCAATCATGGCCTCCTTCAGCATCTTTTAATGTTTTTTTTACAAATGCAATCGTATTATGTATCAGTTCAGAATTTGACATTGGGCAAAGAAAAGATTTTATATGTAGAAATGCATAAATATAAAAAAGGCCGGTTTAACCCCCCAGTTAACCGGCCATATTAATTCGAAATTGCTTAAGTATTCTCCTTAATAATCTGAACATTGATTTATAGGCACATTCCTTGCCAAAACTATTCGATCGATGAAAATCAATAGGGTAAAAAACACATTGCTTTTTTGAAACAAGTATATCTAATTTATTTTCAGAATAATGTATAATGTCATTTTTCATATTTTATAAAAAAAAATATGAATTGATCTAAGAATATTGATAAAACAAGGATTTATGAGTGATATAAATCCATATTTTAACTTTAGTTTTTGTAATTTTTACACTATGTGTATATTACAGATCAAAATGACTTCTAACTAACAAACTAAACTATTTTCATGGAAAGCACATCTATTAATAAATCAAAACTCTTTTTGGCAAGTTGTATCGCTCTAACCGTAACAGCAATGACATTTGGAATAAGAGCGGGTATAATGGGAGAATTGGGAACTGAATTCGCCTTTACAAATCGAGAATTAGGAATTATGGCCCAAATGGCATTTTTAGGTTTTCCACTTTCCATGATTGTTGGCGGACTAATTTACCCTAAAATTGGTCCTAAACCATTGATGTGGGCCGCATTTATTTGTCATTTACTTGGGTTGATATTAACTATTGTTTCTACTAGTTTTCTACCATTTTTAGTTTCTACTTTTTTAATTGGTGTAGCCAATGGTGCTGTAGAAGCAGCTTGTAATCCATTAATTGCAGATATGTATTCTACCAATAGGACTACAATGCTTAATAAATTTCATGTTTGGTTTCCTGGAGGAATTGTAATCGGTGCTTTGGTATCTCAGATGATGACAAGCATGGGAATGGGATGGCAAGCACAAATTGCCGTTATGTTCATACCAACAATTATCTATGGATATTTAATTTTAGGACAAAGTTTTCCAAAAGCGGAAAACATTGCCTCAGATATAGGAGAAAATATTTCTTCTATGGTATCTCCTCTCTTTATTTTTATGTTAATCTGCATGGGATTGACGGCAACAACAGAGTTGGGAACGGGACAATTTATCCAACCTCTATTGGAAAATGCGGGTGCTCCACCTTTAATAATATTGGCATTGGTAACAGGATTGATGGCGGTAGGAAGATATTTTGCAGGACCAGTTATACATAGGTTTAACCCAATAGGCGTTTTATTTATTAGTGCCATCGTGGCAACTATTGCTTTGGGAGTATTGTCTGTTGCAAATGGACCATTGGTATATTTGGGTGCTTTTTTATTCTCATGTGGAGTTATGTATTTCTGGCCGACTATGATTGGTTTTGTTAGTGAATATTGCGACAAGACTGGAGCATTGGGAATGTCTATAATTGGTGGTGCAGGAATGTTGATAACCGGATTTTCTCTGCCAGTCATTGGAGACTGGTTGGACAAAGAAAAAGCAATTGCAACTGCCAATGGGTTATCTGAAGAAGCCATTAGTCTTGCCGCTGGTCAGAATACATTAGATAATATAGCAGTACTTCCTGGTATTTTGATTGTATTCTTTGGCATCCTTTTCTTTATGAGAAATAAACTGGAAGAACGTCGAATACCACAAGACGCACATTAAAAGAAAATATAAAGGCAATTTTTTAATTGCCTTTTTTTATTTCCAATCTTTTACTTATCAACTACTTACGTCAAGTTATTGACATTGGTTTTCATAGTATTCTATTAGTTTTGGTTTTTATTTTGGAATCAAGGCAACCATTATTACATCTTTAAGGTATAGGGTAGTATACTTTGTTTTTCAAATGAACAAATAAAATCGAAGCTGAATAAAATGGAGGAAACCCTTCACATCATAGTAAAAGGCTGTAAAAAACGAAACAGAAATAGTCAACACGAGTTGTACAAACTGTTTTATGCCTATGGTATGAGTATTAGTATTCGATATGTGAAGAATGAAGATGAAGCCATCCACGTTTTGAATGACAGCTTTATGAAAGTTTTTTCAAGGATAGGAAAGTTTGATGCGCAATATGACTTCAAGCCTTGGTTTAGAAAAATAGTAGTCAATACATCCATTGATTACATGAAAAAACAAAAAAAATTGCAAATGAAGTCGGAGATAGAAGATGCAAAAAATATACAAGATCGGGAAGATATACTCAGTAGAATTGGATATAAAGAACTGATAAATTTGGTTCAATCTCTTTCTACTGCATACAGAACAGTTTTTAACATGTATGTAATCGATGGATACAAACATGATGAAATTGCTAAAACGCTCAATATATCCGTAGGAACCTCAAAGTCAAATTTATCTAAAGCTAGAGCACAACTTCGAGATATGATTACTAAACAACTAAAATTGCAGCATGCCTGATTTTAATCCCAATGAGATGGATGCTCTTTTTAGAGAAGGAGCAGAGAGACATGAGTTTGAGTACAATGCAGACGCATGGGCGATGATGGAAGAAAAGCTAGATGAGAAGGATAGAAAAAGAAGAATATTTTTTTACTTAATTGGATTCTTAGCAATACTAGCTCTCATAAGTGGAATTTCGTACATGACTCTTATTCATGATTCTAATCAGGCAGTCATCGCTGATGTTAATCCACCGGTTGTTAATGACTTCACAAACGATAAAGTTGAAGAGTCCACTATTTTAAAAAATAATGCTGTATCAATTGATCAAAACAAAAATGATCAGTTTTCAACTAAAGAAATAAAAGAAAATATATCAGCAGACTCTAAAGAGAGGACTGGTAATATACTTGCTCACAACAGTTTTCAAAGCGAAAATACTGGCAATCTTATAGGTAATGAGATTGTCAGTATTCCTTCGCAAGCAGCAGAGGAGCATCAGGAGAAGCTAATTGTTAACGATAGAAGTGATTCAGATCTTGTATTTGAGGATAAGGCTGAAGAAGTGACGAACAATAAACTATCAATCGACAGAAAAGTACATATTTCTATTCTTCCACATAACACTTTTTCAACACTTATTAAAAAGGATGCGTTTAAATCATTTGATTTGAAACCAGAGAGAATGAATAATAACCAATCCACTATTTCAAATAAAAATAGATTCGCTTTCACCTTGTTTGCTAATCCAGAGTGGTCTTCTGTTGGGTTTTTCAAAAATCCAAGGACAGGGTGGAGTTTTGGAACTAAAATAGGATATCAGTTCGCAGATAAGTTTGAAATAAGTACTGGTATCGCTTTGAGTAGAAAAATTTATAAAGGTTCTGGAGGAGAGTATACTATGGATGGCGGATGGTATCAGGACATTGAACCTATGGAAATAAAAGCTAAATGTGATGTAATTGAAATTCCATTGAGTCTTTCCTATTATATCAGCGGATTCCGGAATACTGGCTTTTTTGCTGACCTAGGGATCAATAGTTATATGATGCACACAGAGTGGTATGGATTTGCCTATGATGATGCACTTATTAGACCCCAAGATTTTATAGAAGTAACAAAAGAAGATGAAAACAGCCACTTAGTTGGCGTTGGACGCTTCGCAATAGGATATCAAAAAGTACTATCAAAACATACATCATTCCAAATAGCTCCATATTTACAGTTTCCTTTAACTGGAATAGGATCTGGAAGAGTAAATCTTTTTAGTTCTGGAGTACAGATTGCAGTTAAGTTCAATACCCATTAATTAATAAACAGAACACCATTATATGACGTATGCTGTCCAGTGTGCGCACAGGATAGGTATGTCATGTATGAAAAAAATATAATTAAAATGAAACAACTTAGATTACTCTTTCTTTCTGGGTGATTGAGCCTATTTGACTTTTCATCATCATTTACATTCCTTTTTTACTAGGACCTCTCTATCTCTACCATGGGATAGGCTAGATTCTTATTGCTTAATTTTTAACCACAATCTAAAATCTAATGAAGATCACTTTACAAAATTTTGTCTCCATTCTCTCAGCACTTTTTGTTGTCTGTCAAATGGGTAAATCACAATGCACAGTTGATGCAGGAACCATATCAACGCTAGATCCAACAACTATATGTGTAGACGGGATTCCTGATCCCATAAATGTAACAGTTTCTGGAGCCACAGGTACTGAGTCCGCTTGGATAATTACTGACACAGGAAATACCATTTTAGCAAGCCCGCCAAGCGGTCCTTTTGATCTGAATGGTGCAGGCCCTGGTACATGTTTGATTTGGTATATCAGTCATGATGGCACCTTAGCAGGGAATGTTACTGGAAATAATATTAGTGACTTGACAGGGTGTTTTGATTTATCCAATGAAATAACTGTTGAAAGAAACGAACCCTTAGGAGGCATAATATCAACGACAGACGAAACTACAATTTGTGTAGATGGTATAGGTGATCCAATTGATGTCAGCTTAGCGGGAAATAGTGGCGGTAATTCCGCATGGGTAATTACGGATGAGTCTTTAAATATTCTAGGCTTACCACCAGGACCCCCATTTGATTTAGATGGTGCAGGCCCAGGAGTATGTTTAATCTGGCACTTATCATTTGAAGATGGACTTACAGGAGCGGAAGTAGGCATGAATGCGGCAGATCTAGATGGTTGCTATGAATTATCGAATAGTATTGCAGTAACCAGAAATGAACCAATAGGAGGCATGATATCAACAACCGATGAAACTACCATCTGTGTAGATGGCATAGGTGACCCAATTGATGTCAGCTTAACAGGAAATAGTGGCGGTAATTCCGCATGGGTAATTACGGATGAGTCTTTAAATATTCTAGGCTTACCACCAGGACCCCCATTTGATTTAGATGGTGCAGGCCCAGGAGTATGTTTAATCTGGCACTTATCATTTGAAGATGGACTTACAGGAGCGGAAGTAGGGATGAATGCGGCGGATTTAGATGGATGTTATGAATTATCGAATAGTATTGCGGTTACCAGAAATGAACCAAATGGAGGATCACTTTCTACAGATGATGAAACAACCATTTGTGTAGATGGAACTCCTGACCCAATAGAAGTAATGGTAGAAGATGCAGTTGGAACAAATGCCCAGTGGATTATAACTAATGATACATTTATGATTTTAGGTAAACCTACTGGCCCAACATTTGATTTAGATGGTGCAGGACCTGGAACATGTTTAATTTGGTACATGCGATATGAGGGCTCGTTAATGGGAGATACTTTGGGAGGTGTTTTAGAAAATATATCCGGATGTTATGATTTGTCAGATAGCATTGCGGTGATCAGAAACGAACCGATAGGAGGTACGATCTCGACGACAGATGAGACAACGATCTGTA
>JARGNR010000015.1:53864-89522 GCA_029212405.1 Saprospiraceae bacterium
CATTTGAAGATGGACTTACGGGAGCGGAAGTAGGGATGAATGCGGCGGATCTAGATGGTTGCTATGAATTATCGAACAGTATTGCGGTAACTAGAAACGAACCGATAGGAGGTACGATCTCGACGACAGATGAGACAACGATCTGTATTGATGGCATAGGCGATCCGATCGATGTCAGTTTAACAGGAAATAGTGGGGGCAATTCCGCATGGGTAATTACGGATGAGTCTTTAAATATTCTAGGCATACCACCAGGACCTCCATTTGATTTAGATGGTGCAGGCCCAGGTGTATGCTTGATCTGGCACTTATCATTTGAAGATGGACTTACGGGAGCGGAAGTAGGGATGAATGCGGCGGATCTAGAAGGTTGCTATGAATTATCGAATAGTATTACGGTAACTAGAGATATTATAGATGGAGCAACAATATCATTAACAAATGGGGAAACTATTTATTCAAATTGTCCAGGAAATGTTGTTTTTGATGTTCAGAATACTTCTGACAATGTTTATTTTGACTATTACTACGTCATCACAAATGAAAATGATGTCATTTTAGCATGGGTGGATGCGGCACAGACGCAAACGCTAGATTTATCGGCAGCTCCTGCTGGAGAATGTCATGTTTGGGGTTGGAATTCTATCGGAACATCAACTCCAGTTATGGGAGACCACATTTCAAGTTTAGAAGGTGAAAGTTGTGAAGAACTATCCGATAATTTCATCACAGTTTTACGAACATTACCTGATGGGGGGTATATTGAATTTGATGATGGCACAACAAGCTATGAAGGATGTGCAGGAGCTATTGATTTTGATTTAGTTTTTAGTACATCTACGTTTCAAAATTATTGGTTTGTGGTCACAGACGATAATAATAATATTTTGACCTGGTTTAACTCTGACAATGGAGGATGGATTGACTTAAATGGTGCGCCTCCTGGTATTTGTAGGATATATGGATGGAATGAAATGGACTTACCCGAACCCATCGTTGGACAACCTATATCTTCTTTAAGTGATCCAATGTGTGGGGATGTTTCTGAAAATTGGGTAACTGTAAATAGATTGGATTGTGAAACTGAAATGTGTGAGGTTACACCTGCTGTAATTTATACTGAAGCGAACAATATAGAAAATAGAGTTGTGGTTGCTAATAGAGCATCGGGTACTATTTCAGTAATTAATAGTGACACAGATAAAGTCATTTCAACACATGATATGCCTAATGATGGCGAACCTATGTATGTAGTATATAATAGTGCAAACAATACCTATTTAGTAGGGGACTATAATGGTTATGTGGCGGCTTTTGATGCTCATGATTTTAGTAATACTGCAAATGTAAAAGTAGGGGATGGAGTTTTCCATATGTGGATGAGCCCAGATAGAAATCAGTTATGGGTCAATAATGAAATTGATCGGACAATATCTGTCATTAATCCTACCTCGCTTGAAGATATAGCAACAGTAGAATTGCCTTCGGATTTATTTGATCTAGGGTATAAGCCTCATGATGTTATATTGATGCCAAATAATAGTGCTGCATTTGTAACACTTTTAGGATCTCAAGAACAAGATTATGTGATCAAGTATAGCACTTCCACATTTGAAGAGACTGGGCGTGTAGCTGTAGGATTAGATCCTCACGTTTCTTTAACCTCAAACAATGACAACTTGTATGTAGCGGCTCAAGGTAGCAGTGAACTAAATGTTATGAAGCGCAGTGATTTATCATTAATCACAAAAGTTGAGATCCCGAATGCACATGGTTTGGGCATCAATGAGTCGGGTACTTATTTATATATAGGTAATATTTCTGAAGGGGGAACAAACGCAACTTACACACTAGATTTGGCGACAAATACTTTGATAGGAGATCCAGTTGATGCACCTTTTTCCGCCCCACATAATTATGCAGTTAAAGGTGATGACAAGTTGTATATCACACACAGTGGTAATGCAAATAACCAGGTTAGTATATATGATTTAACCCCTACTCCAGTATTATCTTCTTCGATAGAAGTTGGTAATAATCCATTTGGATTGGTAGCATTTTCAATTCAGAATACAACTGAAGTCAGTATCTGTGTAGATGGAATAGGAGATCCTATTGATGTTTCTGTAGAAGGTGGCAATGGAATGAATAATGCATGGGTAATTACGAATACGGAGGGTTTAATCTTAGGATTGCCACCAATGGGGCCATTTGATTTGGATGGTGCAGGAACTGGAATCTGTTTAATTTGGTATTTGGTCTACGATGATATTGAAGGCCTTGAGGTAGGAATGAGTGCGAATGACTTAGAAGGGTGTTTTGCACTTTCGAATCCTATTACGGTATATAGAGAAGCAGCAGATGGAGGTACAATTTCCTTGTCAACAGGTGCAACAGAAGGCACATTCTGTGCAGGAGATGTAGTGTTTGATGTTACTCATGAAACCACTGCAAATAACCTTTCTTATTGGTACATAATTACGGATGATAATGACAATATATTAGGTTTTCATAATTCTGAAGATGGACCGACATTGGACTTGAGTGTAGCACCAGCAGGAGAATGCCATATTTGGGGATGGTCGTATAGAGGAGAAGGAGATCCAGTAATGGGTGAAAATATTAGTACATTGACAGACGGAGATTGTGAATCAATTTCATCAAACTTCATAAGAATAATCCGGTCTGATGTAACTGCTGCTGCAATTTCAACAGAAGATGAAACTACAATTTGTGTAGATGGTATAGGAGATCCTATTGATGTAACTGTAGAAGGTGGAACAGGAAGTAACTCTGCATGGGTGATTACGGATGAATCAGGAACAATTTTAGGATTGCCACCGATGGGCCCGTTTGATTTGGATGGAGCAGGAGAAGGAGTATGTCTTATTTGGTATGTGACATTTGAAGAAATAAGTGGAGTAGAAGTCGGTTTAAGTGCAAATGATTTGGAAGGATGTTTTGCCTTGTCTAATCCAATAACAGTAACCAGAGAATCAGCGAATGGGGGCACAGTTTCTTTAGTAGACGGAGAAGAAGAAGCGATTTTTTGTGCTGGAGAAGTAGTGTTTGATGTTACGCATACAACTACAGCAGAAAACCTTTCTTATTGGTACATAATTACGGATGATAATGACAATATATTAGGTTTTCATAATTCTGAAGATGGACCGACATTGGACTTGAGTATAGCACCAGCAGGAGAGTGTCACATATGGGGATGGTCGTATAGAGGAGAAGGAGATCCAGTAATGGGTGAAAATATTAGCACATTGTCAGACGGAGATTGTGAATCGATTTCATCAAATTTTATCACCATCACAAGACTGGCAGGAGTAGAAGCAGCTGCAATTTCAACGGAAGATGAAACTACAATTTGTGTAGATGGAATAGGAGATCCAATTGATGTCACTGTAGAAGGAGGAACAGGAAGCAACAGTGCATGGGTGATTACCGATGAATCAGGAACAATTTTAGGATTGCCACCGATGGGCCCGTTTGATTTGGATGGAGCAGGAGAAGGAGTATGTTTGATATGGTATGTGACATATGAAGAAATAAGTGGAGTAGAAGTTGGTTTAAGTGCGAATGATTTGGAAGGATGTTTTGCCTTGTCTAATCCTATCACGGTCACAAGACAGTCTGCGGATGGAGGTATGGTTGCTCTAGCAAATGGACAGGATACTGCGACTTATTGTGTAGGAGAAGTTGTATTTGATGTCATGCATGAAACTACAGCAACTGCTTTAGGGTATTGGTATGTTATTACAGATAACAGTGACAATATTCTAGCTTTTCACAATTCGCTCGATGGGCCGACATTGGATTTGAGTGCAGCACCAGCGGGTGAGTGTCATATATGGGGATGGTCTTCGAATGGATCTGCCACACCAATGATGGGTGAGTCAATTTCTTCTCTCCAAATAGAATGTGGATCTGTATCAACTAATTTTATTTCCATATTCCGTGCAGAAGGCATTGATGGGGGTACAATCAGCACAGAAAGTAGTTTGGTTGCCTGTCCAAATGATGGGAATGACGATATCGTTACGATTTCAACATCTGGTTCAGGAGAAGCATATGCATATATTTTAACAGATGAGAATGATGTAGTAATGGGAGCCCCTATCATGGATTCAAGTATAAATTTCGAAGAAATGGAACCAGGAATAAATAGAATTTATGGTGTGGGATATGCAGGAACCATTGAAATTGGTAACACAATTGATGAGATAAATGGATCATGTGTTGCACTATCTTCCAACTTCATTGAAGTGATCGTTCAAGAAACGGTTGAATGTACGGTAACCTCTACGGAAGATTTGAGTACTCAAGATATCAAGGTGTATCCAAATCCATCGACCAATTTTATCACGATAGAATACTCGACATCAACGGAAAGTGTAGTGATCAATATATTGGACTCTAGAGGACAATTGGTATTAACTTCTGAAGAAAATAATGGGAATGGAGTTTTAAGCATTGATGTCCAAAATCTATTAGGAGGTATGTATATACTTCAATTCACTACTGCTGACAGTGCAGTTTCCAAAAGAATAATAATCACAAAATAATATTTCAAGAAACTAGGTATGAAAACTGCCTAGTTTCATTTTTTAATACATAACAGAATTACAATGACAAATAACATTTTAAAATTAATCGTAGTGGCATTTGCCATGGTTTTGATTTCTTGTGGCGATGATGAAAATGCATCAGAAAATCAATTGAACCTCATGTTTACTGGCTTAGAAAATTTGGGTGATGAATTTGCTTATGAAGGATGGATCATGGTAGATGGCAGTCCCAAGAGTACAGGGGTCTTTACTGTTGATGAAAATGGAGCCCTTTCTAATTCTTCCTTTGATTTGAATGCGGATGATTTGGAATCAGCAACAACCTTTATCTTAACCATTGAACCTTCACCAGATAGTGACCCAGCACCAAGTGACGTTCATATTTTGGCTGGAGATTTCAGCTCAGATAACGCTAATCTTACGGTTTCTCATGGTGCAGCAATTGGATCAGATTTTACTTCGTCAACAGGTGGATATATTTTGGCAACACCCACAGATGGAATGGAAAATAATGAAAACAGTGGAGTTTGGTTCTTAGATCCAACAGCTGGACCAGGGGCTTCTCTTTCACTGCCTGCTTTGCCTGCAGGGTGGGCATATGAAGGCTGGGCTGTAATAGATGGAACTCCTGTAACTACGGGTACATTTACCAGTGTTTCGGGGTCAGACGATGCAGCGCCATTTAGTGGTACAGAGTCAGGGCCATCTTATCCAGGAGAGGACTTTTTAAATAATGCACCAAACGGATTGACGTTTCCAACAGATTTGAGAGGTGCGACAATTGTTGTGTCTGTAGAACCTGTTCCAGACAACAGTGCTGCACCATTTACACTTAAGCCATTGGTTGGGATGACTGCAGTTGATGCAGTAGATCATACTTTATTGGCGATGGATAATAATGCAACAGCGACCAATCCAACAGGTACAGCAACAAAAAAATAGAAAAGGGTAGTTTTATTAATATTGAGATCATTCTGTTTCAATATGGGTTAGGGAATATATTTTCTAAAGGTTGAAATAGATTGAAATTAGTTATGATTTGGATAGCATCAGGTTAAGGTGCTATCCTTTTTATTTGGTTCAATTTGAAATAAACTTAAGAATTACAAATTGATATTTTATTCGTTTTGAAACTGTTAGTACGGAATTTCTTAGATATTTTTGGCGTAGTTGATGTTTATATTTACATTCATTGAACTAAAATAAAAAACCAAGAAATGGGAGAACAAAGAGTATCTAAGGTTACGGACCAAAAACAAATGCAAAAGTTTGTGAAATCTTTGCTCAAGGACGTGCAAGCTTTGGAATATATGTTGGAAAACGACTGGTTTGATAAAGGCATAACCAGGATGGGTGCGGAACAGGAAATGGTCATTGTTCAAAAGGATACATTCAAGCCTAATTGTATTGCGATGGAGGCACTCGATAAGATGAAGGATTACGAGTGGGTAGAGACTGAGTTGGCAAAGTTTAACCTTGAAACTAATCTTACTCCCAGAGAATTGACAGAAAAATGTTTTAGTTTGTTGCATGAAGAAAATGCGACTAAGCTAGACAAGATACAAGAGGTGTTGGATACGTTGGATACCAGTATTGTATTGACAGGTATTCTCCCCACATTGAGAAAATTTGACTTAGATTTAGATAACCTTACCCCTAAAAAAAGATATAAAGCATTGATGGAAGCGATCAATGAGCAATTGGTGGGGAATGCTTATGAACTTAGGTTAACAGGAATAGATGAACTATTAGTAAAACATGATTCTCCACTTTTAGAGGCTTGCAATACGAGTTTTCAAGTACACTTACAGGTAGATCCAGATGAGTTCGTAAAAGTGTATAATATTGCTCAGGCGGTAACCGCTCCTGTTATGGCAATAGCAGCCAATTCTCCAATTGTATTTGGTAGAAGATTATGGCATGAAAGTAGGATTGCTCTTTTTCAACAATCATTGGATACGAGGGCTACTCATGATCATATGAGAGAAAAGAGTCCAAGGGTGAGTTTTGGTAAAGATTGGCTACAAGATTCCATCATGGAAATCTACAAAGAAGACATTTCTAGATTCAGAGTTTTGATCAGTTCTGATGTTCAGGAGGATTCCCTGGAAATGATTAAAGATAAGAAAGTACCGAAATTAAGAGCGCTACAGGTCCATAACTCTACGGTCTATAGATGGAATAGACCTTGTTATGGAATAAGTGACAATGGCAAACCACATTTGAGGATTGAAAATCGTGTTATTCCTTCTGGACCTACAGTTTTAGATGAAGTAGCAAATGCTTGTTTTTGGTTGGGACTTACCCTTGGGATGGCAGATGAGATTGATGATATTAGAGAGTTAATGTCATTTGAAGATGCAAGAGACAATTTTGGAAAAGCAGCAAGATTTGGTATCGATAGTAAGTTTACCTGGTTTAATGATGAAAAAGTAACGTGTTGTAAATTAATTTTGGACCAGCTTTTACCCATTGCCAGAAAGGGCCTAAAGAAAAGAAAAGTAGCTAAAAAAGACATTGACTTGTACTTGGGAATCATTCAGGAACGGGCAGAGTCTCATATGAATGGAGCAAGATGGATGTTGAGATCGTACACGGAATTGATTAAAGAAACGACTAGAGACGAAGCCTTGACAGTATTGACATCGAGCATAATAAAGAATCAACAAAGCCAAATTCCAGGGCACAAGTGGGCCATACCACGGTTAAGTGATTTGGATGATTACAAACCTTCACAATTGAAAGTATCTGAGTTTATGGAGACGGATATTTTCACTGTACAAAAATCAGATATCATTGAATTGGTTGCTGAAATGATGGATTGGCAAAACATTCGATATGCAGCAGTGGAAGACAAAGAAGGCAATTTAATTGGTTTGGTATCCAGAAGGCTTATGCTAAGAAATCTAATTAAGAATAAAAGAAGTAGACGAACTAGAACAGCTGAAGATGTGATGATCCAAAACCCAGCTACGATAGATCACAACGATTCTATCTTAAATGCCATGAAAATAATGAAGAAGGAAGAGGTGGGATGTTTACCAGTGATTAACAATGGAGAATTGGCAGGAATGATAACTGAGATGGATTTTTTAAATATTTCGGGAAGGTTGATCGAACGACTTGAAGGGTAATAAATGATGCGAATTTCTTTTGTTGTATGGATTTTGCTTGTACTGTTTTTCAGTGCGTGTAAGAATAATGAGCTCAGAAATGATGAAGAGTTTATTACAAAAATTGCTTTTGGCTCTTGTGGTCGCGAATGGCAAGAGCTTCCGATTTTTAATATTGTTGTCGATCATGATCCAGATCTATTTATCTTCTTAGGGGATAATATTTACGGAGACACGAAGAATATGGATACTCTAAGAGCCAAGTACAAACGATTGGGAGACAAAGCATCTTATCAAAAGTTAAAGCAAAACGTTCCCATTTTAGCCACATGGGATGATCATGATTATGGATGGAACGATATAGGCAGACATTATAAGTTCAAAGAAGAATCAAAAGAAATATTTCTTCAGTTTTTTGAGGAAGCTGAATCTTCTGAAAGGCGAAAACATCAAGGAATATACCACGCCATAATGAAAGAGTTCGGTGGTAAAAAGTTACAAATTATATTATTGGACAATAGAACTTTTAGAGATAATGTAAAGCGCCATGTTGATGAATTTTCTGACGATCCGAGGTATTTCTACCATTTGGATTATACCCCTTACACGCACTCTGATTCGACTATTTTAGGTGAAAAACAATGGTTGTGGCTGGAGAACCAATTGAACCAAGAAGCAGATGTTAGATTGATTTGTAGTGGCACTCAGTTTAGTATTGAGTACAATGGGTATGAAGCATGGGCAAATTTTCCGAATGAACAACAACGAATGATAGATTTGATTGGAAAGACTCAAGCAAGTGGTGTTTTGTTTCTTACGGGTGATGTCCATTACTCAGAAATATCAAAACTACAGACACAAAATTACCCAATTTATGATTTCACGTCAAGTGGACTTTCTTCTACATGGCATTTTGCCACTCCAAATAAAAATCGAATTGAAGGACCTATAATGGATAATCATTTTGGATTGATATCCATAGATTGGGCACCGACTGACCCGACTATTATGATGGAAACCTGGGATATCCATAACAACCAAAGAATAGAATATACCATCCCATTAAGTGAAATAAGCATTGATGGAGATTAAAATAGTTTTTTAAATCTAGAATATATCTCTTCATTTAAGTACTCAAAATAGCATTACTTCTCTTACCTTTGCGCCATGAAAAAAGAGATTCGCTTAGATGAATTGTTGAGCTTTTTCCCTGAAGTAGAGCTGCCAATTGAAATTACAGAAGATTTAGTGATGACCGCAGAATCGGTCAATAAGGTATTTCCTAAAGTTATAGTTGAAGAGTATATAGCTATATGGGAAGGTGGAGAGGATTTTGATGAATTTACTGAGTTTGTTCCTATTCTACAAATTAAGGAAGCAGAGGAATTCCATGCCTTGGTCTATTGGAAAGGAGGATTAATGAAATATGAATATATATTAGTTACGCTAGATAAATTAGGAGAATTCATAACAAGGAAACCCATTGCAAGCACACTTTCTGATGGAAAGACGGTAAAAAAGTCTGTAGCTAAAATAGATGAAGATATGATCATTCATATTATGGCTGGTGAGAATGAAGTAAATGGTAAGTACGATCCATCTAGAAGTCAAGCGTTTAATATGGAAATCTTATTCTCTGGAGATGTGATATTTTCCCTTGGAGATGACTAATCTCTGGATTGCTAACCCTTTGGCAAATAATCTTTTGGAATAGGATTTTCTTCGGACTCTTGTGTCCAATAGATATTAATGATCCACCACCTTTTCCCATCGTTCAAAAGTTGGATGCTATTGATTCCACGCATAAATGGTTCTGTATCTTGCTCACTTCGGAATGATTCATAGGTACTGAATACCTGAGTAATATTACCAAATGTTTCTACTTTTCTATGGATTTCCTTTTCAAAAAATCCGTTTTCAATCAACCAAGACCCTGAAGTGTTGATGTAGTCCTCCACAGTCATGTATCTAGCTTTATATATGCCTTTCTTTGTTTTTCCTGTTGGTATAAGTTTAGCATCAGGATGAAAAAGATGTTTCATCAGATCCCAGTTTCTTTCTTCTCCTTTTTCTCCAGAGATAACTCCATACAAATTTGATATTGTACTATCTAATGTCTTCACTTTATCTAAATAATCAGCTAGTTCTCCCTGTGCGACTATTGAGGTTAAAAACATGAAAAAAGCTATCGTTAAGAAAATAAATTTTTTCATAATTATTGAATGAAGGTTATTAAAAATTAGGATTGAATACGTATAGTTATCTATAGTTATTATCCATTATTAGATAATAGCTCGAAAATCATATTTTATAAAATGATGGTGAAAATTCGTTTTCATTATTACTTAAAACAATATAGTAAATACCTTTTGGTAAGTCCTCAACATTGAACGTAATAGATTCTTTTGTGTCCAAAACTGAATATTTTTTTGATCTTATTTTGATTTCTGATCATCAAAGGCACTTAGGCTTGTAACCTTCATTTTAACCATAGGTAAAACGTCCACAATTTAATAAACGCTGATATTAAAGGATTTTAAAGATAATTCGAAACTTTCAGAAAGGATAGATTGTTATATTTGTGCTTCGAAAAAAATAATACTTAAAAATAAGGAAAATGAATCCTACAGTAACAAAAAGTCCAGTGATGCTCTATACCGAGCAAACACCTAACCCAGAAACGCTTAAGTTTGTGACCAACAGAATGTTGCATAAAGGAACAGCTGATTTTAGAACCGATGAACTGGCTAAACAATGGTCTCCATTGGCAACAGAATTGTTTGAATTGCCCTTTGTAAAGGGGGTTTATATTTGTAATAATTATGTAACTATTACGAAAGAATTTAACTACCTGTGGGAAGATATCATGTTAAAAACCAAGGCATTTATAAAAACCTATGTTGAAGAGGAAAAAACCGTGATTAATGAAGGCTTTGTAGAGGCAATGGAGAAAATTGAAGAAGAGGCAGGAGCTGGATATCAATATACAGGAGAAGAAAAAGAGTTGGTGAAAAAAATCAAAGCGTTAATTGATACACACGTGAAACCGGCGGTTGAAATGGATGGTGGAAATATTGAGTTCAAGTCATTTGATAAGGGAATTGTAACTGTAATCATGCAAGGTGCGTGCAGTGGTTGTCCATCTTCAACAGTTACGTTGAAGTCCGGAATTGAGGGTATGTTAAAAAGAATGATACCAGAAGTAACAGAAGTTGTCTCTGAAATGGGATAATACAAAACTAATAAACATCTAAAAAAGCCTGTTGAGTAATGTACTTTTCAGGCTTTTTTCTTTTTGTAGAACAGATAAATACTGATGTGTTGGAACTGGAAGTCAATACTCAATATTCCAAGAATAACAGCCCTTGAATGTAATCGGGACTGGGAAATCATTCCAATTCTTGAGAATATTTGAATAAATCGGCGCCATTTTTATTAGGAATTCCTGCTATTTTCAAGAAATGATAAAACATTGTATTGAATGGTAATAAATTTCTTGTGATTATTTTTTGTTTGTCTATCCGCAATACTCCAAATGACCTATGGTTTGAGTACTCAGATTCAGAATTTTTATTGATCATATGCCCATAATTCAAAATACTAGATTTGTAGCAATAGAAAAGGTGATAAACTCCTTGTAAAATAATGCCTTTCATGCTCTTTCAAATACCAGACAATCATTACCTTTGTGGCGAATTTAAAATTGAGGGACAATATGTCTAGAAATATATATTCTGCGTTATTGATATTTGTTGCCATGATGGTTTCTACTCTTGCTTTTTCAGGAAACCAGCAACACGATCACGATGGCCACGATCACAGTGGACATTCTCATGATCAAGATGGGCATGATGACGATACTAAAACTGCTGATCACGATGGTCACGGTCACGGAGATCATGGTCACACAAATTCGTGTGGGATTGAAATGGAACATGGACCATATAGTCCTGGAGCAGCGGCATTTCATCACATAAGTGATCAAAATATTTATAACATTGGACCTTGGCACATTCCACTTCCATGTATCATGTACATTCATGGTCAAGGATTGGATGTATTTTCATCAGGAAGATTTGCAGCGGATGCACATGGAGTTGGTAGAAAGGCTTATAACAAATTTGTTTTGTTTGAAGGATTGGCGAGTAGAGTGATTGATCCTAGCTTTCCAGAAGGAGAAGTAGAATTAGGAGATCACAATGTATATGCATTGCCTGAAATGATTAATGGAAAAGAAAACGAAGTAGTCTATGTTTGTTATAATGGCAAATCATGGAAAACGGAGAGCAGATCAACGTTAGATGGTGGAGTATTTGGTGGTGGATTAACAACCTTTACAGATTTTTCAATTACGAAGAACGTAATGAGTATGTTGATCATCTTATTGTTTGGATTCTTCTTGTTTAGAGGTATCGCAAAATCATACGTTGCAAGAGAAGGGATGGCACCTAAAGGGACACAAGGTTTTATGGAGCCTATTTTCTTATTTATTCAAGATGAAGTTTGTAAGCCATTCTTAGGTCACAAGTGGGAGAAATTTCAACCATTTATTATGGCGTTGTTTTTCTTCATTTTATTCTTGAATTTATTCGGACAGATACCATTCTTTGGTGGATCGAATGTGACAGGTTCATTATCTGTAACTTTTGTATTAGCAATTTTGACTTTCTTAGTTGTTAATCTAAATGGAAATAAACATTATTGGGAACATGTGCTATGGATGCCTGGAGTTCCTGGATGGGTAAAAATATTTGTTTTGACTCTAGTAGAGGTAATGGGCTTATTTATCAAGCCGCTTACGCTTATGTTGAGGTTGTTTGGTAACATTACAGCAGGGCACATGATCATCACCATATTTGTAGGGTTGATATTTGTATTTGGAAAGAGTGGAGAAAATGTACCAGGATCGATCGGAGCCATTTTTGGTTCTACGGTACTTACATTATTTATGATGGCTATCGAGTTGTTGGTAGCATTTATTCAGGCTTTTGTATTTGCTATTTTGACTGCATCGTATATCGGAGCAGCTACAGAAGAAGCACATCATTAATCTGACAGTAGAAAGAATTATAGTTTTTTAATTTTTAATAAATAGTTTAATTATGACTGGATCATTAGCAGCAATTGGCGCTGGACTTGCAGTAATCGGAGCTGGTATCGGTATTGGTAATATCGGAGCAAAAGCAATGGAAGCAATCGCAAGACAACCTGAAGCAGTAGGTGACATCAGATCAAACATGATCTTGATGGCGGCTCTTATCGAGGGTGCAGCTTTGATAGCAATGGTATTAGCGTTTTACGGATAATATCACAGAAAACAATACATGGAGGCAACGGTTGGTTGCTTCTATGTATTTTATAATTTTGGATACTAATTTTTTACAATTAAATATAAGATAGAAGATGTCATTATTTTCAATCGTACTCATGGAGTTCAACCCAATCAAGCCAGACTTAGGTTTGATACTTTGGACTGTTGTCATATTTGCTATATTCTGGTTATTAATCGCAAAAACTGCTTTTAAACCAATAGCCAATGCTTTAAAGAAAAGAGAAGAGGATATTCAAGGTGCTCTTGATGAAGCAAAAAAAGCAAAAGAAGAAATGTCTAATCTTAAAGCTGCCAATGAAAAATTATTAGCAGAGGCAAGAGAAGAAAGGGCTAAGATGCTTAAAGAAGCAAAAGAAACTAAAAATAAAATTGTCACTGAAGCAAAGCAAGCAGCCAAAGACGAAGCGGCTAAGGTTATGAATCAAGCAAGTCTTGATATCGAAAACCAGAAAAAAGCAGCTATGATGGAAGTGAAAAATGAAATCGGTGCTATCGCATTGAGTATTGCTGAAAAAGTAATCAGAAAAGAATTGGCAGGTAATTCAGAGCAAGAAAGCTTTGTGAATTCACTTGTGGATGACGTAAAATTGAACTAGGTATTATTTAATTCTAATGCTTTTATAGATAAAATGAGACTTGTGGTATCAACCACAGGTCTTTTTTGTTTAGTATTCAATAATACGAGTAATAAACGGATATATGCAGGACATGCATTCAGTAAATTGACTATTTTTAGAGAATTAGATGGATCAATTATTTATTAAAAGCTAAATATGCTTTGCGTTTAAGCCATATGAAAAAGAACTCCACATTCAAATTAATTCTTCTCGTCTTACTTTTTATTGCCTTAGCATTTGAGGTAATTAGAGATGCACTGGCCAAGAATGGGGACTTTGCTGGTTATGTCTTGACTGGGAATTTGGTTTTAGATGGAGAGAACATTTATAGTGATGCATTAATCAATACCTGGCCTCCTTTTTTTGCATTGGTAAGCGTTCCAATTGCAATTTTTGACAATTTTAATTTGTATATATGTCGCTTTACTTGGCTGTCCCTTACTGTTCTAGCCATGTTTTTTGTGGTGCAGTTCGTTGTGCGAATGGCCTTAAACAAGAATTTACATTTTTCTCTTCCAAGGATAAGCAAAAAGAACTTAGAGAATGAAATTCCAATTCATAGTTGGCTGGTTCTGGTACCTTTCTTGATTTCATTTAGGTATCTTTTGGACAATTTGGCCAATATTCAGATCAATGTCTTTATTCTCTTCTTTACCGTATTAAGTATCTACTATTTTTCTAAAGGTAAAAAGTGGATTGCAGCCCTTTTCTTGGCATTTGGAATTTCATTAAAGGTGTATCCCGTTTTTTTACTGTTATACTTTATTGTTAAACGAGAATGGACGATGGTAGGTAAGACACTATTTTTTTGTGTAGGTTTTGCCAGCCTACCGTTTATGGTATTCGGATACGAACAAACGGTGGATTATTATAGCTTTTGGTACAATCAGAATGTGGTTCCATTTGCCAGTGTGGCGCATAAAAATCAATCTTATTTCTCCATGATGAGAAGTTTATTGACGCACGAAAGCCCTGGATTAAATCAACCATTGAATGAAGAAATCTATGTGAATGTGTTCAATCTATCGATAGAACAAGTAAAACTGGTTTCTTACGCACTTTTAATCCTCCTTGGATCTTCAGTGGTTTATCTATTTAGAGAAAAGCTATCAAAACAACATAAATTAAAAGCCTTTTTAGAATATACGTTCATATTGACGATCATCCCAATTTTATCTCCTCTTGCTTGGAAAGCCTATTTTATATTCTTGTTTCCAGCTTATTTTATAAATTTCCTATTTCTTTTTGAAATGAAAAATATGATCGGGAAAGCATTGCGGAGGTTTTTGTTGGTAAACTATTACCTATCAATTTTGCTTGTTGTATTTTCTTCAGAGTTGTTTTTGGGCAAATACTATTCAGATGTAATGGAGGCGTATTCTTGTATAACAATAGGAACAATTGTCTTAGCTGGAAACATTTTATGTTTTTATATTAATATTGATAAGTATCATCAGCTTTCAAGTTCGGATTAGTTCGTAAAGTTGAATTTTATTTAAAAGCATGACTTCTCAATTTTCATTACTATCTTACTGGTTGAATTTAGAACTTTATATATGTCTACACTTTATTTTTTATTGGACGCACGACCCGTCTTTACGAACGACGCAGTTGTTTTAGGTCTATTAATGATTGTTTTAGCTGGTATCTTTTATACATCAAGTTTAGAATCTCGTGGATGGAAAAAATTTTACACGTATGTTCCTTCTCTATTATTGTGCTATTTTTTACCTGCATTGCTCAATTGGCCTCTTGGTCTTATTGCACCGCATTGGTATGAACCTGGAGTAGTTGATCTAGCCCAATCATTGAATTTGGTGATCACACCTGATATGAGTTACAATGATATTAGTGCATTATTTGAGGATAACGGTGTGAAAAAGGAATTGTATACCATATATCAAGGTCATTCCCAGTTGTATTTCATGGCTTCACGTTATTTACTACCTGCCAGTCTATTATTGTTATGCCTTGGAATTGACTTAAAAGGACTCATCAATCTAGGACCAAAAGCACTTATCATGTTTGGAGCAGCTACTTTAGGAATTATAATTGGAGGTCCTGTTGCACTTATTGTGGCCAGTAAATTTATGCCCGATGTTATAGGTGCTAATCCAGATGAGTTGTGGAGAGGATTATCGACTATTGCAGGTAGCTGGATTGGCGGTGGAGCCAACCAGGCGGCCATGAAAGAAATATATGAAGTAAAAGATAACCTCTTTGGTACCATGATTGTGGTAGATGTAGTAGTTGCCAATATATGGATGGGATTTTTATTATATGGGGCCAATATCAGTGATAAAATTGATTCAAAATTGAAAGCGGATAATTCTGCAATTACCAGTTTGAAACAAAAAATATCGGACTATAGAGCGAGTATAGAGGTCATGCCTACCACCACATCTTTATTTGTGTTGATGGCCGTTGCATTTGGTGGAGTTGCTGTTGCTCATCTAGGAGCTGATATAATTTCTCCATTTTTAGGACAATTTAAAGAAACATTGATGCAATATAATCTTACCTCATTGACATCAGGCTTTTTCTGGTTGGTGGTGATTGCTACGACAATAGGATTGGTATTGAGTTTTTCAAAGGCAAAGAAATTGGAAGGGGTTGGTGCATCTCGATGGGGATCTATTTTTATTTATGTGTTGGTTGCAACTATAGGAATGAAGATGAATCTTGGAGAAGTATTTAAAAATTTAGGATTGTTTGCAATTGGAATTATTTGGATGCTTATTCACGTTGGTATATTGTTATTGGTAGCGAAGATTATTCGAGCGCCATTTTTCTTTGTTGCTGTTGGAAGCCAAGCAAATATAGGAGGAGCAGCTTCTGCTCCAATTGTAGCATCTGCTTTTAGCCCATCGTTAGCACCTGTTGGAGTCTTGATGGCTGTATTAGGATATGCATTGGGTACTTATGGTGCTTTAATATGTGCTCAACTTATGGCTTTGGTCTCTGGCGCTGGATGATATTTTTAGCATTTAACAATGTATGAGTAAGACACAATTGAATTTTAAAACGAGTATTATTATATTATTTTTTTGGTTCTGCTTTAGCCAAATCTATGCTCAAATCGATATGAATGATACCACTGCGGTTGTTATTGCACATTGGTACATGGATGAAAGTCAAACGTACAAGGTTACCACTACGGCCAATACCGTAGAAGACGATAAAACGATTTCTTCAGAAACTATTCTGTACGATTTATCAGTCAAAATAATTGACTCTACTCAAGTGGGGTATATACTCGAATGTAGACGAAATAATTATCGAATCAATACCACAGAAAAATACGATAGTGTGTTCACTAGAATAGATGAGGATATTCCATTCTGGGTGACAACAGATGAATTCGGATCTTCAGTGCAGGTGTTAAATTGGGAAGATGTGGGGAATGCTTTAAAAGAGCGTGGACAACAAATACTGGATAATTATAAAGGCAATGCAGAAATGACCAAAAGAGTCAACAAAATGATTCGCCAATCGAGTACAAAACAAATGGTAGAGAATAATCTCATATTGGACATGCAACAAATGTTGGCCTTCCATGGGGCGAAGTATAAATATGGAGAGCGAATAGATTTTCAAGTGAAAGTTCCGAATAATTATGGTGGAGATCCATTTGATGCCAATACGTCAATGATTATGGATCAAATTAATCTTTCCCAAGAGTCAATTATAATTCGATCATCTCAACGCATCAATCCGCAACAATTGACGGCAGTTACCTATGATTACTTGTCCTCCTTGGATATAGTCGGTGCTGAATTACCTACTAGAGAAGAGTTTCCAATGATTACAAAGTTGTCTTGGGGTGGGAATGAAATTCATAGTAACAGTGGTTGGGTGATTTATAGTGTAGAGACGAAACAGACCAATAGTGGAGAGGTAGTGACGGTGGAGGAACGGACGATTGAATTGGTAGCGGGAACGGAGACAAAATAACTCAATCAATGCACAATAACCCCATTGTAATATATGCGATAGGAGGATTAGGGGCCGACTCCAGAGTCTTTGATTATTTAACATTAAACGTCAATCTTTTTTGTATCGAACAGATTTTACCTATTGCCGATGAATCAATAGAAAACTACACTGGTCGTATTTCAAAACAAATAGATACAAACAAAAAATTTGGATTGTTGGGAGTAAGTTTTGGAGGTATTTTGGCATTGGAGTTGAATAAGTATGTAGATCCATTATTTACCATTCTTATTTCATCTGTATCAAAATCTGAAGATCTACCCAAGGTGAGGGTGTTGTTTCGAAAAATTGGATTATTAGAAATTTTGCCTCGATTCATGTTGAAACCTCCTTCTATTTTGTTGAAATATTTATTTGGGGCAAAAAATGTTTCTTTATTAAAAGACATTATTCGCGATACAGATCCAGAGTATATACGGTGGGCACTTAAAAAAATGATGGAATGGAAATTCGAAAGTGATGTGGATAAGGTGCATTTAATTCACGGAAGTCAAGATCGGTTACTTCCAAATAAAAGTAGCGATTCTATTGTGATTCAAGGTGGTGGGCATTTTATGATCGTGGATAATGCCGATGAAATTTCAGAATCTATTCATTCAATTGTCAGTCAATACATAACTTAGAATATCCTTGATTGGACTATTGCTAAAAGCACTATTTTTTTGCTTACTTTTGCGCTCTTATATTTTCAATCGTACAATCGCCTATGTCGCACGTATTATCCATCGTTATTCCTGCATACAATGAAGGTAGGACCATTCATAGAATCCTTGATAAGGTCAAGGCTGTAGAATTAGTGCAGAATATGAAGAAAGAAGTCATCATAGTCAACGATGCTTCTAAAGATAATACTGAAGAGGCTATCTTAGAATATAAAAATGCGAATTCTGATCTACCCATTGTGTATGAAAAGCATGAAAAGAACAAAGGTAAAGGAGCAGCGCTTCATACGGGGATTGAATTGGCTACAGGGGATTTCATTGTGATACAGGATGCAGATCTGGAGTATGATCCAGCAGAGTACAATATTTTAATTCAGCCGATCTTAGATGATTTTGCTGATGTGGTCTATGGATCTCGATTTATGGGAGGTAAACCACATAGAATTTTGTTTTTCTGGCATTCGATTGGAAATAAGATGTTGACCATGGCTTCTAATATGTTTACAAACCTCAACCTTACAGACATGGAGACATGTTATAAAATGTGGCGTTCAGAGATCGTAAAGTCGGTCAAACTCAAAGAAAAACGTTTTGGCTTCGAACCAGAAGTAACGGCTAAAGTTTCTCGAATCCCTAAAGTAAGAATTTATGAAGTGGGCATCAGTTATTATGGGCGTACCTACGAAGAAGGGAAAAAAATCAATTGGCAAGATGGGGTTCGTGCCATCTACTGTATATTAAAATACAATATCTGGTCAAAGCGCTAATTTTATCGATTGCTTTGGTCGTGAAAAAATTTCAATAAAGAATAATCTTCTATTTCAACCATTGTTGAGGATTCAACTTTTTCTTCCCATGCCAAAATTCAAAGTGCAATTCAGGTGCTGGAGAATTATCTAATCTACCCAACGTTTGGCCTGCTTTCAATTTTGCTTGTTTTTTCACATCGACTTTTGCCAATTTTGAATATACACTATAGTACTCTCCATGTTGTACGATGACCATGTTGTCATATCCTGGAATTTCAGTTATTCCAATGACAATACCATCTGCGACTACAGTAACGGAAGCAGATTTCTTGCACGTAATGTCGATGCCATTGTTATTGATCTTTACATTTTTGAGTGTAGGATGTTGTTGATTTCCAAACTTTCCAGAGACATACCCTTGTGCAGGCCACAATAGGTTTTTCTTTCGTATGCTTGCAGAAGCAGCACTATTCGAAGATTCAGATCTTTTCTTTTTGGCTTTAGAAAGTTCGGCTAAAATTATCTTTTCTATTTCTTTATTTAGTCGCTCCCTGTTCCTTTTTTGTTGAGTTAGATTTTTTCTCAATGTGGACTCTTCCTTTTGCAATTGAACCAAAATTTCGTCCTTTTTTTTAAGATCTTTTTCTAGTTGTTTGTAATTGTTTTTCTCATCGATAAGCAATACTTCAACGTATTTTTTTTCCTCAATGATCGAATTGGTCTTGCTGTTGATATTGCTTCTAAGCGTCGTAAATTGGTTGGTTTTCTTACTGGCAAATTCCTCGTATTGTTTGCTGTATCGCCAACGTAAAAAGGCGTCATTTACACTGGATGCAGAAAAGATATAGGCCCATTTATTACTGGCCATTTCTCTCAAGTACATATTCTTTGCCAATTGCTTATATTGATTGTCTAATTGTAAAAGATCTTTGTTCAACGAATCTATTTTGACGTCGTTGGTAGCTATGGCCCTATCTGCATTCTTGATCTGTTCTTGAATGTTGGCAATGAGTTGTTTCCTACTTTTGATTTGATTTTCAATAGCTTTTAAGTCATTGAGCGTGGCTTTCTTATTGGATTTGGTGGCTTCTAAATTTTGAGTAGTTTGTTCGATTTGCTCAATTATTTTGAGTCGTTCTTCCTCTAGTTGTTTCCTGCTTTGAGTAGTACCCTCTGCTACGTGCAGGGTGCATAGTATAAAAATCAAAAATAGTTGAAGACAAAAGCTAAATCTTCTCATAGTGGGGAGGAATTGAAAACTTAGTCTTTTTCGGAGTATTGATCTCTATTTTTTTGACCTTCATAACGATCTCTGCATCCCCTCTTTCATCGTAGGGTACTTTGTAATGTCTAAAAAAAGGAACCTTCTGCCCACTGTCCAAAGTCCTGTAGTCGCCATAGCTCACATCAATCTCTCTTCCTCTAAAGTCAATCAATATCATTCTGTTCAAGTCCAAGGTGTATGCATCAATCCAATATTTCAATTGTACATCTTGATCGATCCCTTTAATAATATATTGATTTCCCTCTTTGTTGATTTCTGCAGTTGCTGTATCGAGCAGCATAATATTTCCGAACATTGCCTCTTGCAGATCAATGAAATCCATGGACACACCCATCTTAGACAAGGCATCTTCCGTAGACCCTTTTTGGTAAGTATGATCCATTCGATTGATAGAAGCATATGTATTTTCTGTTATGAGTACTCGAACTCCTTCAGCACTATATTTCTTAACAGATGACCAAATAATACTGTCTTTTTTCATTCGGATATAGGCCTTGCCACTTTCTCCTTCATCTGGATTGTCCACTCTAATACCTGTAACACATGCATACCAGTCAAATTCATAATTGTGACTTTCCAATGCTTGAAATAATTCTGATGGATTTCGATCTGGAACAGGTCCATCTTGTTGGACTATTTTTTTAGATCCACACCCAAGTGAAATCAGTATGATTCCGAAGAATAATATATACCCGTGTAATCGAATTATTTTATTCAAGATTTATAGCTTTTTTAGTTCTATCTTTTCAATTAATCGCTTACTTCTTACTCCATTATTTTGGGCACTTTTCCATTGTTCTAATGCACCTTCTGTATTCCCTTTTTGATAAAGCATATCGCCAAAAATCTCCAGTGCTAATCCATTTTTATTATTACTCATTTCGAGAGCCTGATCAATATTCTTTTCTGCGGACTGCATATTTCCACTTGCAGCATTTGCTCGAGCTAGTTCGGCTAGGATATTACTTTTTGTATAAATATTTTTACCGGAGACCAATATTCCTTCGTTCAATAAATCTATGGCTTCCGTAAAGTCGCCATTTAATGTATTGGCTCTTCCATAATACATATAAGCAGATGCTTTATTGGGAAACAAATCCAGCGCATCAGTTGATGTCTTTAGCAGTTTCTCATTTTCTTTTGCCTCCGTATAACATTCCATTAATCCTTCCCATACTGGATATATATTATCGTTCATGGATAAGGTCTTTTCATACGCTTTTGCGGCATCTTTGACTCGTCCTGTGCTTAATAATATGTCTCCAAACAGCGCAAATGATTTTGCTTCGGAGGAATGATTAATAGTTATTTTTTCAGACAGCATGATCAATGCATCTGCCAACTCTTGATCGTAGGAAGTGTTCAGTTGATCAATAAATGGGATTAATTCTAATATCTTTCTATCTACAGGAATAGATTTGTTTTCAATAACAGGAGTTAAAGATCTTAAGTAGCTGTTATCGTCTCCTTTCCCAGTATTCGATGCGGTAATAGCCATATTAGCAGATGCATCATTAATGTCTATTTCCAATATTCGACGATACACATCTAAAGCTTTGGACTCTTTATCCAATTTGGTGTAATAAGAAGCAAGGTTATGTAAATAACGAATTTCTAATGGGAAGGCATTGCTTAGTTTTTCCAATTCATTCAATGCCTTTTTTTGCTCTCCTAAGATCTCATAGATTTCATATTGTCTGCGAGAAACGTTTTCTGTAATTCCTATTTGTTTTTCAAGATTGGAATACGTTGTAAGTGCGGCATCTGCATCATTAATTTGAAGATATGAAGTGGCTAATTTATCAGAATATACCTCAGCACTCGGGTGAGCTAGCACTAGTTTTTTTAAGGGAGCGATTGCATCATCGAATTTCTCCTGAGCCATACAAATATTTGCATAATTGATGATGACAAATTCATTGTTGGTCGCATTTTCGTATGCTGTTTGGGCATATTTAAACTCGTTAAATGGATCTTCTAAATACCCATAGACTTTGGAAAGTTCTGTTGCTACAGCTGGATTTTTTCGATCATCATTGTAGAGTTGCTTGAGTATCTCTTCTGCTTTTTCAAATCTTCCAATGAGGACATACTTCTTAGCTTCAACATATTTGTCTTGTATGGCTATTTCATCCTCCGTGTATGTAATACCTTCTTTTATTTGAGCATTTCCACAAAAAGAAATGATCATGAAGAAAAGTAAAAGTTGAATCCTCATAATAGTGTTCATATATGAATGCACAAATAAGACGGAATTAATTGAATTATAGTTTCCTGCAGCTAGACTTTAAGAGATATTTATATCTTCTTTAGGATGCGTTTCTTGCCTTTCTAGCATCTATGAAACTCTTGATAAAGAAAATCAATGCCAATAGTGAAGTCAAAGACATAATACCAACACGGATTGTTCCCATTGTGTCTCCATCATTTATTGCAGACATTAATGGTTTGGCAACTAAAGAACCAAATACCAATAAAGTGAGCACAACCACTACATGTGCAATAGCTTTATTTTCTAATTTTACTCCATTACTCAATGACAAGAGTACAACCCCAAATAAAACAGGGATTAATGCAGTTTTTGCATCGGTGACAAAATATCCCCAAGCGCCTATTAAAATTAGTGCTGCGGAATTGATCAAGTGTGCGATATAAGCATTCATAGTATATATTTTTTGCAAAGATAATTTAAAAGCGTAATCACAAGGACTTTGTTGCAGTAAAGTAATTACATATCATTTGTCGCATGGGATCAAAATAGAGTAACAGCTACTCCATCGAGTTGGTTTAAGCATTGAAAATGTTTATTTTAATAATTAGACCACTAAAGCACGATAAGCATGATTTCAATTAGATTGTTTAGTAGGGCATTTATTTTTTCGTTGGGGTATCCTTTAAGCTAGATAGTGAGGGGATGTTTCAATGGGTAAAAGAATATAAGGATGAGAATGGGTTTGTACAAGATACCGAAAAAATAAATGCTCCTAAAGCTTTTGATTATTTTAGTTATGCTTACATCAGTCTTGGTTGTTCAACTGTTCAAGGATCAAACTTGGTTTTTGTATTCAGTAGCGATAATGGAAAATGACAAAACAATTAATATTGTAGATTTTGAATTTATCAATTAATTTCTTCTTTGATTATTCTACCTCTGCAGTGACGATATACTGATACTCCAAGCTGGTGTCATCTACGATGATGTTTTTATACCCAGCATTTGCAAGATACATTTGAAGTTTGCCAATGCTAACTCGATCATCCAGTGGAGGTGCAGGAATATCAATAATTTTGCTTTTGTAATCCAAAATCATAATAAAACCCTCTGATTTTATTCCCTTTTTTAGAATGGCTAAGTAGTCTTGTAGCTTATTAATATAACTGACAGTATTTATAATGATAACCTTATCCACCTCACCGTCTTTCAATTTAGGATCATTTTCTTCAGCTAAGCGAGTAGAGATATTGGATTGAATTTCTGCAGGGAGATTTTCCTTGAAAGCCTCAATGTAGTTGACCATTACGGGGTCTATATCAATGGCGATAACTTTTGCATTTTTATAGGCCATTCGCAATACAAAGAATCCGGTTCCCGCTCCAATATCAGCGATTACCTTTCCATCAATGTCTCCCATTTTGTTCATTACCAGTTCAGGCTGTTGCCAGGAAGACCTTCCAACATTTTCTTTGTACAAGGATTTCCCTTTGTCTTGAATGGAAGGAGGCTCTATTCTATTGGGCTTAAAAATGCTTTTACCATCATTGTCGCAAGAAGCGAAAAACGCAAGCACAAAGAAAAGAGAAACGAATTTTATAGTTTTTACTAACACAAAACAAATATATAGTTTAGTTTTTACTTCACCCACTACAATTTGGCCAAGTATCAATATTGTTAAAATTCTTCGTCGTACTCATCATCCTTCGATTCTTTTTCCAGCTCAGCAGCTTTTCTATCTGCTTCTTCTATTGCTGCATACACTTCACAGTTGAGTTGTACAACTTGATTTTCAGGAACTAAAAACTTCTTAGAAGAATCATAGTTGGATTTTGGATCGTTTTCAAGTCGTTTTAGAAATTCTACAAAAAATGGTCTTGCCATTTTTCCACCGTATCCATCTCTTGAATCCCGAAATCGAATCCACTCATTTTCTCCACCTACCCATGTAGCTACCACCAAATCTGGTGTGATGCCCATGAACCAACCATCTTTGAAATCATTCGTCGTTCCTGTCTTTCCAGCTATTTCACTTTTAAAATTAGATGCAATGGCTCGAGAAGCATGTTTGAGCATATCTACCATTACATAGTTATAGCCTGTATTTATTGCTCTGGATCGTTCTTGTTTACCTAAGTAAATGGGTCGACCATTAGCATCTTCAATAGACGTTATAAATAATGGTTTGGTATATATTCCATCATTGGCAAATGTGGTGTAAGACCCAGCCATATCCATAACGGAAAGCTCTGGTGTACCTAAGCATATGGATGGATATTTCGGTATTTTTTCTTTTTCAATTCCAAGACTTGATGCAAAATTTCTTACTAGTTCTGTATCTCCAATTTCTTTCATTAAATACACTGAAATTGAGTTTTTTGATTTTAACAACGCATCTTTTAATGTCATATACTCTCCAGAAAACTTATTGTCCGAATTATTTGGAGACCAACTTTTCATTAGTCCAAAGTTCTTATCCCCTGCAGGTATGGATTGCTGAACGTCCTGGACTTTTTCGCAAGGGGATGTTCCCTGCTCAATAATTGCCGTGGCATAGATAAATGGTTTAAATGTGGACCCTACTTGCCGATTGCTCTTGATATGGTCGTATTTGAAGTATTCGTACCCAATACCTCCAACCCACGTTTTTACATAGCCCGTTTTCGGATGGACACTTATAGAGCCTAATTGCATATGCATTGTATGGTACCGCATAGAATCCAAAGGAGTCATTTCTACTGATTTGTGACCACTGGCAGTATAAGCAAATACATTCATTTTTACCTTCTTCTTGAATACCTTGTCTTTGGCTTTCTGCAAATCAATCCATTGCTTTTTAAGTGTTGGCCAATAAGGGCTTGCTAAGATTTCTTTATATACTTTTGATTGATCTTTTCTGATGGTCTTTTTACGAACCAGGGAAGCAAGTGTTCCTGCTTTTTTGTCTTCCGCAAATAATCGAAAGATATCTGTGTCCCAAAGTCTTACATTTTTAATGCTTGCAGATATTTCCGAGGAAATGGAGCCCATATAAGATGCACGCATTTTTTTGAATCGTTCTGTTTCTCTTATTTGACGATTCAATATTCCTTGTCTTTGCTTGATTTGTTCTTTATTTGCTCCATATTTCCATGGGTCCTTTCCTTTCCATCTGTCAAAAAATCTTTCTTGAAGATCTTTCATATGTTTTTTCATTGAAGCTTCTGCATGACGTTGCATATCGTAGTCAATCGTGGTATTGATGACCAATCCGTCCGTGTATAGATCGTACTTTGTTCCATCTGGTTTAAGAGCACTTTCTTGCTCTAAAATTTTATTTACTTCTTTGACTAGTTCAGCTTTAAAGTAGGGAGCAATGCCACTAAAGTTTTCTTCTCTTTTAAAAGCAGACATGTCAATAGGTGTAGTATTCAATTCTTCAAAAGTAGCTTGATCCAATTTATTGTTTCGAACCATTTGTTTCATGACGACCGCTCTTCGGGACAATGCGTTATCAGGAAATTTTTTGGGATTGTAGATCCATGGGTTTTTTAATAAACCGACTAAAACGGCTGCTTCCGATACTTCCAATTGTGATTGATCTTTACCAAAATAAGTTTTTGATGCTGCCGATATTCCATTGGCACCATACAAATAATCATATTTATTGAGGTACATGGCTAGAATTTCTTCCTTAGTATATTGCTTTTCGAATTCAATAGCAATTACCCACTCCTTTAGTTTTTGCCAGACTCTTGGAATAAAGGAAGAAGATCGCTGTGTAAAAAATAATTTTGCCAATTGTTGGGTGATGGTACTGGCTCCTCCATTTCTTCCCAAATAAACAAATGCTCTGAGTGTTCCTCGTGCATCGATTCCACTATGACTAAAATATCGTTCATCTTCTGTAGCCACTAAGGCATCTATAATAATAGGGTTGATCTCTTCATATTGAAGCCAATCACGATATAATTTGAAGGCCTTTCCCAATTCTCGTTTATCTTCTGCAAGGATCCGAGTAGCGATCTCAAAGTTAGGTTGCTCCAACTCCTCTGTATTCGGCATCTCGAATTTTGATATATATACAAAAACACAGGCCAAAACAACTATCCCAGCTAGAATAGCTGCCCATAGATACTTAATAAAGGTAGTGAAATCAGTGGACTGTTTTTTAGGACCAGTCTTTTTTTTAACTCTCTTTGTCATGCGATTCTTTTTATTCTCCTATCCAAGGTTTTCTTCCAGAATAGAATTCTACTACGAAAATATCTAAAATTGCTAACATATTAAAGAAAAAAGCAATATGTTGTACGATGATTTTAACCTTCGATTCAAAAAATGTAACTTTCGAAGCTAATATATTAGGAAATGAAACTGGAAATAAGCCTCATCTATTATTCGTAGGGTCTTATTTATTATGTGTAGAATGAAATTGATTCGGCACAAAAGTCTATAAAAAAGTAAAATCTTATTGGCAATGCACTGAATAAAAGTCTACTGTTTATGCAGTTGTCTGTGGATTGGATATTTTTTTTTCAAAATAGTGTTACTTTCGTTATATATTCCGTCTAAAGAGCATATCGTAAAGAATATGCTTGGGTGGTTCTTAAATTAGAATAGTGCGAGTAGATTACGAGCACCAACTAAACCTTATTGATTTGATAATTAATTTACTTAACCCGGTAATCTCAGGTGCTGCTTCAAAAAGTATATCAGATGAAGAAGCAATTGAGGCTTATTTGGAAACGCAAAATACCAACTACTTTAATATTCTTTATGATAGGTATTCAAGAAAGGTGTTTGGAAAATGCTACTCTTTGCTGAAAAGTGAAGCAAGGGCTGAAGATGCCGCACAGGAAATATTTGTGAAAGTATTATTGAACCTTTCCAAGTTTTCTGGCAAGTCTAAATTTTCAACCTGGCTTTATTCGATCACGTATAATTTTTGTATTGATACGATTCGAAAAAGCAAAAAGAACATTGGAGTGCTAGTCGATGACATTGGTAGGTATGGAGATGTAGTTGAAGATGAGATTGAGGATTCGGAAATAATTGAAACAAATGTATATAGATTAAAGGAAGTCTTGAATATACTTCCATCAGGTGACAAGGCCATTTTGTTGATGAAGTATCAGGATGAGTTTTCGATCAAAGAAATTTGTAAGATTATTGATAAATCTGAAAGTGCCGTAAAAATGAAAATCAAAAGAGCAAAGGAAAAATTTCTAAGGAAGTATAAGGAATTATACACCAGCTAAACAGGAAGAAAGTTTTAAGAATGAGGAAAAATAGTTTCAAAGAATTAGAAGAAGTCGAATTAGAAGAAATTTCTATGAAAACTGAAAATATCAGAAATGGGATTTCTTCTGATATTGGTATGATGCGTTATGTAAGCTCAGTGATGGAGCTATACTTCCCAAAGATTATAGATTTATTAGTAGCGCTTGCTGGTGGTAGTCCTGGACAGGGCGATGAGACAAAGAGAAATCAGAATAAATATCCAGACATGTAAAAATAGTGGTCTACAGGCCAATGTTTAAAAACTTAATGTTACCCAACTATGAAAGTGATTTTACAATTTGAAACAATGAAAGATGCTTTGTATAATATGTTGTCAAAGCTAGTTAATACTGTGCCAGATGTAGTTTCTGCGATCTTAATTTTTGTAATCGGTTATATCATTTCTAAAATGATTTCCAAAGCAGTCAAGAAGGCTATTTCAAAAGTTGGGATTGATAAAGTGGGTGAAAAACTGAATGAAATTGACATCGTTCAGAAGATGAATATGGAAATCAAGATTAGTACCATATTATCAAAGACCTTGTACTATTTTTTAATGTTATTGTTTGCTGTTGCATCAACTTCTGTTTTGGGAATTCCAGAAATATCAAATTTGTTTGCTGATATTTTCAATTTTATACCTCGATTGGTGGTTGCGCTCATTGTACTGATCTTGGGTACTCTTATTGCAGATGCTTTGCGTAAAATGGTACATACGGGTCTCAAATCTTTAGGGGTTTCATCGGCCGGAATATTATCCTCAGTAGTCTTTTATTTCCTTTTTATAAATATTGTCATAAGTGCATTGAGTCAAGCAGAAATCAATACAGAATTTCTTGCTCAAAATATTAGCATCATTATAGGTGGTGTCATAGCGGCCTTTGCTATAGGGTATGGGCTTGCATCAAAAGATATTATGGCTAATATGATTGCATCATTTTATTCTGGAAGCCAATTCAAAGTGGGGGACAAAATTACCATCGATGATGTGACCGGAGTGATTTCAAAAATTGATAAATCATCCATTACTATAAAAACTGAGACGGGACGAGTCATGTTCCCTTTAAATAAAGCTGTCAACCAAAAGGTTGAGTTTCATGATTAATTACTTAAACAATACACAAAAACTTATTTTTAGAATGAAAAAACTTTACATTTTATCTATTGCATTGCTGGTTTTGGGCTTTAATGCACAAGCGCAAACAATAGAAGAACTAAAAGCAAAGAAAGCTGAACTTTCTTCTCAAGCCTCTGCGAAACAAGCAGAAGTAGATGCATTGAATGGAGAAATCAACTCATTAAATTCTGAGATAACCATATTATCAGGTTGGGATACAGGATTTTCAGGAAATATTGGATTCGATCTTAATAAATCAAGCAATTGGGTAGCAAGTCCAAATGCGGATGCAAGTTCGTCATCATTAGCCTTGTCTTTGGCCACTTATGCCAATAAGACGACGGAAAAGATGTTATGGAGAAACAAAGGCTTACTGAACATGGCTTGGCAAGATGTTAATTTAGGTGAAGCAGCCGTAGATACAATGAGTTTATTTGACAATGGAACAGTAGACATTTTAAATCTGTCATCTCTCTATGGATACAGAATACACGAAAAATTTGCAATTACTGCATTGGCTGAATTAAATACATCAGTAAGCAATTTTGTGAATCCAGGAGCCTTTGATTTTGGAGTTGGAGGTACATGGACACCTTCTAATCATTTAGTCGTAGTTATCCACCCATTGAACTATCATGCTGCTTTATCAAGAACTGACGGTATAGATTCTGCAGGAGCATTAGGACTAAAATTGAGAGCGGATTATACAAATAGTTACACCATAGCAGGTAAGAATTTTAATATGTCCTCTACGCTTACTGGGTTTGTCCCTTACTCAGATGAGGAAATTATGGAATACACTTGGGTGAATTCTATTTCGTTTGAGCTGTGGAAGGGAATAGGAGTTGGAATTGGTGCTGGATTAAGAAAAGCAGATTTTGAATCACCAGATACACAAACTTATTATTCATTTGGATTGACTTACAATTTATAGTACGATCCGATTGAATTTAATAGATTGAACAAAAAGTAAAACCACAAAGAGCATCTTCCAATAAAAAGATGCTCTTTTTTTACATGGGGTTTCACAAATTTGGAGTTCCGATTCTTAAATAGTTAAGGCATAGAAATTGCAGGAGTAAGAAAGAACATAGGTAACACTAGAAAACATGAAGCTGTATAGCACCAACAACCCCGAAAACATAGTTTATTTAAAGGAGGCAGTCCTTCAATCTTTGCCTGAAGATAAAGGGCTGTATATGCCTGTTGAAATTGCTGAATTGGAACAGGAATTTTATGCAAATATTGAAAATTTCACTTTTAAGGAAATTGCATTCAACGTAGCATCTGCATTAATTGGAAGTTACATTCCATCTATTGATTTAAAAGGGATTATTGACAGAGCTATAAACTTTTCGGCTCCGGTGGTCATGCATGATGACTCCATTGGAACGTTGGAACTATTTCACGGTCCTTCTTTAGCATTTAAAGATTTTGGAGCTCGTTTTATGGCAGAGTTAATCTCTTATTTCATACAAGGAGAAAATCGGAAGGTGACTATTCTAGTTGCAACAAGTGGCGATACTGGAGGAGCGGTTGCTGCTGGGTTTTATGATACTCCTGGTGTGGAAGTAGTTATCTTATACCCAAAGGGCAAAGTGAGCCCGCTACAAGAGAAGCAATTGACCACCTTAGGTAAGAACATTTATGCATTAGAAATCGAAGGTACATTTGATGATTGTCAGGCAATTGTGAAACAAGCTTTTTTGGATAATGAATTGAATGAAAAATATAATTTAAGTAGTGCAAATAGTATAAATATTGCAAGGCTTATACCTCAGTCATTTTATTATTTTGAGGCCTACAAGCAAGTCGTCAAGTATAATAAACAGGTTGTTTTTGCAGTACCAAGTGGAAATTTTGGCAATCTTACTGCTGGGTTATTGGCTAAAAAAATGGGCTTACCAATTCATCATTTTATTGCGGCTACCAACATTAATAAAATTGTACCTGATTATCTGCGTACTGGAAAATATGAGCCCAAACCATCCGTAGCAACTATATCTAATGCCATGGATGTCGGCGCTCCCAGTAATTTTGTACGACTTTTGGCCTTGTATGACAATGATTATAATGCTTTGACTAAGGATGTTTCAGGATTCTTCTTGACCGATGAGATGGATAAGAATACAATGAAGCAAGTCTTTGATGACCATGGATATACAGCGGATCCTCATGGTGCCATTGGATATGCAGCAGTTAAGGATTTCCAACAAAGACACCCTGATACGGTGGGTGTATATCTTGAGACAGCACATCCTGCGAAGTTTTTAGATGTAATGGAGGTTGTTTTTGACAATCCAATAGATGTTCCAGATCGGTTACAAATATTGTCTAATCGTACTAAGGTAGCAGATTTGTTGCCTGCAAAATTTGAAAATGTAAAACATTGGTTGCTCTCTAGAGAGACCATGAGTTCATAAAACAGACATTTGGATAAACTCCGTTCTTTTACTAGGAATGAAAGTTTATTTTAATTAAAAGGATTGCAGTGAAATACACCTAACTTATTACAAATCCTTATATCTTTGAAAATTAAACCAAACGGATGAGATCACCGATGATCAATATAGATTTACTACGAGATATTTGTAGGATACCTGGAGCTCCAGGGTATGAGCAGAGAGTAAGGGAATTTGTCATTAAGACAGTAACTCCTCTCGTGGATGAAGTAAGCACGGATGCTATGGGGAATGTCATAGCGATCAAAAGAGGTGGATCAAATAAAAAAGTGATGGTGGCCGCTCATATGGACGAAATCAGTTTTATAGTAACCGATATTGATAAAGAAGGATTCGTAAGGTTTCATACACTTGGTGGATTTGATGCAAAAACATTAACTGCACAGCGAGTGATTATTCATGGTAGAGAAGATGTGATGGGCGTTATGGGAACAAAACCCATTCACGTATTGACACCAGAAGAAAGATCTAAAGCACCAAAGACGACTGACTTTTTTATTGATACTGGAATGTCCTATGATCAAGTAATTAAATTAATACGTGTAGGGGATACCATTACAAGAGAAAGAGAATTGATAGAAATGGGTGATTGTGTCAATTCAAAATCATTGGACAATAGAGTGTCCGTATTTATTTTAATTGAAACTTTAAGAAATTTAAAAGGCAAGGAAGTCCCTTATGATGTCTATGGTGTTTTTACCGTACAAGAGGAGGTTGGAATTAGAGGAGCAATTGCAGCCAGTTCAGGAATCGAACCAGACTTTGGAATTGCATTGGATGTGACACTTGCTTATGATTTGCCAGGTTCGTCATCTCATGAAATGATTTCGCAGTTAGGCAAAGGAACAGCAATAAAAGTAATGGACGGATCGGTAATCTCGGATTATAGAATGGTCGATTATTTACGCGAGTTGGCGGAGAAAAACGATATCAAATATCAAATGGAAATCCTTACCGCTGGAGGTACCGATACTGCGGGCATTCAACGATATGGAAAAGGAGGGGCCATAGCCGGAGCCTTGTCAATTCCTACACGTTACTTGCATCAAGTTATTGAAATGTCAAATAAAGAAGATATTTACAATACCATTGAATTGCTCGAAAAGGCATTGTCAAACCTTGATTCCTATGATTGGAGTTTTCGGTAGTGGTCAAAAAATGATTTCATGACAAATTGGATTGAAGAAGATAATAAGTTAAAAGCAGAGTTTGTCTTTATTGATTTTACTCAAGCGTGGGCGTTTATGAATGAGGTGGCTATATATGCTGAAAAGCAAGGGCATCACCCCAATTGGTCCAATGTGTACAATAAAGTATCGATCCATTTGACAACACATGATGCTGGAAATACAGTAACGGATAAAGACCGAAAACTAGCTGAAACTATAAATAAACTCTATAATCGATATCCTGCTTAACGTTCTGCTCTTCACACAAAAAACAATGCTATGAAATTTCTAAAATATCTCGCTATTTCATTGCCAATTATAGCTCTTCTTGGATTTATTATTTATCAAAAGTATCCAGTAAATCCACCCATACAACTTTCTTCAAACCCTTATGATGGTAAATTACCTTTGGATAGATTAAAATTGCCTGAAGGTTTCAAGATTGATGTATATGCCGAAAACGTAGAGAATGCAAGATCTATGTGCTTGTCGCCAAATGGGACTTTGTTTGTTGGGACTAGAGGAAAAGGAAATGTATATGCCTTAGTTGATATGGATAAGGATGGTCGTTCAGACAAACAATACCTATTGATGGAAGGCGGAAAAATGCCGAATGGAGTTGCGTTTAAAGACGGAGATTTATATGTCGCTGAAGTAAGTAGAATCCTAAAATTCAAGGATATTGAAAATAAGTTGGACAATCCAGGTGAACCAGAAGTGATTTATGATCAATATCCTACTGAAACTCACCATGGATGGAAATACATTGCATTTGGGCCTGACGGAAGACTGTATGTTCCCGTTGGTGCACCCTGTAATATTTGTAAATCTGAAGATGAAGTATTTGCTTCGATCACCAGTATCAATCCTGATGGGACAGATATGAGAGTGGAACAAGAAGGAGTAAGGAATACAGTTGGGTTTGATTGGGATCCAAAAACGGACGAGCTTTGGTTTACAGATAATGGTAGAGATTGGATGGGAGATGATTCACCAAATTGCGAGTTGAATCGTACGAATAATAAGAAGGGACATTTTGGTTACCCTTATTGTCACCAGGGAGATCTTTTAGATCCTGAATTTGGTGAAGGGAAATCTTGCGATGATTATGAATCACCAGTTGTAAAATTGGGACCTCATACCGCGCCTTTGGGCATGGAATTTTATGAGAGCGCTCTCTTTCCTGAAGAGTATCAAAGTGACATATTTGTTGCTAGACACGGCTCTTGGAATAGGAAAGAAAAAATTGGATACGATGTCGTACGAGTACATAAAGAATTAGATGGTTCATTTCAAAGTACTCCTTTTATAACAGGGTGGTTGAGCGATGACAAATCAGATGTATGGGGCAGACCTGTTGATATTGAGGTGATGCCAGATGGGAGTATGTTGATCTCTGATGACTTTGGAGATGCAATTTATCGAGTATATTATATGCCTTTATAGAATTTTTGTTGTTCCAACAATTCTATTTATTACCTTTTGGTCAAAATTCACATATTTTGAAAAATCTACTTTTTTTAATTGCATTCATCTTTTGTCTAGGGTGTGCAAACGACAACAAAATTCCAGATAATAACAAAATGGAAAAGTATCCATATCCTGAAGATGTATACGGTCCTATGTTTGGTGAAATTCAAATGTTAAAATTATTTCCCGATTCAAAAACATTTGCTGATGCAACGCCAAAAGAAGATGTAAAGAAGATAATATTAGAATTTAGAAAGCGTAAAAATGACCCAGGATTTGATGCCAAAGCGTTTGTAGAAGAATTTTGGGAAATACCTACCACTTTTGCTTCAGGTTTTGAAACGGATACTACAAAGAATTTAACGGAACATATTAATTCATTGTGGCCAGTCCTTACCCGCTCGGGAGACAAAGCAGTTCCTGGGTCTACATTGATCCCGTTGCCTAACCCGTACATTGTTCCTGGTGGAAGATTTAGAGAAATCTATTATTGGGACAGCTACTTTACCATGTTGGGTTTAAAAGAAAGTGGAATGGACGATATGATCAAAAATATGCTGGACAATTTTGTGTTCTTGATTGATGAAATCGGTCATATCCCAAATGGGAATCGTACGTATTTTATCTCCCGATCACAACCTCCGTTTTTTTCAGAGATGGTAGAATTATATGCTGGGATAAAAGGAGAAAAGGTATATGAAAATTATCTACCTGCGCTACAGAAGGAATATGAGTTTTGGATGCGTGGAAGTGATTTAGTTACTGCAGAAGAACCCAAATACGAACATTGTGTATTTCTGGAGGATGGTGTAATAGTGAATAGGTATTATGACTCACATAATGCTCCACGTCAAGAATCCTATCGTGAAGACGTAAGGTACGAGGATTATGGAGATATACGTGCTGCATGTGAATCAGGCTGGGATTTTAGTTCTAGATGGTTGAGAAATCCCAACTGGTTGGGGACGATCAGAACATTGGACATTTTTCCAGTTGACTTGAATGCGCTTTTGTTTGGATTGGAGCAAAAGTTGGAAAAAGGATATCGAATGGTGGGAGATGCCAAAAAAGCCGATGAGTATAAGTCGTATTCTGTAAAACGAATAGAGTTGATGAATACATATCAATGGGTAGATTCAATTGGTGTGTTTTATGATTATAACTTCAATAAAAAGAATTTTAATAAACGGATGACACCCGCTATAATGTATCCTCTTTATTTTAAAATGGCTTCCCAAGAACAAGCGGATAAGGTAGTAGAGAATTATAAAAGTGAATTATTAAAAGCTGGTGGAGTTGTCACTTCTTTAAATGATGCAGAGCATCAATGGGATGCACCCAATGGTTGGGCGCCTTTGCAATGGGTAACGTTAGTGGGTTTGGATAATTATGGATATAAAGCCGAAGCAATAGACCTAGCAAAACGTTGGACGGCATTAAATGAAAAAGTGTATAAGGACACTGGAAAAATGCTCGAAAAATATAATGTTGAGGATTTGAGTTTGGTAGCTGGTGGTGGTGAATACCCTGTTCAAGATGGATTTGGATGGAGTAACGGGGTCTATCTGGCTATGAAAAAATATATTCAAGAAAATGAATAAGTCTACCCTTTAGATTCTAGATCAGGGTGATTCAGGAGTT
>JARGNR010000016.1:0-4170 GCA_029212405.1 Saprospiraceae bacterium
ATGCATAAAAATAAAATATCATATAAATTTGGTAATACGTAGAAATTCTAGACTGTCTAATGCAGCACGCATAGCCGCTCCCACTTCCCAAAACCCAGTCAATGCCACGCTTCTTTTTACTCTTTTTAAATTTCAATCTTCTTGTTTTTGAAAGTTAGTCTACTTCTGAATCACCCTTCCTTTATTTCATTTCGGCTTTATTACCTGTCCTAATGCAATCTATTGTGATTTAAAAAGTATACTTTTAAGAAATTAAAGCCAATATTTTTATTTAACCCCAAAATTACTCGCCAGAATGAAAGATTTTCTAACTGAACTTCTACCTAAAAGTTATTATACCACGAAAGACCCGAAAGGTAAAGCCCGCGCACGCAAACTTGCCAGAGAATTACTCTTAGTCGGCAAAGACAACGAAGACCTGATCAAAAAATATTTGGAAATCCTCATTGACAATGGTTTACCCAAAATGAAAAACTTCAAACCAAAAAAGGTATTGATCGTTGGGGCTGGAATTACTGGTCTTGTAACTGGATCTTTGTTGAAGCAGGCTGGTCATGATGTTACCATCATCGAGGCCAATGCAAATCGGATTGGAGGGCGGATCAAAACATTTCATAAAAATCCGTTTAACCCTACTGAAACACCGCCCTTTCAAGACCCCAAACAATATGCGGAGGCTGGAGCCATGCGGTTACCTGATTTCCACCCTTTGGTTTTGGCTCTGATCGATAAACACAATTTGAAACGGCAGTTGTTTTACAATGTCTCTGTAAATCCGGATACCGGCAACACTTCAGGACATACCCCTCCGGTAGTTTATGAACCTTTCGATGGCAGTGGCGCATGGAAATATGGGACAGACAATCCAAATTGGAAAGCACCTGAAAAGGTAAATAATACCTGGATTCGAACCAATGAAATACAGATGCGAAAAAAGGATTATAATGATCCGGAACATATTGAGAAACTCAATAAAGGATTTGAAATGAAAGGTCCAGACCTGAGAAAAACCACTTCGGATTTACTTAATGAGGTGCTGGATCCGGTTCGGGATCGATATTCTGATGTTATAGATGGAAAACGTGTAAACAAACCTTTTGAACAATGGATTGAGGGTTGGGCGTCCGTTATCTATGACTTCGACGGATTTTCTATGTATGGTTTCCTGAAAAAATTTGCAAAGAAGAAAAATAAGAAGCCACTTACAGACAATGAAATTGAAGCCATAGGCACCATTGAAAATCTGACTTCTCGTCTGGCTCTTTCTTTTATGCACAGCTTCCTTGGACGTGCAGATATCAATCCGAATGTAACGTATTACGAGATAGAAGGAGGTTCATGGATGCTGCCTTATGCTTTTCTGCCCGAACTCTACAATAATATTGTCATGAATCGACGTATGACACATATCGAATACTATGACCCCAAGAGGAATCCAGGGTATACGCATAGATTTACGTCGGCTAAACCCGGAGAGAAGGTTAGTGTGCGAACACTGAGTGAAACTAAAGTCTCAGATGGGAAATATGACCATGAAGAAGAGATCTTTAAAGCAGACCATTGCCTCATCACCATACCATTTTCCAGCCTGCGCCATGTGTCTGTTTCTCCTGCTTTTTCATATAAAAAACGGCGGGCAATAATTGAGTTGCACTATGATGCTGCCACAAAAGTATTACTGGAATTCAACCAACGCTGGTGGGAATTTAAAAACGAAGCGGAGTGGAAGAATGGGTTGAAAGAGGTGAAAAAAGCAATGGGTAAGGAACAATATGATGAATTGAAGCGCATCTGGATGGAACGTGATCCGCGAAGGATAAATGCAAAACCTATCATCAGCAATTATGTTGGCGGAGGCAGTGTTACAGACAATCCCAATCGCTTTATATATGTACCATCACATAAGATTCCTGGCAGCAATGGCGGAGTACTATTGGCCAGTTATTCCTGGTCGGATGATGCCCGACGATGGGATTCCATGGAGGAACATGATCGGTATCTGGCAGCAATGAGAGGTTTAGTAGATATTCACGGGTGGCAGGCTGCTATGTTTTATACAGGAAAGGGTAAAACACAATCCTGGACACAGAGCCCATATGCCTTTGGTGAAGCGGCTGTATTTACTCCCGGGCAAATGACTTCTTTTCACCTTGATATTCCAACAGCAGAAGGTCCAGTTCACTTTGCAGGAGAGCATGTTTCTCTCAAACATGCCTGGATAGAAGGATGCCTTGAAACCGGCACCCGTGCAGCTCTGGAGATTCATAAAGCCCTTTAAAAACAAATCAATTATGAAAAATAATAAAAATACGGAATGGAATGTTGGCCGGTATCTGGCCAGTAGGTTAGAGTCACTGGGAGTAGGTAAAATATTTGGTGTACCTGGAAATCATCTTGGACCCTTTCTTACCATCATGCATGCTACAACCCAGATGGAATGGGTAGGCACGACCAACGAGATCAATGGTGGTTACGCTGCGGATGGGTATGCTCGGGCAACAGGCTTGGGTGTGGCGGGTGTTACTTATGGAGTAGGTGCCTTAAGCCTGATCAATACGATCAGTGGAGCTTTTGTCGAAAGAGTGCCCATTGTAGTAATCAACGCTTGTCCAACCAATGAACAATGGTTGAACTATCAAGCTATGGGGCTTTTGACCTCTCATATGAGTCCCAATCACGAGAGCAATCTCATTGCGTATCGGCAAGTCACAGCTTCAGCTCAAGTGATCAGCAACAGTAACCTGGCCACCAGTCAAATTGATACGGCTCTGGAAACTTGCCTCACAGAACTGAGGCCAGTGTATCTGGAGATCCGCCAAAATGTGTTCGAAAGCCCTTGCAGTGCGCCGAAAGGAAAGATCGGCCCAAGACCGCGACCTACTACAGAACGGAACGCATCGGTACTGAAAGATGCAATCGAAGCTGCCGTTGATCGTATAAAAGAGTTGGGGAAACCCATTTTATGGGGCGGCATGGAAATCGATCGCTTCAATCTCGCCGATGAGTTTCAGGATCTTTCTGAAAAAACAGGGATCGGGTTTTGTACCACCATTATGGGCAAGTCCATTCTTTCTGAAAACCATCCTAATTTTATGGGGGTATACAATGGTAAAGCCAGTTTGCCTGAGGTCCGCAAGATCTTTAATGAGGTTGCCCAGTGCAGGATTGGTTTAGGGGCATGGACCACTTCTAAAAATTTGGGTGGCACTAAAGATTTAGGAGAAGACTGGATCAAAGCAGATCATGAAGGGGTTAGCGTGGGCGCTACTTATTTTCCTGAAGTGAAATTAGGGGATTTTATAGTTGGATTAAAAGAAGCATTACTGGAAAATCCGAAGTTTGGGAAAAAGGGTTTAAAGATGGATTATTACAAGGAATATTTCCAGAAAACTACCAAGGCACCAGGCTTTAAGGCACACAAAATTAATAAGCCTAATAAGGAAGGGATTGTATTGAATTTCCGGAACAGGAAAACTTTTATTGAGTCTCTGTCGGGTCTTACTCCATTAATCAAACCCCTTACGTATGACAGCTTCATAAAACGGATCAACCAATTTTTAAAGAAGAGCATGAAAGGTTCTGGCCTGAATGCGACCACACCTTACATCGCAATCGCGGATGCAGGCTTTTCTCTGCTATCTGCACAAAACCTAGTAATGGTGGAGCGCAATACATTTCATTCTCAGGCTTCCTGGTTGGCCATTGGATATTCTGTAGGTGCAGCTACCGGATTTAAAGAAGGACAACCCGATAAGAGGCCTCTGGTCTTCGTAGGGGATGGCTCTTTTCAGGAGACTTGTCAGGCACTTTCAAGCCATACCCGCCTCAACCAAGATAATGTAATCTTTGTTTTCAATAACAATGGGTTTTACGGTATTGAGCAAATGCTGGTCGAGCCCCGTTACTATGGTAAAGGAGGCGAGCAATACAAAGACTTTTACAATGTTCTTCACCCCTGGAACTACTCAAAACTTGCGGAAGTATTCGGCAATGAAGATACGCCTATGCGCGGCTTTGTGATTCGTAATCACCAGGAGTTGGACGATTTACTGGAAGTTGTAAAGAAAGATAAGAAAGGATGTGGCCCTATATTGGTTCAGGTCGTGGTGCCACAGCGGGATTATCCTAAATCTATCGGGTATAAAGTAAGAGAGGCGGAGTAAGGGTTGG
>JARGNR010000016.1:4270-24668 GCA_029212405.1 Saprospiraceae bacterium
AAAGATTGATAGAGATTGGAAAGATTGATAGAGATTGGGGAGATTGGGGAGATTGGGGAGATTGGGGAGATTCGTTGATTTATAAATGTGTATTTGGTAAAAAAATAGTTGAATTGGCTATTGCTAGTGCTATGAGATCAGGCTTGTTAAAGTTTAAAACAAGGAGTAATTAAAAAATAATTATTTTGCATCGGCTTTAATAGTATTTACTGTATGATATTAACGATAACAACTACACACAAAAATGCTTCGGATTTAGGGTATTTATTACACAAGCATCCTGATAAATTACAATCCGTTGACTTATCCATAGGGAAAGCACACATTTTTTATCCAGAAAGTTCACCCGAGCGTACTACGGTTGCACTACTTTTAGATATTGATCCAATTGATATGGTTCGGGGATCAAAGCATCTTTCAGGAAAGGGGTTTTCTTTGGCACAATATGTAAATGATAGACCTTATGCTTCCTCTTCTTTTTTAAGTGTTGCATTGTCTAAGGCATTTTCTACCGCAATGAATGGTACATGCGCCAAAAAGCCCGAGTTGGTAGATGTGGAAATGCCTTTTGAGGTGAAGATTTCTGTGGTTTCCGCTCCAAGAGGAGGAGAGTTTTTAATTAGAAAACTGTTCGAACCGCTAGGGTATGAATTAGATATAGAAAGACACATCTTGGATACAAAATTTCAAGAGTGGGGTGAGAGTAAATACTTTACCGTCGAATTAAAAAATTCAATTAAACTCAAAGAGTTACTGTCTCATTTGTATGTTTTGATTCCTGCCTTAGCGAACGATAAACACTATTTTGTCAGTCAAGATGAAATCAATAAATTACTTGCAAAAGGTAAAGGGTGGCTTGAAAATCATCCTGAGAAGGAACAGATAACCAGCAGATATTTAGTCAATCTTAAATCACTTTCTAGAATTGCATTGGACCGATTGAATGAGGAAAATGATATTCAACCCACTGAACTTTCCTCTGTGCATAAAGAAAAAAGAAAGACTCTCCATGATGTTCGGTTAAATATGGTATTGACTAAACTGAAAGAAAGTGGAGCCAAAACAGTGGTGGATCTCGGATGTGGTGAAGGGAAGTTGATTCGGAAATTATTGAAGGAAAAGCAATTTGAAAGAATAACGGGAATGGATATTTCATACTCGGAATTGACCAAATGCAAAAAGCGCTTGCATTGGGATGAAATGGCCCCCAGGCAAAAAGAGAGAATTGAATTGTTTCAAGGTGCATTGACTTATAGGGATAAGCGATTAGAAGGATACGATGCAGCAGCAATTGTGGAAGTCATTGAACATTTGGATGAAAATCGGTTGCAATCATTTGAACGAGTTGTTTTCGAATGTGCCTCTCCTAAACTTGTGATTGTTACTACACCAAACGGGGAGTATAATATCAAATATGAGCAATTAATGGATGGAGGGATGAGGCATACTGATCATCGATTTGAATGGACAAGAAATGAATTCGAAAATTGGTCAAATCAGGTGGGAGAAAAACATAATTATCAGGTGCAGTTTTTTCCTATTGGGGAGGTAGACGAAAATGTAGGAGCACCATCACAAATGGCAATTTTTACCTATGGAAATTAAAGTACCAGAATTATCATTGGTTTTACTTATTGGTGCTTCTGGATCAGGGAAGAGTACATTTGCTAAGATGCACTTTGGAGAATATGAAGTGGTTTCTTCTGACCATTGTAGAGGAATAGTATCCAATGACATCAATAGTCAAGCGGCAACTTCTGATGCATTTGATGTATTGAAGTATATGATATCAAAACGCCTTAAGAATGGATTACTTACGGTGGTGGATGCGACGAATGTTCAAGCATCGTCCCGAAAAGGGTTAATAAATTTGGCGAAAGAATTTCATACATTACCTGTAGCTATTGTATTGGATTTGCCAGAAAGAGTGTGTATCGATAGAAATGACAAAAGAGAGGATAGAAACTTTGGTGGAAATGTAATTCGACAGCAAAAGTATCATCTAAAGCGATCCATTAAAAAACTGAAAAGAGAAGGTTTTCGGAAAATTTATATATTAAAAACAGAAGAAGAAGTCAACCAAATCAAAGGGGTAGTTCGTGAAAAGTTATATAGTAATAAAATGGACTTACACGGCCCATTTGATATTATAGGAGATATTCATGGCTGTTATGATGAGTTTGTTGAATTACTTGATAAATTAAACTATTCCATTGAGCAAGTAGATTATGATTCGAATCACTATGGGATGAGGGTTACGCATCCTGAACATCGGCAAGTGATTCTAGTAGGAGATTTAGTGGATAGAGGGCCCAAGTCACCAGAAGTATTAAAACTGGTAATGAGCATGGTGCATAGTGGTACAGCGTTATGTGTACCAGGGAATCATGATATGAAACTTCAAAAAAAGTTGAACGGTAAAAATGTACAACTTAAACATGGGTTGGCTGAGACGGTGGAACAACTGGAGAAAGAGACTCAAACGTTTAAAGATGAAGTAAAAGAATTTTTATATAGTTTGACCTCTCATTTGGTATTAAATCATGGGAAGTTGGTCGTGGCACATGCTGGATTGAAAGAGGAAATGCAAGGTAGGGCATCAGGAGCAGTAAGATCATTTTGTTTGTATGGAGAAACTACTGGAGAAATCGATGAATTTGGTCTTCCCGTTCGGTATAATTGGGCAACGGAATATAGAGGTGAAGCTAAGGTAGTATATGGACATACTCCTGTTCCGATGGCAGAATGGCTAAATAAAACCATTGATGTGGATACGGGTTGTGTATTTGGGGGGAAGTTGACCGCCCTGCGTTACCCAGAAGAAGAATTGGTATCGGTAGAGGCAAAAGAGGTGTATTGTGTCCCAACAAAACCACTTGAAGATTCATCCCTTTCGAATTTAAGTTTTCAACAAGAACATGATGATTTACTAAATATTGATGATGTAATTGGGAAACGAATTGTACAAACTAGGTTGAGAAATAATCTAACCATTCGTGAAGAAAATTCTATTGCAGCATTAGAAGTGATGAGTCGATTTGCAATTAATCCTAAATGGTTGATTTACTTGCCTCCTACCATGTCGCCTTGTGCAACGAGTGATTTGCCAAATTACCTTGAGCACCCACAACAAGCCATCCATTTTTACAAAAAACGTGGTGTGAAAAAGATCATTTGTGAAGAAAAACATATGGGATCACGTGCAGTTTTAATTGTATGCAAAAATGAAGAAACTGTCCGTAACAGATTTGGAATTGAGCAAGAAGGGGTTGGCGTTTGTTATACCAGAACAGGACGGAACTTCTTTAATGATTCGATGCTGGAAAATCAATTTTTAAATAGAGTTTGTGATGCATTGACCCAATCAAATTTTTGGGAAAGATTTAAAACAGACTGGGTATGTTTGGATACGGAGTTAATGCCTTGGTCAGCCAAAGCACAAGCGTTATTAAAAGATCAATATGCCGCAGTAGGCACATCTGCTAAACACTCTTTATCAGATGTAGAATCAACATTGTTAAAGACTCAAAAAAGAAATATCGATGGAATTGATGAGCTTTTAGAAAAATTTCAATATAAAAAGCAAGCCACTGAAAAGTTCATTCATTCCTATCAAAATTATTGTTGGGAAGTAAATGGGATAGAGGATTATAAGGTGGCTCCTTTCCACATCTTAGCCACTGAAGGAAACGTTTACGTTGATAAAAGTCATGAGTGGCACATGGAGGAAATTCAAAAAATATGTAAATCAGATGCAGAGATCTTCACTATGACAAACTTCAAAATAGTAGATACAAATGAGGAGTCTAGTATAAATGAAGCCATAGATTGGTGGACTCAAATGACAGAAAGTGGAGGCGAAGGAATGGTGGTCAAACCGTTTGATTTTATCAGCTATGGCAAAGAGGGATTACTGCAACCCGCGGTTAAATGTAGAGGAAGTGAATATTTAAGAATTATCTACGGTGCTGAATACGATCGTATTGAAAATTTGGAGCGCTTAAAAAATCGTGGATTATCGAGAAAACGTTCATTGGCATTAAGAGAATTTGCGCTTGGAATTGAAGGCTTGGAACGGTTTGTAAGAAAAGAACCATTACGAAGAGTTCATGAAAGTATTTTTGGGGTTTTAGCTCTGGAAAGTGAGGAAGTTGATCCAAGATTATAACCTAAAACCAAAGGGCTAATAATTATTTGTATAAAACAATAAATCATATAAAAATGAAGTCTACCACTTTAAAATTGATTGTTTTTTGTCTACTTGCAATAGGGTGTTCACAAGGGGCAAAAAAGAGCTCGAATATTGTGGGTGAAACGGTGTCAGACCCCATGTTGTACTTTGGCCAGGAATTGCCCACAAAGACTCCAAAAATATTTGCACCGGGTATCATTTCCAAATCAGATAGACACGAATTTGGATGTACATTATCCAAAGATGGAACAGAGTTTTATTTCGGAGTAGATAATAATGGTAAAATGGAAATTCATGGCACTCAACTCATTGATGGAAAATGGACGACTCAAGTTAATCTTTTTCCTATAGATTCTGCGAGCTATAATGATCCGATGTTTTCACCTGATGAAAAACAATTATATTTTATTTCAAATCGCCCCTATAAATCAGGCGAAAGACTTAAAGATGTAGATATATGGTATATAAATAGAACAGCAGATGGATGGTCTGATCCCAAGTCTGCAGGGGAGGTAATTAATAGTTCTTTGAATGAGTATTTTGTTTCCTTCAGTTCGAATAGAACGATGTATTTTTCATCCAGAGATATTTCGGCAAATGCCCCCAGATACGCTTATGATATTTACCAATCAAAGCTGCAAAATGGGAAGTATCTTGAACCAGAAAAACTCTCTGATGCTATCAATACACATAGGTATGAAGCAGATGTATTTATTTCACCTGATGAATCCTACATCATTTTTGCATCCATTAGAAAGAATGGGATGGGTAGGGGAGATTTATACATTAGTTTTAAAGATGCAAATGACAAATGGAAACCAGCCGTAAATATGGTCAACGAAATAAGTACTGAAAATCATGAGTTGTGTCCATTTGTTAGCCCTGATGGAAAGTTCTTTTTCTATACGAGTAACCAGGATATCTATTGGGTTAGCACTGAAATCTTTGATGATTACAAGTGATTTTTTACTTATCTAATTATTCTTGATGGACAGGTAATTATTCAGAAGTAAAACATCTCAGTTTGCCATAAATATAGAGATATCGCTTCTTAAGAATATTCCTACTTATTCTTGATGGACTATCATAGAGGCATTACTTCCACATGTAACTACTCCATTATTTTGGATTTCGATCAGTTTGCATTCAGCGATGGAGTCCTGTTGGATGTAACACGATTTGTTTTCAGGAACTATAACATAATTTAATGCAGTAGGAACTTGTCCATTTTTCCAGTTTTGTGGGGTGTGCCAAAAATTATCAGAACTTCCCGTTAAGCTATTGGATGGATCAATAAAGATGCTGAGCAGGTTTGCACAATCGTATTCTATTTCTTTTACATTATTACAACCGACTAGATTATCTGAAATTGTAGTATTTCCTCCCATTTCAATATAAGAACATAAGCTGTTTATATTGCACGTAGAAAGTAGAGGATTGTCTCTGATAGTTATTCCCGAAAGACTCGAAAAATTCGTATTTTCTAGAGCAGAAATATCATCTAAGACATTATTGTCTTCAATCTTTAAATTATAATTTGTTAGACTTTCCAATCCTTCCAATCCGTTTAGTGTGGTCAAATTATCACAATCGTCAATGATCAAATTGGACATTGTTCGGATGGAATATAGGCTATCTAATTGCACCAAACCATCCAAATTTATCAATCGTAGCGAAAAGAGGGAATCAATAAATTGAAATCCATTCATAGAAGACAAATTGGATAATTCATTTAGTTCGATTTGAGAAGCGACTATGTTTTGAGAAAGTCCCCAAGCTGTAAACGAAGCACTGCTTTGAATTCTCAACTCGTCAATAATAGCTAATTGATCCATACCCGCCAACGAAGTGAGTTGATAGCAGTTTTTTATTTCGAGCTCACCATTTACTTGTTGCAAACTATCCAAGCCTTCCATAGAAGTAATGTCCACAAAAGAAATCTGATGTGTTGCGCCAAAATCTGTTCCGATTACCTTTAAAGATTCCAACCCTATTAAACTAATTAAACTATCACTCTCACTTGTAATTTGCAGCTCATTGCGAATGGTATCCAAGTTGTTCAACCCAGATAGATTCATGAGTTTGTTTTCATTTAATCTCAAATCACCATTTATAATTTCAAGGCTGATTAAACTGTCTAAGTGGGTAATGTCCGAACCATGAATGATTACATTTCCGCCTATATTTAAACAACCAGGATATGCTTTGGGAAACAAATCTATTTCAAGTTGGGAACCAAATGTTATCCCATTTGGCAAACAAGATTCTTGCGGTTCTGGGCACCAATTCACATTGTTGTCACAACATGCGACAATAATTTCTCCTTCTGTATTGCAGCCGACTGCGTTGTTTTCGACGGATATCGATCCATAAAAGTCCACATAATCACAAATGCTGGCAATAGCGCAATCCGATAGTTTTGGATTTGTAGCAATACTGAGTTGGCTTACATTTAAGAGATCAGCATTTTGTAGTCCTTCAATATTAATAAGTTCACTATTGGATTCAATAATCAATTCATTGGCTATAGAATTCAATCCTTGGAGGCCATTAAAGTTGGGTAATAAACTGCAATGACGAATACGAATATCTTGAAGTGAAGTTAACTGATACAGACTATCCATTCCGACTAAACCTGATAGATATGAAAGGTCAATCGTTGCCGCATTCATCAGCTTCTCTAATCCATTAAGATGGACCAGAACGGGCAAATGGTTGAGTACCAATTCATTGACTTGTAGGTTGGTTTGTAAATCAAAGGCATTGAAATTTATACAATTTGAAATGGTGAAATTATTTGTTGTCGAGAGAGATTCCATTCCTAATAAAGAGGTAATGTGAGGGCAGGAGCTTACATCGAAATCACCTGCTATTGAATGAAGACTGTCTAAACCTGTAAAAGAAGTAATGCTTGAACCAGTAATCACAAAAGCACCGTTTGTATCAGATCCGATGGTTTTGAGTTGCTCTAGTCCCTCAAAATTAGCTAAAGATTGAGTGAAATTGTGAACAGTAAATCGATTGTGAATAGAATCCAATTGATTTAATCCCTGAAAGTCAACCAACGCACTGTGAAATAAAGTCAAACTTCCTTCTATGACCTCTACACTGTATAAACTATCCAGATGAGTGATGTCTGCTCCATTGATAATAACATCACCTCCAATGCGTTTGCAGCCTGTATAGACAGTCGAAAAATTATCAATTTCAGCTTGAGAACTAAACGTAATTCCATCGGGCAAGCAAGATTTTGAATCATCAGGACAGAGCAATGGATCAGCTAAGCAACAGGCAGTGGTTATTTCAATTTCTGAATTGCATCCAGGGTCGTTAAATTGGATCGTACTATTTCCTGCTTCATTGAGGAATCCGCAAATACTACTAGCTGAGCATTGGGATAACATAGCATTGCTAGAAATGGTCAACTGTGTCACCTCAGATAGATTTACGTTCTCTAATGCATCGAGATTTTCAAGGTTGCTGTTGTATTGGAAGGTAATGGTTTGTACAATTTTATTCCACCCTTCTAGTCCAGATAAATCCGTAAGTAGATCACAATTGACCATGGTAAGAGACTGTACGGTGTCCAATACGTAGATGCTGTCCAAATTGGATAAAGCAGATAGGTCCCTCAACTCTATAGTTGCTGCAGAACTGATTTTTTCGAATCCATTAAGATTTCCAAGTGAATTAAGTGCCTCCAATTTAAAATCTATAATATCCATTTTATTATCGAAGCCTAAGGAAGTTAAAGCATTACATTCTTCAATGATCAATCCATCCATTTCAATTTCACTCTCAAAACCAGATAAAGAGGCAAGGTTGTAACAAAATGAAAATATTAAGGTGCCGTTGACGGATTGCAAACTATCTAATCCACTAACATCCGTAATGCTGGACCCCTGAAATTCATGGTAGTTGGAATTAATTCCTAAGACCTTAAGACTTTCTAACCCTTGGACATTTATAAGGCTAAACGAACTTCCAGCCACAAACAATTCACCTTTTATGGTGTCTAAATTGTTCAACCCCTGAAAGTTGGTCAATGAGCTGGCATAAATTTCGAAATCACCCTCAATGACTTCTATGGCATATAAGCTATCTAAATTTGTAATGTCAAACCCATCGACTTTGAAATCTCCTTCGATAATGGTGCAATTTGGATGGAGAGAAGGAAAAAGGTCTACATCTGATTGAGATTCGAATGTAATCCCACTTGGAAAACAAGATTGACTGTGCATAAGTGAGACACTTATCCATAAACAGAGGCCAATGAGGCATATCTTTTTCATGTATTGTAAGGTTTTTATCGTGTTCATCAGTAATCGCGACATTAGAAGTTATTATTTCGGATAATTTAATCACTTCATTGGTAAAAAAGTATGATCAACAGGTTGATTATCAAATATACATAGAAAAAATAATACCCATGATCTCAAAATTATGTTAAATATATTTCATACTGCCGGAGGAGGTCTCATTCTTTTTAAATTGAAGAGATTTTTAATTGTTCCTTTAAAATAACTTACAGATTATGAGACTTATTTTATTTACTTTTTGTCTACTCTTTACTAGTGCTTCCATACATGCACAAACAGAAACTGAGCAAATCAGTAAAACATTAATGGATTACATTGAAGGGACAGCAAATGGGGAACCGGATCGACTTAGAGAGGCGTTTGACAAGGACTTTAATCTATATTTTGTGAAGGATGACAGCCTTCAAGTGTGGTCAGGAGAAGGGTATATCAATAGAATTAAAAAAGGAAAGAAAAATAATCGCATCGGAAGGATTATCTCCATAGATTTTGAGAATAATGCAGCTTCTGCTAAAGTTGAAATCGACATGCCAGGAATGAAGAGGATATACACGGATTATTTTTTATTACTCAAAATGGAAGGGCGTTGGAAAATTGTACACAAGTCATTTACTTTTAGGCCGTATCCAGAACATAAGGAAGCAGCTAAATAAATAATTCACGTTCTTCAGGTGTTGGAATTGGACATTCGTTTTTTTGAATTTTATATCTATACTTCGCAATAATAGAGTAGAAAAAGTCACTGATAAAGGTAGGGATGAATCGAAATATTTTAAGATACTTCCAATTGGATTTGATGTGATCTAAGATATGGAAAATAGCTTTTGATTTTTTGTAATATGCTCCATTCTCTACCACAATTATGGAGTCCATATCTTCCTCAATTTGCATGGCAGATCGAACTTGATGTCCGACCTCTGATTGAAAAGCAACAAAACGTAATTTTTTTGATGGTCCTTGCTTTAATATAAATTGTAATGATGCATTGCAAAAGCCGCAAATCCCATCATAAATTACGATGACATAGTTATCCATTAGTGTTATGTGATTATTGTCGTTCATGGCGAAGTTTTAAGAGAAATGCAGATGCAAATAGAATCAAATTCAATGCTGCTAGGGACACGGAGTACATCATAGTAGAGTGAACCGCACCAAAATAGTCAGTTATGGCAACAAGATTCAGGTTGCAATAAACAATAAAGAAAAACAAGACCTCAAATAGCTTTCTAGATTGAGTCAATGCTCCCAAGAAAACAGCCAGCAATACAATAAATAGTGCTCCTAGGATGATATTGATGAATGCTGTGAAATCCCCACTCATTGCCACTTTAATTAAAAGCGGAAAAGCAATAAAGAGGGCTAAAAGATTACCCGCAACAATTCTTGATACGAATAATCTGCTCAAAGGTTTGTAGGAAGAAGAAGTAAAGTAATGCGTCCTTAGTGTATAATCTTTGGACACAATATCTGACCAAATGGCTACTTGTAAAAACCATACAATAGGCAGTATAAACTGGTGAGAAATAGTCGAAGAGACAAAGCCCATAGCAATCATTCCAATCAAAGTCAATGCCCATACCCAGCGATTGTTTTTTCTCATCATCAATACTACTTCAGCTTTAATCAATGGAGTCAAACTCGTTGTAAATTCAGTTTCGTGACTCATGTTTTTGAGTTGGAATCCTGCTTTTTTTACAAGTGGTATTTCTGAGGTGGTTTTACTTCTTCCTTTTCTTTCTTTGGTGTCAAATCTGTGAAACAGCTTGGAAGCAATGTATCCAAGGACCAATGCGAAAATAATCCAAAACATTCTGCTGATAAAAAACCATGTTGGAAAGGATAATGGTTCGATCGGTACTTTGTTTTCTGCACTGATTTTTCCTGCCACCAAGCCCACGGTCAAAGCTACGTTTTGATCAGGAAACTTTTGTGCGATTTGCTCAGACAAGTGTTGAGTAGGAAATTGTACTCCTAGTACATCTGTTGAAAAAGTAGATTCATCTACCGTGGAGGAGAAAAGTAGAGTAAAAAACAATACCAGATAAACTCCATATTGAAGGATTCGATAATTGGGAAATAATACTTCTAAAAATACGGCAGCGCTTGCGACGATAAAGAGGGTAGGGACAGCAATAAATATGTAGGGTAGAATAAATTGTGAAAGTTCAAATGGATACCCATTACTATATAAAAAAAACAAGATGATACTTACGACGAATATGATACCAAGAATAGAAAGTAATATCAAAAAGTTGCAAATAATCTTTGTTAAAATATAGGTGTAGTTGGTTACCCTCGTTGTCCCAATTATTTGTCCTATTCTGCTGTCAATATCCCGTTTGATACTTCCTGAAATCAAAAAATACCCAAACATGGAAAGGAGGATGCTTGCCAGCAAAGCACTGACCATACCAATCCAAGCAGAATTGTATGCACCTGTGAAATTTCCAAACTTCATTGTCACATAATTTGCTTCAGGAGAAGGAATAATTCCAAATGCAATGAACAAGCTGCCTGCTACGGTCAAAAGAAAAGAATAACTTCTTGCATATTGAAGATAGTTCCCTTTTACGATATGATAGAATCGCCACATATATTATGATTTTGTCAGGTAGATGTACGCATCTTCCAATGAAGGTTCAGCCAAATTCGAAGAAGCATGAGGAGAATCCGATATATATCTTATTTTGAATTTATCGTCAGATCTATACGAACTTACCACCATGTTATTGGCTTTGAATTCAGGGATGTCAGATTTGTGAATGGTAGTAACAAAAACTTTGTTTTCAACCAACTTGATAATCTTTTCTTGTATTCCCTTTGCCAATAAATGTCCTTTTTTCATAATTGCTACTTCATCTGCTATGGATTCAATATCTGAAACGATATGGGAAGAAAGAATAACTATTCTATCCGTCGCCAAATCTGAAATTAAGTCTCGGAATCTTAATCGTTCTTCCGGGTCTAACCCAACGGTAGGTTCGTCGAAGATGATTATTTTAGGATCGTTAAGTAAGGCTTGAGCGATACCTACACGTTGAATCATACCACCAGAATAAGTGCCCAACTGATTTTTAGCGGACTCTATAAGATTAAGTTCTTCTAATAAGTTTGTTATTTTTTGTTGCAAGCCCTTTCCACCAATTCCTTTCATGGCCGCCATATAAGAGAGGAATTCATACGCATTCAAATGAGGATAAACACCAAAATCTTGAGGCAAATACCCCAACTGCTTACGGATATAATTGGGCGATTTTACGATATCTTCTTCATTTAGAAATATTTTGCCTTCAGAAGGTTTACTAATGGAAGAAATCATTTTTATAAGTGTAGATTTTCCTGCTCCGTTTGGACCCAGAAGACCCAAAATTCCAGAAGAAATCTCTAAAGAATAATCGTTTAAACCGATTTTGTTTTTACCGTATTTTTTGGTCAGGTTTTGTATTGTAAGTTGCATGCCATGTATTTTTCAGCTGTAGAAAGGACCCGAATCGTACATTCAATTTGAAATGAAGATTCAGGTCATGAGATCGTTCAAAATAAAACTTTATTCAGTGCCTTTCGCTACAATTCTCTGAAAGTTCTCTTTTTTAGCAAATACTTCTGATAGTGTTATTCCGCTATCTGAATTTACTTGCGCTTTGATTTCTTCTACTCTGTTTTGAAATTCATCCATACTCGCATAAGAGATAGACGCTACGCTTGTCGATTCAAAAGGAGTATTCGCTTCTAATACTAAACCCGGTAATCCAAAAAATACATAGGGTCCTGCATTCACTGCAATTTCTGGAGTAAACCAAACATAAACACCTGGATTCTCTTCTAAATGAGCTTTTTTGCAATTGTATCCGCTGATTTCCTTTTGTTCGTTGGTGATTTTCCAATTCAATTCAGCGATGTTGCCATGGAATCCAATATTTTTACCCATAAATATTTCTTTGCCGAAAATATCACCATCGGTATTGATATAGACATTTTCAGTATGCCCAGTAGTTCGCAAGTGTTCAACTTCAGAGATAGAATCTAACACAAATACAGATTCTTTAGTGGATACATTTTGATAGAAGCTACTGTGGATTTTGTACCCTTCCATCATGCTCATCATGTTATTGAATTCTTGCGCATCTTGAATTTGCTTTTTTAAGAGTCCAACAAGGAAGTCAGATACACATCCGCTTGTGTAATTTACTTTAATGATTTCTTTTTTTTGAGTTTGTGCCTGACTTGAAAAGGCAAAACTAATACAGAAGATGAAGAAGAAAATTTTAATCGTTTTCATAATAATTATTTTTAATAGTTACAATTTATATTTAATACCAAGGGTGATATAATTCAATGATTGATTGTTGACAATAGTGCTGGCAATTCCATTTCGAATGAAGAATTGAGAATTGTACGCTTCATTTTCAAATACACCCAATAATTCTCCCAAATGCCTGGACTCTATTCGATACGTTATGTTCGCGGTAGAGTATGAAATTCCAAGGTTTACATTGGTCCTCGTGAAGATATTTCCATTGATTATGTTGTTATCAAAGAGAAAGCTGATATTTCCTTTCCAAACATTATTTTTTAATAGAATACCCGCTTCATTGCTCATGTAGGTAGACTTGAAACTTGTGTTCTCTACTTGGTCATCCATGAAAAACATTTTGGATGAAACCATGAAATTGACAAAGTTGTCTGTTATTGTTTCAATGAGGATAGAGGGGCCAATATTTTGATTCTTTACTTCGATTTCTTGCTGTCCTGCTTGCAATGGATATTCCGATTGCATGTACTTTACGGTCAAGTCGATTTTGGTAGGGTAGTGCAACGGAAAAATAGTCTTGGAATAGTAACTACTGATTTTAAAGTCTTTTGCTTTGTCTACCTGAAACAATTGAAATTGAGATATTCCATTCTCTTGTCCGATAAAAGCTCTTCGCACTGCACCTTTTTGTTCCTGATATGAAAATGATATAGAAAATATTTCTGCATCAAATAAGTTATCATAGTTGTAGCTTGCTTTCAATGAATGACTTGTATTGAAGCCACTTGCCATATTTGTATCTCCAATCCAAATGGTGTTAAAAGGTTGGATGGTAGTAATACCGGATGCCAATTCATTAAATCTTCGTTTACGCTCGAATTTGAGATTGTATCGATGCAGTCTTCTTTCATAGTCAAACCAAAAGGAGACAGGAACAAACAATTTATTTTGAGCAGATTCCTGAGTGATTTGGTTGGTAAATGCATTCATGCCCAGATCTAAACCATAGTCCATCCCTTCCATCACATCTGCACCTCGAATGGTTAAATTTGCCAAGTAATTCTCAATAGATCTATGGATTAAAGATGTGGTACTTTCTTGATTAAGTATGGTTTCATCAGTATTTTGAACTTGGAGGTTCAAGATTGGTATAAATGCATTGGATAACTTATACCGCAAAGCAATACTTCCCTGAACTTCATTTTTGTCAAATTTATAATCTTGAAGATCTGTTAAGGAGTGGCTGTCTTCAGAAATGGTATAATCATTTAGAAATTTGGTGTCTTCATGGAAATACCCACCTTTCGTCACTAGAATAAGATTCTTTTGCAACTTACTTTCCATAGACAATTGATGATATCCTGAAAAGATTTCATTGTTGTTATTGGAAAAAAGCTGGATGGACGGTGCACTTGTACCATTCTCAAAAAACTCATTCTCTGTAGTATTTGAATTTTTCTCATCAATGTAATTTGAATTTACATTGTATTTTAAGATGGTTCTATTGGATGCTTTAAATGCCACAGATGCTGCTCCTAACAAGGATTGAGTTTGTGCTCTTGCCATAGAAGAGGAATTGAAAAGCGGTAGATCATTCAACGTGCTTGAATTTTGCAAAACACTATTTATTCTATCGGGAGCGATATGGTAAATCAGTCCTGATGTTTTCAACCTTTGAGTTTGATTTCTAAGTGTGATATTGGTACTTGTAAAAAAGTCTTTTTGAAGATTTTCATTGCTCGAAAAAAGAGCGCCCAGGCTTTCTCCTTGATAAGGTGAAAAAGGTTGTCCTTCACTAAATAGTTTTTTTACTTCGTCGGAGTTGATCGTAGTCTTGCCGACCGTATTGGTATTATGAGTTGCAAAAGCATTGAGCGCTCTAGAAAACAAGAATCCTTTTCCTTTAAATTCATACTTGTCCTTGTATCCATAATTGGCTTCGATGTCTCCGTTAAGTATGTTTTGATTCTTATTTTTTGTGTCTATGTTGATAACACTTTCTTCATTTTCATCGAAATCCATAGAAAAATCATCGCTGTAGTTATTAATGAGGCTGATTCCTTCAATAATTTTATTCTCAACACTTTCTAAGGCAATACTATTTTGACTAACAAATGAGGGTTTACTGTTGACTAAGATCTTATCAATGTTTTTTCCTTTATAGATAATCGAACCATTGTCGCCCAATCTGAAATCCGGTATTTTTTTAAGAATTTCCTGAAGATTATCCTCTGCATATAGATTCAATTTGTTCAGATCAAAATTGATGGTGTCTTTTAGTTTATGTTTACCGATAAATACAACTTCATCTAAAGTCTGGACAGATGCATTCAAGACAAATTGTAAGTTGATCACTTTTTGTGTTACTTCTTGAGGGGTTATTTCATACTGCTTTTTTTCAAATGCCAAATGAGTGATTTCAATACTGAATCCAGGTTTTACCTGGGTTGTGAATGTGAATGATCCTTCTTCCAGCGTAACATCATGATGAAGAATGGATTGAGTTTCATCGTACAAAATAATCACAGCACCCTCTACAGGGTTTTGGTCTGTATCCAGCACAATTCCTGTTATCTTTTGTGATTGAGCCATAGACATATGAGCTGTAATCACGAATAAGAAAAGAATGATATGATTAATTGTACGTTTCACTATTTAACTAATTTATATATGAACAATTCCTAAATGAATTTTCTTAAAAGGAATGTTTTTTGTGGCTGAAGAAAACCGTTATGGCTGCTTCAATTCCATTTTTTGTCTTTATACTTCTTGAAGGAAGTAGGCGTGTTTTTAAGGCATTCTTGAATACAGAAGGTGTTTATGTACTGGGTGCTGGAGTGATTGAGGATTTGAATTTCCTTCTCTTCCATTGGAATGATTCGAAGTAATGCCCAAATGCAATGTAATTTAAGAGGATCATAATCATTCCAAATGTGTATAAGCCCATGATAAACATTATCCCTACGTGCATGAGTACGATACTGATCAGTGCTGCGTGTTTTATTTTATCGATGTATACAATTAAGGGATAGAAAAGCTCTATAAATAGTACCGACCAACAAATTCCCGTTAAGATAAATGGAAAGTCAATCATAGAAGGCATTAAGTTTTGTATGAACTCTGGGGAGTGTGTATTCATTACATACCACATCGCATTTCCATCCAACCAATCATGGCCAATCATTTTACCGAAGCCGGCAAAAAAGTAGACAAAACATAATTGAATCTGCATAAACCGGATGACAAATGAATGTAGGGCTGCGATTACTTTTTTGTCTTTTAAAATGACATCCAGGTGTAGAATGACATTGGCAAATAAGGAAAAAGTAATAAAGTAGTCCGCTCCATAAGAGAAGTAATAACTTGAATTTACGATCATCACATGAATTAACCAGGCTACAATGGAAAATATAAATGGCTTGTATCGGATCATAACAAAAAAGAGTGAAAAAATATACATTCCAATGATCATCAATAGGCCCATTTTATTGGAAAATCCCAAATTGTCAAGAGGAGTCAAAACCCAATTGAGTAGTGGGTTGTATGCATACATGTATTTATCATTTAATTCACTTTGAATATATCCATCCAGGCTATAGAGGTCATATACATCTGGCAACAAGACGATGATATTTAGGAGAGCAAAACCAATGATCAATTTACTGATGAGGTCTGCATTTTTCACGTTGAAATTGAACAAAAAATCGGAGATCTTAGATGCTACTTGTTTCATGATATGATTTTTTGATTTTCGTTAATAATAGTTTACCCTTGTCTTCTATGTACGTATCTTTAAAAGAGTACTGAATTTCATCAAATAATTGAATGTCTGCATAGACATGAACTTCATCTAAGTCTTCATCTTTAGAGAACAGTCGTAGGCAAACTGATTTTAGCAATTCGTCACGCCGTTTTTTATCTTTTAAATTGGAGTTGAAATAAAGAGAGAAGGTTAGGAATTTCATTTTTGATTCGACCGATTGAAACAAGTCCAGACGTTGTCCTTGATCAGATTCAAATATCAATTTTACAGAACCTCTGTACACATTTGGAGAGAAAAATTCATATCCCCTATTTACGCCGGTAAGGTTTACATACAAGCCAATGGAGGCTTCCATTTTATTGATGAATTCTGGTTTTTCTATACATTTTACAAATGCGTATCCAAAAGAATTAAGTCTTTCTGTTGCATCTGAAAACTTTGAAAGAGCCATTAAGTTGACCATTAAAACGAATGTGAAATGGATGAATAAGTAGGCGATTAATATTGACTTTACTGTTTTCATATCGGAAGGTTTTAAAAAGAGGCCGATTGCTCGGCCCCTTTATCAAATTGCGGTTCAATTTTGATTAGATGTCACCATCAATGCTGCTATCTTTAACAACTAAGCACCAGTCACTTCCACAAAGCGCATACCAGTCAGCTGCTGCTACCTCTTCTACCTTTACATCTTCTATAGTAAGGTCAGACATAGTTACAGGTTGAGCATTGATGTCAGTTGACGTGAATGATCCAAAAACAAAAGCAGCTACTGCTAATCCACCGAATAATTTTGAAACTAAATTTTTCATTTTTAAAAAGTTTTAATAATTATGAATTTCAATTTTTAGTTTTGAGACATTAATTGGTTGTCGGTCTAAGCTCTGGCCAAGAGTTTCTTTTTTTATTTCTTTGTAGTAATTCCCTTTTGATTACAATTCAAATTTAAGGCGTAATTTCCCTCATGCCACTACACGAAAGAGTAGTAGTGCTGATAATAGTCCATAACTACACTTTTGTGTACTGGTGAAGTTTCAGTCTGAACTAACGTATCTTCTGTTACTAAGCCTTTATACTTGTTATAGAAACCAATAAGACCTGAATACTCCAGGGCAATAGGAATCGTCTCTGATCCAAGGTAGTTGACAGCTTCTCCAAGCTGGGTGGCTTTTATTCCAAGAAGGGCAAGTGTTCGCAATAACTTGCTATCACATTCTGCAAAGGCAACATTGTTTTCATGTTGACAGACCGGAGCAATGGCACAAATCATCAATTGTTTCAACAGCTTTATATCTCTTACATCTTTTTTAATGGCAAAGCGCCCAATGTGAAATATGTCGTTTGAATTTTCTATAGTATGCAATGGGTTTATTCCAAAAATCTTTTGGATAGGAAGGAGATCCATGTAGTTCCAGCGTAAAACACGAATAGACGCGGATATTTGACCAATGTAGTCTTTTGCAACATATACGACTGAATTGTCATAATAATCCGCTTCTTGTTGATAAATTGATTTTACTTCTTTTCTGTAATCAGAAGGAGCTACTTCTCCTGCGTGATGGTTGTAATTTTCTGAGACAATAAATTCTGCTAAGTCTGCTAATTGGTATTGATCTAGCTTTTCCAAATAATTTTTAGTGAGTATCATAGTTAGTTATTTTACTCGTAAATCTATCTAAGGATGTAGCCTGATGTGTTACACAAATGGGTAGTAGTGAGGAACTTATATTAAAACTACTCAAAAGTGTAGTAGTCAAAGTACTCAATTCAAAGCCTAGATTTTTCTCTATTTTTGAATTCTTCAGCTATCTTAAAAGTGCTTTTTAGCTAAAAAAGATGAAAGGTTTATCAAAACATTTATTTGGGAAAATAGTGAGGAGGTGAATTACTAAATTGGAAAAAAGTAAAACCTCAGGTTTTGAGAAGTCTCGCGTTTAGGGCAGTTGCTTTGTTATTCAATTAAAAACAGCTATATTTATATAAGATTATTATTTTATTAAAGGACAACATTGTTAAGATTCAACATTAATAAAAAGTATATTAGGTAAATGATTAGAACTTTATCCGTGATATAATTTTCAGGAGGTAAAGGCATTTTTAAAAGATCAATCTTTCTTTAGACCAGATGGTTTCTATATAATTAGTCTTATGTTAATTGTAATGATTCTATTTGTTTATGTGTATTTGAGATTATAAAGAAGCTCATTACAGGAAAGGTAAAGATGTTCTCTAATTAATTTCTATAAATTTCGCCCCGCATTTATAACCTATCTACTCATTTTATTAGTTGATATTTAGATATGTTTCACGATTTATTTGCCTATGCCAGACGTTAACGATTTTTTTTCATTTAGAAATACGGTCAACAAAGTTTCTAATGAAGCACAAAAACAAACAGAAAATTATTTAGAGCCTGTAATGGCGTTTGCTAGATCTACCTATAAGAGTATCTATGTAATTGATTATGAGAAGAAAGGCTTCGAATATGTATCCGAAAATCCTCTTTTTTTGTGTGGACACACTGCTGAAGAAGTGAAGGAAATGGGGTATGCCTTTTATTTTAAATATGTAACCGAACCTGATTTGCAGTTACTATTAAAAATAAATACAATAGGATTTGAGTTCTTTAGCAAAATTCCTGTAGAAGAACGAAAGTACCATACGATTTCCTATGACTTTCATCTGAAAAATCAAGAGGGTAAAGTCATCCTAATTAATCAGAAATTGACCCCAATGTTTTTGACGGAGGATGGTAAAATGTGGAAAGCATTGTGCTTGATCTCTTTATCGGCGGAGCAAAATTCCGGGAATATCAAAATTTATAAAACAGGTGGAAATAAAATTCATAAATATGATTTGGAAGGAGACTTTTGGAAGGCTACTGAAAAAATAGTCTTGACAAGTCGGGAAAAAGAGGTCCTGCAATATTCCACCAGAGGATATACCATCAATGAAGTTGCAGAAGCAATTTTTGTCTCACCAGATACCGTCAAATTTCATCGAAGAAAGCTATTTGAAAAATTAGAAGTAGTGAATATTTCTGAAGCTATTTCTTACGCAACAAACAATAAATTGATCTAATCGTTAAGGATAGTGGACAAATAAAATTCTGGAAACTTCTTGTATTCTTTTTCTGTAGCAATGTTGAAAAGAAGGTGAGTACACATGGCAGCAACCGTCCAGGATGCAATGGATAATTGTGGTGGAGGAAGAGGTTCTTTTTCTCTTTTATATTTATCAAGAATCTCATCAATCCAAGTTGTATGTGAACCCCAGAATTGTAAATAACTTGATGCATATTCTACCATGTTTACTTCATTGAAACTCCCTCCTGGTTTTTTTAACGCGCTGAGAGATAGTCCCTGAGCATGGATTACAGTTACCAATCCACCCCAACCTAAATTATAGGGATGCAATATAGGTATGTTGTTCTCTTGACAAATACGATCAAACTCAAGAGGAGCATCTGTTGAAAAATCAAGGGCATTGATGGCAATCTTATGATCCGAAATAAAATCTGCCATGTTTTCTGCACTTAAAAAACAATTGTGGACTTTAATGTTGGCTTCCGTATTGATTGCTTTTAGTCGAGACTCTATAGCGGCAGTTTTGTCTTTGTTAATATCTTCGACGGTATAGTTTTGCCGATTTAAATTAGAGAGTTCTACTTGGTCTCCATCTATAATGGTAATGTTTTCAAAACCTAATCGTAAGGCGCATTCCGCGATGACACTCCCTATTCCACAACCCCCTAATAGGATTGGATAGTTTTTAATTTTCTCTTGCTCTTCTGCATTTAGATAGATTCTGTTGCGGGAGTACCTTGCTTCCATTAGATTTTAATTTATACTACAAAACTAGAAGTTCAAAAAATA
>JARGNR010000016.1:24768-31980 GCA_029212405.1 Saprospiraceae bacterium
TACTATACCATATTAAAAATCAACTAATTGTAAATTAGTGTTAAACATCATTAACATTAATTAATCTAAATAACTATTAATTTTATCTACACTAGCTTTTGCATCTCCATACAGCATATTGGTATTGTCTTTGAAAAAGAGAGGGTTTTGTACTCCTGCATATCCTGTAGCCATGGATCGTTTCATAACGATAACATCAGTAGCCTTCCATACTTCAATGACAGGCATTCCATAGATTGGGCTATTAGGATCTGTCTGTGCACCCGGATTGACAATATCATTCGCTCCAATGACTAAAACTACATCGGTCTGGGGCAAATCATCATTGATTTCATCCATTTCCAATACAACATCATACGGCACATTGGCTTCGGCCAAGAGTACATTCATATGACCAGGTAATCGACCCGCAACAGGATGAATTCCAAAACGAACCTCTTTACCTTCTTTTTTCAAACGATTCACCATTTCGTGAACAGGAAACTGAGCTTTGGCCACGGCCATTCCATATCCAGGAACGATGACAACCGATTTAGCGTTTTTCAATAACTCAGCGACTTCATCATGTACAATAGCAGTAACTTCCCCTTCCACAGCCATAGCTTCTCCTGTAGGGGCACTTCCAAAACCACCAAAAATAACCGATAAGAACGATCGGTTCATCGCTTCGCACATGATGATGGACAGGATCGCTCCTGAACTTCCAACCAATGCTCCAGTAATAATCAATAAGTCATTGCCTAACATGAAACCTGCCGCTGCTGCCGCCCAACCCGAATATGAATTGAGCATGGAAACCACTACCGGCATGTCCGCTCCACCTATCGCCATGACCATCATCACTCCAATGAAAAATGAAATGGCTGTCATAATATAGAGATGCATCATACCTTCTACACCGGCCGCAGACGAAAATAGTACTCCTAAGACCACACACACGATAACTAAGATGATGTTGACGGCATGTCTTCCAGGATAAATCAACGGCTTGCTTCGTATCTTCCCTTCCAATTTACCCCATGCGATAATGGACCCAGTAAAAGTAATCCCACCAATGAAAACGCCAATAAATACTTCAACCAAATGGATGGTATGTGCGGTGCCCGTCATCGCTTGGGTGACAGGGTCCAGATACGACCCAAAACCTACCAGTACCGCGGCCAACCCAACAAAACTGTGGAGTATGGCGACCAATTGGGGCATGGAGGTCATTTCCACTTTTCTTGCCAAGAGTAAACCAATTACACTGGCTATAGCAATGGCAATGACAATATAAATTTGTCCTTGAACACCTTCTCCTAAAACGGTAGATAAAATGGCAATTGCCATTCCGATTATTCCATAAAGTACACCTCTTTTAGCGGACTCTTGTGAAGATAAACCACCAAGGCTTAAGATGAATAATATACCGGCAAAAAGATAAGATGCGGTTTGTATTTGTGATGATATCATGTGTATTATAATCTAAGTCTGTTCTTCAATTGGGTGCAATCCGAAATTTATTTTCTAAACATTTTGAGCATTCGGTGCGTAACCAAAAATCCTCCAACAATATTGATACTTGCAACTAGAATGGCAACAAATGCCAAGATGGTCATCGTATTGGTCATGTCATCTCGAGTTTGCAATAAACCTCCAATTATGATAATTCCACTGATGGCATTGGTAACGGCCATCAATGGGGTATGCAATGAATGAGATACATTCCATATGACTTGCCAGCCGATAAATACAGACAAAACAAATACCGTGAAATGTTGCATAAAGTCAGGAGGTGCCACAAGTGCCAAGAGATACAAGAACGCTCCAATTACTGCCAACTTGATCAACATGGATATTCCTTTCTGTCGTGCAATTTCCGCTTCTGATGGTTGTGGAGGCTGTTCTACTACAGCAGCTTCTGATTTTGGTTTTTGTGGACTGACAGGTAGCGGTTCTGGAGGCCAGTTGATCTTTCCGTCATGCGTGACCATGGCTCTACTGACCACATCGTCTTCCATGTCTATTTTGAAATTTTCTGCCTTACCCATGTCATCGAGTAAATGGCATAAATTGTTTCCATACAATTGACTAGACTGCGCAGGCAATTGATCCAATTTACCTACTATTATGACTCCATTGTCGGTCGTATATACTTCATTGTTTTTTGTCAACACACAATTTCCACCCGTGCTGGCTGCCAAATCAACAATGACAGATCCTGGTTTCATAGCCGCTACATGGTAATCCAATACCAATTTTGGTGCTTCTCTTCCAGGAATTTGTGCCGTAGTAATTATAATATCTACTTCCTTGGCCTGCTCTTTAAATAAGGCCATTTCCGCTTCAATAAAAGCAGGACTCATGACCTTGGAATAACCAGAATCAGTCGAGCCATCTTCTTCGATTTCAACAGACAGGAATTCTGCGCCCATACTTTCGATTTGTTCTGCCACTTCTAATCGGGTATCAAATGCCCGAACAATGGCTCCTAATGAACGGGCTGTTCCAATAGCTGCAAGCCCAGCTACACCAGCTCCTATCACCAATACTTTTGCAGGATCTACTTTCCCAGCTGCCGTAATCTGTCCATTTAGAAATCGGCCAAAATAGTTGGCTCCTTCGATGACAGATCGATATCCAGCGATATTGGCCATAGAGGAAAGGACATCCATTTTTTGAGCTCGAGAAATTCTCGGAATGGCATCCATTGCAATGGCATTGATCCCTTTATCGGCCAACTTTTGCAATAAATCAGGATTTTGAGCCGGATATAAGTAACTCAATGTTACTTGATCCTTATGCATCAGTTCTATTTCACTGTCTGTTACAGCTTGAACTTTTAAAATGATGTCATTGTCAGCATACAACTGTGCGGCAGAATCAGCAATAGAAGCACCTGCATCCGCATAATTTGCGTCTGAAATGTTCGCATGTTGACCAGCTCCACTTTGGACAGTTACTTCAAAACCTTGCTTGATTAATCGTTTTACGGTTTTCGGTGTTGCTCCTACTCTTAATTCACCTTCTGTGAGTTCAACGGGAATTCCAACTTTCATATATTAAATATATTCATTATGTATTGAAAAGGCAAAAGTAAGATTATTGTTCATATTTTTTGCTTTTCAGGGAGTTAATATTATGAATGTTTGGTGGTGATTAATATTAACCAAATAAAAACTTTTGTTTTAATATCATTCTGTTATATTTATTCTTGTTTTTAGCATTTCAATTTGTATTTGTTTCATTTAAAAGCAGAAATTTATTATTTCATTTTATAGATTAAAAATTAAAGTATGAAGCCCACAGACATCAATGACCCAGAGTACTTTCACAAAGTGGTCGATTGTCAACATGCGTGCCCTGCCCATACTCCAGTTCCAGAATATATACGATTAATAGCAGAAGAAAAATACACCGATGCCTACATGATCAATTGGGAATCCAATGTCTTTCCAGGGGTACTGGGGCGTACATGCGATCGACCATGTGAGCCTGCATGTAGAAGGGGTAGAGTAGAGGAAGAACCCGTAGCTATATGTCGTTTAAAGAGAGTCGCTGCAGATAATAAAGGCGAAGTAAAACATTTAATGCCACAAGGCCCATTTCCTTCTAATGGGAAAAGGATAGCCTTAATTGGCGGTGGCCCTGCTTCTTTGACGGTTGCACGAGATTTGGCACCATTAGGCTATGAAATTCACTTGTATGATGAGTGGAACAAAGGAGGTGGAATGATGCGTACGCAAATTCCTTCATTCCGCTTGCCTATGGAAGTATTGGACGAAGAAGTCAACTACATTCTCGATATGGGCATTCATGCTCATTTCAACCATTATGTAGAAAGCATGAAAGAGGTCTTGGATAAAGAATACGATGCGGTATTTGTAGGTACTGGTGCCCCGAAAGGTCGAGTGTTGAATATAAAAGGAGCAGAAGAAGCAAAAGATAATATCCATATCGGTATTGAGTTTTTGGCCCAAGTTGCTTTCGAACATAGGGAGAAGGTTGGCAAACATGTGATTGTCCTCGGTGGAGGAAATACCGCAATGGATTGCTGTAGAACGTCCAAACGTTTAGGTGGAGAAGAAGTGACCGTAGTGGTGCGTAGTCCAAGAAAGGATATGAAAGCCTCTCCATGGGAAATCGAAGATGCAGAAAGAGAAGATATTTTGATCTTAAACAATATGCCACCGAAGGAATTTGTGGTAGAAAATGGAAAATTGACAGGGGTCTTGTTTGGTAAGGTAAGAGCCGAATACGATGAAAATGGACGAAGAAAGTTAATACCTACGGGAGAACCAGATGTTTTGATAAAAGCGGATGATGTTATGATTGCCATCGGACAAGACAATGCCTTTCCATGGATAGAGAGAGATTTAGGAATTGAATTCGGAAAATGGGACTTGCCGGTATTGGATAAAGTGACATTCCAATCCACTCGACCTAATGTCTTCTTCGGAGGAGATGCAGCATTTGGCCCGGAAAATGTAATCACCGCAGTCGCTCAAGGTCATCAAGCAGCAATTTCCATTGATAAATTTTGCAAAGGGGAGGATTTGCATGAACGGTTGGCACCCTATACCAATTTAGTGAGTCAAAAAATGGGCATTCATGAATGGACTTATGACAACTATATTGCTGCTGATGTGCGATATAAAGTGCCTCATGAAGATAAAGTGGTGGCACTCAAGGATCGAAAAGTTGAGGTAGAATTGGGTTTTGGCTTACCAGAAGGTTTTAAAGAAGCACAACGATGTCTCAATTGTGATGTTCAGACGGTATTCACGACCAGTTTATGCATCGAATGCGATGCGTGTGTGGATGTGTGCCCTACCGATTGCATTACCTTCACAACAAATGGAGAAGAAAGTGATTTGAGAACTCGCTTGAGTGCTCCTGCTGAAAATCTCACCCAGGACTTATATGTATCGGACGTACTGTCTACTCAACGTGTTATGATCAAGGATGAAGACGTTTGTCTGCATTGCGGATTGTGCGCAGAACGGTGCCCAACCGCTGCATGGGATATGAAAAAATATATGTACAACGTAACTAAAACTTATACTCAAAATGGATCAGGAAGTTGTTGTAAATGACCTTGTTGTCAGATTTGCGAATGTAAATGGAACAGGGTCTGCCTCGGCAAATGAGATGTTTGCAAAGTCCATTTTTAGAATGGGAATACCCGTCACTCCGAAGAATATCTTTCCATCGAATATTCAAGGATTACCTACTTGGTATGAAGTCAGAATCAATGGGGATGGATATCTCGGGAGAAGAGCAGGAATAGATTTATTGGTGGGAGTCAATCCCCAAAGCTTGAAGAAGGACATTGAAAGTGTGCGTCCTGGCGGATACTTTGTCTATGACAGCAGTAAGAAATTACATGCGGATTATATCAGAGCGGATATCCATTACATTGGAATTCCCATGATTAAATTGGCGATGGAACATTACGATCGTCCTCGACTTCAGCAATTATTAAAAAACATCATTTATGTAGGTGCAGTAGCTACGCTATTGGATGTGGAAATTGATGTGGTCAAACAAGTGATTGCTGAACAATTTGAGAAAAAGCCAAAACTCATTCCTTCCAATTATGAAGCATTAGAACTGGGTGTAGATTTTGTCAAAAAGACATTTGATTACCCTTTAAATGTGCGAGTGAAACGAATAGATAAGGTAGGAGACTCCATCATGATTGATGGAAATACCGCCTGTGGACTCGGTGCCATTTATGCGGGAGCCACCGTGATGGCATGGTATCCAATCACCCCATCCACTTCGGTCGCCAAGGCCTTTGAAACCTACTGCAAAAAACTAAGAATTGACCCCAAGACAGGAAAGAAAAACTATGCCTTTGTACAGGCGGAAGATGAATTGGCGGCAATAGGAATGGTGATTGGTGCCACGTGGAATGGAGCCAGAGCGTTTACGTCAACGAGTGGTCCAGGAGTTTCATTGATGAATGAGTTCATTGGACTGGCCTATTTTGCTGAGATTCCAGTAGTGTTGATCAATGTGCAAAGGGGAGGACCTTCGACGGGTATGCCGACGAGAACACAGCAGGCAGATTTGATTTCTTCTGCGTATGCGTCCCACGGAGATACCAAACATGTATTATTGTTTCCAAGCACACCCGCCGAGTGTTTTGACCATACAGTAGCCGCATTTGATCTCGCGGATCGATTACAGACCGTCGTCATGTTGATTTCTGATTTGGATTTGGGAATGAATAATCACATGTCTCCTCCATTGGCTTGGGATGATGATAAAAAGTATGATTTAGGGAAGGTCTTGTCTGCCGATGACTTGGAGAATATGAGTGAAGATTTTGGAAGATATCTGGATGTGGATGGCGATGCCATACCGTATAGAACAATACCTGGAACGCATCCTACCAAAGGATCATTTTTTACCAGAGGAACCTCTCATGATGAATATGCCAAGTACAGTGAATCAGGAGAAGTCTATTTAAGAAATGTGGATCGATTGGCACAAAAGTGGGAAACCGCAAAGACCTTGATTCCAGCTCCAGAATTTTATCAGGATTCCTATCAAAGTGATATTGGATTATTGTTTTTTGGAACAACGACCTACGCGGCGGTGGAAGCCATGGATTTGATGAAAGATGCAGGAGTAGTGATAGACTCTATGCGGGTAAAAGCCTTTCCTTTTCATGAGGAAGTGGAAGATTTTATTGCAAAACACGATAAAGTAATTGTGGTTGAGCAAAATAGAGATGCCCAATTCCGAAAATTAATTATTAATGAACTGGAAACCAATCCAAAAAAGTTGATTTCGGTCTTGAATTATGATGGGATGCCGATTACAGCGGATACCATTCAAAAGCAAATTGCAAAAGAACTTGCGATGACAACCAATTTAGTTTAACAACGCTACAAAGAAATTCTATATGTCATATTTAAAACCAGCATTTCACCATCCCGGCCTCAAAGAGAACAAAGTCGGATACGTAAAAGCAGATTATTTGGGAGTTGTTTCGACACTCTGTGCAGGTTGCGGGCACGATTCCATTAGTGGTGCCATTGTGCAAGCGTGTTATGAAATCTCTTTGGAGCCGCATCGATTGGCGAAACTTTCGGGCATCGGTTGTTCGTCCAAGACGCCGACCTATTTTCTGAGCAATTCTCATGGGTTTAATTCGGTCCATGGTCGTATGCCTTCGATTACGACAGGCGCCAATATGGCCAATCGAGATTTGATGTATTT
>JARGNR010000016.1:32080-89118 GCA_029212405.1 Saprospiraceae bacterium
TTTTCAGGAGATAAAAGTCAATTGGTTCCGATGATCAAAGCGGCCATGTCGCATCCAGGATTTGCTTTTTTAGATGTCATATCTCCGTGTGTTACCTTTAATAATAATGTAGGATCTACGAAGTCGTACTCGCATGTTCGGGACCATATCGCATCTACCTCGATGTTTGATTTTGTGCCTCAGGAAGAATCGATAGAGGTGGATTATGCAGAAGGTACGGATCGTACGGTTGAATTATTTGATGGTTCTCAGATTCATTTGAGTAAGTTGGCTCCGGACTGGGATCCAACCGATCGATTTACCGCAGTGAACCGTCTTCATGCAGCCAAGTCGAAGGGAGATATTTTGACGGGTTTGTTGTACATCAATCCAGAGAGTGAAGATTTACATACGAAAATGAAGACGACGGATACACCGTTGAATACGTTGGGGCAGGAGGTATTGTGTCCGGGGAGTGATCGATTGGAAGGGATTAATGCGGAGTTCAGATAAATTTTAGTGTAGATTTTTAGAAAAATAGTATAATTGTTTCAATGTTGTTCTATCAATTTTCTATTTACCATTTCTAAAAGGGACTGTTTTAAGAATTCTCTATTTCTTGTTCCATAAAAATGTCCACAATTCTTAAATGTAGGAGGAGAATTAATAAATTCTGTGTTGTAAGCGGAGATACTCTAAAATGTTTATTACTCAAGGAATAAATCAAATCGAAGATATACGTATTGCCATAGCTATTCATACCTACTCAATTCTATTAAAAAATAAAAACCACCCCATGGCAGCGAGGTGGCTCCTATTTTGAATAATACGTTAAAGGTTATCGGATTTATGAACAACCTTTTGATCTTAACAGTACCTTCATTATTAAGGACGTGCATGTACTTTTCATGCCTTCAACATAATTTGTGAGTTAAGAACACTGGAAACAAAGATTTTACAAAAAACTTTTGAATACTACCCTAAATCACAAATACAACTTTGAGTGTTTTATATCAATAAGTACCTTTTAATAACTTGAGATTGTAAATGGTAACATCTTTTTTTACTTTTTTTCAATGTTTCTATAAACGTTTTAAGGTGTATAGCTTAATTGGTTGATAATTAGATGTTTATGTTTTAATTTATTGTGGATTTAAATTGAATAAATATTTCTTCTAGGATGAAACACGATTTATTTTAATTGAGCCAACAACTTTTTAGCTTCTTTATGGTGGTCACGATTGGAGTCGGTAGCTAAAATGTTGAAGTGATTTCGAGCGTTTTTCAACTCGTTGGACTTTAAATAGGTCAATCCAAGGTACCAATGAGCCTCATCTTCATAATTGAAATTGTCTTCTTTGAGAATTTGTTTGAATATAGTGATTGCTTTGGCCGATTGATCGGTCTTTACGTAAGAAATACCTAGTCCAAGCATTAATTCCAATCTATTGTCTTGCTGGATAGCTTTTTCGAGTAAAAGTATGGCTTCATTGTAATTACCTGAAGCATACACCTCTTCAATTGTGGTCAAAGTATTATCTGATGAAGATCGATCGGTTAAAGATAATTCGTAAGGTTCAAAATTCTGAGCAAATAAGTCTTCAGTAGACGGAGTTTGATTCATTAACCAAATCGTACCCATTACGGCAACAAAAATGGCTGCTGCGGCTATTTTTACAAACAAACTTCGAATAGAGGTATTGGAGGAGGAGGCAGGCGTAGAATCCTGCTTTATTTCTTGGTGGATGGATTGCAACTTTGATTTTAATTCAATTCTCCCAATACCTTCGATATCACGTAAAGCCTCACGTTGAATAATAACTTCGGATCGGAGAGCTTCATCGTTTTGTAATTGAGTTTCGAAGGAAGCTTTTTCTTCTTCGGGTAGAAGATCCAGGAGATAAAGATCAATGATGTTGTCGTTCATTTTTGATGTTGATTATGCTTACTCAACTTATTTTAATAGTTCCTTTAGCCTTGGGGACTTGGCAACCATTAATTTAAGCTTTTTCAAACAGCTAGACTTTTTGTTTTTTGCGACTTGTTCCGTAGCAAAATTCATTCGTAAAGCTATTTCTTTCATTTTAAGCCTATCATAGTAATAATAAATCAAAACTTTTTTACAGTCTCCACCGATTGAACTCATGAGTTGCCTCAAGTATTCATTTCTGTCTTCTGAACCCAGTACTTTGAGGCTCATGGGATCGACGATTATTGATTCATTTTCTACGGTTAGGCTCGTAACTTTTTTTTGAGCACGAAGCTTGTTTAACCATAGGTGCTTGCACACCGAATACAAATACGTTCGAATAGAACTGCTCAGTTTGAATTCTTTCAACCTAATTTTTTCATAAAATACAATGATTGCATCTTGAAAAATATCAGCTGCATCATCCTCTGACCCATTATTTTTTTGAATGAAGGATTTTATAATCGGAAATAGCTGAGTATACATTTGCTTTAATGCCAAATCTCGCTTTTCACTTTCACCTTTCAAACAAAAAATTATTTCATCATCTGACCAATCTTTCATTGAACGTAACACCTGTTAATAATAGTTAATCAATAAAGGTAACCTAAAAAGTAACTTTTTTTTAAAATCCAGTTAATATGTACTGTATTGTTGACTTTCTTAGGATTATCTAAAGGAAGTAATCTCTTATAAATACGGTATCAAACGGTAACTCATTACTGAGGTATAGTACCAAGTAAGTTTTTATTAATTTAAATTGGATCCCACCTTTTATTGCTCGTGTAAATTTACAAAATCTTCAAATGCGAGCGAGTATTCGACCAATTATTCTATCCAATCTTTCAGAAGAATTTCATTTTTTACAAATCTCTGTGTAATCAAAATAACTGTTTAGTTTGTGTTACCTTTTTTAAATTGGTGTTATTAACAGGTGGAAAGGATCAGATCAGGTATTAAGACGAAAAGCAAAATATTATAAGGTAGGTTGAAGCCCCATACGCTCAACTTATACCCTGTTCATTCTTTCCAATACACCTCTCAGTCGACTGGGAGGTGTTTTATCTTAAACTAATTTTTTTGCAATTAAATGAATGAACTATGAAGTCGTTATTTTTTAGATTTACACACCTTTTACTTTTTTTAATTTCTGCTCAATTTTTGTTAGCTCAACCCACGCCGAATGATAACGTACCCGTTACTGAGTTAGGCACAATTATAAATGAAGGAGACGGAATTAATATTCAGAATGAATTTTGCTTAGATGAGAATAATAGTTTTTCAATTCAGACCAATATTCTGTTGGGAAATCTTGATGTGTATGGTAGTGGAGAAGATCAATACGGTATTATTCCATGGTACTATCCTGAAATGTTTATTGAATACACCATAAATGGGGTGGTATACGAACCTATTCCAATGGGTAATTTTGACCTCGTGACACTTCCAAACGGGTATCCTGCATTCAGTTATATTGCTCAATCACCAACCGTTGATTTTTCTGATGAGTGTGAAGGTACCGTAGAATTTGTATCTGGATCTGGTGCAAGTTTTTATGTAACTATTAAATATAGACTCGTTACTCCAAATGGTGAGGCATGGGATACCTATCCGGCATGTGATTATAGCCAACCAGGAGATTTATTCTCTTGCTATGTATACAGTGCTGCTCCATGGTGCGGCGCAACAGCTCAAGGTTCAGATTTTGGAGCTCCAGATGAACCATTACCGGTTTGTGACGATAATTGGTTTTCAGGAACATTTGCTGGATTGGCGCATTGCGATTGTGAGGTGGATGATGGACCGCCTAGACAAGACCATAGTGCCGAAGGCGAAGGAGAATACTTGATTGAAAATGAAGAGGATATTGTTAATCGATATGTTGGAGAAGTAGAAGTTAAGGCCTATCCAAATCCAGTGAATGATGTGCTCCAAATTGAGACTAATTTTGAAAGTATAAAAGCAATTGAAGTATTTAATGCTCAAGGAGAAAGAGTGATATTGAAAAGATATGAGACTGGAACAGTAAACTCAATTCGCTTAGATATGTCTAATCTTCCTCATGGAATTTATGTGATGAGCGTATTTACTGACAATGAAAATAAATTAGTCAAGGTGTTAAAGTAGATCGAATACCATTATAAATTGAAAAATAAGAGGCATCTTTAACTCAAAGACGCCTCTTTTTCTATTTACTACTATCACGTTTATGATTAAGATCATTAAAGCACTCTTAAATGAAATGTTATTGCTGTTTGGTATGGATTGGGATAGGTCTATTCTTTTGTAATACAATTTGGGCCCAAAAGTCGAATACAGATTCTCTTGTGACATTAGGATTAAAGGCCGATTCTATGATGTATGTCTATGTCAATAAAGGTGATTTGCCGACGAGTATAAAGTATTGTAAACAAAAAGAGGCGTTCTTCTTTGAAGCAAAATCATGGGACAAATTTATCAAGGCTATAAATGACAAAGCCTATCTCTATCATGCCCTGGATAGTTTGGATGTGTTCAAAAAATTAATCTTTGTAAATTTTGAACTAGCGGATGCACATCTTAAAAATAATCATCCTCAATGGATTAGAGCAAAAGAACAAATCAACTCTTATTATTATGCAATTGGTGATTATAAAAGTGCGCTGGAAATAATCAAAGAGGTCATCCCTATTAAGGAGAAAATTGAGAACTATGAAGTGGAAGTATCCAAATCATATTTAAACCTGGGTACTGCATACAATCACTTGAAGGATTATGAAAATGCGCTGATAAGTTTCAAGAAATCAATAAAAGAACGATATAAGGAAGGGGAGACAGGATTTGCTTTAGGAGTTCGTCTAAATAACATCGGCCGTACCTATAATTCGATGGGGGAATTGGATTCTGCATTGCATTATCTAGATCTTGCAGAACAGTTATTGGAGAGCATTGTTGAGGGTAGATACAAGAATAGAAAAATTGAAACGTATACCTTAAAGGTAGAGACGTATTTGAAAAAGAAAGATTTTGATAAAGCCAAAGAATACCTTGACCTAATAGAGACCTTTTCATTGAGTAAAAGAGAAAAAGTTCTTTGGCAAGAACGTTTGGGGAAGTATTATTATGAAATAAAAGAATATCGTCAATCTCTATTGGCAATTTCAAAAGCCAATCAATTAGCAGAAGAACTTTCAACTAGAAATTCTCCACCTTTGAAAGCAAGAAGGGTTATTGATCAAGTAAAAGTGTTGATTGATCTCAAACAAGAAATGCAAGCATTGGATGTTTTGCAGTCTGGATTGCGCATTTTGTCACCCGGGTTTAAATCCGAAGACTATCGGGAAAATCCTGAAATTAAAAATCTGTTGGATAAACCGGATGCCCTTGTGCTGCTCCAAGAAAAAGCAAGGATATTAAATCGGGTGTATGCTACTTCTGAAAATTTGGATGACCTTACATCTTCTTTTGATGCATATTTGTTGGCTTGTGAGGTGATCAAGGAATTAAGAAGAGGAATTGTTTCTTCTGAATCTAAAAATGTATTGGCAGAACGTACTGTTTCTGTCTACGAAGAATCGATCGCTTCTGCCTATCAGTTGTATGAGAAATCAAAGGATAAAAAATATATACTCACTGCTTTTGAATTGGCAGAACGTAATAAAGCGCAACTGCTCTTGGAAAATTTAAATGAACAGGAGGCCTTGGGGTATTCTGGGATTCCTGATAGTTTGTTCAATAAGGAAAAGGATTTAAGGTTGTATTTAGCTACATTAATGGACAGAGCTATCCGAGAAGAACGCTCGATTGAGAATGATGAGCAAATCTTTAGAGTGAGGCAAGAATATGGATTAGTGAACTCTTTTCTTGAGAAAACATATCCGAGATACTTTCAATTAAAGTATAACAATGAACCGATCGGAGTCAATGAAATTCAACAGCGTATTTTAAATCAGAATACGGGAATGATTGAATATTTTGTAGGGGATAACCAGATTTTTGTGTTTGTGATCACAGAGGATGATGTTTTTCTTGATGCCATTGAAAAAGAAGGGGATTCTATTAATTACATCAACAGACTTAGAAATATAATTAAGGAAAGACCAGGTACCAAAGATCCCAACAAAGAATATGATGAATTTGAACATGCTTCAAAAATGGTATTTGACTTCTACGTGAAAAAGGCACTGGACAAAATGCCCGATTCGATTCGTACCCTTATCGTAATTCCAGATGATCAAATAAATTACATTCCTTTCGAAGTCTTAATTTCAGAAAAACCAACAACAAAGAACAATTATTCATTAAAAAATCAATCGTATCTATTTAAGGACTATTCTATCAACTACAATTATTCCGCAACATTATTGAACAAAGTGATGACGAAAAATTCAGCAGCGCTTTCGTCCAATTTCATAGGGTACGCACCTACATTTTCAGAAGATTCGAAGAAGGAATCTAGATCTAATTTGGGTTTTGAGTTGTCAAGCTTAACCTGCAATAACGATGAAGTGAGTGCTATTCAGTCCCTTTTAGGTGGCTCAAAACGAATAAGTGAAAATGCTACAAAAATTAATTTTTTAAAGGAAGCCAACCAATATAAAATCATTCATTTAGCTACCCATGCATTTGTGAATCAATCTGATTCCAAGCAAAATAGAATCTTTTTGCAAGAAGACTTTTTGTCTGATGTCAATTTGTACAATTTAGAGCTCAACACCGAATTGGCTGTTTTAAGCGCATGCAATACAGGAAGTGGAGAATTATTAAAAGGAGAAGGTGTAATGAATCTGGCCAGAGGATTTATGAATGCTGGATGTTCTAGTACATTAATGAGTATGTGGTCCGTAGATGATTGTACTACTTCTGATTTAATGGTATTGTTTTATGAAGGAATAAAGAAAGGATTGAGCAAAGACGAAGCGTTGAGACAAGCCAAAATTGTTTATTTGAATACCTCAAAAAAGGCCAAATTACATCCCTATTATTGGGCAGCTTTTGTTTCGTTTGGAGATATGGGAGCCATAGAATTGAATTCGACCTGGTCGTCTTCTATTTTCTTCTTTCTTGGGTTAGGATTGCTTTTTATTGTGGGTGGTATATTCTTTTTTAAGAATCGTTCGTAATCTATAAATTGAATTCATCTCCCCAGTTTTATTAACGAAATTTCTATTTCTGAAGGGTTTTCCTGGCCAATGTCGTCAAGGAGTATTTCCTGATTTACATAATTTAGGTTCAAACATATGTGCATACGTAGCGAATGCTTAATAGTATGGCTTAGCTACTTTTTTTAAGATGTCGAACCAATTTACTTTTCCCATACAAATGAATTCATTTGTATGGGATTTTTTTTGAATGAATAGGAAAGAAAATTGATCTAGGATCAATGGAGTGAATAGCAAAGTAAATAAATTTGAATTTTATTCTGGTGCATAAATAATTGAAAATCAATAGTATCCGTAGGGTTTCTTGTTTTTTTTATTCTTTTTTTGATTTGGATTAGGGGGAATGTCATTTTCATGCAACACTATCATGAATGATTCGCGATCATCTTTCTTTAATCCATTTTCAAATTTTTTAAATAGAATAACATTATGAAAAAGTTCTTGTTTTATTGTTGTATAAGTTCTCTTTTAGTCTTTGTTTCATGTAACGACGAAGAGGGTCTCGATCAAAATACAGAAGTTATTGAAGCATCCGAAGATCAATTGGCCTATAGTGAACGATCGTGTAATTCGACAGATCATCAGCACGGTTTATTGCAAAATGATAGTTACAGAGCACGATTTGAAAAAAGAGTAGAGAAGACAGTCTTATTGTCGAAGACCAGATCGGGAGTAGATTGTAATGAACCCATTATTTTACCAATGGCGGTGCACTTTCAGAACCTTTCGAATCCTGATGAAGCATGTTTGAAGGCTTTGGCTCAAAATCAGATCGATATTTTAAATTCAGATTATGCAGCAACCAATTCGGATGTGTCTTTATGGGCAAGTGTAGCGTCAAATTACCCAGGTGTTGACCCAACCAACGCGTGCGTTATGTTTTGTCTCGCAGATCAAAATCACCCGAATGGGAGCGGGATTCCTGACGGTGAGCCTGCAGTAACATTCAATACAGTTTCTGGAGATGATGCTCCTGCATGGAGTGGATATATCAACATTTTTGTTCGACCAAATTTAGGTTATTTAGGATATTCCCCTTTAGGAGGAACAGGTAATGGTGATGGTGTGGTGATTGATGCCAATGCTTTTGGAAGTGGCTCAGGATGTGGACAAGTAAATCCAGAAGCTCCATACAATCTAGGACGAACATTGACGCATGAATTAGGACATTACCTATTATTGGACCACGTTTGGGGAGAAGGCGGTTGCAATTCTGATGATAATATTGCAGACACGCCGAATCAAGCGGATCCTAATTATGGATGTCCAGCATCTGGCACCAGTTCTTGTAATTCAGTAGACTTGTACATGAGTTATATGGATTACACCAATGATGCATGTATGTATATGTTTTCAGGAGGGCAAGCAACAACAATGAATAGTTATGTATCCGCCAATTTACAAGCCGTGATCAGCAACGGGAATACAGTTTGTTCGGGATCTGGAGGTGGAAATGATACGGATAGTGACAACGATGGCATAGATGATGAGAATGACAATTGCCCCAACGTTGCCAACCCTGGACAAGAAGATTCGGACGGTGATGGAATCGGCGATGCCTGTGATAATACCAATAATAACGATAGTGATGGAGATGGAATTGATAACGACCAAGATAACTGCCCTACGGTATCGAACCCAAATCAGGAGGATAGCGATAATGATGGAATTGGGGATGCCTGTGACAACACCAATGGAAATGATAGCGATGGAGATGGAATAGACGATGTAGATGATAATTGTCCTACTGTATCGAATCCGAATCAAGCAGACAGCGATGGAGATGGAATAGGAGATGCCTGTGATACAAGTGAACCTGGCTGTGATGGTATCGCGTTCAGTCTTTCTATAACATTGGACTTTTATCCAGAAGAAACTGAGTTTACGATTGTGAATACCGAAACGAATGAATTAATTGAAATCGGTGGTCCGTACGATATTGATGATTCGGGTGAAACGGTAGTGACAGAATTCTGCTTGGAAGATGGATGTTATTATGTAGAAGTTACCGATACATATGGAGATGGAATATGCTGTGACTATGGAGACGGTAGCTGGTCTTTAGATAGTGCTAATGGAAATGTGTATTTATCGGATGGTAATTTTGGAGAGTCAGAAGGATTGTATTTATGCGTACAAACAGGAAGTATAAATGGGTTGAGGATGGAAAAAACAACTAAGTCGACTAATTTGGCTAGAAAGCCTTTAAGGGCAAGTACAAAGTAGGAATGTGAAGTAGTAGTTTTTTAAGGACAGGGTTAGAACAACGCCAGTTATCTGAAAGGGTAACTGGCGTTTTTTATTGTGAGTAGGTTACATTTTGGTATTAAATAAAGCAGATGAAGTTTGAGGGATAAATCATATTTAATCTTTACTTTGTTTTTAAATAGTTTATACATATTGAAAAGTCACTCCGACATCTTCCAACTTATGCTTCAAGGGAATCAAGAGTCTCTTAAGATTCTTTTGAATGAATATCACAACTATCTGGTAGTGGTGGGGATGAGGTATTTGTCTGACAAACACCGTGTTGAAGATGTAATTCATGATGTTTTCGTAGACCTTTGGAACAGTAAAAGAGAAGTTCATATTACCTCAGGAGTAAAATCTTTTCTTCGAGGTGCGGTGATAAATAAATGCTTGGCCATCATTCGAAAAGAGAGTCGGATTACGCTTGTTGAACAGCACGATTACTCCCTTCAAAATAAAGAGGCTGGCGCTGATCAACTGGTAGATCGAAATAGATTGAAGGCAGAAATAGATGCAATTATAGAACGCTTGCCTGCAAAATGTAGGGAAGTTTTTGTTTTAAGTAGAATGGAAGGCTTGAGTCATGCTGAAATAGCGTCGAAGTTGGATATTTCAAAAAAGACGATTGAGAACCATATGACCAAGGCTTTAAAGACCTTAAGGAGTGAGCTCAAACGAAAGGAATTATTAATTAGTATATTAATTTTAAAAATTATTGACCTTTGTATAGGGGTAAACGCATAATTATGAAACACAATAATGCAATAGATTAAAAATGGGTACCGACGCGTACATAGAAATGGTTTACAGAAACTTAAAGGGCGAACTGAGTCCAATTGAGTTTGCTGAATTGAATAGAACAACTGCTGAAAATAGCGAGTTGGCTCAATTACGTGTTGAGATAGAAGATGCATGGGATCTTTCTGGAGAAGAAGTACAATTGGTCAGTGAAGAAAAGACTGAAAAACTTTTCAAAAGGCTAGTGAAATCGCCCCAAAAGACATCCGTGTTTTCATTGAAAAATAGTGTAATCAGTCTAGCCGCTATTTTAATTTTGGTCTTTGGTTCGATCTGGTTGATGCAAGATCAGAATTTGATATACGATACAGCGGGTTCGTATACGTTGGCAGATAATTCAGTGGTGGATTTGCGGGAAGGAAGTGTGTTGACGGTAAACTCAATTTCTACAAGTGAACGAAATGTATCCTTAGCAGGAGAGGCGTTTTTTACTATACAGGCGGACAAGAGTCGGCCATTTGTTATTTTAACAGAACATACCCAAGTGGAGGTGCTCGGTACTTCTTTTTTAGTGAAAGAATCAGGACAAAGCACTTATGTGGTCGTCAAGGAGGGGAAAGTCAGATTCTCAACCAAGTCTTTAGACGAGAAAATTGAATTGACGGAAGGAATGAATGCTGTTTTTGATGAAAAAGACGGATTACGGCCTCTTGCTCTAGGGAATTTATCCGCATGGAAAGAAGGAATGTATGAATATCAAGATGTACTTCTTTCTGATGTCTTAAATGAATTGACTATTATTTTTGAGGAAGCGATTCGACTGGAAGATCAATCGTTGTTTAATTGTCGTATAAATGCTATATTGAATGCAGAAACTCTTGAAGAAATATTAAATCAACTGTCTAATCAGTTGGGAACGAATGCGAGTAAAAAAGGAACAAGTTGGGTATTATCTGGGGGGAAATGCAAGTAGGTGCTTTGCTAGGATATTGCTACTGTTTTTCTTCTTCATTCCAGTTTTTCTATTCAGCCAAAGTTCAGATGAATTACCCTTGCAGAAAGCATTGCTAGAGTTGGCTAAAAAAGAACAACTTTCTATCGTTTTTCCATCTAAAAGTTTACCTCATTCCAGTAGGGTAGTGCCACTCGAAGGCGGTTCTATTCATGCACAATTAAAGCATTTACTCCAGGATACAGACTTGTTTTTTGAAATTGCAGATGGTCAGATTCGTCTGTTTCGAAAACACAAGCTATTTGGATATATTGAAGATGCGAACTCTGGGGAACGATTGATGTCAGCATCTATTTATCAATCAAAAAGCGGTCAATTTTCTCTTTCCAACGCGTATGGTTATTATTCCATTACCTCTGTCGATGATCGTGTAGATTTAATTATCTCTTATTTGGGTTATGCGGATAAACAAATAACGTTATCTGTAGATCTGATGGATAAACCTTATACCATTTTATTGGATCCCGATAATAGTATCGATGAAGTTGTGATCACCGATAATCTGGTCTCCCAAGCAGATCAAAATTATATTGAATTGGATAAAGGGAGTGATTTATTATTGACCAAAAACCAAGCAGTTACCGCTCTTGGAGGGGAACCTGATATTTTTCAAACCATGATTCGGCAATCAGGTATTGCTTCGGGAATTGATGGTATTGGAGGGATTCATGTTCGAGGTGGTAAAAATGATCAAAATCTGATGTTAATGGATGGGGTCAAACTTTATAATTCATCGCATGGATTTGGAATGTTTTCTGCTGTCAATTCGGGGGTGGTGGATCAGTTGAGATTACATAAGTCAGGCTCAAGTGGAGCGCATTCAGGAAGATTGTCTTCCGTATTAAATATCAGGACCAAAGATCCGGACTTACAAAAAGCACAAGGTCAAATTCAATTCACAACATTGGCTGGTCAAGCTTCTGTTGAGGTTCCATTAGTAAAAAATAAAATGGGCTTCTTACTTTCAGCAAGGCATACCTACATTGATCCTTACATTGACTACATCGCAAAAAGCAGCGACATCGAGTTTTTCGGAGAAGAGAAAACAGGATATAAATTTAATGATGTTCATTTTAAATTATATGGTAAAATCAATCAAAGAAATCGAATCTACCTTTCTGCTTTTCAGAGTGCTGATAATTATGATGATGTATATAATGCAGATGGAATTGAAATTTTTGAAGATCCATTTTATTATGATTATGACATCAACTACAATTGGAAAAATAGGTTGGCTGCCATTCGATGGAATACCCTCATTGGTAGTTCTAGTTTTGGGAATATTCAAATGTCAGTCTACCAATATGACTACAGAAACAGTTATAAAGATAATTTCTTCGATGGGGCATTAGGAAATACGATATCCACCTCACAATTCAATACGTTTAATGCACAAACCTCGAACTATGAACTGAAAGCAGACTTTGAAACTTTGCTGCCAATGCATCATTTAAAATATGGGTTAAGTGCAAGTCATAAGGACTATCAGATTGGAGAGATCTTGAGCATTTTTGAAGAATCGATGAATGGAAATTTTCCTGATTTAGAAAATAGTGAAGCTATTCCTGAGCAATTGTTAGGATATAGCAATTTGGAATTGACGCTTTATTTAAGTGATAAAATAAAAATGTCTGAGAATTGGCTATTGGAAGGAAGTATATACCAAACAATTCATCGATCAAAAGATGTTGATTTTGAGCTTGAACCCATCTTTGCTACACATGGATATATAAAAAGTCAGCACCGAATGAATGAGACAACTCAAATGGGAGTTTCATTGGGTACCTTCATTCAGACAGAACATTTGCTTACATTGGGAGATAACGGATACCCCAATGATATTTGGGTGCCGAGTACAGACCTTATTCCCATTCAACGATCGTATCAATTGGAATGGTATATAGAGATGATCAAGGGCCGGCATCAAATGGATATTTCCGCTTATTATAAAAAGCAGTTTGGATTACTACGATACGCAGATTATGCTTCGCTGCCTGGCTTATCCGATTTACTTCCAGAAGCATGGGAAATAGAAGTCGAACTGGGAGAAGCCAATGGATATGGTTTTGAAGTTGATTATAGATATCATGTTGCCGAGGAATTCTCTTTCAAAGGGGTGTATTCTTTTGGAGTAATGAACTATCAATTTGATAATATAAATGGTGGATTTTCATTTCCATTTGACTATTCCATCCCCCATACAATCTCATTAGGGGCAAATTTCCGAGTATATAAAGGATGGCGTCTGTCTTTGGATTGGTTTGCCTCTTCGGGAAAACCATATACGCTCTATCAATCGAGCATCCCATACTCCCCATTGGATATAGATGGCAATTTGATTGTGGAACGGATAAGTAGTGAAAATGAATTTCGCTTGCCTGAAGCTCATAAGTTGTCTGTTATGTTTTCCACACAATGGAAATTGGGGTCTACAAAAAATAATATATCTCTTGGTATTCAAAATCTATATAATCGAAGAAACATTGTCTATAGATATCTATTAGAGGATGAAGGGTTATACAGTCAAAGAGGATTTCCATTATTACCCATGTTTTTGTATCGCATCACTTTTTGATTTTAGTCATCACTTTTAATAAGTCATATTGCTTCTAACACAAAGAGGTTTATATTCCAATTGATTTCAAGGGCCATAATTTGGTCATCAAAAGGTATGATTAAAGTCATTGTATTAGAATTGATTCGTCGTTATATTGCAGCGAATAAGATCAGATCAAGTTAGACAAAATGTACATGCACGCTCCTGAATAGGACTGGTATTGCTATGTCTAGTGGATAGATCAAAAACGAGTAAGATCAATCTATGGTATTAAGCTAATTCCATTGAAACGTTAATATAGAATAGACCAAATCCATTGATTACTGCGCGTATCGATAACAATTAAAAAAAGATCAAAATGAAAAAAACACACTTTATTGTTTTACTAATTATTATGTTTTATGGCTTTACGCTTTCAGGCCAGGTTGCGGTGAATACGGATGGAAGCACTGCGGATAACTCAGCGATATTAGATGTGAAATCGACAGAAAAAGGACTACTTATTCCACGGATGACCGAAATGGAAAAAGAGAATATCAACTCACCAGCAACTGGACTAATGGTATTTCAAACGGATGGAACTTCAGGATTTTACTACTATGAAGGGGCAGCTTGGCTTCCTGTCAATCCTGAGGAATTGGATCCTAAATTACCAGATGGGGATGAAGCAGGGGAGATGTTGTATTGGAATGGGACACAGTGGCTCACTGTGGAGGTAGGAAGTAATGGACAGTTGTTACGGTTTTTTAATGGTAAACCAAGTTGGACACCCGAAGTAGGACCCACAGATGTTTTGAATCCAGAAACGGGAAAAGTTTGGATGGATCGGAATTTGGGAGCGAGTCAAGTAGCTACGAGCAGTACGGATAATTTGGCATATGGAGATTTGTATCAATGGGGGAGAGGGACGGATGGACATGAAAGCCGAATATCAGGAACTACATCCGTGCTATCGTCTACAGATGATCCAGGTCACGGAGATTTCATTCTTGCAACAGGAGATCCGTATGATTGGAGAGATCCGCAAAATCCTAATTTGTGGCAAGGAAAACAAGGGATAAATAACCCATGTCCTGACGGATATCGTTTGCCTACAGAAGCAGAAATAGACGAAGAAAGATTAAGTTGGATTAGCAATGATAGAGATGGAGCTTTTGCATCACCTCTAAAATTGACAGTTGGAGGTGTACGAGCTCAGCCTACTGGTGGATTTGTAAATGTTGACGTAGTCGGGAGATATTGGACAAGTGATGTTTTAGGGACAAATGCACGTACATTACATTTTGGAAGTGGGGCTAGTATGACAAATCACTTTCGAGCGTTGGGTCACTCAGTGCGTTGTATTAAAGCATATAAGCCAGAAGGAAGTATAGGAAGTTTAGACTGTGGAGGAGCTTCAATCTTTGGTACTTTGACAGAAGGTGTTCTTGCGGATAACGTGACCGCCACCATAGACTATACTGGTGGCAATGGAGGCTCACATCCTGGAAAAATGGTTGCCTCAACCGGGGTAACAGGATTAACGGCTGACGTATATCCGGGAGTGTTCGCTGAAGGGGGAGGAAGTTTAGTATATTCGATTTCAGGGACACCCGTGGGTTTCGGACTAGCTACATTTGCCCTTGATATTGGAGGACAAACTTGTGATTTAGAGATCATGGTAGAGCCTCCATTTATGTGTGGGACGTCTACGGTTACTTTTATGTATAATGGGATGTCGGTTACGTATGGTACAGTTGAGAGTAATGGCGAATGTTGGCTGGATCGGAACCTGGGGGCGAGCCAAGTGGCTACTTCAAGTACCGATGCGGATGCTTATGGAGATCTTTTTCAATGGGGGCGATTAGATGACGGTCATCAAATTAGAAACCCATTGTCGGATACTACATCAGTATTATCAACCACTGATGTACCTGGTCATAGTAAACACATTTTAGCACCCACATACCCTTATGATTGGAGGTCACCTTCAAATACAAACTTATGGCAAGGTGTGAATGGAATTAATAATTCTTGCCCTACTGGTTTTCGATTGCCTACAGAAGATGAACTTAATGTAGAACGACTGAGCTGGAGCAGTAATGATGCTTCAGGTGCATTTGCTTCGCCATTAAAATTTACAGTGACAGGATACAGACACTTTAGTAATGGTACATTGAATAGTGTTGGTTCTGTTGGTTATTATTGGTCTTATGATTATAGTTCAATAAATTCTATTTATCTAGATATTAGCAGTAGTAATGCATATTTGGGAGGAAATGGAAGAACTTTTGGTTTTGGAATTCGATGCATTAAAGACTAACAATACTTTTAGCAACCATCGAATTTTATGACACAATAGAAGATAAAAGGCTATTACAGTTCAAGTGTTAAAAGTCTTTTATCTTCTTCTATATGGTTTTAGCTCAAAACAGTGATATGACGGCATTAAATAAGTTAACATTAAAAGAAATTCAATTTATAAAATCTACGTTCACGAGAGAGGAAAAGGCGTCACTCCAACAAAGTTTTAATTTTATAAAACATAAAAAGTTAGTAATTTCTGTACAATCCAATAGCATTGTACTAAATTTTGAAGACATCGTATGTTGCCAGGCAGAAGGGAATTATACCCTTATATTTAGTAAATCCGGGAAAAAATATATCGTTTCGCGAACCTTAAAATGGGTGTTGAGGCAATTGGATCATACCTTTGTGCGAGTACACAGATCGCATGTGGTGAATATGCTTCACGTGACGAAATTAAATGTCATGGATGGAATTATAAATACTATTAGCCAAAGGGCTATTCCAGTGTCCAGAGCATATAAAAAGAAGGTGGTAGAGCTCTTTAAAGCATACTAAAAAGAAATGTTTCAGTATGCTTTAAAGAAATAACAGCCTCTATATCGCTTGAAGGATATCATATTGCGTAAGAATATGTAAAGTACCCGTTTGATCTTTAGAAATCACCGCCTTAGTATCCTTACTCATATATCGATTGATTTCTCTGGCATTCATATCCATGTCTACGATAGGAAATGCATCTTCTAGAATTTCAGATACGTTTTTATCGGTATTGGTCAATGGATTATTTAGGATGAATTCTAGCAATGAACTCTCTGAAACACTTCCGATTATTTTCTCATCTTGCATGACCGGCAATTGAGAAATATCGTTGATTTTCATCACATTCAATACTTCTTTTACCGTTTGGTCAGCTGTTACTGAGAAGAAGCTTTTGTCTTGTTTGGCGTCAATCAAGTCTTTTACTTTGAGGTCGGTATCGAGAAACCCTCTTTCTCTCATCCAATCATCATTGTATACTTTACCGATATATCTACTTCCATGATCGTGGAATATGATAACTACCACATCATCTTCAGTCAATTGATCTTTCATTTGGTGCAAACCAGCCATGGCAGATCCACAACTGTAGCCCAATAATATCCCTTCTTCTCTAGCCAATCTACGAGCCATTACTGCTCCATCTTTATCGGTTACTTTTTCGAAATGGTCGATGACAGAAAAATCAACGTTTTTTGGTAAAATATCTTCTCCAATCCCTTCTGTGATATATGGATAGATTTCTTTCTCATCAAACTCACCCGTTTCATGGTACTTTTTAAATACGGAGCCATAGGTATCAACTCCCCAAATTTTTATATCAGGATTTTGCTCTTTTAAATACTTTGCTGTACCAGAAATGGTTCCTCCAGTTCCTACTCCAACAATGAGGTGGGTAAGTTTACCTTCAGTTTGCTCCCAAATTTCCGGACCTGTAGATTCATAATGAGCTACAGCATTGGAAGGATTATCGTATTGATTCAACCAAACAGAATTAGGTATTTCTTTGCTCAGTTTTTCTGCCACACTATAGTAGGATCTTGGGTCTGTAGGCTCTACATTGGTCGGACAAACAATAACGTCTGCACCAACAGCTTTCAGCAGATCTATTTTTTCTTTGGATTGTTTGTCAGAGGTGGTGAATATGCATTTGTACCCTTTGACACAGGCTGCTAATGCGATTCCCATTCCAGTATTACCAGATGTACACTCTATGATTGTTCCACCAGGTTTGATTCTACCTTCTTTTTCAGCGTCCTCTACCATTTTTAGAGCCATCCGATCTTTGATAGAATGACCAGGATTAAATGTTTCTACTTTGGCAAGTACTAGCGCAGGAATTCCGTTGGCTACTTTATTAAGTTTTACTAATGGCGTATTTCCAATAGTTTCCAGAATATTATTTTGATAATTCATCTTATACTTTGAGCTGATAAAATTTTATGGGGCAAAGATAGGTAATGCTCCAAACATTTGGCTAATTAATTTCAAATTAATACAACCGAAATATTAGAATAAATGTTGTGGCACGGTGCTAAAAATTAATCAAGGGGATTTACCATTTTCTTCTTGATAATGAGGTGAGTGTTGCCAATAGAAAGATAACAATCATTGATATGAAATACAAAATATCTCTGCTATCCAATACTCCTCTACTTATAGAACTGTAGTGATAGTTGATTCCAATTTTGCTTATAAAAACGTGTAGACCTCCAGCAAATACGGGAAGTAATGACAAATAGGAAAATGCCCAGTGGAAAAAGAAACATAAAAATGCCCCTAAAATGAAAGCCACAATTTGATTGTCAGTGACACTGGATGCCCACATTCCAATTGCAGTAAACACAGCAGATAAAAAAGCTAGACCAATATATGAACCGATTATTCCTCCAGTATCCAAGTTGCCGGGAGGGGAGCCCAATTGATATACACTGTAGTAATAAATCAAGGTAGGAAGGAGAGCAAAAAAGACCAATGTTAGGTTAGCAAAGTACTTACCTAAAACAATTTGCAAGTCAGTCAGCGGTTTGGTGGCCAAAAATTCTATGGTGCCCCTCTGGTTTTCCTCCGCAAATGATCGCATGGTAACGGCAGGAATAAGGAATAAGAAAACAAGTGGAGCTATACTGAATAATTGTTCAAGGGTAGCATAATTATAATCAAGAATGTTGGTCTCCGAAAATACCCACATGAAAAGACCGATCAAGATAAGAAATACAGCAATGACCATATATCCAATCAAGGAACTGAAAAACGAAATGACTTCTTTTTTATATACACTAAGCATGGGCATTCTCTTTTGTAAGTTGTTGGAAAACATCCTCAACACTGATGTCTTCTTTTTTCATCTCAATTATTACCCAACCCAACTGAACTGCGGTTTTAAAAATGTCAGGACGAATGTCTTTTTTTGTGTCAGCACGAAGGACAATTCCTTCTTTGCTTTTGATGACAGAATTGACACCTTTTATTTTTTTTAGCGGATTAATGTCAATGTTATTATTCGTTAGATTAATTGTGATTTCGTCTTCCCCTTTAATCCGATCTTGTAATTTTTCTATCGGGTCATCTGCTACCAACCTTCCATTGTTGATTATTATGACACGATCACACAATGCCTGCACTTCTTGCATGATGTGCGTACTTAGAATTACAGTTTTTTCTTTTCCAAGTTCTTTAATCAAGCTACGGATATCGACCAGTTGATTCATGTCCAACCCTGAAGTGGGCTCATCTAAAATTAAGACGTCTGGATTGTGAATCATGGCTTGAGCCAAGCCGACTCTTTGTTTATATCCTTTAGATAGGGCGCCTATAAGCTTATGTTGTTCTTTACCCAACCCAGTTTGCTCAATGAGGTCCTTAATCCGATTGGTTTTATTGTCTAAGTTGTGAATGCCTGCCACAAATTGAAGGTATTCTCGTACATACATATCGTAATACAATGGATTACTTTCGGGTAGATAACCGATATGTTTTCTTACATCCAAAGGATTCTCTAAAATATCATATCCGCATACTTTTGCTGTCCCTGATGTAGGATTAAGGTAACAACTCACCATTTTCATAGTAGTGGATTTTCCAGCCCCATTGGGACCTAGAAAACCTAGGATATTTCCACCTTCAACATCAAAACTGAGGTTGTCCACTGCTTTTTGTGTGCCGTATTGTTTTGTTAAAGATTGTATTGAAAGTGACATAGGTTCGATTTCAGAATTGCAAATTTACAGTATTAAACGATCATTTCCCAAAGGAGAGTGACTGATTAAGCGGACAATTTATTGTAGAATTTTATCAATTTCATTTTTTATACCCTCAGCAAGCGACTTTGCCTTATCTGTGGTAGATGCTTCACTGTAAACTCTTATGATTGGTTCTGTATTGCTCTTACGCATATGAATCCATCCTTCCTCAAAGTCAATTTTTAAACCATCCGTTGTATTGAGTTTTTCATCAGAATACACTTCTGCAATTTTTGTAAGTAAGTAATCTACATCAATGGCAGGCGTCAATTCTATTTTGTCTTTTACAATGGTGTAGGAAGGATATCCTGCTTTAAGTTGAGACATAGATGAGTTGCTTTCGGCCAAAAGGTCCAGCATCAAGGCAATTCCTGCAAGTGCGTCTCTGCCAAAGTGCAAATCAGGCAAGATTACTCCGCCATTTCCTTCTCCACCGATGACTGCATTGGTTTCTTTCATGGCATTGACCACATTTACTTCGCCCACTGCAGATGCTTTGTATTGCCCACCATGTTTTGAAGTAACATCGGCGAGTGCTCTTGTAGAGGAAAGATTGGAAACTGTATTTCCTTTTTTCTTCCCTAAAATACTATCTGCTACAGCCACTAGCGTATATTCTTCTCCAAACATAGAACCATCTTCACTTACAAAAGCAAGTCGATCAACATCAGGATCTATGGATATTCCTACATCTGCGTTCAGTTCGACTACTTTTTGTGATAGTTCCAAAAGATGTTCTGGTCTCGGTTCTGGGTTGTGGGCAAAAATCCCGGTAATTTCTTCATTGATAAGGTGTACCGTACATCCTAAACGTTCTAATAATGGAGGCACACTGATGGCACCGGTACTATTAATACAGTCTACTACTACAGTAAACGACTTGGATTGTATAGCTGGAATATTGACATAAGGCAGGTCCAGAATCATATCGATATGTTTCTCGATATATGAATTGTCGGATGTTAATGTACCTAATTCGTCAACGTTTGCAAAATCCAACTGCTTTTCAGAGATGTAGTTGAGAATTTCTTCTCCATCCTGAGCGGAGATGAATTCTCCTTTTGCATTTAAGAATTTAAGTGCATTCCATTGTTTTGGATTATGGCTGGCCGTAAATATAATGCCCCCTGAAGCATTTTCTTGTGTAACAGCAATTTCTACTGTAGGAGTAGTGCTCAAGTCTAGATTCACGACATCGATACCCATGGATAATAGGGTATTGATGGCTAATTCACTTACAATTTTCCCTGTTATACGACCATCTCTCCCTACTACAACTTTGGGTTGTGCACTTCTTTTTTTTATCCACAAGCCATAACCTGCTGTGCATTCAACGATATCTATGGGAGTTAAATTCGCACCTGGTTTTCCTCCAATGGTTCCACGAATTCCGGAAATTGATTTAATTAATGTCAAAATTGAATTGTCTTTAGTGAATAAATTTTTGCAAAACTAATGAATGAAATTAGTTTGCACAATTTTGGGAGAGTCTTAAACTGTATTTTGAGTTTAGGATAAGAATCGTTCTTGAAGGATTTGCCAAAATTTCATTTTTTTAGCTTTATCTTCATTCATTGCACGAAGGCTATCGGTCAACAAAACTGAAAAATTTTCCATCTTATATAAAAAGTAAGGGGATGCCTGAATAGAAAAACCTATGGAATCAGGTTCTATTCCCATTAAAATAACGGTATGAATAGTATTTTCTGAGAGCAAAGAATTAACATCGGTAAAGCCTTCCTTTTGGGAAACGATAATCACATCATTATTCATATCATATTTGATTGCTTTTACCAACCCTTCTAAAGTGTTCTGATTTTCGATTTTGTCTTCTTCTCTTATTACAATCAGAAGGCCTTTTTGTCCCAAACCTTCTATTTTTGAGCTGATATCTGACTCTGGGATACGATATATTTTACTTTTCATATTTGAGTTTGTCCAAATATTATTTGGTATGTTGTAATTATTGAAGTAAAATTAATAAATTATTTGTGTATTTGTCTGATATATAAAATTTTATAAGAAAATGTCGTATATTTGTGGTGTGGAAATAGACTATAATTTTCAATCCACAAGGAGTAAAACTTCATAATTCTTTTTATTCAAAATGGAGTTTTCAATCCACCACGTTCATTTTCAGTTTGTACTTGTTTTTATTATTAAAAAAACCTAATCGATATGAATAAATTAAAGATCACAAAAGTTGAAAACTCTGCGGCCTCTTCAGTAGATTTTAATAATATTCCTTTTGGAAAGATATTTACAGATCATATGTATGTAGCAGATTATATTGATGGTGAATGGACCAACATGGAGATCGTACCACTAGAAAATCTATCTATACATCCTGGTAATCTAGCTTGGCATTATGGTCAATCTATCTTTGAAGGAATGAAAGCAACTCGAGATGCAGCAGGAACTCCTCTTTTATTCAGACCAGAAGAACATGTATATCGGTTAAATGCGTCTGCCAGAAGAATGTGTATGCCAGAATTTCCAAAGGAAGCTTTTTTAGAAGCAGTACACACTTTAGTTCGATTAGAAAAAGACTGGATTCCTCCACAAGAGGGTAGTGCATTATACATTCGTCCTTTTATGATTGCTATGGATAGTGCTTTAGGCGTGCGACCTTCTGACACCTACAAATTTATGATTTGTACTTTGCCAGTAGGTCCTTATTATCCAAAGCCAGTAAAGTTGAAAGCAGAAGAGACTTATATTAGAGCTGCAATGGGTGGTGTTGGTGAAGCGAAAACTGCTGGAAATTATGCAGCCAGTTTATACCCCGCCAAATTAGCTAAAGCTGAAGGATACGACCAAATTATGTGGTTGGATGCGAATGAGTTTAAATACATTCAGGAAGTGGGTACGATGAATATTTTCTTTGTTATTGGTGATGAAGTAATAACACCTATAACGGAAGGAACAATTTTAAAAGGTATAACAAGAAAGACCATCATTGAGTTGCTCAAAGACAAAGGATATAATGTGGTTGAGCGTAGATTGTCCATCGATGAAGTAGTAGAAGCTGCTGATCGAGGCGATTTAAAAGAGGTTTTTGGTACTGGAACAGCTGCTGTAATTGCATTGGTTGACGAGATTAAATATAGAGACAAGGTGATGTACTTGGACCCTTCAAAATTTGAAGTAGCTCCTTATGCTAAAAATACGATCAATGGTTTGAGAAATAGGACCATTGAAGATGCAAAAGGATGGGTTGTAGAAGCAGGTGCAACTGTTGAAGCATAAATGTTTCATTTTATTGATCTCTTTCCTCATTTTTGTGTTGTATACCTAGTAAATAAAAAGAAATGGAAAGCGGAAGTAAATTGGATGTATTAATAAATAGTAAAGCAACGGATTCTGAGATCGCCTCAATAGCAGAAAAAGTTAAAAATGGAGATCGGATAACAGATGAAGATTGCTTGATACTTTTTGAAAAAGCGGATCTGCCTAGTCTTGGCATTATGGCGAATACCATCCGTGAAGCAAAGCACGGAGATACCGTTTATTTCAATCGAAATTTTCATATGGAACCTACCAACGTATGTCTATATACGTGTTCGTTCTGCTCTTATTCTCGATTAATCAAGAAAAGATCTGAAGGTTGGGAATACTCCATTGATGATATGATGGACATTGTTAAAAAATATGACGATGAGCCAGTAACAGAGGTGCATATAGTGGGTGGAGTACTTCCTCAATATGATGTTCCGTTTTATGAAGAACTTTTCAAGACTATAAAGTCTCATCGACCTGAATTACATGTGAAGGCGCTGACTCCAGTAGAATATCACTATATCTTTAAAAAAGCTAAAATTAGCTATGAAGAGGGGATGAAAAGAATGGAAGAAGCAGGTTTGGACTCCATGCCAGGAGGAGGTGCAGAAATATTCCATCCAGAAATCAGAGATCAAATAGCCGGAGGAAAATGTAGTGGCGATCAGTGGTTGAGAATACACGAGATTTGGCATGAATTGGGGCACAGATCCAATGCGACCATGTTGTATGGGCACATCGAAGAATTCAAACACAGAGTACACCACATGAGTGAGTTGAGAAAATTGCAAGATAAAACGGGTGGTTTTCAAACTTTTATTCCATTGAAATTCAGAAATAAGGGCAATGAAATGTCCCATGTACCAGAATCTACCGTGGTAGAAGATCTTAGAAATTACGCGATCTCAAGAATTTATTTAGACAATTTTGATCACATAAAAGCCTATTGGCCGATGATTGGGAGGGATACCGCTCAATTGTCACTCGCTTTTGGGGTAGATGATTTGGACGGAACAATTGATGATACTACAAAGATTTATTCTATGGCAGGATCTGAAGAACAAAATCCCTCGTTGACCACCAAACAGCTGGTTCAAATGATCCGAAGAGTGGGCAGAAATGCCATCGAAAGAGACACGCTTTATAATGTGGTGAATGATTTCACTGATCATGTTTTTGAAGATGATAATTTGTACAAAGGCTACTTATCGCTTCCTGTGGTAAGCAACTAATTGCGATTTTTGTATTGATTATATTATTGTAAAAGCAATTTGGGTGTACGTTTTTTAGTTTATGATATAATTCAGTAAACTATCGCAATCCTTTACGTGTGAAATTAACCTTGTTGATATTTTCAATTATTTTATTCATTAATCCATTCACAAAGGAGGTTGTTGCTCAGGATCGGTTTGAATTGGCTAAAGTTTGTGTGAATATATTAGCGGATGCTGATCGACAATTTGCAGCAAAAGATACGATTGCCGCGATTCAATTATTAGAGAAAGTGATCGCGCTGAATGATGAACCATCTCCTCTTTATCTTCCTGGAACTATCAATTCCAGCCTTTTTCGGACCGTTCATCAAAGTTCATTTCATGCAGACCTATGCTTGATTATTGCTAACTTATCTATTCAATTGAAAGAAGAAAAGAGAGCACATCATTACTTGATGTTGGCGAATACTACATTCTTGCCTAGATATGGCTGTTTCAATGGCGTGCTGATGTACAAAACAAAACTGGCCATTCATTTTGCAGAATATTACTTGTTGATCAATGAGGAGGAAAAGGCAATAGTCCAATTGTTAGAAAATTTCATGAACAATGAAAGTTATGATATGAAAGCAACTATTCTGTTGAATTCTATATTATTGAAATCCTACACTCAGAAAGATATTCAAGATGAAATTGAACGTGGACTACAAAGTATGGTCTACGTCAATCAAGCGGAAGGCTATTCGGATGTTGTACAAATGACATTTTTTGACCATAGCATTAATAGGTATGCATATGGAGATTTAGAAGATGTCCGTAAAATTTTTCGAAATAACCGATGTGTGAAATTTCTGTGTAAAAATTAAAGAGTGGTATTAAAATGACGTTGAAATAGTAAGGAATAAATGATGCAATTATGATTCGATTTAAATGCTGTTTTCAAATTTGTCTACTGCTTGTAGGGCTTCAACTATCGGCACAAGAGAAATTTGCAGTATTAGAAGTAGATTCAGTATTGTACGAGCATAATAAAACGTTTACTTTTGGTGTGAATGGAGTATTTGTTCCAAAATTCACAAAAAAGATTCAGATACCTTTATCTGAAGAGGGATTTGATACGATACTCTTTTCTAGAACCCAACCAAACAAATATCCCTTAGTAACAAAATTCAAGGAAGGAGAGATCTATCAATTGCGTTCTAATACTTGTAGTTTATATACACTGCAACCCAAAAAGAATCCGCTGCAAGGAATGATTCGTTTCAGTATTGAAAATAAAACCAATGAGGAGTTTTATGTAGGGACAGAATACCTGAGAAAAGTAAGTAGCAAGCAAATCGATGATTTTTACTATTCTCCTCCATCAGCTATGTGTCCATTTTCATATAAGAAAATTCGGATTAATTTACCAGAAGATTCACTTTTGAATGCTGTAAATTTTCATTTTTTACATGGTGAATTATTGGATGTTGGTTATAATTCCAATAGTCAAAAGATGACTGTGAAATTGGTTGGATATGTGAAGAGCAAAAAAGACTACAACTATTATTATGATGCTGATAATTGATTGTAATAATTATTTGAATCACGATGGTGCACATAGATTTACGCTCATTCGATCGGTTTAAAGCTGGTTTATATTCCAATACTCCATCAAATTTGTCTACTTTTGTGCTTCATATTTTAATCTATGATTCAACAAAAAATTGGAATTTTAGGAGGTGGTCAATTGGGTAAAATGCTTTGTCAAGAAGCGAGTAAACTTGGTATCCGACTAAATATATTAGAAAAAGACAATACCTATCCAAGTGCAGGAGTTTGTCCAGATATTACCTACGGGGATTTTAAAAACTATGATGATGTCCTTGCATTTGGGCGGAAAATGGACATTGTTACGGTCGAAATTGAAGCAGTGAATACAGAGGCACTTCATCAGTTAGAAAAAGAAGGGAAAGCTGTGTACCCTCAACCCGCCTTGTTGGATTTGATAAAAGATAAAGGAGAACAGAAAACATGGTATGCAACACACCATATACCAACCGCTCCATTTGAACTTTTTGGAAATGCAGATACTGTCAAAAATGCAGTAAAAGCTGGGAAATGGTCCATACCATTTGTTCAAAAAGCAAGAAAAGATGGATATGATGGTCAAGGAGTAAAAGTAGTTCGAACAGTTGAGGATTTGGATGACTTGCTGGATTGTCCATGTTTATTAGAAAATATGGCCGACATCGAAAAGGAAATCTCGGTAATAGTTGCACGTAGACCTTCTGGAGATATCAAAAGTTTTCCTGTAGTAGAAATGGAGTTTCATCCTACTGCAAATTTGGTTGAATTTCTTTTTTCCCCCTCTTCGGTGAGTGAAGAAGTGCAGCAAAGAGCAACTCAGCTGGCGGAGAAAGTTGGAGAGGAGATGGGTATTGTAGGATTATTAGCGGTAGAGTTGTTTTTAACCAAATCTGGTGACATATGGGTGAATGAAGTAGCACCAAGACCTCACAATAGTGGACATCAGACGATCGAGGGAAATATCACATCGCAGTATGCACAGCACCTCAGAGCTATCATGGATTTGCCATTGGGAGATACATCTGCAAGAAGTGCTTCAGTAATGGTAAATGTACTGGGAGAACCAGAATATACGGGAGATGCCTATTATGAAGGATTATCTGAAGCATTAGAAATAAGTGGAGCACACATACATTTGTACGGCAAAAAAATGACAAAGCCATTTCGGAAAATGGGACATGCTACCATAGTAGATACATCATTAGAATCGGCTATAGAGAAGGCAAAAACATTGAAGTCAACGCTAAAAGTAATAACTAAGAAATGAGTAAAAATGAAAACCCAAGAGTAAGTATAATAATGGGCTCAGATTCTGATTTGCCAGTGATGAAACCCGCTGCAGAATTTTTAGAGATGCTGGATATCCCTTATGAGTTGACCATTGTATCTGCACATCGAACACCAGATCGAATGATAGATTTTGCCAGAAATGCACATAAAAGAGGGATTCAAGTAGTGGTTGCAGGTGCAGGAGGGGCCGCTCATTTGCCAGGGATGGTGGCTTCTATTACTCCATTGCCAGTTATCGGCGTTCCCGTAAAATCATCCAATAGTATTGATGGCTGGGATTCGATATTGTCAATTCTGCAAATGCCTTCTGGAATTCCTGTGGCTACTGTAGCGCTAAATGGTGGAAAAAATGCAGGTATATTGGCGGCTACAATATTAGGTGCTGCTGATGAGACGGTGAGGAAGCAAATCGAAGACTATAAAAATGAATTGACTGCTGCAGTCATGGGGAAGGTGGAAAAAGTGAAAGGAATGGGGTATCAAGGAATAGACTAATATCCTTGTACTGATATTATTTAGGATTTATTCTGCTTTTATGATTCTGTAATGGGCAGTAATCTGGAATCATCTAGCGCAGCAGTACGGTGTCCTTCAATCGCTAAATATTGTTCATTTGTCGCAAATTTAAGAAATTCAGATACGCTTTGATGTTTAACCAATAGGACATAATCCCACTCTTCCTCATTAGGCCCAATCAAAAATTCTTTTGCCGATCCTGAAAAAATTACCTCACTTCCAATTTTTACTAACATTGGGAGTACGGCGTTGCTATATTTTCTATATGCAGATTTACCTGAGATTTCTTTTTCTGGTTTAAGTAGAGGGAGAGAAGAATAATCCGCTACTTGTCTAAATTTCAGTAAGTTGAGCATTACTACTGGACTTGTGTGTGGTCTGCTGAAAAAACGTTTTCCTGCTTCCTCTGTAACCTTGATGTATTTTTTACGCATTGATGCTCTTCATTTATTGATTTAGATGACGATCAATTTTCTACTTATCCTTCGGTTACCATCTTTGATAATTATAAAGTAGAGCCCTTTGGTTAGGGTGTCATTAAATTGAAGACTATAGACTTCATTTTTTGTTTTGGTAAGACTGGAAATAGGCAGTTGTGTTCCCACAGAGTTTACAATCTGTACGGAAGACGCTTGAAGCTCATGTATTCCACCATACTCAATAAACAATTCATTGATATTCTCTGATATTGGATTTGGATATACTGAAAAAGTAGATTCAATGACTTGATTGGTATTTGAAATCACGACCACAATGGAGTCACAAAATTCTAATTCGCAATTAAACTCATCTTGTTTTACCACGAGACACGCTTCATACGTTCCAGATTCATCATAAATATGAAATGGATTTGGATTGGTGGAAAAAATGCCATCTCCAAAACGATACAAATATTCATCTATATTTCCTGTACTTTCATTGGTGAACTGAAATCCATCATTGATCATTTCTACAGAAAATAGGGGAGTGATAAGGGTACAAGGGTCTCCCACTATTACATCCAAGCAAAGTTCACTTGAACAAGAGTCAGTAGTGATTTGATGACAAATATTGTATGTTCCGATACTATCTACAGTAAAATTGAACGTGGATAAATCATCTATAGAGACGATTCCGTTTATGGTCCAAGATTGACTGGTGATAGGCTCTGAAGTAGTTGAACTATCGGAAAGTGTTAATGTGAGGCCATCGATTTCAAAAGTGAAATTCGGATCACAAATAATTGGGGTACAATCTATGGTTTGAATAAAAACTGTATCCGAACAAAATTGATCTTCCAAAGACGTAAACACATATTCAAACGCGCTGCTATCCCCCCTTAATCGAATTTCATATGCATAGTCTATGTCTTGAGGATTGATGATCCAACTACTATCTAAACTACTCACTTGAACATCTAAACTATCCAACCCATCATCAAAAACAAAAGCATAACCTATAGAATCACCGATAATGCAACTGTCTAACTGGATTAATGTAATATCTATGGGACAATTTAAGCAGTACGCAGCTGTGAAATCAATAGAATCTTGACACAATGGCTCTAAATTGTCTACTATCAAAATAGAATGTTCCAATCCATCTGCTTTTGCACTAAAGTGAATGGAGAAACTATCAATAGTAACCTCTAAGGAATCCCCATCGTAGTATACCTGATAACCAATGCTATTTGTAGTAGTGTCCAATTCTAAGGTATAAAAAGCAGTTTCATTCACACAACTATCCACGCTAAGTTCATCAATAAGAATATCACATGGAGAGTAGCAAAGTGGGGGAGTGATCACCGTGGAAAAATTACAAGCAGAATCCAAGCCATCAAATACTTGAATCAAATGAGGTTGTTCATCTCCTAGAATACTGATTATAAATGAATTCACAGTGTCTCCATTTTCGTAGGTATAAATGTCTCCTACTAAAAAGCTGTCCAGAAATACGAAATAATTATTACCATTTGAATAGGTTTCCGAAAATAGGATTTCTACATGAATGAAGCTATCAATGCAACCCACCAATGAGTCAGGGATCATAGGGTTATTGGCTTGATAATCTTCAGTAATTAGTTCTGCTGAGATCAAGTCAAGTGTGCAATCTGTCACACAAACAGGAGATTGATACGATAAGGTGTCAAAACAATTTGGATCAAATAAGTCCATATAGGAAAAGAGGTGTACAGAACTATCAGCAGGCAGTGATCCTTCAAAAAATGCTTCTCCATTAGCATCATAAAAGAATGGGAATCCTTGAAAAAGCTCTCCATTTACTTCCAATATAAATCCTTGAGGAGAGGGATTAGGATGACTTACTTTAGCAACATATCTAATGGTGTTGTCATTATAACACGAGTCTTGAACAAACAATTCTATCATTCCACCACATGGGGTAATTTCACATATTGGAGCTACAAATGTGACGTCTGCGGTACAGCCATTGTCTTCTGCATCCTTTATTTCTATTTGATGTTCAAGGTCATCTCCTTCTAATTGGAACACCCCTTTATTGTCTCCATCCAATGCATATTCAAATGGGCCATTGGAGATTTTGACTCCGTCTACAAAAATATCATAGCCCAAGAATGACCCGTTCACATCATCAAATGAGTAAAAGACAGGGATCATATTTTCTTCACAATTGGCTACCACCTCTATAGAGGCCTGAAATAGAGTATCTCCAGCACTATTGTACATATAATAAGGATGAATTCCTGCAGTCAAAATAGGGGATATAAATATGGCGCCATTGGTCTGCAATCCACTGTCCCAACTATCTGGACCAGATAGCGCAATGGATCGTAAGCCAACAATACTGTCCTCTACCCACTGCCATAATATATCATCTCCTGATGCGACAATGATATCTTTTAAACTGATTTTGTCATTGGTTACCCCTAGCACTATGGTATTGTTCGAACCAGTACCTACTGTTAAATCAGAAATACTACATGGTTCGGCGCAATCGTTGATTTCAATCAATAATTCGTCTGTACACAACGAATCGGATAGGTCCATTGCAGAAATTTTATGTGTCAGACCATCACCAAAAACTGAAATGATAGTGCTTGCTTGATTCCCATCAAAAAAGATGGTATCCATGGCCAGAGTGTCATCCAACATAATGGCAACACCAAGATCGGTAGGCTTTAATGAAGAAACTCCAACAGCGAGTTGAACCATTGAATCTTGATCACAACGTTCAGCTATAAACGCATTGACATTTAATGCACAATTCAATTCGCCTTGGCAGTTTATTGCTCTTACGGTACTGCTCAAAGCACACGATGGATCAGCAACATCTACAATTGACATTTGGTGTGATTTTCCATCTCCCGGCAGTGAAAATTCAACTTTTGTCAATCCATTATTGCTATAATCATATACGGTATCTTTTAGAACTACACCATCTAAACCAATATAAAAACCTGTTTCAGGAATAAAGGCATTGAAGAAAGTCAACTCAACTCTACTACTTTGACTATTCGGGCAATTTGCAATAATGTTCCCTGTGAAATCGCCTGAATCGGGAGGTCCATCTGGTGTGCTGTAATAAGGTTTTATTCCAGGAATCTTTAGTGCAAGTTCATAGGTAAACGAAGAATCTTGAACACCACTATCCCATTTGTCCGTAGACACGGTATCGACTGATGTAGAAGAATGATTGTCATCCAGCCATATAAAACGCACCAAATCACCCAGTTGAATAATTCGATTATTGGGTATGAAACCCGTTTCAGTAATGACAATGTTATGCGATTCGTTGACGGTTTCATCTATTTCCAAATTGGAAAGAAAGCAGCTCGAATTACAGTCTTCTACAAAAAATCCAATCGTTTCATTGCATTGACCCGTTAAGGCTGATTCCACCATTACAAAATGTTGATTTCCATCTCCAGGGACCATCAAGTTTAGATTTAAGGTACCTTGAGGAATGGCAATGGCCGTATCATTCACTAGAATATCATCCAAGAATACATTTATAAATTGAAGAGAATTGAAGACATCGGTTACTGTAAGGGTAAGAGAGACATTCCCTTGTGCATTACATACGGTTCCTAAATTAAAGTCGAGACCGATACTGCAAATTTCGATCAGCAATGTATCGGAGGCATTACACCCTTCTGATGTTGCAATTTGTAAGATTGCATTATAGGATCCAGGACTCACATAGGTATGAACAGGATTCTCTTGTGTACTCGTTGAACCATCGCCAAATCTCCACAGCCGTGAAGTAATTGTTTCTCCTTCTGAAAGGATAGAAGCATCAGTAAACTGAAATGTGCTATTTTCTGACGTAACAAAAAAATCCGCAATACATTGCGCATTTGATATATAACTTACAGATAATAAGAGAAATACATATAATAATCTCATCGTATGTCTTTGTTTTTATGTATCCTTTTCTTACATGGATAACACTAAAACAGTGCAATTTTAATACCGAAAATTTTTATGCTCTTTGAATTTTGTAAGGTTTTCAAAATTACTTCATTCGATATTTTTTGAAGTAGCGAGCAAAGAGTGAAAAAAGACAACATATTTCTTAGTTTTGTGCAACTAAATGCTTTGCCAGAAGTTGTATGTTGAAATGAAGAATTATTTAAGTCTAGTCAAATTCAGTCACACTATTTTTGCCCTTCCATTTGCTTTGGTAGGATTTTTTATTGCGGTCAATATGCCAGATTACACGTTTGATTGGAAAGTGTTGGGTTTGGTGTTGTTGTGTATGGTTTTTGCGAGAAATGCCGCAATGGCATTTAACCGATGGCAGGACAGGGATATCGATGGGAAAAATCCTCGAACAGCAGTGAGAGAAATACCTGCTGGTATATTGCCTGAACGTTCCGTCTTATGGTTTGTAATTGCGAATTGTATTGGGTTGATCCTTACAACATATTTTATTAATCCAATTTGTTTTTACTTGAGTCCAGTGGCTATTTTGATCACCCTTGGGTACAGTTATACCAAGAGGTTTACAGCTCTATGTCATTTGGTGCTGGGACTGGGATTATCATTGGCTCCTATTGGTGCGTATATGGCCGTAACGGGTGAGTTTGGACTAGTTCCGATATTGTTAGGAATGGCTGTTTTATTCTGGGTTGCTGGATTTGATATTATTTATGCACTACAAGACTTTGAATTTGACAAATCTCTACAGCTTCATTCAACGCCTGTATGGTTGGGTAAAGAGAATGCATTAAAGTTAAGTACTTTTTTTCATTTGCTTACTGCAATATTGATCGGTTCTGCCGCTTACCAATTAGGTACTCAGTTTGAATCGATCGGATATATCCATTATATAGGAGCAATCGTATTTATAGGTTTATTGTATTACCAGCACACCTTAGTAAAATCGAATGATTTGTCAAAAGTCAATATGGCTTTTTTTACTACGAATGGGGTAGCAAGTGTAATTTTTGGTGCACTATTGATTCTGGATTTGTACATTTAGGGTACAACAGGTGGATCCATTGTATTCCATGTATGGTAAAACCATGGATTAATCAATATGAGGTAGGCTCTCAAATTCTTTCCTTTTGTCTTCAAACCATTCCTTCATCTTTTCAGGGGATTCCATTAGAGCTTGCATCGCTCCCATGGCTTTTAAATGGTCTGCATCCTTTTTTTGAAACATCTCCATGCCGTGTTGTTTGCTGAGCGCAGCCATTTCATCAAAAGTATTGGCTGTAAATTCTAAATCGCATGCTCCGCCTAATTGTTTGCAAGTCATTTTTTTCATGAACGAATTATTTTTGAATTTGTAAAATACATATTTAGGTTCTATTTCAGGGCCATGACTTCGGATAGTAGAGGAGGCAAACCAGGACTGTTATTGTCATTGTCATAGTGACTCAAAATAGCACCAACGTATTTCTCTTCGATTTTAGCCACTACGTAATAGATATATAAAATATTACTTCCTCCCAGAGCAAATTTTGGCATTTTGACCTTCAACGTATACTTCTGTGCAGTAGTTTCAATGCCTTCAAAAGTGACATCTACTTTTTCTGTGGCGATGAATTCTCCTTCTTTCTTACGTTCTGTGATTTGAATTCTTTGACGGATATATTGATGGGCTCTTTCTTCTGTTGAGAATTCTGACCAGTCCATTTGCCCCAAATGTGGACATTGTACATTTCGTATATCCATCCATCTGCACACTGGTCCTAGTTGGATATATCGATTGGCAAAATAAATGGAATCTATTTCTTGGCTTGCATAATGATAATATGGAATTTCTAGATTAGTATATAACTTGAGGAAGGTGTTTTCCATTTGTTCATTTCTCGGAATCGATGTAGAAATCCCGATATAGGAAGTTTTTCCTTTGTCATTGGCAATAATGAAATGTTCGGTGCTTAACTCTATATCATCGGATACCTTTTTTACAGAATTATATAGGAGGTTAGAGTTTTTTATTCTCCTTGATAGTTTCCCTGGGTCGGATTTAGAAATTTTGAATTTATTTTTTAGTTGTTTTATCGTTTTTTCATTAAAAGGATCTGCGTGTTCGTAGGTCACCACTGAATATCCATCAAAATTATAGAAGGTGAACTCCCCTTGACGCAAGCCTTCCAATGTGGATAATAGAAGTTTTTCATTTGGTTCAAATTCTACAATTTCTTCATTTCCTTCCAAAAAGTTTCTTGAAAAATTTCGGTAGAGATCCGCTTCAATACGATAACAGGAAGTAAAAAGATTGGGAGCTTTTACTTTTTTTAGTTCAATTATATTCGCACCTGCATTTCTCGCTGTAATAATACACTTATCTATCAAATCATCGTAACCACATCGAACAGATAATCCTCCTTCTCCTAGTTTGATACTCCCAATAAATTTGGATTTTGTAGGAATGATGTCATCCAGGCTAAACAAAAATATTTCTTCGTCAATAGCTAACGGAGAATAACGCAGGTCAGTCAGTTTGGTATTTACCCTTGGATTACAACTGTAAATTACTACCAAGATTAATAGTAGAAAATAATTTTTCATCATTTAAACATTCATTGGTTTATTATGAAAATGGACATGTATATGATGCTTTCATAAAACGATTGAAGATTGAGGGTAAAAATGGACACAGAGTTATTTAATTAGTAGTAGACATTATTTCCAACCGACTAACATTTCTAAATCCCGTCCAGCAATTAGGAATATTTTGTTCGACGTTACTTCTGAAATTAATATCTTTAAACAGATGCATCCAATCACCTCCCTTGGCTATCCCAGGTTGATCCACCATTTCAGAAACATTACCAAGGGTGTGGTAGAGTCCATTTTTATTGATGCATCCATGTACTACGGATTGGGTAGGGGAATATAATTGTTCTTTTGATTCATCCAAGGCTTCCTGAGTATGTATGAGGAGATAGCCATTTTCTACTAATTTTTTGTTGTTACTATCTCTCGGATCTACCCCATACAAGTAGCCTTCATTAATGGCAGCTATTTTGTCCCATTCTTTTGAGGTTGGAATATAAAAAAGTGGATATATAAAATTCGAATCCAAGGGTTTGAGAAGTGCAATAGTACCTGCTTTTAGTTTTTCCAGAGAAAAGTAATTTTCTGGGGTGCTCTCTTTGATCGGTTTTAAATAGCCCAACTCTATTAATAACATCTCGGCAACACGGTCTGTTCTCCATTCGGAATATGCTTTTGCTTGCTCTAATGTGACCCCAACGACAGGGAAATCATTAAACTCAGGATCTTCCAGATACGTTTGACCATCTAATTCAAAATACGGCTGGAAGGTCCATACGGATAAATCAGGTATTGCATCAATAAATTCAGAGGCAAGAGTTCCATAGGTTGTTTTTAACCAATACAAATATTCTTTGTAGAACATATTGGTGACCTCCGTTTTGTCTGCATAAAAGTTGGTATCGATACGAACCATGTTTGGAGGTAAAAATTCCTCTACTTCGATTCCATTTAAGTGTATCATTTCCTTCTGAGAAAAACTTACTGTTGTAGTCAAAAAGATAATGCAAAAGATTACGTTGATTTTATCCATCATTTGTGGTATAGTTTTAGATTTTTGATCGGAGAAATCTAGCTATTAGATATATTCAATAATGAGATCTTGATTCTTCCAGCTGTTTTTTATTTTTTGCAGTTGTTTAAGTTGATAGTGAGATTCAATTACAAAATTGAATCTCTTATTCCCTGCTGCATTAACAAATTCAAGAAAGTTCTGTAAGTGATTTCCTTTCAGTTCTTGAATCCAATTGGATTCTGCATTATCTAAGTCATATTCCTTTTTTAAGGATAGTTTATCTATGTCTTGAATATCATATTTTTCTTTGATTAATCCTTTTCTGGATTTCACAACGATAGAATCTGACTTTAATTCCAAATAATGTTTTTCTGTAGACTCTGCAATTTTTTTTTGATTGTTCTTACTGGCCCAAACAGTGGCCATAAAAGAACCTAAGAGCAAAACAAAAAACCACAAAGGGAAGATAGAATAATTGACAAGTAAACCAGCAAACAACGGCTGTATAAATAAAAGGATCAAGTATATCACTCGCTGGGAATAATATGTATTACTCTCTATGAGTTTGACTTTGAACATATAAATGGTTTTATGATAAGAACTTCGTATGTGTAATAAATATAAATATACGGTTTTGAGTTCATTTGTGTGAGTGTATTTTGTTTCATTCGATGTTTTTAAATCACTTTTGCGCTCTGATAATTTTTTTGTAAAATACTTTAATATATTTTCACTCTACACTTGTAGAATTAAAAAATTTGTTCTACGTTTGTAGAGTAATAAAAATAACTGCGTATGCAATTGTCTAAATCTGAAGAACTTTTAATGACCCATTTATGGTCTTTAGAAGAAGCATTTATGAAGGATTTAATAGAGTGTTATGAAGATCCCAAGCCAGCTACAACCACTATAGCTACCTTACTCAAAAGAATGCAAACAAAGGGATTTGTCACATTTACCGCAGAGGGTAGGGCACGGAAATATAAACCAGCCGTCATGAAATCAGATTATGTGTCTGGACAATTTAAGGGATTCGTTTCTAATTTTTTTGAAAACTCTGCCAGCCAGTTTGCTTCCTTTTTTACAAACTCTACAGATATGAGTAAAGAAGAGTTGCAAGCGTTAAGAGATATGATTGATAACCAAATCGCTAAAAAATGAGTATCCTATTATATCTCTTAAAGTCTGCGATGATACTGGGAGTATTACTCTTGTTTTATCGGGTTTTTCTTGAAAAAGAGAAGATGCATCAATTTAATCGAGCATACCTTCTTTTTGCCGTAGTATTTTCGTTTGTCGTACCCATATTGCCTACTGGAATACAATTTATGGAGTTGACAACTGCAGCTGGAAATGGATTAAATCCAACAATTGATACGATCCCTTCTGGTACAATCATGACAGAAGATATGGGAGTTGACTTTCATTTTGGGTGGATACTTTGGGCCATGTATGTAGTCGTATTTTGTTATTTGGGGAACCAATTTTTCAAAAGTATTCGGGAGTTAATACATGCCAAAAAAGAATATAATCATGATGAAATTAATGGGATATCAATTGTTTTAATGGACAAAAAGATCTCTCCCTTTACGTTTATGAATTGGATTTATATCAATAAAAAAGAATACGAGGAGAAAAAAATTGCCCCTCAGTTAATAGATCATGAATTGGTGCATGCACTTGAAAAACATAGTTGGGATGTTCTTTTTATTGAAGCATTGATCACTATTTTTTGGTTCAATCCTATTTTGAGGGCATACAAGAAAGCAATTCAACTGAATCATGAGTTTTTAGCCGATGATTCGGTGTTGAAAAAATACAATAAAGTACAATCCTACCAGCATCTCTTGTTGGATACGATTGAAAATAATTCAATGATATCTCTGGCCAGTAATATCAATTTTCATTTAACACAAAAAAGATTAAAAATGATGACTAAACACTCCTCATTGAAGAGGAAAAGAGTATTGGTATTGAGTACGATACCATTGATAATTGGAATGCTTCTTTGCTTTGGAAGTCCCGCGGTTTCTCAAAGTGAAAATACATTTATACATGAATCCCAGCAGAGTATTGATATTGATGAATACTATAAAAATGCAATAATTCATTTTGTGCAAAAAGATGGAAGTATAAAAGTATCTCCTTATGCTAAATTGTCCGATAATGAAAAGGCTAAGGTTCCTCCTCCGCCTCCACCCCCACCTACTATTCCTGGTGAGAAACGGACTAATATGAATTTTAAATCGCTTTCTGAAGGCACCATAGTTAAAGTAACAGAAGATGGAAATGTGTTTGTGAATGCTAACGGAGATATGGCGATACCAAAACCTCCGAAGCCTCCCAAACCTCCTAAGCCAGAGAAGGCATTAAAGCCAAACAAAGCACCGAAACCTCCCAAAGCTCCAAATGGTGTTTTACCTCCGCCACCACCGCCACCTGTGAAAGATACACGGAAGGCTAAATCATTAAAAGCAAATTCTCAAATGTTGGTTCCGCCACCTCCACCGCCACCTCCAGTTACGATGGAAGAACTAATCAAAGAAGGAGCAGATGTTTACATTGACGGTAAGAAAGCAACTGATGAAGAAGCTAAGGCACTTTCTGAAAATGACATGGATGATATTGAAACGATAGAAGTTAAATTAGATGAAAACGGTAAAAAGACAGTTTATATCAAACGCAAGTAGAAAATCAATCTAAACAACAGTATGATGTGTAGTTAAGAACTGTATCGCAAAAATTAAAATACTGGGTAAAAATTAATTTCTACCCAGTATTTTAATTTAAGTCGCTTCTTTATTTTTAGATCAAAAAAATCAACATAATAGTTCTGTTTGAGCTATTCTATACTATTCCCCTTCTTTTTCTTCTCCCTTCTCCTCTTCAGTGGAATCCTGCTTTCCAAGCAACTTATCTAAGATTTGTTGAGGAAATAATCCCGTAGTGTCTAGTTCTTCCACAAAGCTAGGCCATACAATTTCGTTGAATTCATCCTGCAGAATTTTAACCCGCTCACCCATCTGATTTGCTGGAGTACGCTGCTTGTCTCTATTTTCATTTTCTTCAAGATCACACGTCAACCTGACTACCCGAACATTGATACCTTTCATTCGGAATAGTTCTTTTCTAATCTCCTCTATAGCGTATGGCTTCCATACATATTCGATGACAACAGGTAATCCATTCATCAAAAACTGGAGCGCCATCATGGCAGAGATTTTTGCGAAAAATTTATCTTCCTCTTCTGACCACTTTTCAAATGTACCTTCATCAAGAAGAAAAGAAAAGTCATCTGCCTGTATGTGGGCAGCTTTTTTCATAGATGACCAAATAGTAGCAGTAGTTGTTTTTCCAACTCCAGCAGGTCCAGTTAAAATCAGTACGTCACTCATAGTTAATTTGTTAGTTTTCGGATTATCCATTCTAAAGGGCCGATTTTTTTATATCTCAGCCAAACGGAGGCGAATATTATGCAAATTAAACTAAAAGTCAATGCATATAGCAAAGAAAATTTCAAGGAAAATGATCCAAACTCTTTCGCACTGACTATTTCAATACAACCCATTCCTAGAATTACATGAGCGACATAAAAGGTTAGCGCAAGTTTTCCTGTTTTGCTGAATATGGAAACCCAAAAAGACCGCTCATACTTTTTTGCTAAATAAATACAAGCTGCGATAGTACAGGTGGCAGCCGCTATTCCATTTACCATATATAAGGGCATTGGAGGCATTGGGGCCGTTCCAAGAATGGGTGCCAACTCCTGATAAGTAGTTGTATCCCCCGCTGATCCGAAATACAATAATGCGAATGAAACTACTTGTATCAGACAAAAGACTAAAAGGCTTACCCAAAATGATTTTTTAATAAAGGCGTCATCTTGTAGATCTTGTCTCCCCAACCATATCCCAAATAACATAAATGCTGTCCAGGGAATCACAGGATGAAAACCATTATAAAACAAGTTTCTTATAAATCCTTGTAGTGACCAAAATGATTCGTATTCAAGCGTATCAAAATTCCATCCTGTTTCATAATTAATAAGAAATAAAAGTATGGGGAACAGCCCAATGAAAAATATAGTACCTGTAATTAGAGAGAAATTTGATCGACTGAGAAAAAGTAAAGAAATGATCATATAGATTCCATAATAGTGCAATATGTCGGCAGGCCAAATCCAGACGTAAGAAAGTCCTATTATAAAAAGTAAAATGGCTCTTTTTAGAATGATGGAAGATGCTTTTCTTAATTTTTTATTGTCGGTATTTTTGATGGCTGAATTAGTCATTAAGGCAATACCCACTCCCGCTAACACAACAAACATCGCAGCTGCTTTTCCATCGAAAAAACTCGCAATAGATTTAAGATTTGCAGATCCTTCACTTCCAAAAACAACTTTAAAGTTGACTATGATCATTCCTATTATAGCCAAGGCTCTAGCTACATCGATGCCCACTATTCTCCTTTTCATCTTTCTATCTATCCTTATTTCTGAGGTAAAATTCAAAACTTCTTCCAAGCCTGCAAAACTGTTCTATTAATTTCCCTTTTTACTCCACGAACAGATGAGACAAAAAGATTTTTGTTGTGATGGACATGGTATCTTTTCTTATACTACTATTCACCGAGATCCACAGTTCCTATTTCTCTGTTTCCCTTGCCCAATTGGTCATTTAATGCATCTCCTAGTTCTAGTCGGATCTGACTGCCAAGCTGTTTTATTTTTTCTACCACGTTAGGATGCTGAGCTGCTACATTATTGGTTTCTGCTATATCATTGTCCAAATCATATAATTCGATTTCTTGAATCGTATTGTAATCATACGGCACAGGAAGTCCATTTTTGCCTCCTTCTCGTCCGTTGAGACTCCTATAAGAATGAGGAAAATACAATTTCCATTTCCCATATCTCACTCCATGCAATTCGTTGACATGATAGTAATAATAATAAGCCTCGTGCGGACTCCGGTCAGAATCACCCGTCCACAGTGGCCAAATACTTTTACCGTCAATTTTATTTTTTGGTAACTCAGCACCCACAATTTCGGCAATGGTAGGTACTATATCAATGGTCATCATAGGCACATGTATCACTTTTCCTTCAGGTATTTCACCAGGAAATCGAATAATACAAGGTTCACGCTGTCCTCCTTCCAATGCAGTTCCTTTTCCTTCTCTGAGGGGTAACGCACTTCCAGCATGTTCTCCATAATTCAACCAAGGACCATTGTCTGAAGTAAATATGACTAGGGTGTTTTCGTCCAGTTTATTTTCTTTCAATGATTTTAATATCTCTCCCACGGACCAGTCAATTTCCATGATTACATCACCGTAAAGACCGCGCTTTGACTTTCCTTTAAATTTGTCTGAGACATACAAGGGGACATGAGGTTGAGGATGTGCAATGTATAAAAAGAAGGGGTTCTCTTTGTTCTTACGTATAAATTCTACACTTCTTTCGGTTATTTGAGTGGTCAAATTTGATTGGTCCGTCAATGTATCAATAATGGTTTGATTTTCATACAATGGCAACGGTCCAAAATCAAATATCGGTCCTTGCTGGGGATGTAATGGCCACATATCATTGGAATATGGAATTCCAAAATATTCATCGAAACCTTGCTTGTTTGGCATAAATGAAGGATGGTCACCCAAGTGCCATTTGCCAAATAATGCAGTTCGATATCCATAAGGTTTCAACAGTTCTGCCAGCGTAATTTCATTCAGATGGAGCCCTTTTTTACTGTTGGGCATAAAAGCACCATGTACCCCTAATCTATTCGGATAACAACCCGTAAGTATAGCAGCTCTCGAAGCAGAACAAACGGCTTGAGCAGCATAAAAATCTGTTAAGCGAATACCTTCTTGTGCCATTTGATCCAAGTTGGGGGTAAGAATATCTGGAGAACCATAACACCCCACATCCTGATACCCTTGGTCATCTGTAAAAATTAGAATGATGTTGGGGGGCTGTTTTAAATCTGTGTGATTTGAATTACAGGATAATATAAAAGCTGTTAAAAGAAGGAAGTAAATAAGGGAGGATTTCAATAGTTGAGCATTTAGAGCGTGGTAAACATAAATAGAATATACGTTTGAAATATAAGAAATAATTTCTTAGGAGTCCTTTTCGGAAACTGACTAGTCAGAAAATATTTGAAACGAATGATATGCATCGATCACCTTTTTTGGATAGGTATTGTTGGGGTATAGATGGACAGACGTCTGAAAAGCCTGAAGTGATTCCTGATATTTTCCATTCTTGTACAATGCTTCTCCTAAAGCTTCGAAGGAAGTAGAATTTTTAAAATAGATTAAGGTACACATTCGTAGAATCTGTTCTGCCTCTTTATACTTTTCTTGAGCCATTAATTCCATTCCAAAAGCATTGATTCCTTTAGCACTTAGATCATATTCGGATTGAAATAAATCTTCCGATGTAATGAATTGTTGAATAGCGTGGATTGAAGTACCCGATGCATACATTTGTGACAACTTTTTAAGATTCATTACTCTCATTTTTTCTTGTTGTCGAGCCCATGTTTCTACTCCATACTCAGCTCGTTGGGCATCAGTAATTTGTGTGGGATCGATGTCCATGATTTGCCATTTAGATTCCTTATTCCGTAACTTTTGATACTGAGTCCCATAGATTTGTTTCTTTCCAATACTCAACAAATATCGATCTGTCGTAGCAGCAAGAAGCCATTTGTCTGCATAAGGATTTAGGGCAATTGATTTTTCCATTAATTCTACCGCCTGACGAAAATCGGAAGAATCTTTTCCATGCTGTAAAATTAAAGCTGCGTTTTGATAATCATTGGATGTCTTAAGTGTATTATTTTTCATGAAATTATAGACGGTTTGCCGTCTGATACTATCATTTTGAATGGTTGATGAAGTATCTATTAGATGGCTGGACCTTTCCATTTGATCTTGGTAAACTAATTGAGCGAGCGATTTATTATCCAACGAATCAACCTTAAATTCAAATTTCAATAATGAAAAATCAATAATGGGTTCTTTTATAGGATGACAAGACCAGAGCAGGGCTAGAAGACAGGAGAGTAAAAGGTATTTCATCTAAGATTCAGTTTTTCTTAAACAATTTGAAATCGAAATGTAGGTATAAATATTCAACGATACAGCTTTTTCCATTCGGATTGATTTCATCAAATAAAAGCAACCAATTTTAAAAAGGTGTAAGTTTATATGAACTTATTGATTAAAAATGGACTATTTATACTTTGGCGATAACTAAGAATTATACGGAGTGAGTTAAAATTTTTACCTTGCTTGATGAAACCTAATTACAACATTGACTTTTGAATATTCCGACTTCCATATCAGAGTACTTTTTATTTTTTATTCAATCCTTACGAAAGAATGAATTATTGGCAATGCACGGGCATTTTGTTCCCTTGTCAGTAAAGGACGAAACGGTGATTCAATTTTTGCATATAGAGTTTGAAGAACAAAAGATTGCCCTTCCAGAAACGGATATAAAATTTGATAAAGAGGCGGCTTATTGGGCTGCGACTTTTGTTTATAATTGTGCTCAATTGATGTTGAATAGGTCAGATGTTTTAGAAAAAATATCTCAGTATTTAAAACAGTACGACGGAGAAGTAAATCAATCGAGCATCATATCTGCAGATCTTTGTTTGCGGTTTTTGCCAGATATCATTGAAAAGTTAATAGAAATAGATCAGGATGATCCTATCATTTCTCAATTGCTCACCATTGGAAATGCTTGGCCGTATTCTATGATCCCGATTTGCAAAAAAGAGGATGAATTTGATCTTACACTATTTGTTGAGGATCAGTGGCTATTGCAGATTTTTTCAGAACGAGTAGCCAAATTTCATAATACCGTATTAATGAAAGTTCCAGCAATAGAGAATTACTATAAAGCTGAATTGGGCATATACAAAAACCAATTGCTAAAATAAATAAGAATAGAAGAAATAACTATGAATGCAGTAGAAAAATTAAAAAATGTATTAACTCATTTAAAGGATTTATTTGTTGGGAAAGATGATGTCATCGACTTGTTGGGAGTCGCTTTGATTGCCAAGGAAAATGCGTTTTTATTGGGTCCTCCAGGAACTGCGAAGAGTGCCATTGTGAAGCAAATGTCCAACTGTATTGATGGAGGGAATAATTTTGAATACTTGCTGACTCGGTTTACTGAGCCGAGTGAGATATTTGGCCCTTTTGATATTCGAAAATTGAAGGAAGGAACATTGGTGACAAACATTGAGGGGATGATGCCAGAAGCATCGTTGGTATTTTTGGATGAGATATTTAATGCAAATAGTGCCTTGCTGAATAGTTTGTTGATGTCGTTGAATGAGAAAGTCTTCAGAAGAGGGAAAGAAGTTTTAAAATTGCCGACACTCATGTTTGTGGGGGCGAGTAACCTTTTACCTGAAGATGAAGCATTGGATGCATTATTGGACCGTTTTCTGGTCCGAATAAAGTGCGATTATGTGGATACCGATTTATTAGATCAGGTATTAATTGCAGGATGGAATTTAGAAAATTCAAAGAAAAAAGAGCGGCCTTCCGTTTCACCGAAAGAATTAAAGACTTTGCAGAAAGGGTGTAGGCAAGTCGATTTGTCAGAGATTAGAAAACCTTATGTAAACTTGGTGCATGCGCTCCGAAATGCGGGTATTAATGTATCGGATAGAAGGGCGGTCAAGTTTCAAAATCTGATCGCAGCCAGCGCTTTGTTATGTGATAGAGAGAAAGCGATATTGTCTGATCTTTGGATACTGAAATACATATGGGACAGCGAAGAACAAATTGAATTGTTGGCAGGATTGGTGGATAATATAATTGAGAAAGACATTACGCCTGAAGCACATCCTCAGGCGCGATTTAATAAAAATCCGAATGCAGAGGAATTGATGAAAGAAGTCAACTTACTTAAAGAAAAGTGGGGGAGTGACGACCTTTCTTTTGAGGAAAAAAATATTATTAAAGACAAACTTAGGTATGTTCAGACACGGAGCAGGTGGGTAAATAATGTGGAGCAGAAAGACCATCTCGAACAAGAAATTAATGGATTATGGGAAGCAATATTGAAATCCATATAGACTATTTAGCACGGTTAAAATCCTCTGATATAGATCATCTTGCATCGGTATATAATTGGGAGCACTTATCGTTATCGGATGAGGGTGGATATCTATGGATTAAAGGATTGACTGAACAAGAAATTAATTCGATTGAAATAAAGAGCATTCCAAGTATTGAACAGTTTTTTACAAAGAAAGGAAAGTTGTTTCCTTTAGGTAAATTGCTACCGACAGGAAATGTTCCAGCATGTTTATGGACACCAATAAAAAGAGCAATATTCTTGGAATTACCTAAGAAGAATCACAACTTCTTTGAAATGGAGCCAAGTATCGATATTAATATTGTACCTGCAGAGCAGACCAAACAAGCAGTAGGGCATCTTATTGACTGGGATCTTTTTGTGGCATATATCAAAACGGCCTCAACCTTACGATTACAACCATTATTATGGACTGTTTTAGATGGAAATGCTTTTGTAGTGGGAAATCCATTATTACCATTGCCTGGAAAAACATTTTGGAAGCACCAATCGTTTTTGTTTCCCTCTGGTTTTGATTTGGAGCTTTCATCTTTAACCAGTGCCATCCAACAAAAAATTAATCCTGAAAATGAGTGGGATATTCTTTGGAATGTGGACAGCACCTATGCTTATATTTCAAAGCAATCTTATGAGAAGTTAACCAGAAGTTCAGTGGCTTTAACAGTCCAGTCTTTATCACATCAAAATGAACAGAGCTGATGGATTGGAATAGATATTTTGATCATTTTGAGAACTATTTTTGGCAATGGGAAGAGCAAGGAGAAGTGGCCGCTGTTCCCGAAGCTAGTACTATTGCATATCGTACGGCTATAGTTCATATATTGACCGTATTACAACCTCAGGGAATACCACCTTTTGGTACACTATTATTGGCGATGGCATTTACTTCAAGATCTAAATTTAATTCAGATAGAGGTGTCAAATCCTTTATTGAAAACTATGCGTTTAGGTCTGCCTATGAAGAGGATATACAAAACAGCTTAAAGTTTCTTGCGATACTGAACTCGATGGGGCCAACCTACCACTTTGGAGAAAGGAGATTATTGTTATTCTCTACTATTTTTAATGGATGTCATAATAGTCTGTCGGCTAATAAATCTAGAAGGGTACTAGACAACATTAATAAGAAGATAAAAAGTAATCAAACTTGGTTTTTAAGATCTCCATTAAGTACGAATCAACTGTATCATGATTTAAGACCTCTGGCATTATTGTATAAAAAATATCCTACTGCTGATCGACTTTTAAATGCATTGAAAGGAGTTGCTGAAGTAGAAGAGGGAATGGATGAAATTGAAATTGATTCCTTTCCATTAGAAACAACAGAGGAATTTGATTTTGTAAGTCAATTAATGAATAATAAACAGACATTTAAGGCTGGGGCACTTATAAAGCGAATATGGAGTAGTGCAAACATTCCTATGCACCAAAAAGTACCTAGCGGACAACCTTTTGGGGGAGTGGCTGACATTACCAATAAGGGAGAATTTGATAAATTATTGATTTCTGAATATGCCAATGAGGACATCACGTTCTTATCTAGACTGGCCAATAAGGAAGCGATGTACTTCAATCGAGAGGCTCCTCCTACGGAAAACAATGAGGATCGGATAATCTTATTGGATGTATCACTTAAAAACTGGGGAAGATCTAAAGCGGTGGCATTTGGTTTATTGCTGGCTATTGCCCATCACCCTAAAGTAAAAAAGCAGTCGATATGTTATTCTGTCGGGAGACGTTCGTATTCTTTATCTATCGAAGATTTGGATGGAGTGATTGAAGCGGTCCAGATTTTGGATACTTCCATGACAGCTGCAGATGGCCTAAGAGATTTATTTGCAAAAAATGATTTTTCAAAAAATGAAGTGTTTTTTATCTCTACAAAGGAGAGCTCAGAACAATTGGAAGTAGGAAAAGTCTTGGAAGAATTAAATCATCCTATTGACTATTGGTTTTATCCGGATAAAGAGGGGAAAGTTGATATTTACAAGAAATATAGATCAGGTAAAAAGCACCATCAATCCTTTGAATTGCCTCTTAAAGAATTGTGGACTCCTAAAAAGAAAAAGGATACTTTACCTTCCTCTCCTAAATGGGAGGGTAAGAAACATGATTTTGAAATTTTGGTGCCTACTCCAAATAATATCAAACATATCATAGCATCAGATAAAGAATGTTTTTTATTGACTTCTGACCGCGTTCTTTTGAAAAGAGTACATGCAGTTCAAGGAAATGAAACCAAAGAATGGCAAGTATTGCATTTACATGTTCCTTTCGTTTCTGGATTTCACGGAGTAGGATACAACCATCTGGGAGAGTTTGTTTTAATTTCTTGTCAGCCCGATAAAGATGAATTGATATTATTCAATGTAAAGACTGAAAAAAAGGTCAAGTTGGATTTTAAGCATCATAAGGATACTCGATTTAAGATGTTCTTTTACGAGGATACCTCTTTTTATATGTATAGACATTCTACGGTAGTTAAAGTAGATATGACTGGGAACGTGACTGTAGAAGATGATATTGATAATCGGTTTCAAAAACGAGCTTATGCACATGGGACACTAATTCAAAATTTACGAAAAAAGATTACCACGCGATATTCAATTTTAAAGCATGTACATACTGTTTCATACAGCAGCCCATACTTAGAATTTAACCATCATCAGATGTTTTTAAATCAACAAGGGGAGTTGAAAATAAAGAACAAGATCAGTTCTAAGCTATCCAATGGAAAAGTGGCAAACAAAAACGAAAATGGAGCATTTGAATTTTCGGATGGAAGCAGAATTGAATTTTTAAAATGTGGATTGATTGTACTGACCAGTGGCAATGCCTCTGTCCCTACTATCTATATAACATCTTTGTTAGGAGTTTCCTTAGCAATGTATGCAGATGGTAAATTTGCGGGGAATGAACGATATTTTAGAGATTCTCATTATGTATACAGGCAAGATAAATATTATTCAATCCAAGGACAAAAAAATGATAGGATACCGCTGCCAGCTAAGATAATTGAAACCTTTTTGGCTATTCCTAGCAAAGCAGATATAAATGTTGAGAAAATATATCACTATAGGCAACTTGAAAAAATAGATATGAATACATTTTATTATGAATACATCCATAAATTTCTATTAGAATTGTACAAACATGCAAATTAGACTAAGACCACATAATAAAAATATATTTCCGTTAAGCGCTTTCTTAATTAAAGGAGAGAATCCTAAGATGTGGGTAAAGGATATTATGCAAACTGGATGGGATTTGTCAACTGTTGATGTGCATCCTATTGGTGGACGTACGGCAAATTCGGTATGGGGCTGCATCGTAATCTCCGGACGAGAAATCGATAGAAATGAAGTGGAGAAGTTTGAACTGTGTCAAAAAGTAAATGATGTTTTATACATTCCTGAAATGTCTAGGGTAGTACCTGCTATTGATGTGCAAGAATCAATGAAAATATTCAATAATGAAGTGCATCTGTTTCATCCAGAATGTGGTCTCGTACCATTGGGTAGCCCTATTGAATGGAGTGATTTATTATTAGAAAGTGAGTTGAAAAATGTAGACGTAAAATCTCCATCGCCTTCGATTTTTATTTCAGAGCAGATCATAGGATTTCATATTCAACCTGTTCCTAAAGAAGACATTTTAAAAGACTTGGAATCGCCGGTAGTTCCTGAGAAAATGAAGGAAGAACCTTTAAGTGTGACGGAAAAAGCAAAATTGAAAATGTATAAAGCTTTATTGGCCAAAGAAAATGGAACGGGCAATAAAGGAGGTGGTACAGCAGGTGGAGGTTTTTCAGGTGCTTTTGGTGGAGGTGGAGGCCTTTCCGGAGGCCTAGGTGGTTTTCTTGGAGGTTTTGCAGGAGCATTAGCAGGAGGTATTGGAAATATGTTTTCTGGTTTGGATGGATTGACAGATTCTATGCGGAAAGATATGGAAGAGCTCGAAAGGCGAAATAAGAGTCAGATTGATAAGTTGATGGATATGTTGAATGACAATCCAGAAGAAGCGTTGAAGTATGCCATTCCATTGGATGAAAAAGGAACATCTAGAGGCGGAGATTTGGGAGAGTTCAATATGACGAGGATGTGGGACAATTTCTCATTATTTGGACAAAGCACCTCGTCTGGACTAAATGGTCCTGGAGTTAACCTTGCTGACTATTATATAAAGTTACGAAAGCAATATCGAGAGACTGCGGAGAAAATGGTGAATGAAAAGAAGTATGAAAAGGCTGCTTTCATCTATATGAAATTACTTCAGGATTATAGAAAAGCAGCTGAAACGCTTGAACAAGGGAAGTTGTATCAAGAGGCGGCGGCGATTTATTTAAAATATGTAAAAGATAAGGTAAAGGCGGCGGAGTGTTATGAGAAGGGGTTATTTTATAAAGAAGCCATTGAACTCTATAAAGAAGAGAAAAAATACGAGAAAGCGGGTGACCTGCTCATGAAAATTAAGGATAGAAAAGGAGCTTTTGAACAATATACATTATTGGCTAAGGATTATGAATCTAAATATCAATATGTAAAGGCCTCTTTGGTGTATCGAAATAAAATGGATGATCGATTGAGTGGCCAAAAAACGTTATTAAGAGGATGGGAAGAACAGAGAGATGGATTTAATTGTCTTAATAATTATTTTAATAATATTCCTGATGAAGGCGAAGCATTGAGAGCGATGCAAGAAGTGAGGCAAAATGGATTAAAAAAATCAAATTGCAGGTTATTTTTGAAAGTGATCGGTATTGAATTTGTCAAAAGACAAGAGATTAATAAACAGATCAAAGAGATGGGGTACGAGTTGATATCCAAATGGTCAATTGGAAATCCAGATATTGTTCACAGTTTGAAACTGTTTGACAAAGACCCTGAAATAGTAACTGATGTGAATAGATATACGATCGCACAAAATCTAAGAAAGAGAGGGATGGATAGTCTAATTCAGCAATTGAAAAAGTAGAGTAGGGCTAAATGATCCTTCTAGCTTTTTTCCATTGACATACAGAAATCTATTAATTTCGCATCGGAATATGCTTCACAAGTTGTACTAAGACATCCTTTGGTATTAGAGCTTTCGATTAGAAATAAGATAGATTGTTCCTCATCTTCATGGAGACAATAATCTACCAATTTGCATTCCGATTTTTCAAATGCCTTAGAAATGTTTTTTCCAATGAGTTTTCTGTCTTCGAAAATGAATTCTTCGGTGTATCCGAGTGTTTTCGCAATTTCTATGTCTTCATGTAGACTTCGATTGTTGGATAAGATCATGTGATAATAATTTGCTTTTTATAACTACCTAAACTATAAATATTTAATTCTGTTCAAAAATTTGCAAATGTTAACAAATTTATTTGATCACGATTGCCGTTATTGAGGAATTGATTCATGTATCCCAGTTCAAATCGAAGAGAACTATTCACTTTATACCCTACACCTCCGTACAATCGATTTCGATCAAACACATTGCCTTCGGTGTTGAGAAATATTTCATTGTATGAAGAAAGGTAAACGGTACCATCAGTCATGGTTGGATTATTCAATGGAATCCCTAAAGCCAAGAAGTATCTGAACCTCAATTTAAAATTGTCTTCTACCCATCTTTGTTCAAATCGATAACGGTGTTGTACACTTACCCTTCCTATTTTTTGTTTGGTAATAAATTGTTGAAAAATTCGATGTTCATTGATGTCGATCTTATCATCCGTATTGTCTATGTAATTCTGGCTAAGAATATATCCATAACCCAATAGCAGATTGTTGTTGTTTTCTGTTAAATTATATCCAATTCCCGTTCGGAGTAATAATTGTTCTAAATCACCAATGGCGTTGTAATTTCGATATTGTACTTCGTGATGGATGTTCCATTTTTTGTCGACTTTTTTACTGCCAATATAAATAAGCCAATTGCCAAGATCGCTTTCTTGTGCGGTTGATGAAAATGGAATGGAAAAGAGAAATAAGAACAATAGTTTTTTCATAGTAGTCGTATAGTTAGTAGAGTTGATTTTGCAATTGCTGCAATTAAACAATGTAGTTAACAGCTATTTGTTTCGTTTTGTTTATTTTCTAAAGATTCAATTTCTAATTCAAAATTAGATGTTTTAGAGTAAGTTTTCTTTTAGGAATGTTTATTAATCATTAAGATATTGAAAGGTGTAGTAACATGCATGGTTGTACTGTTGACAAGACAAAAGATGCATAGACTTGATGAAATGGATTCGTTAATTCTAATAATTCTTTTGTCTCTTTTTATGAATACGTAGTGTATGAACTTACTCTATGACAAAACAAACCATTAGAACATTTATTCAAATAAGGTGATATAATTTAGAGTGATCAACTTTTAACCTTCACACCAATTTTAATTTCTTCCTCATCTATTTATACAGAATGGCGCCGACTTTGCGTTCAAATAAAGTCGATAACATTTTGTAATTTAAGAATCAGTCATGAAAAAATCACACCTACTTACGGGGCTATTGGTATTTTGTATCACTCTGACCCTACAATCACAAACAATTTTACAACACGCTATTTATTTTGATTCAGATGCATCTGAGATTAATGCAGAAGGGGAAACTGCAATACAAAATCTTAAGAATGATCTCCTTCAATTCACAGAGTTTCAAATTGAAGTAATTGGTCATACAGATCAAGATGGTTCCGAAGCCTATAACTTGAAACTATCTGAAAAAAGAGCCAATGCTGTACAGGCATCATTAATCGCATCGGGGATTGCATCACTTGACATTGATATCGCTTTTAGGGGAGAAGCGGAATTGTTATTTAATGATTTTACATCTACATCAAAAAAACAAAATCGTAGAGTAATAATTAAGACAACAGGATATACGTATGAAAATGCGGAGGAACTGATCTCCCAATTGAAGATGGATGCGTCGAATAATAAGCACATAATAGATCAAACTCAAGAGTCGGTACTGACACTAATTCAAGGTACTCAAGTAACGATCCCTCAAGAGGCATTTTGTAAAATGGACGGAAGTCCACTGGAAAATCAATCGGTAAATTTGGAATTTAAAGAAGCATTTGAATATCTTGATATGGTAGATCAAAGCCTCTTTACTCAAACCGATAACCAACTTTTAGAAACGGGTGGAATGGTGTACATTAGTGCCTCGCAAAATGGAACTCCAGTGCGATTGAAAGAGGGGAAATCATTAGAATTATTGCTTCCTGAACAAGAGCTCAAGGATGGAATGGAACTCTTTTTAGGTAAGCAAGATGAAGAGGGAATGATATGGGAAGAGACAGGGGAAGAGATAACTACCCGAAAAGAAGCTGGTGATTCTCCATTTATTCAAGTAGACCTTTCACCTATTATTGAATTTGACTTCAACAGATATAAGGGACAAGAGCTGAGTTTTGCACCAATGCCACCTTATCCATCTCGAGCAAAAAAAGTATATCCCCCATTCCATGAAAATTATACTGAGGAGGCCTATCCTAAAGCATTGAAGAAATATGAAGACGCTAAGAATGCGAACGAGTTGGTGGAGCAAAATCGTCCTAGCCAATTAAAAGCCTGGAAAAAAGAAGCAAGCAAAAGGAAGGCAAGACTTTTTGAACACAAGCGTAATACGTTGAGGAATGCCATTGTAAAAAAACTAAAAGTAAATATTGCACAATTGGTTAAAGACAAGGATCGAATTTCTCATGATAGGTTAGTTAAAGTTCTTTTTGGATTTCTAAACAAAGAAGTAAAAGTCAATAGTTATGACGAGTGGAATTTTTTAAAGCACACTTATGGTAAGGAAATAGGCAGTGTGCGCAAGGAGATTGGGATAGAGTTTCCTAGATATCAAAATATGGAAAGAAAATGGTTTGTAAAAGAGTTTTCCAGTATACTTATGAAGGTTGAACGTCAAATCACTGCAGAATTATATGCTTCCGGGTACATCGATGAAGATGTGGTAAGCAGATATGTTGTGGTTACTTCAGATTTGGGATGGATAAATTGCGATCGATTTATTGAATTGAACGATAATGAAAAAATGGATCTAGAATTTGCAGCCACTTCTTCTAATAGCAAGTATTATCTTGTCTTTAAGGGAATCCGATCGCTCATCAAACCAAAAAGAGAAGATCAAAAGATAGTTTTTAAAGATGTACCTAGGGGAGAAGATGTGCGGTTGATTGCCTTGAAAGTTGAAGATTCAGATGCATACATTGCCGCTCAGGATTTTACAACAGGGGCAAATAGAAACATGAAATTTGTATATAAGTCTGCTGATGTGAAAGATATCAAAAGCGCCTTTGCGGGTATTTAAATAGGCGTTTGAATGATAGGGTAGACAGAGGAATGACTATATTTGCGTTAAAATTACGTAAATATGTTGCATCGGTTATTTGTCATTTTTTTGGTGATGTTGGGAGGTATGAGTTTGAGTGCTCAAATAGATACCTCTGATGTCTATAATACACCTTACACAACGATTTTTAATCATCTGTATTATCTACAGAGTGATTCCTACATTCCAGAAAGAGCGGCTTTAAGTTTGCCGAGAAAATCGGAGGAACTAGCTATTAAGCTCAAACAAATTTTGGATGGAAAAGGCCTGTTCATTGATTTAAACCGACTCCCAACCGATTCAATGTACGTGGATTCTCTAACAGGGGAACAAATCTATTTTTTAAGTAAGGTAGAGCCCTTAATATATGTTGAAAAAGTCAATGGGCAATGGGTGTATTCCAGAACTACGGAAGATGCAATCCCTACATTACACCATAAAGTATATCCATTTGGAACTCAATTTGTAAGTTATTTCCATGCACCTTTTTGGCAAGTTCAAATCTTGAGCATCAAATTATGGAAATGGATGGGTTTATTCCTTCTTTGCCTTCTTGGCTGGTTGTTTTCAATGATCGTATCAAGAGTGACTCAAGCCATTATTCGGAATTTTATAAGTCGAAAGTTGGATTTGAATGCAATTGTAGAAAAATCAATCAATCGACTTTCTCGTATTATTTCGATTTTGATAGGAATTCGGGTGTTTTTGTATTTTATACCGATGTTACAATTGGCACCGCTTAAGAATGCTTTTGTGATCAAAGGATTAAATATTCTGTGCCTTTTTTTGTTTATTCTCATTCTGCGAAGTATAGTTAAAATAGTCTTTCAGTTTTTTAACAAAGCAGCAAAAAAAACAGATAATACCTTAGACGATCAGTTGTTGCCAGTGGTTGAGAAATTAGTAATGATCTTCATTTGGGCTTTTGGAATTATTTATATTTTAGATTACCTTGATGTAAATGTTACTGCACTATTAGCTGGAATATCTATTGGTGGTTTGGCATTGGCTCTAGCTGCACAGGATACGGTAAAGAACTTCTTTGGTTCGATAATGATATTTCTTGATCGCCCGTTTCAGATCGGAGATTGGATACATTTTAAGAATGTGGATGGTACCGTAGAGGAAGTAGGCATTCGCTCCACTCGAATTCGGACTTTTGCGGGATCTTTGACTTACGTACCGAATGCGATGTTGGCAGATACCATTGTGGATAATATGGGCTTGCGAATTTATCGTCGATTCAAGACCGAAATTGGAATCACCTACGATACAAAACCAGAGCTCATTGATAAATTTGTTCAAGGTATACGAGAGATTATAAAAATGCATCCAACTACACGAAAGGATTATTTTGAAGTGCATTTAAACAGTTTTGGATCTTCTTCTATCAATGTGTTGATCTACATGTTTTTTGCAGCTCCATCATGGACGGATGAATTGAGAGGCAAACATGAAGTGCTTTATGCGATTATAAAATTAGCAGATAAACTCGGTGTACGATTTGCTTTCCCTACTCAGACATTACACATTGAAGGTATGCCAGCTCCAGGTATGACAACCACAGTGCCACCACAAAATGTAAAAGAATCAGGAGAACATTTGACAGAAGTATTGTCAGAAATCGAAGATTATTTTGGGATTGATCGAGAGAATAAGGATAAATTTAAGCCTTTGGGAGGGGAGTAGTCGCTAGAATTTTGTAATTTGAAGGGTGATCGATCTCATTGAATTGAAATCCATTGAATGTCCTGATGATTTAACAATTATAGTGCAAAGTTTAAAAGTCGAAATCAATAAAGTAAATGTTCAGAATAACAATAGTTATTGGATACACTTTCTTGGGATTCTAGTAGTGATTCTAGGTGCAATTATTTTTCTCCCATTGTTTATTTTAGCACTAGTTGCTATTGGTCTCTATAATTTGATCTTTAAAATTAATTCAAAAGAAGAAAGTAATTCCTGGATCAACGTAGAAGAGAATGGTGCACTATCCATTCAATATAAATGGATTTTTGCAGAAGACCAACCTGATTATTTAAGTGGGTATTTTGAAGAAAGTTCTGTACTGATATTTAAAAGTCAACCTCACATAAATTTTTTTGAAGGGTATTTCACTGATTTTAAAATTGAACGAAAAGATGGACTATTTCTGCAAAAGATCGTCGTAAATAATCGGTGTGATACAATCATTGCGCTTCCGTTGTATTTTTTTCAGTATGAAAGCCAGGAGATTAAAGAGATTATCGATTTAGAAGGATATGAAATTGATGTTAGAGGTGGCGCAGAAGATTTTTTGATTCTGGCGGAGGGGAAAGAGGATAAACTTGAAATTCATATCAAAGTGTAAAGTAAGATTTAGGCTGAATTGGGCTTTCTTAAAATTGAGATCATTAACTCATCTTATCTCATAAAAAAAAAGGAGCATTTGCTTACGATTCAATAAACAAACACTCCTATATATTGGCATACATCATAATTCCTAGATATTTGCTTTTACCAAACGAACAGTATGTCGAGAAATTGATTTTTTGATGCTTTTTTGCTCACTCTTCTCTAAAGAATCATATGCAGTACTATAGTCTTTCAAAAAATCTTCGACTACATCTTTATTGAACAAACCAAGGATTCTCCCAATGTCTTTTGGGGAGAGCTCACCTTCTTTACTCAATACGTTTTGTAATCTGTTTTCAGTGACATAGGTCAAGATGGCCTCTTTTAGTTGGACTACCTTTTCACTATCAGGTGCTCCAATTTTAATTACCCTTGAAAATCTTACTTTTTCAGCCCATTTCTCATTTTTGTTCTTTAAAATGACTCTGGTACCGTTGTGAAAATAAGAGGTTTCTTTGGGTTTGATGATTACCCCTTCACAAATGTTTTCTCCAATATCTGGTAATCCCAACCAGCCAGGAATGAGAGAGTTGAATTCATTTGGATATGCCAAACAATCATCTAAGCTACCCTCGAATAATGTTTTTGCATAGAGCAATCCACTGTCCTCAAATAAAGTATTTGCCCATTCTACATCAAGGTAATGGTTGCCATCGATTAAAATGTCAAAACCATAAAATTCATTATGTGGACAATACAAAATACCTTTTTGTACTTTTTTTGCAGTGGTTGATCTAGGTACATCGTCATGGGGATAATTGCCTCCAATGACCTCTCCAAAAATGGATAAATGTGTCAATTCTGGTTTTGATTGTACTACCGATTCCCAAATAGATACAAACTTATCTTTGTATCGTTCCAAAAGGAATTGATGATTGTAGAAAGATTCATCTTCCCTTAATTGACCTGAACGTTTACATGCTTGAAAGGTGATACCATCTTCCGTGTAAAAACTAATGTTTGATCCGTGTGCCTTTTCTTGTACGACATACGGTTTGTCCCAAAGGTCATGCCCTTGGATTCTTGCTAAGAACTCGCTTCTATACGAGTTTTCGATTGAGTTGTACTTCTTGAACATTGTAATTTGATTTAAATGAAAAAATGATTAAATAAAAAAAGCTCCTTAGAAATTAATCTAAGAAGCTTCGTTTTTTATATAGCAATAGCTGATCCTCCTTAGATGATTAATTTTAAATTATTATTCTCCTGAATTAGCATCAACCTTGAACGTGTCATTGTTTAAATTTTGTGCAAATGTATGATTTATTCTTAAATATGCAAGTAGCTCCGTGGAGAAACATAAGATTTACAACACTTTGTTGATAAACACTTCCTCCAAATTCTCTTGACGGTATAGATGTTGACGGGTTAAATGTTTGGAGGTGCTGAATTGAAATCAAGGTACAATGCTGGATGTTGACGGTTTTTTAACGCAAAGAGCACAAAGGTCTCGCAAAGTTCGCAGGGCTAGATGTTGACACCGCCGATCTACACATTCTCCCCAATCTCTCTCAATCTCTCTCAATCTCTCTCAATCTTTCTCAATCTTTCTCAATCTTTCTCAATCTTTCCAATCTTCCTACACGCTGCTAACGCATTCCTTCCTTTGTCGACTAT
>JARGNR010000162.1 GCA_029212405.1 Saprospiraceae bacterium
CCATCTTGGGATGATATTGCACCAGAACAAGAAACCTACATTGAAAATTGGATGACAGAGTTTGAAGATGTATTGGCCTCAGAGAATTTTGCGGATCCAAATGATGGGTATAGCAAATACATTAATGTAGAATCATTTATAGACCATATGCTTTTAAATGAATTGTCTAGAAATGTAGATGGATATCGTTTAAGCACGTATATGTACAAAACCAAGGACAAAGAGGACGACCCAGGACAATTATATATGGGTCCAGTGTGGGATTACAACCTTGCATTTGGAAACGCAGATTATTGTGATGGCAGTACGATAGAAGGTTGGGCCTATGATTTTAATGATGTTTGTCCTAATGATTTTTGGCAAGTTCATTTTTGGTGGGAAAGACTGTTGCAAGATCCGATCTTTCGTGAAGAACTCAAAGCAAAATGGATGAAGTTGAGAAATGGCAAGTTTTCTAATACAAATATTGAGAATTGGATTGATGGTTTTGAGTCTCAATTACAAGAACCTCAAGCCAGAAACTTTCAACGGTGGCCTGTACTGGGCGAATATGTTTGGCCCAACGATTATGTAGGAGATTCCTACCAAGAAGAAGTAGATTACTTGCGTTCGTGGCTTATGGATAGATTGGCCTGGATGGATCAAGCATTTGATATTGAATTATCTACTGAAAATGGACTTTTGGGTGAACAAGTGATTTTATCTCCAAACCCCGCTATGAATAATTTGCATGTAGAAGGAGATTTTATAACGGAAGGAGTTTCTTTTGAAATTATAAGCTTAGAAGGAAAACGAATGATGAAAGGTGTTTTGGCTGGAAAAAGTACAATCCAAATAGATCAATTGCCTAAAGGAAATTTTTTATTGGTATTAAACAATGAAAATCATCAAATAACACAAAAATTTGTAAAGATTTAATCCAGTGAAAGAAACGAATTCTAAAAAAGAAGAATGGAATAAGGTAATTTCAGCAAAACTGAAGGAAGGCGTAACTATTCAAGACTTAAGCCATACCTATCCTTCAGGAATTGTTATGGAGCCCAATGTCATGAAAACAGACCTTTCAGAATATACCCATACCATATCCATTGATTCACCTTGGATAAATATGGTTTCTATATCAAAAGGTTCTTCTGCTGAAAAGAATAAATTGGTGCTTCAATCACTAATGGAAGGAGCCAATGGTTTAGATATTCATTTGTCATCAGAAGATTCAATTTCAGCTATATTGAAAGATGTATTGTCTGAGTACCTTCAAATCAGAATTGATGGAAGTGCATTGTCTCTTGGATCATTTCAAGAACAAATATCAAGTTTGCCAGTAGATGTGTACCCCAATGTACTTTGGATTCATCCAGAAACCGACAACAATCACTATAGCATTGGAATACCTAACCGCATAGAAGGAATCCATTCTATCTTGAAAACCGTAAAATCAACAGGTCATTCAGATATATTTGTTGATCTCAGTAAAAACATGTTTTTTGAAATAGCATGTCTTCGAGCACTGAGAGCATTGTTGGAAGAAAAAGAATTACCGTCATTCAACATTTATGTTCACTATAGCCTGGAAGGGTCGAATCAACTAGGTGATTACAATTTGATTGAAAAAACATACAAGGTACTTTCTGGAATATTGGGAGGAGCAAATGCTATTGTTACGCCATATAATGGAGATGAAGATTCAAGATTGACCCTCAACATTCACAATATCTTGGATTTAGAATCAGGTATGAAGAACGTTATGGACCCTTTAAGTGGTTCTTATTATATAGAAAAGTTGACAGGAGAAATCATACGACAAGTAAAGTCGTAAAGCGATTCCACCTGCTCATTTATAAATTTAACATATGGATATTACATTAACTGGAAAGAATGCATTGGTTTGCGGAAGTTCGAGAGGAATCGGTAAAGCTTCAGCGATTGTTCTCAGTCAGCAAGGAGCAAATGTTACGCTCGTCTCGAGAAGTGAAGAGAAAATGAAACAAGTTCTTTCTGAACTAGATACATCAAAAGGTCAAACACATTCTTTTCTTGTTGTCGATTTCTCTGATCAGACAGATTTAAAGAATAAAGTAGATGACTTGACTTCTCAAAAACCTATTCATATCCTAGTAAATAATACGGGAGGCCCTCCAGGTGGTCCAATCATAAATGCTACTTCTGCTGCATTTTTGGATGCCTACCACAAACATTTGGTCTGTAATCATATTTTGGCTACATCAGTTATTCCAGGGATGGAACAAAGTGGATATGGTCGTATCATCAATGTGATATCCACATCTGTAAAGAGCCCATTGAATGGATTGGGAGTAAGTAATACAACTCGTGGAGCAGTAGCCAGTTGGGCAAAAACATTATCCAACGAAATTGGTGGAAAAGGCATTACTGTAAACAATGTATTGCCAGGATTCACAAGTACGGGTCGATTGGATGAAATCATCGAAAATAAATCAAATAAATCTGGCAAATCCAAAGAGGAAACAATTGAAGCGATGAAGTCTATTGTTCCAATGAAACGATTTGCTGCACCATCGGAGATTGCAAATGCAGTTGGGTTTTTAGCCAGTCCTGCTGCCTCATACATTACGGGAATAAATATTCCAGTGGATGGAGGTAGAACAAAATGCTTGTAACATGACGCCTGAAAGCCCATCTAACGAACTTTTTCCAGATAACATAGAGTCTCTTTCTGAGAGTGATTTGTATAATGCCATCAAGGATAGAGTAGAATATTATCTGAATACGAATCCAGAGCTCCTAATGAGCTATTTGTATCGATTGGATGTGTTAGAAGTGAAAATCAATGCCATATTAGCACCTAATTCTCCTGTCCCTCCGCTTGAAGGTCTTTCTCGTCTTATTCTGGAAAGACAAAAAGAGAGAATTGCGACGAAAAAAAAGTATAAATCAGATCCACCCATTCCAGGTTGGGAATTTTAAAAGATGGCCCTATTTAAGAGTATAGGAATTGTTTTTAGAACTGTAAAATACAGTGAGACCAGTCTTATTCTTGAGGTATTTACACGAGAAAAAGGCATGCGTTCATTTATTGTGAGTGGAGTCCGTTCTGCCAAAGCAAGGCAAAAAGCTTCCCTTTATCAGCACTTAAATATTCTTGACTTTGTTGCCTATGATAAAGACAATGCACTTGCCAGAATCAAGGAATGTAAAATCGAACACTACTATCAAAGAGTCACATTTGATGTGGTCCGTTCGTCGATTGGTTTATTTATCTTGGAAGTGTGCAAAAACTCCATAAAAGAACAAGAAGCAAACATTGAGCTTTTCGACTTCATTTATAGGAGGTTACAGTTATTGGATAGTGATAAAGATTTAAATTTTGGTCTATTTCCTATCAAATTTATGCTTGATATGAGTAAATATATCGGCTTTATGCCTCTCAACAATTTCAGTGAATCTTCCCCTTACTTTGATTTATACAATGGTCGATTTATTTCCACCTCATCAGAAAAATATATTTCAGAATTGAATAGTAGCAGGTATATAGCAATGATTGATAACACCTCACTGGATGCGCTGAAGGCCATCATGATCTCCAAAGACATGAGGAATCAAATATTGGATGATTTGATTATCTATTTCAGACTACACATTGATTCATTCAAAGAACTTAAAACAGTTTCCGTATTGCGTTCAATCTTTTAGATTTGTACGAGTTCAAGAGCAGAATATATGCTAGTCTGCCCATTTGTAAGTGTATCTTTTAAATCGAAAGAAACGATTCAATAATAAATGTCGTTGTTACCACGTATACATATGCATATTTTAAAGATATTGTGCTCCAAATTAAATTAACAACAATGAAATACATATTACTTTTTCTATTTACGCTTTCGTTAGGATCCATTCATGCTCAAGGTATTGCATTTGAATCTTCAGATTTTCAATCTGCTTTGACAAAAGCAAAAGCTGAAAAGAAATTAATCTTTATGGATGCTTATACTACCTGGTGTGGTCCATGTAAATGGATGTCTAAAAATGTATTCACAGATGCAAATGTAGGTGCCTATTTCAATGAAAATTTTATCAATGTAAAAATTGATATGGAGAAAGGAGAGGGAATTGATCTTGCAAAAAAATACGAGGTGTCTGCGTATCCCACGTTGTTATTTATTGATGGAAATGGGGACTTGAAGCACATGTCCATAGGTTCTAGACCTGCAGATGATTTTGTGGATCTGGGCCATGCTGCCAATGATCCAGAACGCCAATTAATGACTATGAAAAATAGGTTTGAGAGTGGTGAACGTTCTGGTGCATTTCTAAAAAAATATACGGATGTACTCACTTCAGCTGGTATGAAGAATTTTGATGAAGTTGCAGAAATGTATATGGATACCCAAAAAGATTGGTCAACAGCAGAAAACATGCAGTTTATTTTTGATTATTCAGAGGCATCTATGGAGTCTAAGCTTTTTACCTATTCAATGGATAAAAAAGAAGCATTTAAAGCATTGGTCGGTGAAGAAAAATTTGATCAGAAATTGTCATATGCTGCTGAATTTGACAGAGGCAAAGCAGGAATAGCCAGAGACGACGTGGAGAATTTAGAATTACATTACAAGAAATATTTTGATGCAGATCGAGCAAGGAATGTAGCTATGGTCACGTACATGAAACAATTAATGTACAGTCCAGATCCAGTTGAACAAGAAAAATTCAAAGCTGAAATTCAATTATTTTTAGCCAATACACCAGATGTTGGATCAAATTTTTATAATTCCGTGGCATGGCAAATTTACGAGATCTCAACTGATCGATCTTTGTTAAAGAAAGCAGCAGATTGGGCACAAATCTCAATTGATCAAGATAAAAATTCATTCAATACAGATACAATGGCTGCACTTCAATATAAGTTGGGCAACAAAGACCAGGCAGAACTATTCGCTACAGAGTCTATTCAACTGGCTAAAAAAGAAGGAAACGATTTTTCTTCGACTGAAGAGTTATTAAAGAAAATTTTAGCCAATTAAAACCGTCCCTATATTCCTTGAATAAATTCAGTAATTAATTCTAATACGGATGGGTCAAAAGTAGTTTCAATCAAGGCATATTCATTTATTGAGCATACCTTGCATTGTTGCATTAAGTGATTAAAGCCTTTTAATTCCACTTCTTTGTGATTGGTGTTTCCTGCGATTTCTAGATTTCTTTTGATTGCAGATAAGTTTTCTTTGGCACTCACTTGTATATCTTCAGATCCATTCAACGCGAGTACTGGACAAGTAACTTTTTGCCAAGTTGGTCCAGGATCATACGCTAAAAAGTATCTAAACCAAGGTGAGAAAAATGTGCGGCTGATCGCTGTATAATATGCAGTGCTGCTCGCTCCCAATAACTTTTGATCATTTTCTGGTAATGCTTCATAAAATGATTTGACATGTCCAATCAATGTATCAAATAGTTCTTTAGGCTCTTTATCTTGATTGACAATATTATATATCCCCGGAAGTCTGGACTCAATTATATCTAGCCCTTCTTCAGACATTCCACTTTTTTCGAAAATAAGTTTATTCTGTATCGTCATTAATTCTGTGATGGGCACAGCTGGACCAGCAATCGATACTATAAAGTCCAAATTATTATAGTAGGCGGCGACTCTAGGTGCAATTAATCCACCTTCACTATGTCCAATAATTCCTATTTTGGTAGAATCTATATTCGTCAAGCTTCTCGCATAATTAATAGCTGCAGCTGCATCTGTTGCAAAATCTGCTGAGGTACTTTCACTAAAAATACCTCCAGAATTTTTTACTCCCCTATCATCATATCTAAGGACAGCAATTCCATTAGAAGATAGGTGGTCAGCTATCACTAAAAACGGTTTGTGGTCTAGAATCTCACTATTTCTGTCTTGTGGCCCAGACCCCGAAACTAGTACAGCCAAAGGAAACGGTCCCTCTCCTTCAGGAATAGTTAAGGTAGCAGCTAAATCTATGTTAGCCTCTTCATTGTGAAACTTCAAATTCTCATAGGTATAAGAAAATGGTGGTTCAACAACTTGCGATCTTACAATGGTAGATTTTTTCTTTATTCTCTTCAAGTTTAAACTAGTGCTTAGCCCTTGAGTCCATTCACCTCGTATTTCTTTTGTTACAGAATTGTAAACTCCTTGGTAAGAAGCATTAAAATTAGAATAATCAAAAAATATTGAATCCCCTTTAATCTCTAGACCTGAACCTACTTGATCATTTACTTTTTGCAAAGGAACACTCAATAATACCCGCTTCGCTTCTGATTCCACTTTAAAATTAACTTCAACTTCAAGTCCATTAGAAGTAATCTTCCCACCCCAAAGACCATCAAAATTAACTTGTGAAAATCCCGAAAAAGCAAACAGAATAAAGACTGAACTTGCTACTAGAGATCGAAATTGAATAGTTTTACCTTGTTTTGCCATCACTTTTTATTAATTCTATACGTACAACATTACATTTATCAAGAATGATTCCATTCATTTCCAAATACACATGATTTAGCAAATTTCATTCGATATGTATACTATTTACACTTTATATCTCTATGAAAGTAAGAGGATTGGAACTCAATTGTTGGCTATTCAACACTCTCAGAAAAGTATGTCGTTCAGCATTCCATATTCCTAGTTTTGTGACATGTATTTACTGTTTTCATCTGATAATCACCTATTTAACTAGTGGTATACCCCGACAGAAGTGTCTTTTCTATAGTAATGAGAGTAATCTGACTGCTAAGAATTTGAATGACATAGTTTTTACACCCTAAATTGTTTTACAATGAGAAGAAGGATTGACCTTCTATCAGGCATCCTTGGATGCCTGATTTTACTTCTTTCGTGTGATTCCCAATCATCGGAATCGCCATTTATACAATTTATTTCACCCGAAATAAATTCAATTCACGATCTGACTACTGAACTGGATGTGGAAATTGATATTAAGGACGACTTCATGATTATGGAGTACAGGTTTTGGCTAGTTTCTGATTCAGGATTAGAATATTTTACCGATTCAAAACAAAAGATCAATCAAAGTAATTATACGATTCATTATGTTTTTGATTTGTCGACTAATATTGACAATGATTTCACCATCCATTTAGAAGCAATAGATAATGATGGGAATAAGGCACATGAGAAACTTAAAGTATCTGTATACAAGTAGATTCTTTTTTTCTGTCTCAAAAATTATATTTTTTTAGTGAAAAAATAAGAAACCAAAACAAGTGGTACAAATGTTGTATTTTAAATACTAGCAAACTAAAAGAAATACGTTATGTCAAACAGAACAATTCCAACTGTAGATTTATCAAAATTTGTACATGGTAATGCAGAGGAAAGAAATGCTTTTGTAGAAAAATTAGGAAAAGCTTTTCATGAAGTGGGTTTTGTAGGAGTGGTCAATCACGGAATTGACAAAGAATTGGTAGATGGATTTTATGAAGCTTCGAAAACATTTTTCTCTCAACCCGTAAGTATTAAAAGAAAGTACGAAATAGAAGGTCTTGCAGGACAGCGAGGATATACTGCATTTGGAAGAGAGCACGCAAAGCAAAGTCAAGTTGCGGATTTAAAAGAATTTTTTCAAATTGGGCAATGGGTAGCACAAGATCATCCATTAAAACATGAATATCCGGATAACGTCAATACGGTGGAAACACCAGAATTTTATGCTAAAGGCAAACAGCTCTACAAAGGGTTTGAAGAAGCTGGAGGACATTTACTAAGAGCGATTGCATTGCATTTAAACTTAGATGAGGACTATTTTAAAGAGCCTATTTTTGATGGTAATAGCATACTTAGGTCGATTCATTATCCACCTATTACAGAAGAACCAAGAAGTGCGATTCGTGCCGAACAACATGAAGATATTAACTTAATAACCCTATTGGTAGGTGCTTCGGCAGGTGGATTGCAGTTATTAAATACGGACAATGAATGGTTGGATATTACACCAGAAGAAGATGAAATTGTAATCAATGTGGGTGATATGTTGCAAAGACTAACCAATAATTATCTAAAATCTACAACACACCGCGTGGTAAATCCACCGAAAGAACAATGGCACGTCCCAAGATTATCTATTCCATTTTTTCTTCATCCAAAAAGTGCTATGCCTTTAGACTGTTTGGAATCTTGTGTCACAGAACAAAATCCCCTCCATTACGAACCCATAACAGCCGGAGAATATTTGGATGAGCGGTTAAGAGAAATAGGACTTAAAAAGTAATATTCATGGAAATAATAGCTCTATTTGTAGATTAATATTAAAGATATAAAGTACAAAAGCTGTGAAGTACGTTTATTTTGATGTATTTTTGCACTATAAAAATAAATAATCATGATTAATATGTTTATGCTTATGGGAATGCCTGGGATGACTGAAATGCTGATAATTGCATTTATCGTTCTTTTATTATTTGGAGGCAAAAAACTTCCTGAGCTTATGAAAGGTCTAGGAAAAGGAATCAAAGAGTTCAATAATGCGAAAGCTAGTATTGAAACTGAAGTGAAAGAAAGTATGAAAGAAATTGATGATAAAAAGTAGTAGTACACTATAGACTTCATTCAATATAAAAGAGGAGATTTGTCAAATGGCAAATCTCCTCTTTTAATTATATCCAATTCCTTCTTCTCTTACTCACTCATAGTACCGACCATTTCATTATTTTTTTTGCCTACTACCTTACAAATAGGATGTTTAATTCAATTTGTAATTCTATCTTTTCCACAATATATTACTAAATTTAACTACCTATTACTATATGATAATGAGTAAGATATATTATATTTATCTGTAATGTATTATGATTCACACACCCTTTTGCATATTATATTTTGATTTTTGAAAGATTCAGACCGATAATGAGGATCACTATTTGTATTTAATGTTTCTGAACTTTTATATGAAAACCAATACTACCATGAAAAAAACAATCGCTATACTTTTTGTTTTTCTAAGCACAATGACAATTGCTTTCGCTCAAGTTACGTCTGTCAACTACTTAATAGAGTACAATACATCCACTACTCATTATGATGTGAAACTAGTTATTCTAGAAGGCTCAGCAGTAACGTTTACTCAACGGGTACAATTTAATTCTCAATATTCAATTGTAGTTCCTACAGGAGCTCAATTGACATTTCAAGAATCATTTAATCCATTGGAAGACAATTTTGATTTAAATGGAACTGTACCAACAATGTACAACGATATCCCACCATCAATTTCACCTCCTACTCAACCTGAAAACGATTTCTATGCGTTTACCCCTGTACTCAGTCCTCCCTCGGCGTACAACATTCTAAATCCAGGTGATACAGTAGTATTATTCTCCGTTTTTATCGATGTAGATCCCTGTGAAAACAGTGTTCGTATGTTCGAAAATGGACAAGATCCTTCCTCAATAGACATGCCCAATGGAGGAGATTACAGTAATGGCTTTACCTTAGGAAGTGCAGAACAAATATATGATGGTAATATTTCTTCATCGTATAATGGAGGTGTATTTAGTGCCAGTTTAGATGATTTCACTCTCTGTAATGGAGACTGTATAGACCTTACTCCTGAAGTGAGTTGTGGTACCGAAGATCTCACTTATTTATGGAGTACTGGAGAAGAAACGGCTACCATTTCAGTATGCCCTACTGAAACTACAACGTATTCCGTAGAAATAACCGATAGTAATAATGAATCCATTTCAGCTGAAGGTATCGTCACGGTAATCACGATTCCAACTCCCATGAATGTTACATCCAATTCCCCCTTGTGTGACGGAGAAGACTTATTTTTATATGTTGATGATGAACCCATGGCAACCTACCTATGGACGGGACCAAATGGATTCGCCTCAACTGATCAAAATCCAATTATCCCAAATGCAA
>JARGNR010000163.1 GCA_029212405.1 Saprospiraceae bacterium
GTAATAGGTTTAAGACTATTGAAATAAAAGGATATTTGCTTTTGGTGAATATCCCGAAATAGATACTTATTGGGTTCGAGCGATCCATGGAACTTCATGGTGACCTAAATCGGAAGCTATTTTTCTACTTAACACAAAAAAATAATCACTTAATCTATTCAAATACTTCACCACGATTGGATTTACATCTGATATTCCAGCCAATGAGATGACTCTTCGTTCAGCTCTTCTAGAAATGGTCCTACAAATGTGTGCTTTACTATTGCTACTTGATCCGCCTGGCAACACAAATGTTCTTAACGGTTCCAAGGTAGCATCCATATTATCCATCGCATTTTCGAGCATAACTATGTCAGATTCTCGTAAATCTGGAACAGATAGGTCCTTGGTAGGATCAGATGCCAATATAGATCCTATCGTAAAGAGCCTATTTTGAATTTCAATTAATAATTCTATCTGTTTGTGGCCATCTAGCGAGGCGATCAATTCTGCGATATGAGCATTTAATTCATCTACCGTTCCATAAGCTTCAATTCGAACATCGTCTTTTGAAACTCTCATTCCACCGTACAAAGAGGTCATTCCCTGATCTCCTGTCTTTGTATAAATCTTCATGTTTTATTTTATATTGTACCTATGACTTGGATCACTTGCTTTGATAATATTCTCATTTAATATATCTGTCTCCACAAGCCCATCTCTTAAACGTACTATTCGGTGGCAATGTTCAGCAATATCAGGCTCGTGTGTAACTACAATTATCGTATTTCCATTTTCATGTATACGTTCGAATATCTCCATGATTTCTATAGAGGTCTTGGTATCAAGATTCCCAGTAGGCTCATCGGCTAGTATAATGGCAGGATTATTCACCAATGCACGGGCAATAGCAACTCTTTGTCTTTGTCCACCTGATAATTCATTGGGTTTATGTGTAATTCTATCTGCTAAGCCCACAGACGCTAAAACAGATTCAGCTCGGTCATCTCTTTCTGATTTACTCATACCAGCATATACCAGAGGAAGAGAAACATTATCCAAGGTACTAAGTCGAGGCAACAAGTTAAATGTTTGGAATACAAAACCGATCTCTTTATTTCTAATTTCTGCCAGCTCACTATCTGTCATGACACTTACATTGGCTCCATTCAAATAATAATCTCCCGATGTCGGTGTATCCAAACAACCAAGTAGATTCATCAACGTAGATTTTCCACTTCCTGAAGGTCCCATAAGAGCCATATACTCATTCCGTTTCACATCTAATGTAATGGACTGTAGTGCGTGAACTTGTTCGGTACCCATTATATAGGTCTTCTTCAGATCATTGATAGAAATTACTTCTTGCATGAATTTTATTTTTTCAGTTTATCATTTATTTATTAATAATCTTCGGTACGGCAAAATAGTCTTTTATTCGTTTGGGCGCATTACTTAATCCCTCTTCTGTTGATAATTTGTTCTCTGCACTATCTTTTCTAAGAACATTTACCTCTTCATGTATGTACAATAATGGTTCTACTCCCTCGGTATCTATTTCTTCTAGCTTATCGACCATGGTCAATATTTTTTCCAAGTCTTTACTAATTGCTCCTCGTTCTTCGTTGGTCAACCTTAATTTTGCCAGTTTCTCCAACTTTAAAATTACATTGTCTTCTATTGCCAAAACGTAAATATTAGATGATTCAATATATATTCTCGTCAAAAGTACAGATAATGTACTATATCCTTTCCATGTCCGTCAAACTTATTATGAAAAAGAATTATATCTAGATGACTTGAAGAAGCTACATTATTCTTAAATTGTAATTTTTTAAAATGAAGTGATTTAAAAATTATTCAAACTATATTTCCAAATAGCTTTTATGAAAAAATGTCTGTTCTCTTTATTCATTATCCTATTTTTCTGTACGTATGGCATGACGCAAGTATGGACAAAAACAGATAATAATTCCTTTAGAAAAAGTGAAGGAGAAAGACCAATTACACCGTCTAATTATGAATCCTACACATTGGATTTTACTGCTTTCCAAGATATTATCTCTGAAGCAACCGATAGGTTTGATTCACAAGAGGGCGTACTTATACATTGGCCAATGCCCAATGATAAAATGTCAAAATTCAGAATTAAAAGAAGTGATGTTTTTCATCCGGACCTTGCCGCTAAATATCCAGAAATAAGTGCATACACGGGCTACAGTTTGACCGACCCAACCGCAGTATTAAAGATAAGTGTGTCACATAAAGGTATTGAAGGCATGTTGTTATCCAATCGACATGAAACCATCTATCTGGATAGATACCAACCTAAAAGTAAGAACAAGTACATTTTATATAAGCGTTCTGACTATAATCGAGCGATGGATTCAAGAGAATTTACCTGCACGGTAGATTACCCAGAAGGATATAAACCACAGGAAATAGATCACACTATACGATTCGGAGATTGTCAACTGCGTAAATATAGATTAGCGTTAGCATGCACAGGAGAATATGCTCAATTTCATGGAGGAAACGTTCCAGATGTTCTCGCAGAGTATAATGCCTCCATGGTTCGTGTAAATGGTATTTTTGAACGAGACCTTTCTATCACTATGGAACTCATTCCTGATACCGACGAATTGATTTTCCTAAATGAAGACTTCGATCCGTATACCAACGATGAAGGAGGTACCATGTTGGATGAGAATCAAGCAGCCATTGATCAAATCATAGGTTTCGAAAATTATGATATTGGGCATGTATATAGTACTGGAGGAGGCGGAGTCGCTAGCCCAAGAAGTCCATGCACCAATAGAAAAGCTAAGGGGGTCACGGGTTTATCAAATCCAACGGGTGATTTTTTCTGGGTAGACTACGTATCACATGAAATGGGACATCAATATGGAGGTGGACATACCCAAAATAATGAATGCAATCGATATGGGCCAGCCGCAATGGAACCTGGAAGTGCCAGCACTATTATGGGCTATGCTGGAATATGCGATCCAAATGTTCAAAGTAACAGTGATGACTATTTTCATGCAATTTCACAAACAGAAATTGCAAATTTTATTGTTGCTGGAAATGGAAATAATTGTGCAGAAATAATTACGCTTGATAATTCTGCACCAGAAATTGTCACTACCACTCCAACTGGTCAAATACTCCCTTCTCAAACACCGTTCTTTTTGACAGCTACAGCCACCGATGAAGATAATGATGTATTGACGTATTGCTGGGAACAGATGAACAATGAATTGGCAGAAATGCCTCCTGTAGCAACAGCGACGGGTGGGCCTGCATTTCGATCATATGATCCAACTGAGAACCCAACACGATACTTTCCAGAATTATCACCTGTTCTTTTTGGTGTAAATAGCACAACATGGGAAGTGCTTCCTAATGCAGATAGAGACATGAAATTTAATCTAACTGTGCGGGACAATAAATTGTTGGGAGGCTGCACTGATGATGAAGAGATTACTATCTCTTTTGTCTCTACTGCAGGCCCTTTTTTAATCACATCTCAAAATACGGCAACTACTTGGAATGCAGGAGAAACGGTTTCCATTACTTGGGATGTTGCAAATACAGATGTAGCACCTATTTCATGTGAAAATGTAGACATTCTATTTTCGTTCGATCGGGCGGAAAGTTTTCCGATTTCACTAGCAGAGAACGTACCAAATGACGGAGAACACGAAATCACTGTCCCGACAGAACTGACGAATCAAGGAAGAATCATGTTGACATGTTCGACAGCCTCTTTCTTTGATATCAATAATAGAGATATTCAAGTAAAGGCCCAATTTGCAGCTGAAGTAGCACCCGAATTTGTTACTACTTGCCCTTCTCAAAATGCTGTATACATCATTGATTATACCGCATTGGCTTCTACGCCTACAACTTCTACATTTACGATTGATGGACTTCCAGATGGAGCATCCTTCACATTTTCACCTGAAGAAGTTACAGATGACGAAGAAGTTACCCTGACCATATCTGATTTAACGAGCGACATGATTGGAACGTATGAGATTGAAATAGGAATTCAAGGAGAGACCATTACTCAAATAAAAAATGTAACTCTAAACATTGCCCCAGATGAAAACACTGCGGTTCAAATTTCAAGTCCACTAGAAGGTTCAAATGGAGTATCTACCACTCCCCTTTTGACTTGGGAAACCATGGATGGAATATTTATGTACGAAATTGAAGTTTCTGACAAGCCCAATTTTGAATCCATTGTTTTTGAAGGTCAAGTCAATGATCTATCTATTGCTCCTGGCGAGTTAGATCTGCAGACCATATATTATTGGAGAGTAAGAGGGATTAGTCCATGTTTAGATGCCGAATGGATAAATTTCCAGTCGTTTCAGACCATTGGATCTAGCTGTGAGACAGTAACAGAAGAGGCAAATATTCCAATTGCCATTGACATAGAAAATGAGATCACCAGCGAATTAGATTTTTCGAGCACAAACCCATTCTCAACTTTTAGAGTAAGTATGAATGTTGAACATACTTGGGTTGGTGATCTATCTGCTTCCTTAAGGAGTCCAAGTGGAAGTGAACGAATACTTTTTGATCAACCAGGAACGAGTTCATCTCTCAACGGTTGCGATGGAGATGATTTATCGGTGACTTTTGCATCAGATGCTATACAAACTTCTGAACAATTTGAAAACATGTGCAATGAAACTAGTCCTTCAATTTCTGGCACGTTCCAACCATTACAAGCCTTTTCTACGTTTGAAGATGAATCCTTTAATGGAACTTGGCAGCTTATGATTTTGGATCAGGCTGGCGGCAACGGTGGCCAATTAGTGGACTGGTCCATTTCTAAATGCGAGTATATTCCAATTGCCCCAGGTCTCATACTTCAGAATAATGAATTGACATTGAATGGATCCATACAAGAAATGATAACCACAACACACCTTTCAATGGAGACAATAGATCCATCAAATACAAGATTCATCGTAAGATCTATTCCACTATCTGGAGTCTTAGAAAAATGGAATACGACAAATTCTACTTTTGAAGAAATAGCTGTTGGAGATGAATTCACCCAGCAAGATATAAACATGAATAATGTGCAATATAAATTATTGGACTATTCGGCCGCTACAGATCAGTTTTTATTTGATACACAGGATGACCAATTCAGATATACGTCCAATAATTCATTCAACATATCCATAGAATTATCAGCGCTTACTTTATCTGCTGATGTCACGGAGCAAATTAGTTGTTTTGGCGAGGAAGATGGCCGTATAGAAGTAACTGTTTTTGGAGGAGTGCCAGGATATACCTACAGCATAAATGAAGGTCCCTTCACATCTTCCGAGGTCTTTGAAAACCTAGGTCCTGGATTCTATACTATAGAGGTAAGGGATGCTATTAATAATACATTAATATCCCCACTTTTGGAAATTATCGAACCTGAAACAATTACAGCGGAGCACACGCTTGGATTCAACGAGATATCGATTGAAGCGGAAGGAGGAACAGGTAATTTCATGTATTCATTGGATGGTAGTAATTATGGACAGAGTAATGTCATTGAAATTTTTGACGGAACGACCTATCGTATTTATGTAAAAGATGAAAACGATTGCATCTATGCATCCGAAGAATTTGTTTATTACCAGATTTATGAAGTTGAATCATCCAAGACAGATGTGTTTTGTAAAGGCGATTCGAATGGAAGAATCTCAATTAATTCAGTGAGTGGAGGACTTAGTCCCTATTTATATCAATTAAACGAACAAAGTCCGACTGAAAATACTGTTTTTGACAACTTGCCCCCAGATACATATACTATAAAAGTTACAGGTTCTGGAGGAAGTAGTTTTACCCTCCCAGACTTTGTCATTATTGAACCAGAACTTGAATTGACTATGACGAGTGAAGTTGTAGATCATACAATAGTGCTGACAGGTATAGGAGGAACACCATCCTATTTGTATAGTATCAATGGTTCTAGTTTTGTGAATACTAATGTTTTTGGGCCCTTACCAGATGGAGAGTATGTAGGCTATGTATTAGATTCGTTTGGCTGCGAAGTATCCGAAACTTCTATTATTGTGAATACATCGATTTCTAACATATTTTTAGATCAACTATCCATCTATCCAAATCCAACTCAACACTATTTCAGTATAGCAGGAAGTGGTACAAAAGAAATAGCCTATGGAATTTTAGACATCAATGGAAAGCTATTGCAGAAAGGGATTTTACTTGAAAATCAAGCCATATCGGTTGAAGATTTACCAGCTGGTTTATATACGATTTCATTAGAACATAAGGGGCAGTTTAAGGTTTTCAAATTAAGTAAAATTTGATGCTGAAGGATATGCTATCTGTAATAATGAATAGTTTAACAATATTTTATGGGTTCTAATGGAGTCAAAACCAATTGAGAACCGTTTAGAAAGAGAATTAACAATAGAAAAATGAAATATATTAAATACTTAAGTATACTTTTTGTCCTGACTTTCTCAACATCAGTTTCTCATGCTCAATTTGGGGACATTCTTAAAAAAGCCAAGAAAGTTGTAAAAGGAGAAAACCCATTGTCTAAAGATGAAGTCGCGAATGGCTTGAAAGAAGCATTAGACCAAGGAATAGAGGAAGCAGTAGATAAGTTGTCTGAAGAAGATGGCTATCTAAAAAGCAGGTATAAAGTAGAAATACCCAGTGAAGCGAAAAAGATTGTTTCAAAAGTGAAGTTGGTTCCAGGATTTGAGAATGTGGAGAAAGATCTGATTATGAAGATGAATAGAGCTGCAGAAAGTGCAGCGAAAAAAGCTACTCCTATATTTGTTGATGCAGTAAAATCCATCACTTTTGACGATGCGATGAATATTTTAGGTGGAGAAAAGGATGCGGCTACGATCTATTTAAAAGATAAAAGTTATGACAATCTTTATTCTGCTTTTATGCCTGTAATTCAATCCGCATTGGATGAAGTAAATGCGAGAGAATACTGGAGATCGGTAGTGACAGCTTATAACAATCTTCCTTTTGTAAAAGATGTCAATCCGGAACTGGATGATCATGTCAATTCGAAGGCACTTGTAGGGATGTTTTCATTGATTGCAAAAAAAGAAGAAGGCATTCGAGAAAATGTTGATCAACGAAATACAGATTTATTGAAAAAGGTATTCGGAAGTCAAGATAAATAAAAATAAAGCATAAAAATTGTGGAGGGAGTTCATTCAAAATGGGCTCCCTTTTTTGATTTTTTTATATAATACGTACTAACGAATCTAATCTCAACTGTGCAGGAGTCTAGTTCGGACCTCAGCAGAGGCTTCCAATGTCCTGTGTACGGGGCATCTATTTGCTATTTCTAACAATCTATTGATTTGCTCAACATCCAAATCGCCTTTGATTGATATTTCTCTGTCAAAAACTTCCAATCTTCGATCTTTGATGTCACAATGTTCACAATCCTCTTTATAACTTCTAGTAAATGAAAGGTGAACTTCGACCGATGATAAATCCCATTTCTTCCTTCGTGCGTACATTTGAAGTGTCATAGCAGTGCATGCCCCTAAAGCCGCATTGAGCATTTCGTATGGAGATGGCCCAAAGTCAGCTCCCCCTAAATCCTCTGATTCATCTGCGATCATACCGTGTTTACCAGCCATGATATCTGTGGTATATCCTGAGCTTCCCAGTCGAGCCACAACATCTTTATGGGTAGATAACTTATTTTTCACCATTGGTAAATCAACATAACGCTTTGCCCATGTCGCGACTACATTCCCAACATAAAATGCATCATTTTTATTTGTAAGCATGTGATCAGCGTCATTTAAGGTCACAAAACTCTTTGGATGCATAGCAGCGTGATAGATCTTCGCCGCATTTTCTATTTCAACTACTCGGTCTTGCGGGGAATGCAAAACTAAAATGGCTTTATTCAAATTTCTAACAATATTATACATGTTCTTTGATCTCAAATCATCCAAGAAATGCTTTTTAATGGTAAAGACTTGGCCTCCAATATTGACTTCAGCCATCCCTGTTTTCTCAATGTCTTCCAATTTACCCGTTAACAAATGAGTTACATGTTCTGGTTCAGATGGAGCTCCTATCGTAGCCACTGCTTTGATTGTATCTACCTTAGATGCAGCAAACACTGAGGCTGCTCCACCTAGACTGTGTCCAATCATTATGCTAGGAGGTTCATAATTGTCTCGCAGGAATCTACAAGCAGCAAGTAAATCCTCCACATTACTGGTAAAATTGGTATCACTAAAATCACCTTCACTTTCACCTAATCCAGTAAAATCAAATCGAAGTACTGCTATCCCATTCAAAGTAAGGGCTCGACTAATATGACGAGTAGCTGAAAGGCTTTTACTGCCAGTAAAAACATGGGCAAAAACTGCAAATGCCTCTGGTTTTGATGTCAATGGAAATTCAAGTCTTGCTGAAAGCGTATAGCCGTTTTTATTGATAAACTGAACTTTTTTAGAAGGCATAGATTAAGTTTTATTGCAAAATAATAGGTCATTTCATATCCTAACAAAGCTAAGATAATAAAGATGTACATTTCTAAAATCTTAGAATATGGAGTTTCATTTTCTAAGGATGCAAAGTTCTTTGTTATTAAGGATGCAAAGGTTATTTTTGTCGCATATTCTGAAAAAAGGTAATTTTGAATTTCAAAAATATAAAATCATGAGTCTACGTAATCTAGTTGCAATCTTGTTAGTTTTGGTATTATTCTCTTGTAAAGAAGAGCAAAAAGTTCAAACGACAGATGACGTTTCTTCTTTTCAATCGGCTATGGAAAAGCTACAAACTGAACCAGGAAAGGCTTCTGCACAAAATTTTATTCTTGAAGTAAGAAAGAAGCTGGCCAGCGAAACCAGTCAAGATGCAAAATTGGACCTATTGTTAAAAGGACTGAATGTCGCTGAAGAATACAAGATGGGACCTACTGCTATCGGTTTCCTTATGCCTTTAGTAAAAGAATATTCAACCATTCCTCAATTCGAGGAACATTTTGCAAAGTTAGCCTCTGCATTAAACGACATAGGAAAAACTATTCCGGGTGGAATTTTAGTTCAAGCTTATGAAACAAATTTCCCTTCAGGAAAATATCTTGACAAGTTAAAGGCGAAACAAAAAGAGGATATTTCTGATATGAACCAATACATCACAACTCTTGCAGAAAATGTTTTTGTAGAGCCTGATAAATTTGGTATCAATCGTGTATCTGCCCAAAAGTATGTAGATGCATGTGAAGCGTTTGCCATCGGATTTCCTCAGGACACTATGGCTGCAGAGTATTTATATCGAGCTGCGGAAATGGCACGAACGATCAAAACCTACCCAAAGGCATTAAGTATATTTGACTGGATTGAAGAGAAATATCCAAACTTTGAAAAAACACCAACTACTGTATTTCTCAAAGGTTTTATGTTGGAAAATGAGTTAAACAATAAAGAAGCTGCCAGAGAAATATATAATCGATTCTTAGAAAACTATCCAAAAGATGATCTTGCTGACGATGTCAAATTTCTTCTCGAAAATATTGATAAATCAGACGAAGAAATTATGAAAATGATCGATCAGAAATCAAATCAATAGGATTAATTAGGACTAGAGGCCTTACACCTGAAAAATTACACCTTTTTTAAGGCTTTCTCCTTAAATTCGAGATAAGTATTTTAATCGAGTTGTTTCGCTTGCGGCGAACGGGTTTCATTTTCTGACTTGGCCAAGATAACGAACCAAAAGAACCCACGGCTTTACCCAGATTTTAGGCTGGTTGGATCCAAAGAGAATTCACTTTTAAGATTAACTAACTCGGCATATTCAGGAGTAGACTAACATAAAAAACAAGAAGTTTGGGAATTA
>JARGNR010000017.1:0-25637 GCA_029212405.1 Saprospiraceae bacterium
CAGTATAGCATTTTTAGCGGCTTGATTCTTTTGTTTCGTTTTCTCATCAAGGAGAAAATGAAAGCCCGTCCTGGCGAAGGACCAAATTAGATTGGAAAACTACTACCTGTTTTCACATAAAATGTAAGATAAAAGAGATTCTCATTCAAAAGTTGAAAAACATAAATTGTTAAAATCAATATTAAAATATCCTTATAAATATTCCGACTTAAACTCTATCAGATATTAGATAAATAGTTTAATCCATCAATAACATCCTCATCCTCCGTCCCTAACATACACTTAAAATGACCTTTCGGACATGTCTTTTTCCCAATCTTTGAACAAGGGCTGCACGTAATATTTGTATTGACAATATCCACGGAAGGAACTGAATTTTTCTTTCCATAATAGGGATACATACCCAACTCGTGTGCAGTACTCCCCCAAAACACCATCGTAGGCACTTTGAACGCTGCCGCAATGTGCATAAGCCCCGTATCTCCCGTTATTGTAAATCTACTATTTGCTACAAGGGCTGCACTTTGTCTGAGAGATAATTTATTCGCCAAATTGATCACCTTTGGAAACTCACCTTCCAGTTCTTGTGCAAAATCCGCTACATCCTGTCCTCCTAAAAACACTATTGGTAGTGTCGCTTTTTCAATGATTAGCGCTATTTTTTCTTTGGGTATGCGTTTGGTGTAATAGGTCGCACCTAGCACCAAGGCAATAAAATTTTCACTTGGCAGAATGTCTTCTACTTCCTTTTTTGAAAGCCCATGGAAGAATTCAAGCCCATTTCCATCATCTTCAATACCCAATTTTTGCATTCCTTCATAGTATCGATCGACGAGGTGCTTTTCAGGTAGAAAATTGAGCCGGGTATGGACACGCAACCATTTTTCTACATTAATCTTGTCGAAAGAATAGGAAGGAACTCCTAGAGAAAAAATCAGCCGTTTACTTCTCAGGTTTTTATGCAAATCGACAACGATATCATAGGCTTCATTTTTCAGTTCTGATAAAATCTCAGTGATTTCCTTGTCTATGGTATAAACTTTATCAATCCGCTCATTTTGATCTACTACGCCCAAGAATTTTTTCTTAGTAATAAAATGGACCTCCGCATCCAACTGCAGTTTTAATGCCCTTACGATTGGACTCGTCAATACAATGTCACCTATCGAACTAAATCGAACGACCAATACCTTCATACGCAATTCCATTTAAAGAATGGGTATATGAATTTTCTGAATGCACTTAAATTCATAGTTATAAAGTAACAAATCCTATTTATTCCTTAATGAACATTTTACTACTTCTGCCCTCTTTTGTACTCATTGTCAAAATATACTGCCCTACTGGGAAAGATGAAATATCGATGGTCCATGATCCATTCATATAGGGGGAATCATTGAAAACCGTTCTACCCATCATATCAGTAATTCTGAATGCGGTCAATGCTGGTCCATTATTTTTTGTTGAAATGGTCAATTGTTGAGATGCTGGATTAGGAAATATGTCAAAAGAATCATCTGCTAATACATCTTCTACATCTGCCAACACTCTGTCCCCATTTCCAAACCAAACGCCCCACTTTACACCTGTTTCAGCAAATCCTAGAAATACTGTAGCGTCTAATGATTCAATTTTATTTTCTTTCATATTAGAACCCGCAATCACTGCTTTATTATTTGAATCTGCGGCATCATATATGACCATTTCATCATTATTAGAATAATTTGGATAACCAGGTCGATCACTTTCTGAAAAGATCGTACCTACAGTCCCCGTTTCAATATTTGCACCCAATACACTAAAATCATTTTCCACAAAATCAAAGGCAACGATGTAGTCACTGTTTTTAGAGAAGGTTGGGTTTCCTATACTTACTCCCTCAGGCAATTGCGTAAATAACTTCTGAATATCATTTCCGAACGTGAATGTCTGAGCATCATTATCAAAAACTTTTATAAATCCGATATCCCAATAGGAAATATCATTTCCGAATGAACTTTCAATCTGATTGAATGCATCATATAAAACATATTCTCCCGTAAAATCAAATTCCAAAGCGTCGGCATATAATACATCTCCTGTATTCACTCCTTCCGTATACGTAGGGTTGAATAATTCATAATTTATACCCGAAGAAGTAACAAAATCATACACAAAAATTTCATTGTCTTCAACATCCCTCAAGGCAGCCAATCGTAGTCCATCTTTAGAAAAAACTGCATTTCTATAGGCATCATTCGATCCAATGACACCTTGCTCGGCAATGGAAGGAGTAGACGATGACCAATCAATTCGGATGTAATACAATTCCTTGCTATCATTCACAAATATAATCTCAGAACCGTCATCTGTTATGCTCGGCACACTGATCGGATTTTCCTCTGTCAATGGATTAAATATTAGATTTCCAGCTGCATCAGCAATATATAATGCATCTTGATTTTCTGTAGTAAACAGAATAAGGTCTTCCCCCGGATTTACTTCTACGTCTGTTTGTGTATTCGTACCATTTCCATTAAATACTTCTACTTGATCAAAGGCTTCTTTTGCACGATTTGCTACTTGGCTTCCATATAAATCCGTGGCTGCTTGCACCACTGCCAATCGTGCATCAATAAACTGAGAAGACTTGGTCAAATATTTATCTAATGCTCTATAGTATACTTGTTCCGCTCTTTGTTTTCCTACATCCGAATTACTCGCAAATAAAAAGAATGCGTAATTCGGAATTCCACTATTAATATGCACTCCACCATTATCTTGAGAACCAGTAAATCGCTCACTATATACTTTTGGCTGCCATCCTTGGTTAAAATTGCCTGTAGAAGCACCATTATGCGGATCTTGCAAACTTCTTAATGCACCAGAAGGGAAAGCTCCAGACTTGACAACATCTTCGCCAATTAACCAATCTTCTCGATCGATCATCGCACCAAAAACATCCGCAAAGGATTCATTCAATGCACCTGATTCTCCTCTATATTCCAGATTCGCACTATTTTGAATTACTCCATGAGACATTTCATGACCCGCAACATCTAACCCTCTGGCCAACGATTCAAAAGAACTATCTCCATTTCCATAAAACATAGCGATCCCATTCCAAAATGCATTTCCCAGAGAACTACCATCTTGGTCAGAAATGTTGATCAGACTTATAATATTACCTCCTGAACTATCTATGGACTCCCTTCCATGGATATTTTTAAAATATAGGTAAGCTTGTCCTCCATTGTACTGCGCCGATACGCCAGTTGGCTTACCTGAAAAACTCAAAACTCCAGAAGTTACATGATCATAGGAAAAGTTACTATTCTCCGGTGAGGTATCAAAGGCATCAATCGTCCATATCGTCCCGACTGGATCATCCGGAATCTCAGATAAGTCAGAATTAAACATCGTTCTAGCTGCATCTATCATATAAAAAGTCCCATTGACTTCATAGGTATTGATGTTTCTAGTTATTCCAAACAAGTCTACTGCACTAGATAGGATCGGACCATTAGGCAAAACCGCTTCTTGTTTTGAGACATTATGTGTACATGACTTTCCTGAGGTATGATTATGAAACTTACAGATGTTTGTGTATCTGTCAATAATTTCACCCGTTTGTGCATCAACAAAATATTCCCATAGGTCCACAATATTTTTATAAATGGAAAAGTGATAGGCCAATTTACCTTCAAAAATGACCAACTCAGCATTTATTCGTTCAAAATCAAATAGGTCAAATTTATCTTCAATTAAAGGTGTTATTCCTCCAATATCTGTAACAGCAATTTCTTCTGCATTTTGCTTTTCAATAGATGGAACATAAGAATCTAAGGATGGAGTAGAAGTATATCTTCCATTTAAAATTGATGCATCCTTAGTCGTATGATAAATGACCTCCGATCCATACACTGGAATTCCATGTATCACTTGTTGTAATTTCACATGAGTCATTCCTAAATCATCCGTATCGATCTTAACCACTCTAAACTCCTGAGAAGGATTATTAATCTTCATTAACCCTTTCGCATTTTCCAAGAAATTAAATGCTTTGGACTCCATCGAATTTCCTTGTTTAAGTAATTTCTCTGGATTGCCTTTTATGAAAATAGGAAGTTGTGTATCCTTACCCCTCGAAACTACTCGCAACCCATTCTCTTCAGCACGGACAAAACTCAGTGATTTTGGAGTATACTTCTCCCTTGAATGAATGGATGAGCTTAAATTTGTTTTTGAGGCAGGAGGCACTATCCCATGTTCTACGGCCTTCATTCCATCTTTCAATTGTATCTCCTTCAACTGAGCATTTACTCCCAAGGACAATACCATACCAAAAACTAGAATAAATATTCTTTTCATATTTTGTATTTGTAAACTCTTAATTAATTATTGCTTTGGGGTAGATGTACTTTGCTCCTTATTTACCTCGTGATTCTTTCTTATGTGGCTCATTACATTGTCATAAAACATTTGCATTTGCTCTGCTCCTTCCTGACCTTTTTCCCAGGTCAGTTTATGCTTCATGCCCTCTTTATCAACATGTTCTATGTAATACGTCAAATTCCCATAGGTCTCCATTTTTTGATCTTTTAAACCTAAAACATCATAATTGGAAAAAATCTGTTTTGCAATTTTTTTATCCATTCGCTTCACTCCAAATATAGAATCCAAACTTTTTGAAGCTTTAAATAGTTGTCCATTATCGAGTAAATGGTAACTAGTATAGGTACCGGCAAAACCACCACCATGCTTCATATTTAGTCTTTGACCGATATATTCGGAAGGTGAGGTAACCTCTGAAGTCTTGCACGAAAGAACACAAACCATTAAAAGGATGAAAATGAAAAAATTGCTGTACTTCATTATTTGCAGTTAAAAATTGTGAATCACCAATATACCATTCGAATTTTAAATAAAGTCCATTATTAAATGATATAGTAATGTTAAAATTATGTCAATACCCAGCATTTCTATGATTTAAACGCTACTTTTAAAGCGCAAATCGTCACAATTGAGACAATTTGAAGAAGCTTGATAATATTAGCGCGATATTTGTGTTAATTTTATGAAGAATATTAGAAACCTATCAAGCTCGATAATTTCGAGTTAAACTAAAAAAACTATATCAATGAAGAAGATTTTATTCGCATTATCCTTCCTAATGATGGTTGGTGTTGCAGCAAACGCTCAAAAAGCATGTACTAAAAAAGCAGGTGCTAAATGTTGTGCCAGTAAAAAAACAGCCTCTACAGATGCAGCGACTACTAGAGTAGCATCAGCAATGACTGAAGCTGACATCGCAGCAGAATCTGATGAAAATATTGCTTCTAGAGTTTGTGATGTAAGTGGAGCTAAATCATACTACATGAAATCAGTATGTGAAAAGTCTGGCGCTGTAGCATGGGATGAAGTTAAATTCTGTGATAAGTCAAAGAAATTCACAAAAGTAGCATCTGCTTCAATGGAAAAAGACGTTGAAACTGGTGAAGTGAAAACTATGAAAGCAAAAAAAGAATGTAAAAAAGGAGCGAAAGCAGGATGTTGTTCGAAGAAAAAATCAAACACATAAGCTTTACCTTTTAGCTAAAAATATAAAGCAGCTTCAGTAAATGGAGCTGCTTTTTTATTTTATGTGGTTTTAGAAACCTCTTTTAGTGGCAAATAAACATGTACTAATTTTAACCTAATCAATTACGTCCTTATTCCATTTTTATAAATAATATGGGCACAACCTATCCCCAATTCAATCAATATCTCTGTTTAGCAAGGATATATATTTTGTAAAAGCCTCCCATTTGACTTCATTCCATTTTCAACTTTCAGTACTCCGTGTAAACCCTGAATCTTAGCTACTTTGCATGTATTATATCGAATAATAATTGACTTTATACTAGATATAGGCTAAATTATACCAGAGGTTAGTTAAGATCAATAGCTTCGCAATACATTGATAATCGATTTTGCTTCTTATTGTTTTTATTCATAGCAACGGATTCTATGTTGCTCTTCTTATAAATTCATTTTGTGAGATGACCTCCCTATTTCATTTTTATTATTTAACTATTAAATCATCTAATTATGAAAATTCATTCATTGTATGCAAGAATTCAAATGCTTGCTTTAACTACGTTGTTTTTTATGGGAGCACATACTATCGCGAACGCACAATTAACTGTGTTCAATGGAACAGGCTGTGGAATTTCAGTTGCCGTTGGGCAAAATGATATTACGACCGTAAATCCATGTGACCTTTGTCCAATAAATCCCCCTACATTGGTCACTGTAGCATCGGGAATGTCACAGCCCATATTTGGACAAGATGTTTGCGGGGAAGAATTTGGGTGGATTGCATGGACAACAAATATTGCTGCTAATTTTGGTACTAGCCCTAATCCAGGCTTGTTTGTCTCTTGTGTTCCAAATACAACAGGACCAGGTTGTGGTATCGGAGCTACCAATGCACTCTGGTTGACCAGTGGTTCGGGCCCTGTTAATGTATTAATATTCTAGGTTGAATCGAATAACATCAAAAAAATACTGCTAAGTAAAATTTACTTAGCAGTATTATCTTTTGAGTTCTGATGGCTTGATTCTTCAACAAAGACTCTGGCATTAATGGATATAGGTTTTAAGTACCTCCCAACACTTCCGCTTTCACTCGTTTGAAAGTTATCCCTTTCACAACTTCGTTGATCCCAAACCTTATTCAATTTTGACTTCATCAATATCCCCTTCAAAAATTTTCATCTGAATCTCTTTTATTCTAGCCTCGTACGGGATCCACTTTGAATTTATGAAATCGTTTATAGCCTTCACTGTTTCTTTCGTTCTATTCTGTGCATCACTGACCGCATTTATTGCATTTGCACCAGGTTTACCCCAACTCCCTCTTAAATATCCAGCACCATTGTAGAGTTTACCCATCAAGTTATTTGGATTCCTCTGAATACCTTTCAATCCTTCTGGCATCATATATAACTTCTCCAAACTATCCAGTTCAGTTTTCAACAATTTGTGCAAACTATCCACTTCCGTTTTAAGCTCTTTTTCCTGATTGCTTATCATACTTTTCACCTTCTTCATAGTTTTCTTAGCTCTCACAATCCTATTGAATCCCTCGGTAGCCATGGTGATCGTTTTTTGATACGCCTTCTGAGCTTCAATCTTGGCTTTGAAATCTGTAACCCCCTGTTCAGATCTAGGGTCAATTTTCACATTGATCATGGTGGAGTCTACAAAATCATCAAATTTCACGACCACCTTGTACTCTCCAGGCATTACTCTTACCCCACCAGGTATTGCAGCATCTTCCTTAGGTTCACTTCTTCTTGGATATCTTACTCCATCTTCATCCAGATACCATCCTATCTGACCATATCCTCCTTTTATGGTTCTTTTCAACGTCCGAATCGTATCTCCATTCATATCTTTGACATAAACATTGACTTTTTCTTCCTTTTTATCATCTTCTCCAGGCTTTTTCCACACATTGATCTTTGCGTACCCCACACTTTTATTGTCGCCTACAAATTCTCCTTGCGCATTGAATCGGATTCCATCGTATGATCTCCTAGATGCATGATATGCTGTTGGAGAATCAAATAGCATAAAATCTTGATCCAAAATATCTATTCCATCCGAAGCTAATTTACGCAAAGGACGGATATCATCCAGAATCCAAAGTGCTCGACCAAATGTTCCAATTACAAGGTCATGTTCCCTTGGATGAATTTTAAGGTCTGATACTTGTACTGAAGGAAATCCTTCATTCATATGCTGCCAGTTTTTTCCTTTATCGAGTGACATATACAGTCCTACATCCGTTCCTAAAAACAGCAAATTGGGCTCAACTGGATCTTGAACTATTGACAATACAAACCCTTTTACCTGTTTATCATCGGCAATTCTTCTAAATGTATTACCATAGTCTGTCGTATGGTAGGCATAAGCAGAATAATCATTGCGTCTGTAATTATTGACGACCACAAAGGCCTCTCCAGCATTTTTGTCAGAAGTATTGATTTGAGGAATCCATGAACCTTTTGGTGCACCAATTAATCTAGTATTGATATTATTCCATGTAGCTCCTCCATCTTTGGTTATTTGCAAATTTCCATCATCTGTTCCTACCCAAATTAATTGGTCGTCTACGCTGCTTGGAGCGATTGAAACTATTGTTGTAAAATTTTCTGCTTGAGTTGCATCAATTGTCAATCCACCACTGATATCCTGATGTTGTTTCGACGTATCGTTTGTAGTCAAATCCCCCGATTTCAATACATAGGAATCGCCACAATCATCTGTGTAGTGCACATATTGGCTTCCAAAATAGATCCCACATGGATTGTTTGGATCTTGAGCAATTGCTGCATTCCAATTGTATCTTAGTACATCCCCATCAGGATGTACAGGTTTTGCTCTTTTCACATCTCCTGTTAATCGATCATAAAAACCAACATTTCCTCCCTGTGACATTGCCCATCCATATCTACTGTCATCTGGATAAGGAACCACATCAAATCCATCTCCAAAATACAATTCCTGAAAATCGTAATTTCTTATTCCACCACTCTTCATGACCATTGATGGACCAATCCACGAACCGTTATCTTGCATACCTCCATAGACATTGTACGGCCAATCATTGTCAATATTCACATGATAAAATTGGCCCACAGGAAGGTTATTCACAAACCTCCAGGACTCTCCCCGATCACGTGAAATATTCATTCCCCCATCGTTTCCATTGATAAGATACGTAGGGTCATTCGGGTCAATCCAAAAGGCATGGTGATCAGGATGTACAGCATTGCCATAATCCATTATCGTCTTAAATGTTTTTCCGCCATCTTCACTTTTGGATACATAGGACCAAAGATTATAAATTCGGTTTTCATTTTGTGGATCAACATAAATTTCAGAATAATAAAAAGGTCTATTCCCAATATTCTTTTTTGAGACCAAACTCCATTTCTCTCCTCCATCGGTACTTTTGTACAACCCATTCTCTTTTGCTTCTACCAATGCATAGATAATATTAGGCATGGAAGGTGCAATTGCGATTCCCATTCTACCCAATTCTCCTTTTGGCAAACCCTCCTTATTCGTGATTTTCTTCCAAGTATCACCGCCATCATAAGTGATATGCATACCACTGCCTTCACCACCAGAAACAAAGTCCCAAGGTCTTCTCAAGTGTTCATACATGGCTACTATGATCTTATTGGGGTTGGTTGGGTCGGTCACCATATCGGCCACTCCAGTTTTATCATTTACGTACAATACATTTTCCCAGGTCTTCCCACCATCCGTGGTTTTGTAAACCCCTCTTTCTTTTGTAGCTCCCCATGGAGCACCCATTGCTCCCGCAAACACTGTATTGGGGTCATCTCTATGAATAATAATTCTATGGATGGTTTTTGTCTTTTCTAGCCCCATACATGACCAAGTCTTTCCTCCGTCAATTGATTTGTATATTCCTGCTCCAGTATTCAATGAGTTTCTAGGGTTTCCTTCTCCAGTTCCTACCCAAATCTCACTTGGATTTTTTTGATTGATCTTAATTGATCCAATAGATAAAACGGGTTGATCATCAAAAATAGGATCCCAGGAAATTCCACCATTTTCACTCAACCATACACCTCCTGATGCCGTTCCTGCAAAAATTCTATCCGTATTTGAAAGGTCCACATCTATCGCAGTCACTCTTCCACTCATCCCAGCAGGGCCAATATTTCGAAAATTGAGATTTTTCCAATGATCCAAGTTTAAGTCTTGACCATTGATTTGAAAAACTAGAAATAATAAAATAAGGGTGTAAATTGATTTGATAGATAAGTTCTTTAAATTCATTCTTACTATTTGTTGATTTTATGATCTAAAAGTACGAGACATTCTTGGTATAAACTAAGAACAAAAGAAATAGTTGATTTGATAAAGTTATTCGGTCTTCGTCATCGTTCTTTTATAGAATAAAATCGAATTTCAAAAAAATGGGAATGAACTTAAGTTTTAAGAAATATTAGAAAACATTAATCTTTAGGTCTTCGTTAACTATTGGATTCATTTGTAAATTCTATTTTTGCGCCTATATGCAGTTTCTATATCCATCATTTCTTTGGGCATTGCTTGCCATTGCCATTCCGATCATCATCCACCTATTCTATTTTAGAAGGTTTAAAAAGGTGTATTTCACCAATGTGAAGTATTTAGAAGAGATCAAAGAAGAAACCAGTAGTCGCAACAGACTCAAAAATTTATTGATCTTATTGTCCAGAATTTTGGCGGTAATAGGTCTGGTATTTGCTTTTGCGCAACCATTCATACCACAAGGAGACTCCATTAAAAAAGGGAATAATGCGGTAAGTGTTTTCATTGATAATTCTTTCTCAATGAATGCCATTCAAAATGAAATACCTTTAATCGATATAGCCAAAGAAAAAGCACGACAAATCATCAAGGCTTATAGTGAAGAAGATAAATTTCAAATTCTTACTCATGCCTTTGAAGTAAGACATCAAAGATTAGTCAGTAAAGAAGATGCTATTGCGCTAATTGATGAAATAGAAATTTCTCCTTCTGTCAAAAAGCTTTCCAAGGTGATTAACCGACAAAAGCAAGCAATCAATAATCAGGAAGAAAACGAAATAGTATATCTGATCTCTGATTTTCAAAGTTCAATCAATGATTTACTCGTCTATGAGGATTCTACTGCCGAAGTTAATTTATTGCCCTTGCAAGCAGTCCAGGAAAAAAATATAAGTTTAGACAGTGTCTGGTTAGAATCACCAGTCCCTATGATAAACCAAAGCAATAAATTATTGGTAAAAATCACAAATCATAGCGACGAAGAAGTAGAAGGAGTTCGATTAAGCATGCTGAAAGATGGACAGGAAAAACCTGAGGGCATTTTTAATATTCCTGCACGTACATCTGTGAACGACACGATAAACTTATCCCTTTTAAAAGCTGGATGGCATAAGGCTGAATTAAAAATTTCAGACTTCCCAGTGCAGTTTGATGATCGATATTTCATCGCACTCAATGTCCCTGAGAATATAGAAGTCCTAGCCATAAATAATACAATAGATAATCGTTACTTAACGGCCTTGTTTAAGGGACTCAATCTATATAGTTTAACCAATCAAAATCAAAATCGAGTAGATTACTCAAAGATCAAAGAATATGATCTCATCATCTTAAATGATCTTACAGAAATATCCAGCGGTCTAGCCTCAGAATTGGATAATTATATTGTGAATGGTGGAAATGTATTGTTATTTCCAAGTTCGACTGCTTCCATCCAGAGTTACAATAACTTTTTTAATTCTATTGCAGCCAATAACCTGACAACTCTGGAATCTGAAAAGAAAACTGTTTCGTATCTTAATCAAGATGAATTTGTATTTAAAGATGTTTATGAATATGTAGGTAGAAACATCACACTTCCGACTTCGAGTAAAAATTATGGGCTCACCAATTATCAAAATAGAGCACAGGAATCGCTTTTACGCTATAGAGATGGGAGCAACTATTTGGTTAAGTATGTGCGAGGAGATGGACATTTATATGTTTGCACTAGTCCTTTAGATAATGAAATCAACGATTTAGCCTTAAACGCAGAAATATTTGTCCCCATGTTGTATAAAATGGCCATAGCTGCAACGGAGAGTCAAAAAATCGGCTATACCATTGGTACTGACGAAGTGATTGAAGCCGAAAACAAAATTTCTAATGGTGATTTAGTTTATACCATAAAAGGAGTGGAAGAATTCATTCCTGGCCAAACCAATCTTGGCAACAAGATATTGCTTGATGTAAACAATCAAATTGATACGGATGGATTTTATTCTCTAGGGTTGGATAATGAAAGTGTTTCTGATCTAGCGTTTAATTATGACCGTACTGAAAGCAACATGGAAGTCACCTCTTCCTCTTCATTGGAAGATTTAGCTCAGAACAATAACATCAACCTTCTTGATGCATCTCTTAATGCTGATTTCTCAACATATATTAATGAAAAGGACAAAGGAATCACATTGTGGAAATGGTGTCTTATCTTTGCACTCATATTTCTGGCCATAGAAACATTATTACTCAGAGTTTGGACAGAGAGATAAAACAAATCAAAGGATAACCGACAGGATGAAACATCTTATCAAGAACTGTACAATAATTCACAAGGGTTCAAAATACCACAATAAAAATGTTGACATTTTAGTCGATAATGGAATTATTAGCAAAATTGCATCGCGTATATCCGATGCAAAAGCAACCTTGGTTCAAGGAAAAAACTTACATGCATCTATTGGCTGGATGGACATTGGCACGCATTTAGGCGAACCAGGTTACGAGCATAGAGAAACATTCGAATCGCTATCGAATGCAGCAAAGGCCGGAGGTTATACCGACCTTGTCACTATGCCCAAATCTATTCCAGCCGTACAATCCAAGGCCCAGATAAAAAGCTTAATTAACATGGGTCAATCTTTGGGAGTTGACATTCACCCACTCGGTGCATTGAGCCAAAACCTAGAAGGGGATTCAATAGCAGAACTAGTCGATATGAATCATGCTGGAGCTGTAGGATTTACAGATGGATTAACATCTGTAGATAAAAGTGGACTTTTACTTCGGGCACTTCAATATGTAAAACAATTTGATGGAATTATTCTTCATCATCCAAATGACTCTACGTTGTCTAATGATGATCTGATTCATGAAGGAATTGTCAGCACCTCGTTAGGAATGAAGGGAAGTCCATCATTAGCAGAAATTCTGATTACCTATCGAGATGTCAGACTTCAAGAATATACAGAATCTAGACTTTGCATGCACCTCATAGGCACAAAAGAAAGTGTTGACATTATTAAAAAAGCAAAGAAAACAACTGATAAGTTAGTATCAGGGGTATCCTTTATGAACCTCATCCATTCCGATGACGATCTTTCTGAATTTGATTCCAATTTAAAAGTCAAACCAATTTTAAGAGATAAAACAGATCAGAAATCGTTGAGGAAAGGAGTTACGGATGATACGATAGATTATATTTCTAGCAATCATTATCCTCTTGAAGTAGAGAAAAAACATTTAGAGTTCCCTTATGCATCTCATGGGGCTATAGGCTTGGAAACCTGTTTTGCAGCATTAAACTCAAAAAAATCCAAAGACTTGGACCTGGATACTATCGTTCATAAAATATCCATAGGTCCACGTTTGGCAATGCGCATGCAGGTACCTACATTGGAAAAAGGAGTTCACGCAAAAATTACAGTGTTTGATCCGAATCAAGAATGGCAGTATACCAATACTTCTGTACAATCTCTTTCTAGAAATTCTCCTTATATCGATGCACATTTGAGAGGTAAAATAGTGGCTACTTTTAATGGAAAATCAGTCTTTATATCGAATTGAACGATTAAACATTAAAATCATTATTTACCTATGAAATATATATAAATATTACTATATCTTAGCTATCTCAATAATTCATCCAAAAAGTTAAAAATGTTGAATAACACAGGAGTTAAAAATGGTCTTTTTCTTGGGCTTGCATCCACAGTATATAGTCATGTATCCTACATGATTAATCCTAAAATGTTGCTAACAGGTGTAGCCTATTTAGCCTTTATCATTACTATCTATTTTATGTACAGAGCAGCTGCTCAGGAAAGGAAATTAAATGAAGGCATATTAAGTTTTGGAGAAGCATTAAAAGTGACATTTTTGACGTATACCATAGGAGGTCTAATTGGAGCGATTTACATCTATCTAATGTTTAATGTCATAGACCCTTCATTGAATGATGTAATGAGAGAGGTGTCGGTAGAACAAGCAGAGTCAGTAGCCAAATTTTTAGGAGCTGAAGATCAATTGGATTCTTTACCAGATGAAATGGAGAAGCAAAATATTCAAATGTCATTCTCAATGGTATTTCTTAATTATTTGGTGAGTTTGATTTTTCCAGGATTCATTTTTGCATTAGTTATTTCTGCAATCACCAAAAAAGAAAATACATAATCAAAATTTTATAGTATATCAATTGAATGTACATTTTGATGATAAGTATATCATTTTAAAAGTCAATTAAACTAGAAGAAACATAGATAATTTGAATATATCCGTAGTCATACCGCTTTTAAATGAAGATGAGTCTTTGCCTGAATTAACTGAGTTGATAGAAAAGGTAATGAAGGAACATAATTTTTCTTACGAAATCATCTACATTGATGATGGAAGTACAGATAATTCATGGAACACCATACTCGATCTCCAAAAGAAAAATGAGAATATCCGAGGCATAAAATTCCGAAGAAATTATGGTAAAAGTGCAGCACTAAATGTGGGTTTTGGAGAATCAAAAGGAGATGTGGTAATAACCATGGATGCAGATTTACAAGATAATCCAAACGAAATTCCGGAACTTTATCGAATGATTATTGAAGATGATTTTGATATTGTTTCAGGCTGGAAGAAAAAGCGATTTGATCCTTTATCTAAAACGATTCCAACAAAAATTTACAATGGGGTCACATCTTGGATGAGTGGAATAAAATTACACGATATGAATTGTGGGTTAAAATCCTACAAAAGCAATGTTATTAAAAACATAGAAGTGTACGGTGAGATGCATCGGTATATCCCTGTTATTGCCAAATGGGCAGGTTTCACCAAAGTCGGAGAAAAAGTAGTACAACACCAAGCTAGAAAATATGGAGTAACAAAATTTGGATTGTCGCGATTTATTTATGGACCACTTGATCTATTTTCAATTATGTTTATGGGCAAATTTGGAAAGAGACCAATGCACTTTTTTGGGGTTATTGGTATTATTATATCCCTTATCGGTACTGCGCTTTTGTTTTATCTCAGTATTTCAAAATTGTTTTTTGATGAAACTGGTATTGCAAATCGTCCCTCCTTCTTTTTAGGTATGTTGCTGATTATTGTTGGGGTACAATTGTTTATTGCAGGCTTTGTTGCAGAACTGGTAAGTCGCAGTGCATATGGCCGAAACAATTATAAAATAGAAAAAGAGATTTAGTCTGATAATTTCAATAAATCTCCAAAAATTTACGAACAGATTTAAACGAAATCAGCTACTTCTTCATACAATGGAAAGGACTTCATGAATTCATTGATTTCCCCTTTTGTAGAAGCGATAAGACTTTCATTTGTGTGGTCTACAATTATTTTATCTACCCACTCTACAATTTGTTCACAATCTTTTTCCTTGAGTCCACGCGAGGTAATAGCAGGTGTGCCTATTCTAATTCCAGATGTTACAAAAGGAGAACGACTATCAAATGGTACCATATTTTTATTAATTGTAATATCTGCCTTTACTAGTGCATTCTCAGCATCTCTTCCGGTCACATCTCCTTTAGATCTCAAATCGATCAACATCAAATGATTATCCGTACCTCCAGATATTAATTTATATCCTTTATTCACAAAGGATTGTGCCATTACTTGTGCGTTCTTTATTACCTGAGCACCATACGTTTTAAATGATGGTTGTAGTGCTTCACCAAATGCTACTGCTTTTGCTGCTATTACATGCTCCAACGGTCCTCCTTGCATTCCTGGGAATACACCACTATTTAGGATAGAAGACATCATTATAGGGTTTCCTTTTTTGGTTTTTCTTCCCCATGGGTTTTCGAAATTTTTTCCCATCATTATAATACCTCCTCTCGGTCCACGTAATGTTTTATGTGTCGTAGAAGTGATGATGTGACAGTGTTCCATTGGACTCTTTAAGTGGCCTGATGCAATCAAACCTGCAGGGTGAGCAATATCTCCCAAGAGTAAGGCTCCAACCTTATCTGCGATTGATCTAAAACGAGCATAATCCCAATCTCTACTGTAGGCAGATGCTCCACAAATTATCAACTTGGGTTTAACATCTAATGCTTTTGCCTCTACCTTGTCCATGTCAATAGTTCCCGTTTCTTCTTCCACTCCATAAAAATGAGCATCGTAAACTTTACCAGAGAAATTTACGGGTGAGCCATGAGACAAGTGACCCCCATGCGATAAATCAAATCCTAAAATTGAATCTCCTGCTTGCAAAACAGCTAGGAATACAGCTGCATTGGCTTGTGCACCAGAATGAGGCTGTACATTACCATATTCCGCACCGAACAACTCACATAACCTATCAATTGCCAACGTCTCTATTTCATCCACAACTTCACATCCTCCATAATATCTTTTACCTGGATATCCTTCAGCATATTTATTCGTGAGGCACGAACCCATAGCATCGATTACCGCCTGACTTGTAAAATTCTCAGAAGCAATAAGCTCGATTCCAGATCTTTGTCTATTTAATTCTTTGGAGATGAGTGATTGTACTACAGAATCCATATTCCAACGTTATTTTCAGATTACTTATTAATAAAGACACAAAAATAGAATAGTTTGCATTCTACACGCATACAACAGACCGATTATTTTACCAAAATGAGAAATAATAGCTTCCTGAATCATCAAAGCATGAAAAATAGACTCATAGTGTAAATAAAAAAGCCTGCAAGATTGAAATCTTGCAGGCTTCATAGCTAGTATAAATCTTTTCAGATTTTAATTATTTCACTCCGAGAGCTCTCATTGTTTCCGTATCTAATGACCCAACTGGTAAACCATTATCTTTTTGGAACTTAACCAAAGCTTCTTTCGTAGCTCTTCCAATTACACCATCTGCTCCTGCACTTCCTACATCATATCCTCTATCAATTAGAGCTTGTTGTATTCTTTTATACAAATCAGGAGTAATGTCAGCTTCACATATTACTTCTCTCCATTCAGTAAACCCTCCAGGCTTCACCAATTGTCTTCTAGTAATAGTCTTCATGATTGGTTCTACATCTATTTTCTCCACAACAGGGTTGCTTGTTCTTGTATAGCTTCTCGGTACATAAACTTCCTCTACTGGAGTTGATACTGTAGTTGCATCCGTATCAAGTTTTTGATAACTTCTATTCGTATACTCTGATGAAGTCGTATTTTCAGATGCAGTAGCTCTGCTTACTAATTTCTGATACGATCTGTCTTCGTAACTTGCTTCAACTTTTGAAGATGTTGTAGTTGCTGGTGTCACCAAATCCTGGTAGGTTCTATTTGCATATTTTGCATCACCTCTCGTATTTTCAAAAGAAGCGTCAGAAACTAATCTCTGATACGTTCTAGTCTTATACGATTTGCAATCTCCATTTCCACCTTTTCCAACAGAAACAAGTTCTACTCTTCTATTCTGTCTTCTTCCTTCAGCAGTGCTATTGTCATCAATAGGAGATGTTTCTCCTCTTCCTTCGTAACTTAATCTTGAAGCATCCACTCCAGCTGCTATCAATGCATCGTATACTGCCTTCGCTCTGTTTCTAGATAATACTTGATTGGAAGCATCATTTCCTTGGCTGTCTGTATGTCCAACAATTCTTCCACTCATTGAAGCATCTGCACTCATCATCGCTGCAACTCTGTTTATTTCACTGCTTGAATTACCAGTCAATATAGCAGATCCACTTTGGAAATTAACATTCAATGTAGTCGATTGTCCGCTGCATTCAATAGCTTCAGATCTTGCATCGCTCACCAATTTTTGATACGAATAGTTCGTATACTGATCTTCTCCTCTTACTGATTCAAAGGATGCATCATTAACTAATTTCTGGTAAGACCTAGTTGTGTATTGAGGTCCTCCATAAACTGCATCGGTAGTCGCATCACTTACTAATTTTTGCATCGTAACCGTTGTGAATTGATCATCACCTCTGTTAGATTCTGAAGTTGCGTCCGTTACCAATTTCTGGTAAGTTCTAGATGTATACTGATCTTCTCCCCTATTGTTTGTAGCGCTTGCATTTTTAGCAAGTTTTTTATACGTTCTAGAAGTATACTGTGCAGGGATTTCAATCACCTCAGTTGTTGCTGATGTAACCATTCTCTGGTACGTTCTATTCTCGTATTTTGCTGGTACTTTTTCTGTAGTTGAAGATGCCGGTGTTACAAGTCTTCTATATGTTCTTGTTTCATATTCAGCCGGCACTTCTACAGCTTTTGTTGTAGCTGGTGTAACTAATTTCTTAATCGATCTTGTCACATATTCAGCAGGTACTTCTACCGTTTCTACTGTTGCAGGAGTTACCAACTTTTTATACGTTCTTGTTGTATACTCAGCAGGTACCTCTACTGATTCTGTAGAAGCTTCTGTTACCAACTTCTGATAGGTTCTATCTGCATAAACTGCATCTACAGTTGTAGCTTCAGTTGTTGCTTCTGATACTAATTTTCTATAGCTGATTGTTTCGTATACTGCAGGTACTTCAACTTTTTCCGTTGTAGCTTCTGTTACCAATTTCTGATAGGTTCTTGTTTCATATACCGCAGGGACATCAGTAACTTGTGTAGTTGCATCTGTCGCTAACTTCTGATAAGATCTTGAAGTATAAGCAGCATCTACATTATTTTCAGTTGTTGACGCTTTTGATACAATCGTTCTAAATGATCTTGTAGTATATTCAGCAGGTACCTCAACTATTTCAGTAGTTGCATCTGAAACTAACTTCTGGTATGTTCGTGAAGTGTATTGAGCTGGAACGTCAATTACTTTTGTACATTCTCCATCATCAGTCCAACCGTCATCACAACCAACTCTAACTTGTTTAGTTACAGTTCTAGTTTTTTCTGGAACTTCTACTAGACACCAAACTAAACAATCATCTGGATCAGCAGAAAGACAATTTTTATCTGCCTTCTTCTTTTCCCATACCGTTGAAGCAGGCTCAACTACTATTGTGTCTGTTTCTGTTCTATATTTTGCTGGTCTTGTTTCAATTCTTGTTGTAGCTTCAGAAACCAAAACCTGTTCCGTTACAGTTTCATATACAGCTGGAATAACTTTAATCGTACTGTAGGCTTCTTTTACAAGAACTTGCTCCGTTACTGTCTCATACTCAGCAGCAACCTTGGATAAGGTATTGTATCCTTCTTTTACAAGTACTTGCTCTGTAACAGTTTCAAATTTTGCAGGCACTACACTTATTGTAGTGTATGCATCCTTTACTAACTTTTCCTCAGAAACAGTTTCATAAACGGCAGGTACAGCTCTCAACGTACTATATCCATCTTTCTTTAACTTTTGTTCCGTTACCGTCTCGTAAGTCGCAGGAACTTTTGTTAAGGTAGAATAAGCATCTTTTTTCAGCTTTTGTTCCGTTACTGTTTCATATACAGCAGGTACAGACTTCAGTGTAGTGTATGCTTCTTTCACCAACACTTGTTCACTGATAGTTTCATAAACCGCAGGTACCAATCTTAATGTAGAGTACCCATCTTTTTTAAGAATTTGCTCCGTAATTGTTTCATATACTGCAGGTACTGGTTCAAGTCTTGTATATCCTTCCTTCTTCATTACTTCTTCACTAACCGTCTCATACACTGCAGGTACAGGTGTCATTACATCATAGGCTTCTTGCACCAAAACTTCTTGGGTTACTGTTTCAAAGGTAGCTGGAACAACTCTCAATTCCGTATATGCTTCTTTCACCAATACTTGTTCTGATATGGTTTCAAATTCCGCTGCACTAATTGATACAGAAGATGTTCCTTCAGAAACCAAAACTTGATCAGTTACTTGTTCAAATGTTGCAGGGATAATGCGTACTGTAGACGTTCCATCTGCAGAAAGCAATGATTCAGACACGGTCTCAAATTGAGCAGGAATGATTCGCAAGTCAATGATAGAATTTGGATCTTCATTCACATTCGTACCTTTTGTCCCAGCGGTATAGGTCACCATTTCAACTCTTCTATTTTGTCTTCTACCTTCAGAAGTAGCATTATCCGCAATTGGCAATGTTTCTCCCATTCCTGCAAAACTTAAGCAAGAAGAAGATACTCCTTCAGCAACCAATGCATTATAAACAGCTTGTGCTCTATTTCTAGAAAGTGTTAGGTTGGCTGCATCTCCACCTTGGCTATCCGTATGGCCAACGATTTTAGCAGTAGCTCCACTTGAACAATCTATTGTTCCAGCGATTTTCTTAATTTCTCCCATTGAACCTCCTGTTAATACAGCAGAGCCAGAATTAAACTTAACATTCAAATAAGAAGAAGATCCTGCTGTTCCTCCCATAGCACTGTGAGTATTTACAAGTACTTGTTCAGTTGCAGTTTCAAATTGAGCAGAAGAAATTCTAACAGAAGAAGAGCCTTCTGCTGATAAAACTTGTTCTGTGACAGTTTCGAATGTAGCAGGGATGATCCTAAGATCAGATTCTCCATCCTTTGTCAATACTTGCTCAGAAGCAGTTTCAAAGGTGGCGGGTGTGATGTTGACGTTTGAAGCGCCTTCAGAGACCAATACTTGTTCAGTTACCGTTTCGAATTGAGCTGGTACAACTCTAAGAACGCTGTATGCTTCCTTAGCGAGTACCTGATCGGTGACTGTCTCAAAAGAAGCAGGAGTAATACTTACAGAAGAAGATCCTTCTGAGGTCATTACCTGTTCTGTGACAGTTTCGAATTGAGCTGGCACAACAGCTAGTGATGTTGATGCCTCTTTGGAAAGAACCTGTTCTGTCAGTTGTTCCGTTTTACCTGGTACAACTCTGACTTTAACAGATGCGTCTTTAACCAAAACTTGCTCGGTTACCGTTTCGTACTGATCCTGAATTAAACATTTTGCGTAACATTTACCTGGCTCAGATGGCATTCCTGCTTCTGGTTGAGCAGATGCCAATAAGGCTACAAAGGTAAACATCACTGTGAGTAGTGAATTCAGTTTTCTCATAGTAGAAAAATGGTTTGATTATAAAAATATTTATGTAAAAATTATTAATTCCTAGCTATAGTAATTATTAATTCATTGGGGGAAAACACATGTAAAATTTGGTTACAGTTCTTGCTTTTACAAATTCGGTGTGAAAATCTGATAATGATTTCACCTCACCATTTTTTTGCAAAATCCGTATTTCTTCTTTCTTTGAGTTATAAGATAGATTAGATTCCTTTCCTTCTAATATAAGGCTTTTCGCAACACTGTTATCTAAGTTCAATCTATCAGCAACTCTCGTCAACACGTCATTTTTTTTCTCTTTGCTTAACACTTCGTCTTGCAAATATATCTTAAAAAGTTTTCTTTCCAATAAACATTTTGACGTATATGAGAGGACAAAGTCACTATGGTTTGTATTTAATTTGATCAATGACATGATATCCACATCATCTAACTCTGAAAATGCATCGATATAGTTACTGACAATCAAGTCTTTACTCATTAATGAAAAATCCGATGTAAGAAATTGATTTAGTCTTTCGGAACAAAAAACTTTAACATTTGAAGCCATCAGTTTTTTGGCTCTTTTTAAAATAGCAATAAGCATTTGCTCGGCAGACAGAACAGTTTTATGCAAATACACTTGCCAATACATCAGCCGTCTAGCAACTATAAATTTTTCAATACTATATATTCCTTTTTCTTCCACTACTAGATGCTGATCCTTAACATTCAACATTTTTATGATTCTGTCATATCCAATAACTCCCTCTGCAACTCCTGTAAAAAAACTATCTCGAATGAGGTAGTCCATCCTATCCATATCCAGTTGACTGCTCACCAATTCGTGCAAAAAGAACTTTGGATATTCCCCTTTGAATATAGAAATCGACATGGTAAGTTGACCATCAAATTCAGCATTCAATTTTTCCATAAATAACTCTGATAGATACTCATGTTTTAAATTAATAATACTGTGTTCAAGGGCATGTGAAAACGGACCATGACCAATGTCATGAAGCAAAATTGCAATACAGACCGCTTCATACTCCTCATCTGTAATTCCTACTCCTTTATCTCTTAATGATTGTATAGCCTCAGTCATTAAATGCAAGGCACCTAGCGCATGATGGAATCGAGTATGCAAGGCTCCAGGGTACACATAATGAGTTAGACCCAATTGAGAAATTCTTCTTAATCTCTGAAAATATCGATGGTCGATCAAATCGTATATAAGCTCTGTTGGAAAACTTACAAAGCCATATACTGGATCATTAAATATTTTTTTCTTTGCCATTAATTAGTAGCTATAACCTATAATTTGGATGTGTAAAACTACAAATTAATGTGTACTGTAGTTGACTTTAAAAACTATCTTTCATTCCTACCTGTGGATGTAAAGGAGAATTCTTCATTATTCTAAAACAAAAAAATAAATCTATACTTTTTTAAAGTGGCTGATCGTTTTACCTTTTTCCAATTAAAAATTTTAATATTACAACTAAAGATTACATCAATACTTTATGAGCAATACGATCAAAATACTTTGGGCTGACGATGAGATAGATTTACTGAAGCCTCAACTCTTTTTCCTCGAAAAAAAAGGATATCATGTAGAGACAGTTACCAATGGCCATGATGCCCTTGACGTACTTGATGAACAAAATGATATCGATGTAGTATTTCTCGATGAAAGTATGCCAGGACTTACTGGCTTGGAAACTCTGACCAGAATTAAGTCGAACAATAAGAACATACCTGTGGTCATGATCACAAAAAATGAGGCTGAAAACTTGATGGAAGAAGCGATTGGCTCTCAAATAGATGATTACTTGATCAAACCCGTAAACCCCAACCAGATATTATTGACTTTAAAGAAAATTATCGACAATAAACGACTGGTTTCCCAAAAAACAGCTACGGATTACCAACAGGAATTTCGGAAAATTGGAATGGAAATTAATAACGGGCTCAATCATGAAGAGTGGGGCAATCTGTACAAAAACATTATCTCTTGGGAATTACGATTGGATGCTTCCAATAATCCAGAAATGAAAGAGATTTTGGACATGCAAAAAAGAGAAGCCAACAAGGAGTTTTCCAGATTTGTAGTTAAAAATTATGAAGGTTGGATCAAGCATGAAGATGGACCAATCGGTTCACATAACCTAATGAAGAAAAAGGTGTTTCCTGAGATATCAAAAGATAGACCAACGGTATTTTTACTGCTGGATAACCTTAGATATGATCAATGGAAAATCATACAACCGATCATTTCCGAACTTTATCGAGTAGAACAGGAAGAAATATTTTATAGCATCTTACCTACTTCTACTCAATATAGTCGTAATGCAATTTTTTCTGGATTAATGCCTAGAGATATTCAGAAGCGGTTTCCTGATTATTGGTTGAATGATAATCAAGAAGGAGGGAAAAACATGAAGGAAAAAGAACTTCTAAATGATCAAATTGAGAGGCTAATCAAATCAGATATCAAATCAGATTACTTTAAGGTCACCAATGTTAATAAAGCCAAACAACTCAATGACAATATTCTAAACTATTTAAACAATGACTTTACGGCCATTGTCTATAATTTTATTGACATGTTGTCTCATTCAAGGACTGAAATGGAAGTTCTCAAAGAATTGGCCAGCGATGAAACGGCTTATCGTTCCCTTACAAGATCATGGTTTTTAAATAGTCCGCTTTGGTCAGCCTTGAAACGGATAGCATCCAAAGACTATCGACTCATTATAACGACCGATCATGGGACGATACGAGTTCAAACTCCATCCAAAGTAATTGGTGATAAGGAGACGACAACAAATTTAAGATACAAAGTGGGTAAAAATCTTCAATATGACCGAAGAGATGTACTTGAGGTTCGAGATCCGCATGCAGTTGGTCTTCCTAAACCAAATGTTAGTAGCAAGTTCATTTTTGCGAAAGAAGATACCTTTTTCCTTTATCCGAATAGCTACTCCTATTATCTGAATTTTTATAGGGACACATTTCAACACGGTGGAATCTCATTAGAAGAAGTGATCTGTCCGTATGTTGTGCTCAGTCCTAAGTAAGTGAGAGGTAGATTTTATTTTTTAAAAAGCTGAGGGTGATTTGACTCAAACGTTTTAAAATTGGTGCGTTTAGCAAGAAAAGGAATACGCTTTCCAAATATTCCTTTTGATTGTAAATGAAGCCATACTACTGTAAAGATACCTAGGTTCATTTTTGAAATTCGCACAATATTTTCTAGTGGAAACGTAATGGTCTTAAAATAGTCCGTGGCAAAGATATGTCCATCTTCATACTCTACTCGTTTCAATTGAAAAATGGTAAAGTAGATTAAAGTCAGAAAAACTACAAAGAAGATCAAATACCCGATTCTGAATTCTGTTGTTCCCAATAGGGGTTTGTCTGTGGTATCTACTAAAAAAATTACCACGGCAAAAAGGCCAAAAAAAGAAACCCAACCCGTAGGGACAAACAGCTTAAAAAAGAGCGTAAAATTTGAAGAAAGTCTTTGCATTTGTATACAATTAAATTTGTTTGACAACTCTTCTTTTAACCTATATTGGCAAAATAACCTATAGTTGAAAAATTAAAAGAAGCGCAAATATACTTCTGCCTTCATTAAAAAGATGCAAAACAGCTTGTAAATACTATTTCAGTGTTACAATTTGTTTTATTATGATGCTGCAATGACGAATAATGCGTGCTAATTTTAAATTAAATCTCGTTCCTCTCTAAATTACCTATTACGAAACTTTATAAATGCTACATTTGCACTAAATTTTAATAGAACAAAATTTATTAACATAGATGGTTCCAATTCTTATTTTCATTGTAAGTATAACCGTATTGCTTATTGCTTCTGACAAATTTGTAGATTCTTCTGAAAAAGTCGGCTTGGCATTGGGTATTCCATCCTTTGTTGTAGGAGTCACTATTGTAGCATTTGGAACATCCTTACCTGAATTAGCCACCTCAATTGTTTCTGTCTATTCAGGTTCTTCTGAGGTCGTGATTGGTAATGCTGTTGGATCCAATATCACAAACATTCTCTTGGTCTTGGGATGTGCAGCAGTTTTTGGAAAGGGAATTGAGATTAAACATGATGTTATGAAATCAGACATGCCCATGTTGTATGGTTCTGCTTTCTTGCTATTCTTTGCATTACAAGATTTTAAGTTAAGTGTATTCGAATGCATATTATTTCTTGTTGCATTAGTTATTTTTCTTATCAGCTCATTAAAATCTGGAAGCGATGATGAATTTACAAAAACAAAAACTAATGCAAGAGATTGGCTGACCATTGTGATTGGTGCCGTCTTGATCTACTTTAGTGCAAAATACACCATCGAATCACTAGAAAAACTAGCAGATATGGCGAAAATACCTAAACATGTCATAGCAATTACTGTGGTGGCATTAGGTACCTCATTACCAGAAGTTGTTGTTAGTTTAAGTGCTGCAAAAAAAGGCAACCATGGAATGGCGGTAGGTAATGTTTTGGGCTCCAATATTTTTAATACGTATGCAGTAATGGCTATCCCTGGACTATTGGGTAATTTGACTATTCCAGAATCTGCTATGGGATTTAGTGTCCCTTTTATGGTTGCCGTATCCGTCTTATTTGGAATTATTTGTTTGACTAAGACCATATCAAAATGGGAAGGATATATGCTGATCGCTTTTTACATATTTTTCATTGGATCTATGGTTAATACCCACGTAACATAATTATATCCATTTAATTACATATTTATCTTTTCTGTTTTATCTTTGAACTCCATTAAAGCGAGTTCAACAGTTCAACAGTTCAACAGTTCAACAGTTCAACAATTCAACAATTCAACAA
>JARGNR010000017.1:25737-72735 GCA_029212405.1 Saprospiraceae bacterium
TTCAACAATTCAACAATTCAACAAATTAACATTAACCTATTATTGTATATGAAAAAGTCTTTACACCTCTTATTTACGCTCTCACTTATTTCTTCATTTTGTACCGCACAAATCTACACACTTGATTTTGATGCAAATAATACTGGATACACATCTGGACCTGACGGCTTTGCCAATGAAGGGGAATCAAGTGATGATTATTACGACATTACCTCCACAGGATTTGCAGGAACTTATATTGGCGGTGATGGTAACTTCTTTGCCGCTCAAGATATTGATGGTCTTACAGGGTTCAGTGCTACTCAAATTTTTGAAATGAATGGCATAGATATCACTAACTTCACAAATTTGACTTTTGCTCTTGACATTGCGGAAGACGATGACATTGGATGGGATGCATCTGATGTGTTTCTTATAGAATATCGTTTAGGAGCGGGAGCTTACAGTCCATTATTTGAAATAGGTGTTGAATCTGGATCAAATCAAACACCAGATATAAGATTCTCTACGAATGCTGCAGATATCGGAACAGTTCTTACAGATGCTTTTACAAACTATACAGGACCAATATCAGGTACTGGAAGTTCTCTTGATATCCGAATCACGATTACCCTTGGGTCAGATATGGAAGATATTGCTTTTGATAATTTTATTATCAATGGAGACAACACCTCTGGAGTTCCTGGTATAACACTTACCTCTCCTGCGGGCAGCACTTCAGAAACCGGAACAACAACTACATTCACAGCTGTGCTTAAGACAGAACCAACCTCAGATGTTGTACTTGATGTATCCAGTGCAAATACAGCAGAAAATACCGTTTCTCCGGCAACGCTTACATTTTCTACCTTGGATTGGGATTCACCCCAAACCATTACCGTCACTGGTGTAGATGATGCCTTGTTAGATGGAGATCAGACGACTACTATTTCAGTAACATCTAATAATGCTATGACCTCTGATATGGATTACCAAGATTTATTGGAATCCGTTGATGTGACTAACTTGGATGATGAAGTAATAACAAATAATGATGTACGGATTAATGAATTAGATGCTGATCAAGACGGGACAGATTTTGCTGAATTTATTGAATTATTTGGTACGCCCAATTTATCACTTACCGGCTTAGTGGTTGTTCTTTACAACGGAAGTAATGATGCCGTATATGAAACATATGACTTAGATGGATTTAGTCTAGATGCAAATGGATTCTTTCTCATTGGTGCTAGTGGGGTTACTGGTGCTTCAGGACTTGTGCCATTTACTCCAGATGTCGAAATAAAGAATACAGGCATTCAGAATGGAACTGATGCAGTCGCTTTATATTCTGGAAACAGTTCTGATTTTCCAAACGGTACAGGAGTAACTACCGTGGGTTTGATTGATGCGTTAGTCTACAACACTAATGAAGCTTTTGATCCGGAACTAGCTGAATTATATAATGATCCTACTATTTTTGATCCAGACGAAATGGTTCAAGTAAACGAAGACGAATTAAATAATGCAGAGTTTAATTCTATTCAAAGAGGGTCCTGGTTTGTTTCATTTCCTACACCAAGATCCATGAATGCTTTGCCCGTAGAACTTACCTATTTGGCTGTTGATCGTGACGAAAAAGGAAATAGGATCATGTGGACTACAGAATCAGAAGTAAATAACAACTATTTTGAAATTTTGCGTTCCAACAATGGGTCTAACTTCCAACCTATTGGTAGAGTAAATGGGAATATAAATTCCACTAAAGAAATCAATTATTCTTTTATTGATGAAAACCCAACAATAGGAAGAAACTATTACAAGCTTAAGCAAGTAGATTTAGATGGTTCATTTGAATATTCATACATCGTTCAAATAGAGAATAAGGCTGAAAAAGTAGCTATCTACCCTACTATTGCTACTAATCACATTACTGTCGAAATAAAAGACACAGAATCTGCAAAATTAAGTATTGTGAATAATGCAGGTCAGACGTTGAAGGTAGTGTCCTTGACTTCAGCATTAACTACTGTAGATATCTCAGAATTACCAGTTGGAGTATATTATGCAAAAGTGCAATCGAACACTCAATATCAGGTAGAAAGAATAGTAAAAAATTAAACGAGTATTAACGTTAAAAAAAGAGCAGACAAAGTATTTTTGCCTGCTCTTTTTGCGTTATATGAGTTGTACAATCAAATTGATATATTTGCGTCAAAATAGAAAGACATGTTTGGAGATTTAATGGGCAACATGGAGGAGAAGCAAAATGCTATGAAAGAAAAGCTTCAATCCATTGAACTAGAAGAAAAAATAGAAGGTATTTCAATTTCTGGCAACGGTGCCAGAGAAATTTTAGACATTGAAATCGATCAGGAATATTTTAAGCCAGAAAAAAAAGAAGAGCTCGAAGATTTATTGCTTACCGCTTTTAATAACCTTTTGGATAAAATTGCTGTTGAAGAAGCCAAAGCATCTCAAAGTATGATCAGCGACATGCTTCCTCCAGGTATGGAAGGATTATTCGGCAATTAATAGATGGATAAGGAATGAATATTATGTCAAGTAGAATTAGTGTATTGTTTGTATTTTTTCTTGGATTCCAAATGCTAGGAACTGACCTTCAAGGGCAAATAACGGGAGATTACAATTTTAATAATTGTGACTTCACGGATGCAAATGGAAACTTCTCAGATGCTACAACCATTTTCCCTCCTTCATGTGATTGTGGACTGACAGAAGATGGTCTATATTTTGATGGAAACGATGATCATTTGATTTTCCCGAATCAGATCGACGGTTTAATGGAAGATGATTTCACCATTAGTTTCTATTTTCAATTTGATCAAATTACTGCGATGACAGATATATTGTCTGTACGAAGCAGTTGCGATCTCGATTCCTTTATGTCAGTTACATTCAACCCAACGAATGAAATGATTTCTTTCGAACTGGCACAATCAATAGTTGACATTCAAACTGAAAGTGCTCCACTTGATATGAGCCGCTGTTGGCATAGACTTGTACTTACCAAATCGGATTTATTTTACAACTTATATCTCGATGATAAATTGGCAATTTCTATTCTTTCTAATGGAGTGGTCAATTTTTCCAATACTGCCCGTTTAAGTATTTCCAATAGCCCATGCCTTCTTGTTAATGAAGAACGCTTTAACGGATGGCTCGATGATTTTAAGTTTTATGATCGGGCATTGTCCGCAATTGAAATTTCATCGAATTCATTGGAGCCCGATCGAATAATAACCAACGATACCACCATAGTGACAGGCTCAGATGTGCAAATTAATGTCGGTGCGACGTGTGCCAGTTCTTTCACATGGAATCCAACAACTGATTTAGATGATCCATCGATTTTAAATCCTATTGCTACGCCTGCATCAACAACTACATATTATTTAAACATTACCAATTCTGGTGGTTGCCAAGCTACGGATAGTGTGACAATAAATGTCATCACAGCTGAAGCAGTGGATTGCGAAAAGCTTTTATTGCCCAATGCCTTTACACCCAACAATGACCAACTGAATGATCGATTAGGTATAAGTAATTTGTTTTTGATTGAAAGCATGGAGTATTTTGAAATATTTGACAGGTGGGGAGCCAAAATGTGGGAGACCAACCAAATGACAGATTCATGGGATGGTACATTTAAAGGAAATCTTGTCAATCCAGGTATGTACATGTATAAAGTAAAATATACTTGTGATGGGCAAGACTATGTAAAAGTAGACAACTTCTCTGTGCTGCGTTGATTCTTACCTGAATGAAGTATATTCGTGGACGTATGAACATCAGAAAGCCATCTCATCTTACATTTCTATTTTCAATGTGTTTGTTTGCACTTGGATGTACATCTAAAAAAAGTAATGAAGCAGTTACTACCCTAGCCGCCGAAACCATACATTCATCTAGTACATCTATGGTTGACGATACAGCAACCACTGTACTCAATACACACGTATCTGTCCATGAAGATTCATTGAATTCCGATTCTAAAAAAGTGGAAATGGATACTTCAATATCTGCTAAGACAATAGAAAAAAATACATCTACAAACAATTCAAAAAGCTATCTCAAAAAACCAAAAATTGAATTTGAAGAAGTGGTTTGGGATTTTGGTGAAATTGAAGAAGGAGATATTATTGAGAAGAAATTTATTTTCAAAAATACGGGGAGTGCACCATTAGAAATATTGTCTACCAGTGCTACCTGCGGATGTACTCGACCAAGCTTTCCTCTATTCGACACTTCTCCTGGGGAGACTGGAACGATAGGTGTTCAATACAATAGTGTAGGAAAAGAAGGCAAGCAAAGTCCTGAAGTTCGAATTGAATCAAATACATCACCCAAAACTACAATTCTCAAATTACAAGGTGTTGTAATACCAAAAAATAAAACTAGAGAGGAATACAAGAAAACCACTTCTGTTCAAGATTCTAGTACCATCAACAATTAAGTAGTACTGTAAAAGGTATTATCGGACCAGTTTTTTAATAGAAATTAAAGACTTAAGTCCTTGTCTAAAGGTGGGTAATTCTTTAAATAATTCTCTTTGCTCTCTGGTGATATTTTCAATTATTCCCCAGTGCTCTTTTATAACATTGATATTGTCAAGGAAGGAACTTTTTGAATCGTAAATATGCAACGGTTCAGATTTTACACCATTAATTTCAAGAACTTTGAAATTGGATTTTAACAAATCATCTACTGAGTTCGCTTTCAGATCAATTCTAAAAAAATTAAGCCCGTCTATATTTTGAAACAAAGAACTAAGCATGGAGCACATTTCCTTTGAAACAAAATCCATTTTACTATGAAATTTTGCACCTCTGGAATAGTTTCCTATAAAATCCAAAATGATGGTGTCTCCTTTTTGAGGAACAGTGGACAGCTCAGATGCAAATTTTTTGTACACATTCTTTTTGTTCAAAAAAGGATTATTGTAATGATCTATTAAATAGGAAAGTGTATTTTTTCCATCTCCAGTTACAGAAGGATATGTTTTTTCTATAAAGGAAGAAACCCCATGTTTTTGTTGTTGTGGGTATCTGTAAAAAAGAACTGAAAACTCCTTATCAAAATCAATATACTCCTGTAAAAGCCATTCCCTTTCTTGAACATTATTATCTTGAAAAAACACATCTAACTCTTCAGCATCCGTGATCTTATAAACTTTAAAGCCTTTTAGACCAACATTAGGTTTTACAATTAATGGAAAGGAGAGGTTATTTTTTTCAATGAAAGCGCCTGCAGCTGATCGGGAAGTAATAATAGTTGTTGCGGGAACAATATGTTGAGGTAATAAGCTATAAATATCAGTCTTACGATCATCCAACATTCCTCCTAAATCTATAGCAGGATTGCACGCAGAAAAAAAAGTAAAACTCTTGAAACGTGCACTATTTAACAAATAATAATACATCGATTGCCAGTAAAAATGCTGGGAAATCCAATATCCTCGATCGAGTATTTTCATGACAGTTTGGCTTGTGCGTATACTACAACTATGAGTAAGGTACAGAAATTATGACAATCTAAAAATTTCAATCCTATAATAATTTATAATATAACTAGAAATTATATGTATATAAGTCTATATAAAACTCAAAAAGCCCCAATGCCAAAGGCAAGGAGCTTTATATTCTTTATTAGAGAAATATACTATTCTAGTCTTCTACTTCTTCCGCAGCTTTGATTAATACTTTACCTCTATAGTAAAGATCATCACCTACATAATAAGCTCTATGAAATTGATGTGACTCACTTGTCTCTTTACAAACAGAGATTTGTGGTACTTCAGCTTTATAATGAGTTCTTCTCTTTCTTTTTCTCTGCTTCGAAATTTTACTCTTAGGATGTGCCATTTCTATTGATTTTTACTTTTCTTAATTATCTTTTTCTGTCTAAATCCTTCTTAATTATTATAAATCTAAGTCTTTTAAAGAATCCCAAACTGTATTTTGATCAGGTTCTTCAATGTCATCTTCTTCATTTAGTTTTTCTAGTACTTCCTCGTTACAAGGAGGTTGCTCATCTTCCAAACAATCATATACTTTGATTAATGGAATACTTAGCAAGACAAACTCATAAATCACTTGAGCCAAATTCAGAATAGAAGTTTCTGGATGTATAAATAATATTTCATCATTACTTCCATCTTGCTCACCATGCTTTACATGCAATTTAAAATTGCCCGTAACTGGTAGATGTATTTGAGAAAGACATCGATCACAATTTGTTTTGGTATTTCCTTCAATATCAAATATCAAAATGCTATGATCATGTCTCTTGTCTAGCTCAACATTTACTTCAAAATCTCCATTATCAATGTGCGAATCTTCAAATTCTTTGAAGAAGGCATCATCTACAGTGAAATTAAGTTGATGAACTCCATTTCCCAAACCTTTATAAGGGACAGAAAAATGGTCTAAAACATTCATAATTTAAAGAACTTTTTTAAACGGAGTGCAAAGATAACCTATTTTATTAGATTTTCAACTATTCCATTACTGTTTTCTATTCTAGGAATCAAATGATAATTCGTTGCATTCGAGCTAAAAGATCATTTTTCAGCTTACCGTATAAGATGACGAATATCAAATGAAAATTGTGAGGTAATTCTAGGTTGATAATCTCCAACTTGAAACTCACTATCATGATAATTTACATACCCTGTCAATACTAATTGTGTGGCGGGGGAGATATAATAATTATAGGTCAATGAGGAGCCCAAATTTATTCTGGCCGTAAATCCGTCGTCATAAATAAATCCTCCACTTGTTCCCACATTCAATTCTAAATTAGTTCTCAAAGAAGGTATGTATCGATATTGGTATTGAAAATACATCAATCCTTGAATTTGATCATGACTACTTTCAATGTCTCCTTGCTCTACAAAAGTTTCAGAATATTTAATGCTTCCACCTACGCACTTTTTTGTATAATATTCCAAATCTCCATTTGAATGAATTTCATATTCAATTCTGCCTTCAAATCCAGGTTCTTTTAAATTTGAATTATAATATTGACTAAACCTTCTCCAGGAGGATAAATTTCTAATGTAAGGAGTCAAAATAAACTCTAACCGTTCTCCGGTCCACCGATTAAAAAAACGCTCAAAACGATAGGTATCATTAATGGTTACAAAGGCCGGGATAGAGCCTTTTTCTATCCATCCCTTATCCTGAATATATTGAATGATTTTTTCCATTCGATATATGGATCGAAGACGACTATCAAATACACGCTCAAATTCCAAATCCCCTAATAAGTCAAAAAATAATCTCATCTCGTTCTCATCTGGAATTTCTTGTAGTAGTTCTTTGGAGTGTAACTCTTCCAGAATTCTCGCTCCCAACCATGCTTGGTCTACTACCTCTAATCTCCCAAACCCAAACCCTATATCATAGTGCACTAGCTGCCCTGCATTGTATCGTTGGTCATTACTTGGGCGCACGGAATAGTCAATATCTACATTTATTCTAACTCCTTGCAAGAAGTATTCAGAATTAATTTTGGAATACAACCTATTTTCATAGTCCAAGGTATAATCCAATCCTGCCATTTTTGTTGTGCCTGATCCCAATTCAAACGCAAATCGATGGTTCCACGATTTCTGCCTTTCTTGATTATTTACAATTTTATTATCGTTGATCACTCCGTTTGAGAAGATGGAATATTCTTTTGTCGTGGCTGGACTATTCAAAACATTATCAAAATCAATCTTAATATCAGGAGATACATAGGTTGATCTAAATTGAAAATCTACCCTTCTGTATGAGTCCAAGTCAAATAAAATTTGCTCTTGACTTATGGCTATTTGTAGATTAATTATTAAAAATAATATTGAAACAGAAATTCTCATACAAATCGGTTTAACTAAGATCGTGGATATACTCTATAATAATTCACAAAATCAACAAAACGCTGCTTATTCAAATTCGAAGCACTCTTATTTGAATACTGTAATATCGCCTTTCTTTTCAAAAACAACTCCATTTATAAGAACCGCTTCAAAAATATAATAGAAAACTCCTGTCTCCACTTGTTTAGATTTAATATATCCATCCCACAATGCTCCTCCACTTTCAATATTCCTATTTTTTATTTCATATATCAAACCTCCCCATCTGTCAAATACTCGAAAATCAGAAACCGTAGAAAGGCTCCTGCCATAATAATTTATCGTAAAAAAATCATTCACATTATCCCCATTGGGAGAAAATACATTGGGCAAGTAAATGAATGCTTCGTCACTTACTTCAACATACATAGAATCTGTTGCCTGACACCCCTTATCATCTTCTACCAATATGACAATACTACCTGAATTATAGGGAACAAACAATGGGTCTTCACAATTCTGACAACTGAATACTCCGTCACCATTCCAATTAAACGATTCAAATAATGTTGAATACGATACATCAATTGCAAATTCATCCCCTAATCGTAAAGATGTATCCAGCCCCAACTCCACGTCGATTTCTGGGGGATCAAAAAGAAAAATAGAATAGGAAGATGTACACTGATATCTATCTTCAGCAATTATTACATATTCTCCAGATGGAACTTCAATACCCAGTTCAGAATTTTCATCATCTTGAATCAAGTATTCAATGTCACCATAACCACCCGATATCGAATTCACAATGATCGAACCATCATCAAACCCAAAGCACGACGGGGCGTTTGCGTTCACTTGAAAATCCATTGCTAAAGATGGTACAAAGACAAGGTCAAGGAAGACTGTGCTGTCGCACCCATATTGTGATTCAAAGTTTTCAGTATAAATACCTGAAACCGACAATTGCTGATTGCCAAAATTGTAAATCACTCCTTCACATAAGGTATCTGTAATCTCATAGGTATCTGGCAAAATAGTTAGTTTTATCTCATCTGAGATTATTCTGCATTTTTCATTTAAAATATTGACTGGATTCCCTGCTGATAAATACCGATAATAATAATCCCCAGGGTTAAAATTGGTATGTGTTATTGTATTATTTACACTGTCTTCAAGAGTTACCCAATTCAATGCATCCGTACTGCTTTGCCATAGTATAGAAAAATTCTGTCCTTCAGCAGCTTCTATATCAGCAACAACGGTAAGAGGGTCATCATCAATACATAAAAAGATTGTAGTATCGCTTTCGATTCCAATAAACGATGAAGGTCCACATGGTCTAAAAGAAATATTATCCAATGCTAAATCATTTCCACCTCCACCAGGAGCATTATTTCTTAACGTAAGCGTCACCGAAGTCTGGGTGTTGTCAGTGGTAAAAGAAAAACCATATTGCTTCCATCTTTCCGATTTTTCAATGTCCCCAGTAGAGTACACTTCCACACCATCAATTAAAAAACTTACATTCGGATCAATATGGTTGGGAGTTCCTATCCGTATCAGGTTTAAAATATCTGCTGAAAACTCATATAATGTGTTCTCGCATAAACCATCTACCACCTCTTCATAAAAATCACCTGGTGCATAACTTGCATTGACAACCATCATATATCCGTTTGGACTATTTGAATTATCTCCTGCAACAATCCAAGTTGGATACAACCCTGCCAATGCTCCTGTATTGCTACAGATGGTATAAAACCCATCACTAGGAACACTTGTCGTATAGGAATATCCAGGAGCAATATTGGGATTCGTCGCTAAAACTGGAGCTAGGCCACTACCAAAATCTCCTCGCTCAAATATATTTTCACCTAAGTTACCACTACAAACTTGAGCGCTTAGTGCTCCGAAGTTTACAAAAAATAAAAGTGTAACTATAATTGATTTCATACGCAAAACTAACAATTCTTTGGTGTTTTTGTTGTTAATACAGAGAGGAAGGGTTTAGAGAAAATTGCCAAACAAATTGATTTGGTCGAAGTGTTTGACCTTCCTTAAATAGATAGTTTTTGCCATCATTCGTCTTCATAGGTAAATGCAGGTTTTTTGTCTTATTCATAAATCTGGGCAGAAAATATGCATCATGAAAAACTTTATTTTGAACAATATGTCTCACTTTCTCAGAATCAACTCCCACTTGACCTCCTATGCTTTGTCCATATCCAATATCCCCAATAACATTGAAACTCAAAATTCCATGACTTAACATTCCATAATTACATTCAGAAATATCTCGATAGCCCCATCTGGCTGGATAATCACTATCTCTAACCTTCTGAACTTCTTTACAATGTGAGTCTCCTGTCCAAATCAACAACTTTGATAAATATAATGTCCTTTTGTCATAAAAACCAAACGCAAACCCTCCCGTACGATATCTATCCTTGCCATTTGTATTGGCAAACACATCATTACTAAATTGAGTAATCGTTTTGTTGAAGCGCATATGCAAGGTTCCGACATTCTGGGCTGTTCCTATCTTATTAAAAAACCTCTGCCAAGTGTATCCTATACTGTTCTTTCGGAATCTACTGTCTAAAAACTTCACGTAACTTAGTTCTTCCTCTTCTTGATAGAACACATCCCCCCACACATAATGTGCTGTGCCCGAAAAGGTATGTTCCAAATGCCTTCTAGGTGGTCCAATATTTCGGAAATGATATACGACACCATATGCTAAGGATAACTCAATATCTTGTTGACCTAGATATTCTCCTACAATTCGGAAACCACAATTCATTTCTGGATAACCCACATTTGTGGTAATTTGAAAATGTATTTTCCATGTATCAATTTGACTAATCCCCAATGCAGAGATAGATAGGTTTAATCCTAATATCAGTATAGACCGCAACAAAAATGTCAAAAAATGAGGTTTATAAATTATTATAAAAATGAAATATTCAAACTTTTATTCTTTATAACGACGAAAAGATAGGAATAAAAAGAACGAACCTTATATACTTTCGTTTATTTAGTATATTGAAGACAATTCCATTTACGTTTCCATTAATGAACTATCCATAATGATAGATATGAAGATATTACTAAAATGTTTGATGTCTGTGTTGATGGTGGCTTGCATTGCTTTCAATGCAGATGCAACTCACAATCGAGCAGGTGAAATAACGTATGTACAAACTGGTCCGCTTACGATTACAATGACGGTAACTACTTATACTAAAACCAGCAGTATTCAAGCCGATCGAGACAGTATTGAGATTTTTTGGGGTGACGGTACAAGTCAATTTGTCCAGAGAACAAATGGAAACGGTATCCCTTTAGGGAATGACGTAAAACTAAACACCTACACCAAAGAACACACTTATCCAGGTAGAGCTACCTATACCATTGGATTTGCAGATCCCAATAGAGTAGCCAATATTTTAAATGTAAACTACCCGAATTCAGTGGAGGTTGAGTTTTTCTTATCTACTACATTTACATTGCTCGACCCTCAATTCCAAGGTGTAAACAGTTCGGCTATATTATTACAACCACCTCTGGATATTGCATGTGCAAACAAAGTTTTTGTTCATAATCCTAATGCCTTTGACCCAGATGGGGATAGTTTGTCTTACGACTTGGTCGTTCCTAAAATGTCAGCTGATAATGAAGTTCCTGGATACCTGTTCCCCAATGAAGTAAGTCCTGGTCTTTTAAATAAAATTACCCTTGATCCTATTACTGGAGATTTCATATGGGATACACCCAAACAACAAGGAGAATATAACATTGCAATAAGAATCAATGAATGGCGTGATGGAGTCTTACTTAATTCTATCATTCGAGACATGCAAATACTCGTAGTTTCTTGTGAAAATGATCCACCAACTATTAATGTCATTGAAGAAATTTGTGTAATTGCTGGTGAAGAAATCAACTTACCTATCATTGTCAATGATCCTAACGAAGGTCAAAAAGTAGGCCTCTTTGCATCTGGTGGACCTTTTGTCGTTGAAAATGACTCTGCTCGATTAGAAAACAACAATGGATTTCAAGAACCAGAGTATACTGCAAACTTTGTATGGCAAACCACCTGCAATCATATTTCAGATCGATACTATCAAGTTGTTTTTAGAGCTGTGGATAACTTTTTTACTGATACCACTGGATTAGCCACTTTAAAAACCGTTCGAATTCGTGTTGTAGGCCCTCAGCCAGAAAATTTAACAGCAGAATCAGAAATCAGTGGAATCAGACTTTTCTGGGATGCTCCATATGCTTGTGAAATAACAGACAATGAAAAGTTTCAAGGATTCTCCGTCTGGCGAAAAATTGGAAGTACCTCTTTGCTTTTTGACGAATGTAATCCTGGATTGAGTAATTCACCCTATACTAAAATAATCTTTCAAACTAAAAATAAGAATGGTGATAAATACACCACTATTGATAATAATGTAGAAAAAGGTATAACCTATTGCTACCGAATCGTAGCGGAATTTGCCCAAATTACATCCACTGGAAATCCCTACAATAGAATTGAAAGCTTGCGTTCCAATGAAATTTGTCTTCAATTAGCGAGAGACCTTCCGCTTCTTACCAAAGTGTCAATAGATAACACAGATCTATCGAATGGTGAAGTACACTTAAGATGGACCAAACCCCTTGCCGAAGATTTGGATACAACCGTAAATCTCCCCCCATACACTTATGAACTCTATAGATCTGTGGATGATGGAGTAAGTTTCAATTTGATTCCTGAATTTACTGTGACGACCGCTTCTCTATATGAAGAAATCGATACAAATTTCTTTGATCAAAACCTAAATACTGTTGCTATTCAACCTCACTATTTTATTAAGTTCTATAGCAATAATCTAGAGTATGGAGATTCTCCAGAGGTCAGTTCTACCTATTTAACCATTGCTCCTAGTGATGAACAACAAGAGCTTTCATGGGTTGAATTTGTCCCTTGGACCAAATCAGAATACAATATTTATTATACCGAACCGGGAAGCACCCAATTTGAATATCTAGCCACGACAGCTACTCCTTCTTACAACCATATTGGTCTTAAAAATGGCCTGGAATACTGTTATTACATTGAAGGAATTGGCTCTTATAACATTCCGGATATAGAAGATCCATTAATCAACTTATCGCAACAAGTATGTAGTGTTCCTTTTGACAATATCCCACCGTGCCCACCTAAGTTAGATGTTGAAAATTTGTGTAATGATGGTACCATGGAGATTGATCTTACTGAACTTGTTAATACATTAGCCTATTCAAGACCTAATGCAGATTGTAATGATACGGATGATGTAGCAGGATATTATATATACTTTAATGACATCGAAGGGCAAACTTTAACGAAGATCGATTCTATTTTTGAAGAATCTGTAAATAGATATGAACACACGCCAACTAGAGGTATTTCAGGATGTTATGCCGTTTCAGCGTTTGATTTCAATGGCAATGAAAGTGAATTGAGCAATATTGTCTGCGTTGATAATTGTCCAGAATATCAACTACCAAATACTTTCACGCCAAACCGAGATGGAGCGAATGAGCTTTTTGTACCTACGATCAATCGTTTTATTGAAACCGTTGATTTCCAAGTGTACAATCAATGGGGAAATATTGTCTTCGAATCGCAGGATCCTCTTCTATTATGGGATGGTACATCAAACGGCAAAGATTTAGCAGATGGGACATATTATTATACATGCAGAATTATTGAACAAAGAGTAACGGGTAATGTTGAAGGTAACGTTCTCTTAAAGGGGCAAATCAACATAATTCGATAATTACAGAAATAAGCTTCTGTTTGCTACTGTTCAAAATAATATAAATAATGTTTACAGGAATCATTGAAAGACTAGGTAAAATCAAGTCTATTGTACAAGAAAATTCGAACTATCACTTCACCATTCACTCAGGAATAGAATCTGAATTATACATTGACCAAAGTATAGCACATAATGGAGTATGCTTAACTATTGTAGAACTCAATGATGAATCCTATGTGGTAACTGCCATAAAGGAGACCATGATTAAAACTAATCTGGGGACGCTATCTGTCGGAGATGAAGTTAATCTGGAGCGCGCCACTCTTTCTGGTCAAACTAGAATGGATGGTCATATCGTACAAGGACATGTTGATGGAACTACAACGTGCACTAAAGTCTCAGATGAAAACGGAAGTTGGTATTTCACCTTTCAACTCAATGATAAAAATAGGTCATTAGTAGTCGATAAAGGCTCCGTTTGTATCAATGGAGTGAGTCTTACTGTTGTTAATCCAACAAAAGATGAATTTTCAGTTGCCATTATTCCATATACCTATGCGCATACCAATTTTAAGGATATTAAAAAGGGAGATACCGTTAATTTAGAGTTTGATATTATTGGGAAGTATGTGCAACGGTATTTGGAGAATATAAAAATTGATTACTAATTTGCTATTTCACTCTTTCTAGCAACATCAACACCATTTGATAACTGTTTAGGACTTCTTATTTTTTATTGAATCTTAAAACTATAGTATAACTTTTGTTATACCATAGTTTTATTTATTGAAAATAACTTTGATTATTGTTAACCAAATTTAATAGTCATGTCATTTTTTATAAATAATAGAGAATTTGAAAGTAAAGAAGATTTTATTAAATGGGGTAGAGGATGCGCCACAAAAATTCCAACTCCAAGTGATATTTTAAGAATAGATGAAGAAATAAAATCTAGTCGAGCACGAGCCAAAAGATTTACAAGTTTAGCAATCAATGTTAAATTCATTCATATTACAGATGGAAATAAGGGTCATGTAACTAGGAGACAAAGAGAAGAGCAGATAAATGTGCTTAACAATGCACTTAAAGGTGTAAAATTAAAATTTCAATACAAAGAAGAAGAAGTCAAATTTGAGAATAATAAATCTTGGTATTATATGAGTCACAATAGCCCTGAAGAAAGACATGCAAAATCAAAATTATCGTTTGATAGTTTTAAGTATCTTAATTTTTATACTGGCGGATTAGGTAAAGGATTATTAGGATGGGCCACGTTTCCATATGATTTGGCAGGCGATCCAGTAATGGATGGAGTTGTGCTTCTTGACGAATCTTTACCTTATGGAAATGCAAGTCCATATAATCTAGGCATGACAGGGGTTCACGAAGTATGCCATTGGTTGGGATTATTTCATACTTTTCAAGGGGGTTGTAATGGAATAGGTGACCATGTTGCCGATACAGTTTCACATAAAGGTCCTAATTACGGTAAACCTACTTTAGGTTTACCACATAATGCTTGTGATAAACTTAAGAATGCCCCTATTCAAAACTATATGAACTATGTAGATGATATTTGGATGAAAAATTTAACAATACAACAAGAAAAGCGAATTCAAGACCACATTCTTTTGTATCGAACTGAGTTGTAAAACCCATACACATATAATAAAAAAGGAAGCCAAAAATGACTTCCTTTTTTTATTAATATGGAAAAGCAAATTATTCTGCTACTTCTTCCATTTCCTCTAGTTCTACAACTGGATCCTTCTGAGTCACAATCATATTTCTAAATTTCTTATGTCCTGTACCTGCTGGAATATTCTTTCCAACAATTACATTCTCTTTCAGACCAGATAAGTAATCTACTTTCGCATTAATTGCAGCAGTACTCAATACTTTTGTTGTCTCTTGGAATGATGCTGCTGATATCCAACTGTATACACCCAAAGATGCTCTAGTAATACCTTGCAACAATGTAGTGGAAGTTGCTGATATAGCATCTCTTGCTGTCACAGGTTTCAAATCATTTCTCTTAAGGTGTGAGTTTTCTTCTCTCATCTCTCTTACACTTACCAATTGTCCCACTTTAAGATTTGTTGATTCTCCACTATCTTCGATAACTTTTTTGTCATAGATCCAATCGTTTTGTTCCATGAAGTTTACTCTCTCCACTGCTTCACCTTCTAAGAATGAAGTGTCTCCCGGATCGATGATCTGTACTCTTCTCATCATCTGTCTCACAATCACCTCAATGTGCTTATCATTAATGCTGATACCTTGTGATCGATATACCTCCTGTACCCCATTTACTAAGTAAGACTGTACTGCAAATGGTCCTCTAATGTTTAGAATATCCAGTGGTGATGTTGCACCATCTGAAATTTGAGATCCTGCTCTCACAAAATCACCTTCTTGAACAAGGATGTGCTTAGAAAGTCCTACCAAGTATTTCTTTCTTTGGCCAGTCTTCTCATCATCGATGAAAATCTCTCTGTTACCTCTTTTGATCTTACCGAAAGAAACAATACCATCTATTTCAGCAGTTACTGCCGGATTTGACGGATTTCTCGCTTCAAACAATTCAGTTACCCTTGGAAGACCACCGGTGATATCCTGTACCCCACTCGCCTTTCTAGGTATCTTAACAATTGTTTGACCTGGTTTCACATCTGATCCGTCTTCCACAGAAATGTATGATCCTACAGGAAGGTTGTAACTCTTAAGTTCTTCTCCTCCAGGACTAACAATCTTAATGGTTGGAATCTTTTTCTTATTCTTAGATTCAACAATTACTTTTTCAGCAAACCCAGTAATATCATCTTTTTCAACTCGGAATGTGATACCTTCTTCAATAGACTCGTACTGAACAATACCTCCATCCTCTGTGATGATTACCGCGTTAAATGGATCCCATTGACAAACAACATCTTCTTTCTTAATCTTCTTGCCATCAGAAACAAATAATTCAGAACCATAAGGGATATACAATGTAGAGAATAATTTTCCTGTCTCCTCATCTTTCACCTTGATCTCACCAGATCTAGAAACAACGACATCTTTTTTAGTGTCTTTATCCTTTACGGTTTTAATATTATCAAATTCAAGAACACCATCAAACTTAGATTTCAAGTCTGATTCTTGTTTTGATACGGAAGCGATACCACCCACGTGGAAGGTTCTCAATGTCAACTGTGTTCCTGGCTCACCAATACTTTGTGCAGCAATAATTCCAACAGCGTCTCCAATTTCTGCAATTCTACCAGAAGCAAGATTCTTACCGTAACATTTTCTACAAACACCAGATTTAGTCTCACATGTTAGTACAGAACGTATTGTTACGGATTCAACTCCAGCATCTTCAATAGCTTGAGCTATTTCTGGAGAAATGTATTCTCCTGCCTCTAAGATGATAGAATCATCTACAGGGTTTAATACATTATGCAATGTATATCTTCCTTCAATTCTTGCACCAAGAGTTTCTATGACGTTTTCACTCTCCTTCAAGGCCATTGTATCGATACCTCTTAAAGTATCACAATCTTCTTCCATGATAATGACATCCTGAGAAACATCTACTAACCTTCTGGTCAAATAACCCGCATCGGCAGTTTTCAAGGCTGTATCTGCCAAACCTTTTCTCGCACCGTGTGTAGAGATAAAGTATTCAAGAACTGAAAGACCTTCTAAGAAATTAGAAAGAATTGGATTCTCAATAATCGCTCCACCAGTATCTCCTGATTTTCTAGGCTTGGCCATCAATCCTCTTAATCCACACAACTGCTTAATCTGCTGTTTTGATCCCCTTGCACCTGAATCCAACATCATATATACAGAATTGAATCCTCCTTTGTGCTCAGCCAACTCTTTCATCAAGTTATCTGTTATAGCTGAATCGGCAGTAGTCCAAGTTGCAATAATTTTGTTGTATCGCTCATTACCTGTGATAAGACCCATATTATAGTTCTCCCACACTTCATCTACCTCATCTTGCGCTTTAATCAATGTCTGCTCCTTCACTGTAGGGTTAATTAAATCACCAAGGTTAAACGATAGTCCACCTTTAAATGACCAATAGAATCCCATATCCTTGATCTTGTCAAGAAATTCTGCAGTTACAGAAAAATCAGTTCTTGTGATGATTCCGCTTATTACTTTCTTTAAGTTTTTCTTCGTCAATAAATCATTGATATATGGTACTGATTCCGGCACTGCTTCATTGAATAAAACTCGACCTACCGTAGTATCAATTAATTTAATGACCATATTTCCTTCTTCATCTTCCACTCTTGCTTTCGTCTTAATAGGAGCATGCAATTCAGCAGCTCCCTCATTGTAAGCAATAATTACTTCTTCTGAAGAATAAAATTTCATATCTGCTCCCTTCGTTGGAGAGTTAGGATCTGCCTGCTTAGTCAAATAATACAGACCCAATACCATATCCTGCGAAGGTAAAGTAATAGGTGATCCATCTTGTGGGTTCAACATGTTGTGTGCTGATAGCATCAACATTTGAGTTTCCAATATCGCAGCATGACTCAACGGTACGTGTACCGCCATCTGGTCACCATCAAAATCCGCATTAAATGCTCCACAAACCAATGGGTGCAATTGAATTGCTTTTCCCTCTACTAATGTTGGTTGGAATGCTTGGATTGATAATCTGTGCAACGTTGGAGCCCTGTTTAACATGATTGGGTGCCCTTTAAGAATATTCTCAAGTATCTCCCAAATCACAGGATCTTTTCTGTCTACTAATTTCTTAGCTGACTTCACCGTTTTAACGATTCCTCTTTCAATTAATTTTCTGATTACAAATGGTTTGAACAACTCTGCTGCCATTCCTTTAGGAAGACCACATTCATGTAATTTTAATGTAGGACCTACTACAATTACAGATCTACCAGAGTAATCCACCCTTTTTCCAAGAAGGTTTTGTCTAAATCTACCTTGTTTTCCTTTAAGGATATCTGAAAGTGATTTAAGCGCTCTACCTCCCTCTGCTTTAACAGCATTGGACTTTCTCGAGTTATCAAATAAAGAATCTACTGCTTCTTGAAGCATTCTCTTTTCATTTCTAAGAATTACTTCAGGAGCCTTAATTTCCAACAGCCTTTTTAATCGGTTGTTTCTAATAATTACTCTTCTGTACAAGTCATTCAAATCTGAACTTGCAAATCTACCTCCATCCAAAGGAACCAACGGTCTCAATTCTGGTGGTATAACTGGCAAGTACTGAATGACGGCCCATTCTGGTTTATTCTCAATCCTTGATTGTCCATCTCTGAACGCCTCCACTACTCTAAGTCTCTTTAAAGCCTCAGATTTTCTTTGCTGAGATGTTTCATTGGCAGCTTGGTGTCTTAGGTCAAATGACAATTGATCCAAATCCAACCTTTCAAGTAATGCTTTCACCGATTCTGCACCCATCAAAGCGATAAACTTGGTAGGGTCACTATCCTCTAACATTTGATTACCCTCTGGCAATGTATCCAATACCTCGAAGTATTCTTCTTCCGTTAAAAGATCCATTTTTGCCAATTCACCTTCTTTAGCTCCTGGCTGAATTACTACATATCTCTCGTAGTAAATAATGGTCTCTAATTTTTTTGAAGAAAGTCCTAATAAGTATCCAATTTTATTTGGAAGTGATTTGAAGAACCAAATATGTACTACTGGCACCACCAATTTAATGTGACCCATTCTCTCTCTTCTTACCTTTTTCTCGGTAACTTCTACACCACATCTGTCACAAACAATACCTTTGTATCTGATTCTTTTATACTTACCACAATAACATTCGTAATCTTTTACAGGTCCAAAAATTCGCTCACAAAAGAGACCATCTCTTTCTGGCTTATAAGACCTGTAATTAATCGTCTCAGGCTTTAATACCTCTCCAAATGATCTTTCAAGAATATCGTCTGGAGAACATAGACTGATTGTGATCGTATCGAATGGTTTTCTAGTATTAACATTCTTTTTAAATGGCATAATTCCCTATTTATATTGTTTGCGGAATAGTGGAAAAACCTCTATTCCAAAGAATATTCAAAATATTAGTCAAATTTGACATCAAGAGCCAATCCTCTCAATTCATGTACAAGTACATTGAAGGATTCTGGTATACTCGGCTCCGGAAGGTTTTCACCTTTTACGATTGCTTCATATGCCTTTGCTCTACCAATAATATCATCTGACTTAATGGTCAACAACTCTCGCAATACATTGGATGCTCCATATGCTTCAAGAGCCCATACTTCCATCTCACCAAATCTCTGACCACCAAATTGTGCTTTACCACCTAATGGTTGTTGTGTGATCAATGAGTAAGGCCCGATAGATCTAGCGTGCATCTTATCATCAACCATGTGAGATAATTTCAGCATGTAGATCACTCCAACCGTTGCTTGCTGGTGGAATTTATCTCCCGTCTCTCCATCATGAAGATACGTTTGACCTAAAGATGGTAGATTTGCCTTTTCACATTCTGCATCAATTTCTGCCATACTTGCTCCATCAAAAATTGGCGTAGCATACTTGACACCCATCTTCTTACCAGCCCATCCAAGAACCGTTTCGAAAATCTGTCCCAAATTCATCCTTGAAGGTACACCTAGTGGATTCAATACAATATCAACTGGAGTTCCATCCGCCAAGAATGGCATATCTTCCACTCTTACAATTCTAGATACAATTCCTTTATTACCGTGTCGACCAGCAAGCTTATCTCCCACTTTCAGTTTTCTCTTCTTAGCCATATAAACTTTAGCTAATTTAAGAACTCCAGCAGGTAGCTCATCTCCAATCGATATATTGAACTTCTCTCTCTTGTATTTTCCTACTTCTTCATTTACTTTAATATTGTAATTATGAAGTAGTCTAGCAACAGAACCATTAATGCCATCATCCGTGGTCCAACCAGAATAATCTACTTGAGTATAATCCAATTCTTTTAAATCCTTAACAACAAACTTTTTCCCTTTTGAGATGAGCTCTTCGTTGTAGATACTCTTTACTCCCTGAGAAGTTTTCCCTTTCACTAGGATCATAAGTTTATCAACAAGGATCGTCTTCAACTCGTTGATTGCAATAGCATGCTTATCCTCTAATTTTGAAAGCAATTCTTTTTCCTGAACTTTCTGGAATTTATCCTTTTTCGCTCTGGCAAACAATTGCTTACCAATAATTACTCCTTTTGTTGATGGAGGTGCTTTTAATGAAGCATCTTTCACATCACCCGCTTTATCACCAAAGATTGCTCTCAACAACTTCTCTTCTGGTGTAGGATCAGATTCTCCTTTTGGAGTAATTTTTCCAATTAATATATCTCCTTCTCGAACCCAAGCACCAACTCTGATAATTCCATTTTCATCCAAGTCTTTTGTTGCCTCTTCAGAAACGTTAGGAATATCATTTGTCAATTCTTCTTCACCCAACTTCGTATCTCGAATGTCGATGTCAAAGTTTTCAATATGTAATGAAGTGAAAATATCTTCTTTTACAACTCTTTCTGACAATACAATCGCATCCTCAAAGTTGTATCCTTTCCAAGGCATGAAGGCAACCATCAAGTTTTGACCAAGTGCCAATTCTCCTTTCTCTGTTGCATATCCATCACAAAGCAATGAACCTTTTGCCACTCTCATTCCTTTTGAAACAATAGGCTTCAAATTAATAGAAGTACCTTGGTTGGTTCTTCTAAACTTCGTAAGGTTATACGTCTTTGTGTTATCTTCAAAAGAAACTAATTGTTCTTCTTCCGTTCTATCATATCGAATAACAATCTTACTTGCATCCACATATTCTACAACTCCATCACCCTCTGCATTGATCAACATTCTTGAATCCTCAGCAACTTGCTTTTCAATACCTGTTCCAACAATCGGACTTCTAGGCTTCACCAAAGGTACTGCCTGACGTTGCATGTTAGATCCCATCAATGCCCTGTTGGCATCATCATTTTCCAAGAAAGGAATCAATGAAGCAGAAACTCCAACAATCTGGTTGGGTGCTACATCCATATATTCGATTTCTTCTGGCGGAAGAACAGGGAAATCACCGTGCTCTCTACATTTGATTTTATCAGACGAAAATGCACCTGATTCATCAAAGTTGGCATTGGCTTGTGCAATCTTTTTGAAATCCTCTCCTTCTGCAGATAGATATTGTACGCCTCCATTGACATCCAATAGTCCATTCTCTACTTTTCGATATGGTGTTTCTAGAAATCCCATTTTATTGACTTTCGCCAATACACAAAGGGTAGATATCAATCCAATATTCGGCCCCTCTGGAGTTTCAATTGTACAAAGTCTTCCATAGTGAGAATAGTGAACATCTCTTACCTCAAAACCTGCTCTTTCTCTTGAAAGTCCTCCAGGTCCTAAAGCTGAAATTCTTCGTTTGTGCGTAATTTCAGAAAGTGGATTCGTCTGATCAAGAAACTGAGACAACTGTGATGTACCAAAAAATGAATTAATTACTGAAGATAGTGTTCTTGCATTAATCAAATCAATTGGCGTAAATACTTCATTATCTCTTACATTCATACGCTCTCTGATCGTTCTAGCCATTCTAGCCAAACCTACACCAAATTGAGCATATAATTGTTCTCCTACTGTTCTAATTCTTCTGTTTGATAAATGATCGATATCATCCAATTCTGCTTTTTGGTTGATCAAACTTACCAAGTACTTCACAATAGCAATGATATCTTCTTTGGTCAATACCAACGTATCGCTACTTGTTCCAGAATCTAATTTTCTATTGATCTTATATCGACCTACCTCACCCAGATTATATCTTTTATCTGAGAAGAACAACTTATCGATAATTCCTCTAGCTGTTTCTTCATCCGGTGGATCTGTCCCTCTTAATTGTCTATATATTTGAGTAACCGCTTCTAGTTCAGAACTAGAAGGATCCTTCTGAAGTGTATTGTAGATTATTGTGTAATCTTCGTCAAGGTCTTCTTTCTGAAGGATTACTTTTTCAGCATTTGCCTCAATAATTAACTCAATATTTTCTTCATCCAAGATTACATCTCTCTCAAGAATAATCTCATTTCTTTCAATGGTTACAAGTTCTCCAGTATCCTCATCTACAAAATCTTCTGTCCACTTTTTCAGGATTCTTGCTGCCAATTTTCTTCCTACGGCTTTTTTAAGCGTCTTAGGATCTACATCAATCTCTTCAGCCAAATCGAAAATATTCAGAATTTCTCTATCTGAATCATATCCGATCGCTCTAAGCAATGTAGTAACTGGGAATTTTTTCTTTCTGTCAATGTATGCATACATTACAGAATTAATATCGGTAGCGAATTCCATCCAGGCTCCTTTAAAAGGAATTACTCTGGCAGAATAGATTTTACTACCATTGGGGTGGAAACTCTGACTAAAGAATACTCCTGGAGATCTGTGTAATTGTGAAACCACAACACGCTCAGCACCATTTATTACAAAAGTACCTCTAGGTGTCATATAGGGTATATTCCCTAGAAAAACATCCTGCACGATCGTTTGAAAATCTACGTGCTCTTCATCATTACACGATAGTCTTAATTTCGCTTTAAGAGGAACACTGTAGGTTAAACCTCTCTGCATACACTCTTCTATGGAGTATCTAGGGGGGTCTACGAAATAATCAAGGAATTCCAGTACGAAGATGTTTCTTGCGTCTGTAATTGGGAAATTTTCTTGAAATACTCGAAATAATCCTTCATTTCCCCTATTTTCTGGAGTCGTTTCCAATTGGAAAAACTCCTTAAAGGATTTAAGCTGAATTTCAAGAAGGTCTGGATAATAAGAATCCAATCTCATTTTACCGAAATTGTGTCTTGTAGCTCCAGTACTGGTAACTAATTCGTTAGATGCCATCCGATTGCGTTTAAAGAAAGTTACAGACAAATAACTGCTATCTGTCTAAATATGTTTTTGCAAAAACGATTTTCTTAATCAAAAACAACAATAGGCTTAACCCATACCCTCGTATGGATTAAGCCAATCTTGTTATTTATTATGTGGACTATAAAGTTCCGTCATTAAAGGTCCTTGGTTTGAGTTAGAATTACTTCAATTCTACGTCAGCACCAGCACCTTCAAGAGCAGCTTTAATAGATTCAGCTTCCGCTTTGTCTACACCTTCTTTGATTACAGAAGGAGCACTATCTACTAAGTCTTTTGCGTCTTTAAGTCCTACACCAAGAAGATTTTTCACTTCTTTTACTACTGCTAATTTTGCAGCACCTGCTGAATTCAACATAATATCAAAAGAAGTTTGCTCTTCAGCTGCTGCTTCTCCGCCTCCAGCTCCACCTGCTGCTACTGCTACTGCTGCTGCTGCTGGCTCAATGCCGTATTCTTCTTTAAGTATTTCTGCTAGTTCACTTACTTCTTTTACTGTAAGGTTTACTAATTGTTCTGCAAAGTCTTTTAAATCTGCCATTTTAAATGGTTTTAAATATTAATAATTACAATTCAAAAATATTGAGACGAATACTTGGAAGCTGTATTCGTATCTCGAGTTGTTTTCTTAACCTCTTTCTTCAAGAGTTTTAAGAATTCCTGCAATCGTGCCACCACTGCTCTTAAGGGCAGAAATAACATTCTTTGCAGGAGATTGTAACAATCCTATAATTTCTCCTACAAGTTCGTCTTTAGATTTCAATGATGCTAATACATCCAATTGGTCATCACCAAGGAATACATCACTGTCAATGTAAGCCGCTTTTAATATCGGTCTTTCAAAGCTCTTTCTGAACTCTTGTATTACTTTCGCAGGTGCATTTCCTGTGTCTGCAAAGAAAACCGTAGTTTGCCCCTTAAGAGCTTCATACATTTCTTCAAAGTCAGCAGCTTTATCACCTACAGATTCCATTGCCTTTTGGGCAAGTGTATTTTTTACAACTTGTACTTCTATACCTTTTTCAAAGCATATTCTTCTGAGCTTAGATATCTGCTCAACGGTCAGTGTAGAAGAATCAGCAAAGTAGAAGTATTGACTTCCGCTAAACTTTTCTTTCAACTGCTCTATTACTTGAGATTTTTCTGATCTTGTCATTTCAGCTATATTTTTAGAAAAAGGTTATTTAATTGATTTAGTATCTATTTTGATCCCTGGACTCATCGTAGATGCTACCGTCACAGATTTCATATAAGTACCTTTCGCAGATGATGGCTTCATTTTTTCAATTGTTCCTAAAAGTTCTTGTGCATTTTCTGCCAACTTTTCAGGAGTAAATGACACTCTTCCAATTGAAGAATGAATGATACCATACTTGTCTACTCTAAAAGCGATCTTTCCTCCTTTAACATCACTTACTGCAGCACCTACATTTGGTGTTACTGTACCTGTCTTAGGATTCGGCATCAAACCTCTAGGTCCAAGAATTCTACCTACTCTACCAACTTTTGCCATTGTATTCGGCATTGCAATAATTACATCTACATCCGTCCAACCTTGTTGAATTTTTGTGATATACTCATCCAACCCAGCAAAGTCAGCACCCGCATCCAAAGCTTCTTGCTCTTTATCAGGTGTACATAAAACCAATACTGTTTTAGATTTTCCTGTACCATTAGGTAATGTAACAGTACCTCTGATCGCTTGATCAGCTTTTCTTGGGTCAACGCCCAATCTGATGTGAAGATCTACAGAAGCATCAAATTTTGTAAGATTTACATCTTTGACTACTTTCATAGCTTCATTCATCGGATACAGCTTTTCCGCCTCGAACTTGTCGGCGATTGCCTTTCTCTTTTTGCTTAATTTAGCCATATAAAAATGTTTTGAGGTAATAACGATAGTTCTAAGACTACCTCCCTACCATATTTAATAATTCAATTAAAATTATGCCTCTTCTACTTCAGCTTCAGCTCCCCATGGAGGAGTTCCACTTACAGTCAATCCCATACTTCTTCCAGTACCCGCAATCATTTTCATTGCAGATTCTATTGTAAAAGCATTAAGATCTGACATCTTGTCTTCAGCAATAACTTTAATTTGATCCCAAGAAACGGAACCAACTTTAGTTCTGTTTGACTCTGGAGATCCCTTTTTAATTTTTGCAGCTTCCATTAATTGTACAGCAGCTGGAGATGTCTTGATTACAAAATCAAATGACTTATCCTTATATACTGTAATAACAACTGGAACTACCTGACCTTGTTTTTCTTGCGTTCGGGCATTGAATCTCTTGCAAAATTCCATGATATTCAATCCCTTGGCACCCAAAGCCGGTCCTACTGGTGGAGATGGATTAGCTTGTCCACCCTTTACCTGCAACTTTACGAAACCTTCTATTTCCTTTGCCATTTTATTGTTATTCTACGTTTAAAAATTGTTGACAATCGCAAAATGATCAAATATTTCAGGGAAGCTTGAAACAGAAATCTGATCCTTTTGGATAGTTTGTCTATGTTTGTTTTTCAACTTGCATAAAGTTCAGCTCAACTTCAGTACCTCTACCAAAGATTTTCACGATCACTTTAAGCTTTTTCTTTTCTTCATTTACTTCTTTGATGTCTCCTACAAAATCATTGAAAGGACCATCAATTATTTTAACAGTTTCTCCTACCAGATAAGGCTCAATCATTGCTTCAACAAGATCTTGTGAATCATCAACCTTTCCTAGCATTCTGTTTGCTTCAGAAGGTTGCATTGGTATCGGATTATTTCTGCCCAAGAAGTGAATGACATTGGTCATGTTTGAAATAGTTTGGATGATTTCTCCCGAGAATTTAGCTGGTATGGCTTCTACAAGGATATATCCAGGTAATATATTTCTCTCAAGAATTACCTTTTTACCATTTCTAATCTTGTACACTTTTTCAGATGGTACGAGTATCTGAGTTACATAATCTCCCCATCCATTCCTTTGAATTTCCAGTTCAATTCGTTCCTTTATTTTCTTTTCTTTTCCACTTATTACTCTAAGTGAATACCATCTTTTATCGTCAGACATGATTCTTATCGTTTTTGCAAATTCTTATGAACCTATGTTATAAATTGTAGTAAGTGCGTTTTTCGATATAAAATCTAAAACAAAAACTACTAAGGCAAAAATGATAGAAGCAATAATTACCAATCTGGAATTTGCCAATAACTCACCCCATGTTGGCCAAGTTACATTGTGCACCAGTTCGTTATAGCTTTCTTTAACGTACAAGAAAAAATCATTCATGTTTACATTTTTTGAAGACTTATATAAAGTCCATTGTCAAAAACATTTGGCAGGGGAGACAGGGATCGAACCTGCAACTTGCGGTTTTGGAGACCGCTGCTCTACCAGTTGAACTACTCCCCTATGAGTAGCGTGCCCAATCATTTTTAAGCACCTAATCAACACATGTGAGACATATAAAAGTATTCTTTAATACAACCTCTCACAATATGAAAAATTAAGCACCCGAAACGAGTGCTTAATTTATATATTCAAAGCATTATATCTTTCTTAAAGACGTATGCTCAATATTATGCAATAATTTCAGTTACCTGACCTGCACCTACAGTTCTACCTCCCTCTCTAATCGCAAATCTAAGTCCTTTTTCCATCGCAATAGGATTGATAAGTTTCACTTCAAGTGTTACATTATCACCTGGCATTACCATTTCTACTCCATCAGGAAGAGCAACATCTCCTGTTACGTCAGTAGTTCTGAAGTAAAATTGAGGTCTGTATCCATTAAAGAATGGTGTGTGTCTTCCTCCTTCATCTTTACCTAAAACGTAAACTTCACATTTGAAGTGAGAGTGTGGCTTAACAGATCCTGGCTTACAAATAACCATTCCTCTTTTAATATCTGCTTTGTCAATACCTCTCAACAATAAACCAGCATTATCACCAGCTTCTCCTCTATCAAGTATCTTTCTAAACATCTCAACTCCTGTTACTGTAGAAGTCATTGGCTTTTCATCTGGAGCCATCATACCAACGATCTCAACTGGATCAGCAGTATTGATAATTCCTCTTTCGATTCTACCAGTTGCAACAGTTCCTCTACCTGTGATTGAGAATACATCCTCAATTGGCATAAGGAAAGGCATGTCTACATCTCTTACTGGCTCAGGAATATCAGCATCAACCGCTGCCATTAATTCTTTGATTTGAGCAGTTGCTGTAGCATCTCCTTCTAACGCTTTTAGCGCAGAACCTTGTACAACGCTAGAGTTATCACCGTCAAACTCGTATTGGTCCAACAATTCTCTAACTTCCATTTCTACTAGCTCTAGCATTTCTTCATCGTCTACTAGATCTACTTTATTCATAAAAACTACAATTTTTGGAACACCTACCTGACGACAAAGCAAGATGTGCTCTCTCGTTTGTGGCATAGGACCATCAGTAGCCGCAACTACTAAAATAGCACCATCCATCTGTGCAGCTCCCGTAACCATGTTTTTCACATAATCCGCGTGACCTGGACAATCAACGTGAGCATAGTGTCTGTTTGCAGTCTCATACTCTACGTGTGCAGTGTTAATTGTAATACCTCTTTCTTTTTCTTCTGGAGCTGAATCAATTGTGTCATAATCCATCTTAGTAGATCCTGTCTCTTCTGACAAAACATAAGTGATTGCTGCAGTTAATGTTGTTTTACCATGATCCACGTGGCCGATCGTACCGACATTCACGTGAGGCTTGGTCCGTTGAAAAGTTTCTTTAGCCATTGGATAACTTTTTAGTAAAAATTTAAAAATGTGTTTAAATAAAATATCTTTTTTGAGCCGATGAAGGGATTTGAACCCCCGACCCCTTCCTTACCATGGAAGTGCTCTACCCCTGAGCTACATCGGCAAATTTGCTTAGCGACTCAAAAGCTTTATATTTTCTTGAGCGGGAGACGAGACTCGAACCCGCGACCCTCAGCTTGGAAGGCTGATGCTCTACCAACTGAGCTACTCCCGCTAATTAAATTTACTGCTTGGTGAAAAAAATGTGGGGGTGGTAGGATTCGAACCTACTCAGCCGAAGCACTGGATTTACAGTCCAGCCCACCTCTCCAACTGTGGCGCACCCCCAGTACTTTTTTTTCTCACAAAACTGTGAGCCGATGGAGGGATTCGAACCCCCGACCCGCTGATTACAAATCAGCTGCTCTGGCCAACTGAGCTACATCGGCAAATCATTGTTTCAACGCTATTATTTAGATCGTCCTCTAAAAAGCGATGCAAAAATAGTATAATTATTTTAATTGAGCTACGTTTCGGTGAAAAAATATTGCATTTTTTAAAGATTTTTTTTGGGTTTCTATCCCTCTTTATTTGCCACCAAATAAAATGAGCCATTATTAAGCAATTTACTGCCTAATAATAGCCCATTAATGCAATTTGCAGAATTATTGATGCTTTGTATTAAAGCCTCAATTTTTAAAACTTTCCTTTGTACTTCTTTAACTGCCTTTCTAAGCTGTTTGCACACTCATCAACTGCAGATTCAAAACTCTTATCTTCAGCCTTTGATACTAATACTTTTCCAGGTACAGACACTGTCACTTCAACAATTTTGTCTTTTACTTGTCCAGAGTTTTCTAATTTCAGATAGACAGTACTATTTGTAATTCTATTATAGTACCTACTCAATTTATTTAGTTTCGCTTCAATAAAATCTTTCAATTTTGAGTCTGCACTAAAGCCTACATTATTGATCGTAATACTCATATATTAGGATTTTGATTCGTGGTCAAATTAGATTAAAATTTTAATATAAGCAAATCGTTCTTACCGAAATAAAAAGAAAAATAGTTCTTCCTTTCTTGCCACTATTCAAATTGATTATTCTCCCTTCGGATGTGCTTTTTTATATTCCTTTTTTAATCGATCTATTGTATTGTGCGTATACACTTGAGTTGCCGCCAAGCTAGCATGCCCCAATAACTCTTTAACTGCATTCAATTCTGCCCCATTTGATGATAAATGTGTAGCAAATGTATGCCGTAATACATGAGGACTAGTTTTCTCAGAGGCATTGATTTTCTTCAATTCTCTAGAAACAATATTATAAATTAACTTTGGATAACATGGTTTTCCTTTTTCAGTAACAATAAGAAACGTATGGTCCAACTCTCCAAATTCTTCATTTCGGAGATCAACATAGGCATCCACTTTTGCAACAACCTCTGAGGTTATTGGACATAACCTTTCTTTATTCCCTTTTCCTATTACTTTAATCTCCAACCTAGAAGCATGAATATCTGTATCTTGTAAATTAATCAATTCACTCCTTCGCATTCCAGTGAAATATAAAAGCATGATGATCAATTCGTCCCTTGCACTTACAAATGACTTTGAACCTATATACTCTTCCTGTAAATGAACCATCTTACTTTTTGGAACATAAGAAGGCAACCGTTTAGATTTTTTAAGTGTCTGTATCTTTACCATAGGATTCTTAACAACAAGCCCCTTACGCCTTACATATTTATAAAATGTTTTTACGGCCGATATCTTTCTATTGATACTTGTATTTGAAAGCCCTTCGGATTTGAGCTCCATAATCCAACTTCGAATCATCAAATGATTCACGTGCTCAATAGATGAAATTTCATATTGACTTTGTAAATACACTGCCAAAGAATCCAAATCATTTTCATACGATACAATTGTATGATTTGAGTTCTTCTTTATGTTCTTGAGATACAAAAGAAAAGAATCAATAATAGTTTTCATATTACAAATATATATAATATGTAATACACTTTCGCCCCCTTTGTTACAATTCCTTCAATTTCTCAGGAACACGCCTACTAAAATATCCTACGCCAAATCAATAATTAGCCATTTATTTACATTAATTGCTGTATTTTTCGGATACTGTGGATTCAAAATATTGACAGATGAAAAAACTCAAATTATACTCTCTTTGCCTTACTGAGGTCTTGATTCTGTGTTTTGCATTTACTTTTATTTATGGGCAGCAGATCATATTCAAAGATGTAGCGAATGCAGTTGGAATAGATCATACCTACATCCTCAACAATTCTGGAGGAGGAGTAAGTTTTGTAGATTTCAACCTAGATGGGCAAGACGATATTACATTGGCTACAGGCTTAGGTGAAGAAATTCAATTCTACGAAAATACAGGTGGTGAATTCCAATTAGTTGATTTAGGTATAAACAATACAGAACAAACAAAATCAATCCTATGGGTAGATATTGACAATGACGGAGACAAAGATTTTTATGCTGCAGCATTTGTAGGAACAAATCGTCTTTACGAAAATACTGGAGATCTTAATTTCCAAGAAATAACTGCTGAGGCAGGTCTTCCTGTAGACACCCTAAAGTCATTTGGAGCAATTTGGGGAGATTATAATAGAGATGGTTACATAGATCTTTATTATACGGAAAGACCTAATGCAAGTTCTGGCACATCAATGCGAAATAGGCTTTTCAAAAACCTAGGAAACAATACTTTTGAAGAAGTAACCTATCAGACCAATAGTCACGATGAAGGACGATTGCCGTTTTGTGCTGCATTTTTTGACTACAATAATGATAAATGGCCAGATATCTTCATTGCGAACGATAGAAAAAGACGAAGTACACTCTTACAAAACAACAATGGAGTTTTTGAAGATGTAAGCGAAGCATGCAACGCTGATATTGAAATAGATGGAATGAATGCTGGAGTAGCAGATATAGATAATGATGGTTTGAGTGATGTCTATGTTACCAATACTCCGAGTGGCAGTGTGCTACTAAAATGTTCTATCGATGAAATTACTGGTCAACCTGTATTTGCTGATGAAGCAGGAGATAGAGGTATTGGGTTTTATGGAATTGGCTGGGGTGCAAATTTTCTCGACATCAATAATGATGGATGGCAAGATTTGTATGTTAGTGGAATGGTCATTGGAAGTGAAGCTATATCAAGTGAGTTATATATCAATGATAAAACAGGTAATTTTTATCAAGAAAACAATGGCTTGGTCGGAGACACTGTTACAAGCTTTGTCAATGCTATTGGTGACTTTGATAATGATGGATATCCAGACATTATGGTAAGTAATTCTGAATATTATAATTCCCAACTTTGGTCAAGTGAATCAGGCATAAATAATTGGCTCAAACTCAAACTTCAAGGAGTGAGGTCTAACAGAGATGGTATTGGCTCTAAAATTGAAATTTTCAGTGGAGCCCTATACCAAATGAAACAAACACATTGTGGCATCGCCTTCATGGGCCAAAATTCAAACACAGAAATAATAGGATTGGAGCAAAATTCAATTGTTGATTCAATTCGAATTACATGGCCAACGGGTCATATTGACTTAATTAAAGATATTGGTGTCAATCAAGTTTTAAAAATTATTGAAGGTCAATCTACAAACGGAAACATTACTATAGACAGTGATATTGCCGTGCTAACCCATACAGATAAGACAGAAGAAGTGCAATTCAGTATTTCTCCTAATCCAGTTCAATCAATTATACATCTTGAAAGTCAAGACATGGATTTAGATCATGTATATCAAATTATCGATGCATCAGGTAAAATACTACTGTCGGGAAAAGCGATAGATAGAAACATTGATGTATCATCCTTTCTTCCTGGAATCTACTTTATCCAAATACACAATGGAAAGCATTATCTGGGGTATTCAAAATTTGTAAAATCTTAATTTCATACTTATGAAAGCGAAAAGAATAATAACTAGTATAGCAGTTCTATGTTTATGCATACATTTTTCTTACGGCCAACAATTTATTCAAGCCCAGGAAGAAGCAAACCTTGAACATGTTTTTAGTCAAGATGATTTTAACGGAGGAGGTGTTGCTTTCGTGGATTTAGACAATGACGGAGATGATGACGCATATCTAGTAGGAGGAAAAACAACCGATAAAATCTTTATAAATGATGGGAATGGGGTATTTACTGAAATTACAGCAAGTGCTGGACTAGAAATAACAGAAGAGTATTATACTACTGGTGTAATTTACGGTGATATTGATAATGATGGTGATGAAGATTTATATGTCAATACTTACTACTTAATTGCCGATAAAAGTCAGTATTCAAGAAACTTGCTTTTTTTGAATAATGGAGACTTAACGTTTACTGAAATCTGGGGCAATGGTATACAAAAGGATAAGAGTATGACAATGGGTTCTACTTTTATTGACTATGACCTAGATGGTGATTTGGATATTTACAATGGCAATTATGTAAAAGAAGTGATTTTCACCTACGATGATGATGGGGCTATTGATGGATTTGCCCATAAATGTTTTACCAACCTCCTTTATCGTAATAATGGGAATGGTCTTTTTTCAGATGTATCTCAAAGTATGGGATTATTTGAGGCTGGCTGTGCTCTTGCAGTAACCGCAACCGATTATGACAATGATGGCGATATGGATTTGCTCGTAGGTAATGATTTTGGACCTTTCATAGAGCCCAATATGGTTTTCAGGAATGACTACAATGAAGGCGGAAAATTTACAGAAGTTGCCTCCGTTTTAGGCGCAGATCAAGAAATGTTTTCTATGGGATTCGCTATCGGAGATTATGACAATGATCTAGATCTTGATTACTATATTTCAAACCTAGGCAAAAATGTGTTTCTTGAAAAAGAAGGAGATGAATTTGTTGAAAGCGCAGAAGCTGCAGGAATCGAAAATGAATTTTCAGGGTACAACTCCTCCCTCTCAGTAAGTTGGGGTAACCTATTTGCCGATATTGATAACGATATGGATTTAGACTTATTTGTTGCAAATGGGTACGTAGCGGCCCCTTCATTTGTTGATAATAGCACACTGGATCCTGATCGTCTATTTATTAACAATGGTGATAAAACATTTACAGAAGCCGATTCTACTTCGGGTATTAATAATCACTTGGTTTCAAGAGGCTGTGCATATTCAGATATAGATATGGATGGAAAGATTGACATTTTATCAATTGTTTTTGACAAACCAGGTTTTGGATTTACACCGTCTAGCTGTTTGTTTAAAAATGCTACTACAAATACAAACAATTGGGTAAAAATAAAATTAGAAGGTACAGAAAGTAATCGAAGTGCATATGGCTCCAAAATATTTGTATACACAGGAAATGATATACAAATGTCTGAACTAAATGGAGGTGCTAGTTTTTGTTCACATAATACAAGTTACATGCACTTCGGAATTGGGCAATATGAAAGTATAGATAGTGTGAAAATTGTATGGCCGGGCGGAAAAAACTCACAGATTGAAACAGAAGTACTCGTGAATTCTGTGAATTATATCAAAGAGCGCATATCCACTAAAACAGCTGAACTTGATTCGGATTACTTTACCATTAGTCCTTCCCCTTCAGAAGGGATAATTACAATTTCTGGCACAAACAGTTCTCAATTTCAGAAAGCAATCATTTTTGACCAACTAGGAAAAAGAGTTGTAACTTCTTACTCAAAGCAAATCGACTTTTCATTTTCACCTTCTGGCACGTATTTCATTAAGGTATACAACCAAAAAGGTTTGGCCTCAACTAAAAAGATAACAAAACTATAGTATCAAAATTTTATAGGTCTGATTATCCCCTTGAATTTGGAAAATATAAAGACCGTTCTCCAACCCATCTAATGCAATAGTATTGGTGCCTGCGGAAATTTTACTTTTTCTGCATACCCTTCCAGAGGCATTTAAAATTCTCAACACGGATCGTTGAGTAGCCTCAATGGTAATATATAGAGTTACTGGATTTGGAAAAATTCTATTTTTAATTTCCTCTATTTTGATGATAGAAACAGGCAATTCACAAAATTCTTCGTTGGCGTCCATTTCGATATATCCTTTAGGGGTAAGATCTTTATTCTGAAACCCTTCAAAACTCGGATCATATCGACGTCCACTGAAAGTAAAATTTTCTGACAATTGTATTTCATCTCCTTGATGAATTGGAAAGCCATTTCTCATAGGCACTAGATATTCCCAGGCCAATTCACCTGAATCTGTTATTTCAAACATCCTCCCTTGTCTTCCTGCACACATGATGACATTTCCATTGGGTAGTAGTTGTATATTAGATGCTGCAGTACTGAAATTTTTAACTTGATCTGGATGGCTAATCGTTGTAGTTAACTGATCCGGTAAATAAACATTATCATCAATTTCGAAACCATTTATTTCTTGGTTAAATTCTGGTTTAAAGATCGCTCCTAATGAAAGCTCAGGGCCAATAAAATTGTTATATACAGACACCTGACCATAATAGGGGTGATCAAATGGTACGTCATCAATCCATGCAGCATCATGCTGTCTATAAAGTTGCTGATCATTTGCATCACCAGCATCATATGCAGATGGATTGCCCCATCGATATAAAAGATCTCCTCCTTTTCCTCTTAACCCTCCAGAATTGCTTGCTGATTCTTCAATAGTAGTACTATGATCAATGATCCATATTTCATTAAAATTACGCACAGAAACCATTACCATGTCTAATTCTTCATTATAATCCAATGAATTAATATGGTGAACATCTTGCCGACCAAATGCAAAGTCTATGTAGTTAATATTAATCCGTTCAGGATGTGAAGCGATATCACCAAAATTTACAATAGAAGAATCAATATCTTGGATCATATGATCGATAGATCGCCATTGCCAAACGATGTCATCCGTCTTTGGATCAATTTCGACAATCTTATCGGGCCAAAATCCTATTTGAGGATTATTCAACGTATCAAATCCCATTTGTGCTGCATCTTCGATGGTCATGTTTTCCCACGCAATAAACATAATATTTCCATTTGGCATAATGTGAATATCATGGTGTTGGCGTTGTCCAATATCTGCTACCACATGTTGCCATTCTATATTCCCTTCCCAATCCAAAATTTCAAGAACTCCTCCTGCCCCACCTGCACCAAAAGAAGGCTCTTGAAGATCAGGTTGAATAGAAGCCAAATATAATCTGCCATCTCTATCCAAATACTGTTCCTTGCCAGGAAATCGCACCTCATCTGTATCCCATGAGTGCACTATCTCTCCACAATTATTAATCAAATAGACCGTAGATTGATTTTCAGGATTCAAAAGAATATACCCTTCACTCACAGAGTTTGGATCAATAGACAATAAGCCAATTGTATTCTCATCTTGTCCCAATAAAGAGTGACCTAATGCTAGAGTAACTGTGAAGATCAAGGCAATTTTATTCAAATGTCTATTCATATCAAATTATCATAAAAAAATGGTTGCTACCAAAGGTAACAACCATTATAAATATATTTAAATTCTATTGAATTCTAACTTACTTAAGATCTGGCCAGTTGCCTTCATCTCTTGTAATTACAGTACTTCCACCTTCACCATAATCATTGGTCCAAGCCAAAGTCAGGCTACTACCTTCAACTTTAACTTCAGTGAATGTATATACTTCTCCCCATTGTGAAGAACCTTTGAAGCTCAATTGATTACAAGCATCAATTAATGTCAACGTTCGATTTGCAGGATCAGCATTTGGCATACTTCCTTGCGCATCTGATTCATAACAAGCATAGAAATTACCAAATGACATGTCATCTAATTCTAAATCTCCATTCTTAGTTGTGATTGTGTATTCTCCGTCTCCAACAGAAACAAAGGTAAGTTCACCTTCCCAAGTATTTCCAGCACAATCGTCCCAACCGATACCAGCACCTTGGCTTGAATTTGTTGCGACTGCATTATATGTACCAGCAAGCTCTGAAGGACAAAGCAAAGGCTTAATGAAACGGAAGATTCCATCAAAACCAGCACCACCTTGAACAGATCCTCCAGTATTATCAGGTCCAAATCTTCTACCATCTTTCATGACTATATAGCCATCATAAATGATATCATCACCACCATTAAGGTCGTCAATAGTTTTACCCATCGCACTTAATGATTCATTTAATGAAAATGAAAAACTTGCTGATGGTAAACCAGATTTGTCATTTGTTCCGAAACTTGAATTTGAAGTTGAAACCAATAAAGCTGGCTCAGACAACGTTCCGTCTACATTATTTCTGTGTCTAACAAACCATTCATGACTATCAACCTCTCCACCATTATTCTCAGAGTAATACTCTACATCAAATGTAAAAGAAGCATTGTCAGGGTCAGTTAGAAAAAATGTTCCATTATCCGTGCTTAACAATCTTGAAAAAGCACCTTTTGCATATTCGTCAAATGTGTCAAATGGCAAAGGCTCATCTGCACATGAAAATGCTAACATTACTAGGAACAATGAATATATACTATATTTTAATTTTTGCATTATTCTTGTTTTTACTTAATTATTTAATTACACCAGCTCCATTCGTATCCCAAAAAGCTTGATCAGTCAATGCTCTTTGAGAAGAAATGTTAGCATTTAGGTTTAGGTAATCCGCAGGATAGTACATCAATCTTGGGAAATCCCCTGATGTAGGCTGCAATGTAGGTTGCAAATTACTTGGGAACGTTGTTCTTCTGTACCCATTGTAAGCTTCCAAACCATTACCCCATAATGCTATGTGGTATTCTTTCATAATAATGTTCAATTTTTCATCATCTGAACCAGCTGCTGCATATGAATTCATAACATTAGCTACATATGCATCAACCTCCTCTGCAGTAGGCTCTAAACCTGTTCCAGCTGCCTGATCTGAACCGAAATTCATTACTTTAGCGATAGACTGTCTAACTCCTTCTTCTAGTAGCGCAGCAGCATCTCCACCAGTATTTCTGGTAACTGCAGCTTCAGCCAACATGAAGTGAGTAAAAGAAGATAACATGATCGGAGCGATACCAGCACCAAGTCCACCATCTGTACCTGCGTTTGCAGAAGAAGCACCTTGATCCGTATCAAATAGACCACCTGCAGGATAAACACCAGCTACAGATCTTCTTGTATCATCTGGTGGTATACCATCATCATTACCATGATCTCTTCCCCAATATCCGTTACCTACATGGCAGAAAGGCTGATCATTTCCATAATGCAATGGAGCTGTCAACTGACCGCAATCCAATGTAAAGGCATCAATTTCAGATACAGGAGACAAATCTTGACGATAGAAATAGTATCTAATTCTAGGATCAACTATTCCTTTTTCTTCAGCTAATGACCACATGAAATAATTGGACTGGTAATACCCAGCACCATTTTCATATCCATCTTGATACCACCAGTGTCTTGAATCAGGAATATCTCTCATTGAGGAGAAAGGAAATTGAAAATCAGCATCAGCAGTTGTGATTGCTCCTGCTCCTGCTGCAGCTATATCACTACCATTTCCATTGCTTCCAGAACCTACATTTAGGTACCACTTTACTTTAAGTGTATTTGCAAACTTAATCCAGTTACCAGCATCACCTCCATAAAATAAATCAGTTCCTCCAATAGAAGGACTGTCTTTACCCATATCAGATATACCAGCATCTATTAATGCCAACGCAGCATTATAAATATCAGCTTGTGAATCAGCAGTTGGACTTGGATTCGAAACTCCTTGTCCTGCTTGGGAATAAGGTACATCTCCAAACATATCTACTAATGTCATTAATACGTATCCTTTTAAGATTTTAGCCGCACCTGCATAATGAGGTACTAAACTTCCTTCTGCCTCCGTCAATACGATTAATTGATCCAAATCTGGTAATAAATCAGCGTAAGCTGTATTCCACATGAAATTAAATGTGGTCGCAGCAAATGCATTTTCGTAAACATTTCCTCCAGTCATAGCCAGTTGTCTACTTACATAAGCGCCTTGATCATTTACATTCATAAAAAAGTCTTTGACATCCAACTGTATAGAGTTGAAGAAAAGACCTGTTTCAGCATTTTCAGGTGTCACAGCATTCGGATTGTCCAGAAGATCAAGTTCCGTTAAACTACATGACGAGATAAAGAAAACGGCTAAAACAATAAATAATTTATTTATATGTTTCATATTATATTTTCTAATTAATGATTAAAAAGTAAAGCTCAATGTAGCTCCGTACCTTTTTGATGTAGGTCCAGTCACAAAATCAAATCCTCTACCATTTCCAACACCTAAACTCAATACTTCAGGATCAAAGTTGATACTTTCAGGGAAGTTTACAGCTTTATACCATAAATTCTGACCAGAAACTGTCAACGATGCAGAACCGAAAGGAGTTTTATCCAATAATGATTTTGGGAAAGAATAGGAAAGCGATACTTCTCTAAGTCTTACTGATGTAGCATCAAATATTCTGTTCTCATCATACCATACACCTGTATTTCTCCAGTATGCATTATTTGAAGTTACTTGGATATCATTAGGAACCAGCGTTCCATCTGGTTCTGCCTTAAGACCATTCACAATAACAGGAAGGAATCTATCAAAATCAGTTTCACCTGCAATTCCTCTAGCTGTCAAAGTTGAAGCTGAAGATCCCCAGATGTCACCACCTTGCTGCCAATCAAATTGAGCTCTGATGCTTAATGACTTGTAGCTAATTGTGTTGATAAAGTTCATGTTGAAGTCAGGGTTTGGATCTCCAATAATTCCTTGATCAGGATCTTGTTGGAAAATACCGTTTGCTCCTACGATTGGAAGTCCAGAAGCATCATCTCTAAGCACTTTTGTACCTTCGATAACACCATATGGCTCACCTGGAATCGCAAAGTTTCCTAAGAATGAAAGTCCATCAATAATTACTTTATCAATACCGTCTGCGATAGAAATTACTTCACTTCTATTTCTCGTGAAATTTGTTGTGAAATCCCATCTTAAGCTATTCGTTGCAATAGGTGAAACAGTCAATGCTACTTCAATACCTTTGTTATCCAAACTTGCTGAGTTGATTGTTGATGAAGTACCCCCTGTTGAAGGATCTAATTCCAAATCAATGATCAAATCTCTTGATTGCTTACTGTATAAGGATAAATCAACGGATATTCTATTGTTAAACAATCTAGCTTCCGTACCAAATTCGATCTCTGTATGTGTCTCTGGTTCTAAGTCTGGATTACCAAATGTGTTTGATATCGTATTTGACTGAATAATAGAATTATTGGTAAAGAATGCATTTGCATTTGTTCCTAATGTGTTTCTAGTTTGGTATGGATCAGGATAACCTGCAGAAGTACCATATCCTAATCTAAACTTCAAATAATTCAATGTATTGTTTCCTTGCAATGATGCAAAAGCGTCTGTAGGTATGAAAGATACAGAAGCTGAAGGATAGAAAATTGAGTTATTACCAGACTCCAATGTTGAAGTAAAGTCATTTCTACCTGACATTGTCAAGTATAAGAAACTTTTATATCCAACAGAACCAGTTATATATGCACCTATCAAATTCTCTCTTGTTTCAAAAGAAGACCCTTGGTGAGCTGAGAAATTTTGATGAGTTTGAAGTCCAAAGATAAACTGATTTGTACTAGATGTATTTGTATAATCGTTATTATCCTTTCTCAAGTTAATACCAAGTACACCATCAACACTCCAGTCTTCTGAAATACTCTTATCAAAAATCAAGTTCAAGTTTTGATCTATAATCGTATTGATTCTTTGAGAAGTATTCAACAATCCATCAGGTACTTGTGATCCACCTTTATTGATCGCATATCTCTGAGTTTGTGTATAATTATCAACACCAAATCTATAGTTCAATGAAAGATTATCTGTTAATTGATATCCTAGATTTATGTTTCCAAAAAATCTATCTACGTTTTCATCATCAGAAATATTATCCAATGCCCATAGTGGGTGTTGAATATCGTTTCCACTTCTGTAATATACGGAAGATCCATCTACAGGGTTCGTATTTGGCCACCCGTACAAGTCATGACTAACTGGCGTATACAATACGTTTGAGAAAATAGACGCACCCGCGATTGGGTTAGAACTATAAATAGGTGCCGCTGGAGGCGTTACTCTACTTGATTTTGTATAGTTAAATGTTCCTTTTACAGTTATTCCATTTGACAATGCAGTACGTAGTCCAAGACCAAAATTATGTCTTTCCAATTTATTAGAAGGTATAAATCCTTCATCATTTAAGAATCCATAATTGAAATTCACTGCACTATTACTACCCAGTTTATTTGAAATATTTAGGGATGTATTATTTACTAGTCCAGTTTCACCCAAAAATTGAGCTAACCCATCTTGAGCTTGCCATGGAATTCTTGTTCCATTAATGTCCGGAAAATCCGCTGCAAAATTTGTAAATGAATATGGGTGAACAATAGTTCCAGCCTCATCCAATTGATATCTTCCGCTACCATCTGTGATACCGTTTACTTGCGTTGCAAATTCTTCAGTACCTGCAAACGGTGCTCCCCAGTTTGAGAATGCATTTGAAGCATCACCTTGCCATCCATTACCATATTTCTTTTGAGTCTCTGGAATACCACCAATTTGTGTTGCGAAAATAGATTGGTTGACAGAAACTTCCATTCCTTTATCAACTTCACCTATGTCTCCACCTTTAGTAGTTACAAGTACCACCCCGTTTCTTCCAGACTCCCCGTACAATACAGTTGCTGAAAGTCCCTTAAGGATACTTACTTCCTTAATACTATTAGGATCCAAATCTAAAAATCTAGAAGATGCAGAAGCCCCTCCAGAAGTAAATCCTCTATCGCTGTTTGTGTCAGCATTAAATGGCACACCATCAACAACAAATAAAGGTTGGTTTCCTCCAGTAATTGAAGAATACCCTCTAATGATTACGTTCGTTCCCGAACCAGCAAGACCTGATGTAGATGTAATATCTACTCCTGGCACCTTACCTCTTAGAATTCTACTCACATCTCCCTCAGGTTTAAGGTTGATGTCTGCCGAACCAATAGTGGTTACCGCATATCCAAGAGCTTTCTTGTCTTTTTTAATCCCGAGCCCAGTTACTACAATCTCGTCCAAAAGTTGCCCTTCAGCCATTGTGATTGTAATATTGGATTGACCAGTAATGTCAACCTCCTGAGTTTGATAACCTGTATATGAAATTACAAGTGTATTGTTACCATCAGGTACTTCCAACGAGAAACTTCCATCGACATCAGTAATTGTACCCGTAGAAGTTCCCTTCGCAAGTACATTAGCTCCAATCAATGTTTCTCCGTTGACATCGGTAATAGTACCCGTGACTGTCCTTTGTGCAAATGTCATACTGACAGCACAAAGTAACATGAATAAAAGTAGTGAGAGTTTTTTCATGTTAAACTTAGTTTAGTTAATTAATAAATTTTAAAGCAGTTAATTTTAACCTCTTCTTTAAGAGATCTGTTAATTTCTTAACATTTTTTCGTTTTGGGATAGCCAATATATATAGACTAATGCGTCATTTAGTCCGATAAATCGTCTATCACCTCGCAATTATATTAATAAATTGTTAATTAATTCATTCTGGGAATAATTATTTTGATGCTAATTGCAGGACAAATTTGGCATAACAAATAAAAAGTAGATTTTAACCATTATTTCCGAACTGAATTTGGTTTTCGTCCAAAAAAGCTAATCTTCACATATAATAAATCTATATATTAAGAATCTAGTTCAATATTCCAATTCGATATTGAGTAGGAAAAGGTGGTAGTAAATAAATAAGAAAAAAAACCTTGGTTTTGACTACTTTCTCGTTTTTCTTGACCTCTTTTGTTTGCCCTTTTTCTTTTTAGATGGGTTGAATTCATAGGACATCGTAAACGCAAGGTGATAAGGTAGCAATCTTGCAATGTTAAAAAAGTCTTCATCTAAAATATCCGAAAAGGATTTTTCATACGCTATCGTAAATCTATAGGAGGTCGAGAATCTCCACCCCAAGAAAAATTTGATATTATTAAATGAACTGGATACCGTAGTTGGGTCAAGCAATCTAGGTGGCCCAGCAACCACATTATCTATGATTTTATAATCATAATTCAATATTTGATGATGAACAAAACCTACTCCCAAAAATATAGATTTATCTATGGGTTCATAGACTGTTGATACTTCCAATCCTACAGTACTCAGTCCCATTTCTAATTGTATCCCATCTTCAAGTTTGTCTTGAAAAGCGTCTTTACGCGCACTACCCTGTCGATAAAAAGAAGTTTTAATCCCTAGATTGATATTATTTGACAATGCATAATGCGTTCCGATTCCTAATAAAACACCTCTTTTGTGATACCCTTGTAGCTTATCCCCATCTATTTGAGTCATTAACATCCCTGCTTCTGGTAAAAAACTGAATCTTTGACAATAGACTGAGGTAGATAGAAGAATACATACAATGGATACAAACGTTTTCATAGGGAAATTTTAGATTTTGTTCTTTTAGAAAAAAATGGGAACTAAATTCATCATCTAGTTCCCATTATAAATAACTTTATTCAGTGAAATGTTTATTACATATCAACGTCTTCCAAAGTAATATTGATTGATCTTTGGTATTCTGTTCCACCACGACCAACAGCAATATCACCACTAGAGTTAGATGCATTAGTTAAAGTTAATGTCAACGTTTTGTTTCCATCTACTTCACCGTCAGCTAATGCTGTTACTACAACAGCTCCTCTATAGGTTTCTGCAAAATTTCCTCTGTCAGAAGAAATTACAACACTTCCACCTGCTTCTGTAGCTCCTTCGATTGTATAGTCAACACCCCAAACGGCATCACCACTAATCGTATAGTTTGCTGTCGCATCAGAAGTTAAATCTGTAGGATGCTCAACAAATACATTGAAAGCACCTGCATCTTCTGCAACACTTCTGTCTGGGTTTATTGTATTTCCATCAGCATCAAATGCAACATAACCTGGTAATTCTTCTAAATCGAAGTACTCAGTTGTATCATATTCATTACCGCAAGAAACAATAAATAAAGTGCAGACTAAAGCGATAATTAAATTATATAATTTCATTTTTTCTTTATTTTAATTTATTAATTCTCAAACCACATTGGTGTGTCTGTAGGTGCATTTGCAGGAGTATTCGGATTCGAAGCTACCTCATCTGGTGGGTAGTTGAATCTTTTCAAGATCGTTGAAATATTAGAACCTGGTACAGGTTCTAATTCAGGAACTCCTGTTCTTCTTACTGTATTCCATGCAACTACAGGACGAATAAATGATTCGATATACAATTGTTCATGAATATCTTGCAAAGTTGGTGCAGCTAATCCTGCAACAAAATCAGCAGCTACATCAGCAGGTATAGTCGAAACAGCACCTGGGATATCTCCACCCCACCAAGCAACAGCCTGAGCTACTCCATTTCTGTACTCTGTATCTGCAGTTCCCGCATCGCCACTTGCCAAAGCTAATTCCGCCTTGTATAAGTTAATCTCAGCTGGCATCATCAACATATGAGGCAAATCATTTCGAATCACATTATCTGCAATTCTCGGTGAGCCTGGGAAGTTGAATGCAAAATCTCCAATATTCAATGGCTCAGCATCGTCTGGATTAAAGATAATCATGTCTTTTCTTGGGTCACCTTCCAATAGATTGAACAATGTTCTACTTGGAGAATATACCCCTTGTACTTCATTAGATACTCCAAAGAAAGCTTCAACTAAGTTGTTGTAGCCATTAAATGCACCAGGTGCATTTGAATATCTAATCAAAGCAGCTTGTCCATTTGATTCAATCAAAGGTTGTCCTAATACAGCACTAATCTGAGAATCAACATTTGTTTTGTTTCTAAGTACCATTAAAACTCTTAGCTTCAATGAGTTTGCATATCTTCTCCAGTTATCCATATTACCATTGTAGATAAGGTCACCAGTAGATACATTAAAGATTCCATCTGCAGGAATTGCATCTATCAAACTAATCGCTTCATCAAGAATAGAAACTACTCCGTTTAATACAGTCTCTTGGTTATCAAAACCAGGAACTGGAAATTCATTTGCATTTAATGCTTCAGAATAAGGAACATCTTCCCAAATCATTGACAATTCAAAAAACGTATTTGCTTTGAATATCTTAGCAATTGCTGCAACATTATTACTTGAAGGACCTGCTGCTTCCGCATCTTGTTCTACCAATAATAAATTACCTAATACTTGAGAATACATCATTCCCCAAGTGTTACCTGTAAGGAAGATTGAAGTATTACCGTTTCTTGCACTGTTAAAGCAAGCGGTAAAGTGTTGAGGGACATCCATTATTCTAGTCCCTAATTCTGTGGTATGCCTATTTGAATATTGTGCAAACACAAAAGGCAATAGCACATTTGGATCGGCAGTTGTTGCCGCTAATGGGTTTGAGTTTATATCTAACGAGTCTTCACAAGAAGTAGAGATAAAACTCAAAACAAAAATCAACGATAAATATTTTATATATTTCATGTTAACTATTTCTTTTTATGATTAAAATGTTGCTCTAAGGTTTACACCGAAGCTTCTTGTTGAAGGTACAGAAGATCTTTCTACACCAAATCCATCTGCTCCAGCTCCAAACAAGTTGTTTTCTGGATCGATATGTGGCACTTTACTGTATAGTAACATTAAGTTTCTACCTTCTACACCTACTCTTAATCCTTTGATGAAAGAATTATTGAACATGCTACTTGGAAGTGAATAGCTCAATGCTACCTCTCTCAATTTAACGAAAGATGCGTCGAAAATAAATGCTTCTGAAACACTATTATCGTCCAATGCTTGCCAGAAATCAGCAGCAGATGCCAATGGAATATCATTGTCTCTAAATGTTCCGTCTCCATTATCAATCAAACCTTCTAAATCAATAAATGTTCCTCCTCTATTTTGAAGAGTCTCAGTTACTAATCCTGCAGTTTGTAAGTTTTCAACAGTTGATGACTTCATTACTCCTCCAGATCTCCAATCGATCGTGAAAGATAAATTCAAGTCTCCTATATCAAATGAGTTTACAAAACCCATTGTGAAATCAGGAAGTACTGAACCCATTGCTTGAGCTTCACCCGCTAATCTTGTTCCATCATTAGGATTGATCAATGGTCTTCCAGTTGTACTGTCTCTCAAGAAAGGAATTGCAAATAATTCAAAACCAGTTCCAACTTCAGCTACAACCTGCACACTACTAAATGCACTTGCTTGAAGTACTCTATCTACTCCTTCTGCTAACTCAACAACTTCAACTTTTGCTGATGAAAAGTTAACTGTAGTATTCCATTGGAAGTTACCAAACTTAAGCGGTACCGCATCAATTGCAAATTCAATACCTGAAGTATTTACTTGACCAACATTTGTTCTTAAGAATCCAAATCCAGTTGATTCAGGAATTGGAAGAGGTAAAATCTGATCTTTGTTTTCAGTTTTGAAATAAGCGATATCCAATCCTAATCTATAATCAAAGAATGACAATTCAGCTCCAACTTCGTAACTTGTTTGTCTCTCTGGTAAAAGATTATCTGGTGGAATCGTATTTCCTTTAGAGAATGCCAATCTGTCCTGGAATGGGAAGTTAACATTCAAACTATATTGTCCAGTTGCTACGGTTGATGGGAAGAATAAGAAATCCAATTGATAAGGATCTGTATCGTTACCCACTTGTGCATAACTCATTCTTAATTTCGCATAGTTCAAAACATCACTTTCGATATTCAATGCGTCTGTCAATACGAATGCAGTACTTACAGATGGGTAGAAATAAGAATTGTTTTCTAATGGCAATGTTGAAGACCAGTCATTTCTTCCTGTCAATGTCAACGTAGCCCATCCATCGTATGTGAAATCAGCTGAAGCATATGCTCCAAACAATACTCTTTCTTGGAAGAATCTTGCAGGAATAGTTTGTTCCGTATTACCCGGCGCAAATAATTCTGGGATCAAAAGGTTTACACCAGTAAATCCTTCATCAGATCTCGTTCTTTTGTTATAGTTGTATCCCGCAATTACGTTCATTTCAAATTTATCACTCAATGTCTTCTTGTAGTTAGCAAGGATATCAATGTTTTGTTGAACATTGTTGATATTATCAATGATGTAATCTCCATTCAATCTTTGAACTGTTCCTTTTCTATTTGAGAAGAATCTGTTGTCCTGATCAAAATCATATCCAAACTTAGCTGTTACAGAAAGATCATCTGTTACATCATAGGTAGTTCCAATATTTCCAATTACCCTAGTATCATCTCTATCATTTCTGTTTTCATTTCTTAACCACAAGTAGTTATTACCTGTTGGTGAAGATTGGTTAATTTGATTTCCCGCAGCATCAATCCAAGGATCAAAAACAGCTGGATCAAGTGTACTACTGAAAGAAGAAAGACCCACAATGTTAGGATCATTTGCTCCAGTTGCACCTGTACCTACAGATGAAGTCTTTGCAAACTGAATACTAAAATTAGTTCTCAATCTGTCACTGTGCTTCACACCTGCATTCAAACCTGCATTATACCTATCCAACTCAGCACCTGGTAAAATACCTGTCTGATTCAATGCACTCAAACTCAATCTATAATTGAATTTATC
>JARGNR010000017.1:72835-89098 GCA_029212405.1 Saprospiraceae bacterium
GCATTTGATTTACCAGACTTTGTAGTAACAATGATTGCACCTGCTGCTGCTCTAGAACCATATAAGGCTGTAGCTGCTGCACCTTTAAGGATACTCATTGACTCTACATCATCCGGGTTGATAACAGATGCACCATTACCAAAATCTCTGTTTCCTGAGATTCTTGTTCCGTTAGAAGTAATTTGATCGTTGTTAATTGGAACTCCGTCAACTACCCATAGAGGATTGTTATTACCTGATAAAGAAGTAGCACCTCTAATGATGATCTTAGAAGATCCACCAAGGTTACCATCCGTATTACCAATGTTTACACCGGTAACTTTTCCTTGTAGGGCGTTTACGATATTTGTTGATCTAGACTTTACCAATTCTTCCGAATCGATTTCATCTACACCATATCCCAAAGTTTTTGCTTCCTTTTCGATACCAAGTGCTGTTACTACTACCTCATCTAAAAGTTGTCCTTCCGCCAATGTGACGTTAACTTCAGATAATCCAGTAATATCAACTTCTTGTGTTTGAAAACCAGTATAACTGATTACTAATGTTGTGGCTCCGTCTGGAACTTCTAAAGTAAAGCTACCATCCACATCGGTAACTGTTCCAAGCGTTGAACCTTTTGAGATGACATTGGCTCCGATTAAGGATTCGCCAGATGCATCACTTACCACCCCTGTTACTGTTCTTTGTGCCTGGGTCAATGCGACACACGTAAATAACATGAATGCTAGCAGAAAAAGTTTTTTCATTTTAAAGCTGTTTGGTTAAAAAATAATGTTTAAAATTTGGTTCAATTAAGTTACATAAATCTTAATTCACGCCCAATCAAACCAACAATTAAGTAGTCTATAGTATTTAATTAACTAAATATTAATACAATACGCTGCTTTTCGATTTCGACAAACTTCATGTATTTATCGACTTTTGACACAATAACAGTATAAACCACTGTATATGAAAAGCTTAAATAAATAATAAATTTTGCTCAATCTAAAAGTTGCGCAATATCAAAGTTAGTTAGATAGTATTGGTCATCATTTTGTAAAAATAATAATACACAAATATCGTAAACACTAAGAACTATCCTAACTTTGACCCATGAAATTTGACAACTACAATATAAATGATAACATAAAAGAGGCAATACGCCGAGAAGGATACAAGAAGCCGACAGATATCCAATTTAAGGCTATTCCTCATATTCTTTCAGGAGAAGATTTATTGGCAATCGCTCAAACAGGAACAGGTAAAACGGCTGCCTTTGCAATTCCAATTCTTGATATTGTGCACAGACAGAACCTAAAGAAAAGATCTGAAGGCATCAAATGTCTTGTAATGGTTCCAACTCGAGAACTGGCTATTCAAATCAATGATGTGTTCACTACATTTGGTAAAAAGTTGAACGTGACCAATTTCTCCATCTTTGGTGGGGTAGATCAAGATCCTCAAATTAATAAATTGAATAAGGGTGTTGATATTCTAGTCACTACTCCTGGACGAATGTTTGATTTAGTCAGTCAGGGCCATATTAAATTGAATCGAATACAAATTTTAGTTTTGGATGAAGCAGATCATATGCTTGATCTTGGATTCTTAAAAGACATTCAACAATTAATTCGATTTTTACCCAAAAGAAGACAAACTCTTTTTATTTCAGCAACGATAAATCCAAAAATTAAAAAACTAGCTTATTCATTAGTTAATAAACCAGTAAGAATTCAAATTAGTCCGAAAGATCCTGTAAGTAAAAACGTGGATCACTTTGTCATTTATGTAGAAATGGATGACAAGCGTTTTTTCTTGGAGCGATTGGTGAAAGAAAACCCTTCAGACAAAATGCTGGTTTTTGTAAGAACAAAAGTTCGAGCGGAACGGGTAAAAAAAGCAATGGAACGGGTAAAAATTTCTGCAACTACCCTTCATGGTGATATCGAACAAAAAGATAGACTTGCGGTGTTAAAAGACTTTACCAGCGGCTTATCCAATTTATTAATTGCCACAGATTTGAGCGCAAGAGGAATTGATATTCCAAAGATTAATTACGTTATTAATTATGACCTCCCTGATAAAGCAGAAAACTATGTTCATCGAGTAGGTAGAACTGGAAGAGGGAGAAGCAAAGGTACCGCATTTACATTTTGTTCGAAAGATGAAAAACCTATGTTGAATACCATTCAAAAATATTTGGACAAAGAAATTAAAGTTATCAAAATCAAACCGGAAGATAAGCGAGAGATTGTTGACCTAACAGATGAGACTAAGCTAACTATGGATGATATCATAGATCATTTAGAACACCCACAGAGAGGAAAAAGAAAGAAAAGATCGACTAAAAAGAAATATGACAAATAGAGGTATTCAAGATCTATCCTTTCCCATTTACCTACACCTCCAAACTCAAACAAACAACACTATAACCCCCATTCCTGTAATAAGGGCAAGATATTTTTGTAATTAAATATTACAAAAATTTATATATATAAATACTTTTTATTTATATTTGTATTATATATAACGATTAACAAATTAATATTTTTTGTTATATATACATATTGCCAAAACTACACACAATGGGCTTCAAAAAAGAAAACTACACCCTCAAGGGTATATGCGTCTGTATATATTTCTTGTTGATCACGGGTGCACACTCAATTAGTGGTCAATCACACTGTCCTATTCGAGTTGACTACGAACCTCGTATAGAAACTCAAATCCGCTCCGCAAACTTAATGGACGAAGTTAAGTTTCCATTTTTTCAGATGTGGGAAAATTTAGAAAACTTAAGACTATCAGATGATTCTCGAGGGTCTGTTGTCCTACCCCCTAATAAAAGATCTACTGTATTCAAGGGAAAAAATCTTAGTTTCAGCATTCCAAATGGTGCCAACATTGAAGGCATAGAACTCCACATAGAGGGACACACAAATGGGAATGGAGTAGTTGAAGGTCAAATGGTTCGCCTTTTGGATGAATCCGGTACTGCTGTAGGGGAAAATGCTTCATTGAATCCTTTGCCTACCGATCAAGCTTGGGCCAAATCTACAGATACGACAGATTTTCATTGGAGATATGGTGCGGAGGATGATACATGGAATCTTAATTTAACCAAGGATATCATAAATTCGCTAAATTTTGGATATGCGCTACAAGTAAGAAATAAATTAAATGAATCTGTTTCTGTATCGATCGATCATGTCTATATTATCGTGTATTACACGCCTCTCTATGAAATGTGTTCTACTCATGCTTGTGTGCCTTTTTATATTGATGAAATCGAAGACCCACTCGTAACTTATGAATGGTATATTCCACAAGGATTTGAGTTAATCTCTGGTAGTGAACATGATGCTATTATCAATATTGGTGCATCCTATGCAGAATTTGGTGAATATGAAATTTGCGTTGAATCCTTTTATAAACAACAAAGTCTTGGAATATGCTGCAGATCCTTTAATTATTTAAACTGTGATCCTGCTTCTATCTCAGGAGAGGTGTTTTTTGACCTCAATAACGATAACACAAAAAGCAACGCAGACCCCCGCTTATCAAATATTCAAGTAAATCTGTATTCTGAACAAGGAGACTTTGTACAAAAAACGACCACCGATAATAGTGGATCGTATTCCTTTTCTCCGTTACTTTCAGGGGCCTATTATCTTGAGATAATTGAAAACATAGATTCGTTGATTTTCGCTCTACCTAATATCGGAGACGAAACGATAGACAGTGACATTACAGCAACGTTTGGAACCGGCACTACAAACAGTATTGTTGTGGATTTTGGTGATGAAATAGACAATATCGATGCCGGCCTCGCACGAGCACTCTCAATTGGCAACTTTGTATGGGAAGATCTAAATGGAGATGGGATACAACAAATAAATGAACCCGGAATAAAAAATGTTGAAGTAAAATTGCAAAATTCATCTTTCAATACTTTATCCACCTTCACGGATGATGAAGGTAAATATGAATTCTCTGGACTTCTAGCTGGTGACTATAACGTATTCTTTTCAGAGATTGAAGGATTTGAAGCAACTATACCCAATGCAACAGATAGCAATTTTGATAATGACTTTATTCCAGGCAATCCACTTTCACTTTCATTTTTAACTGGTGGAGAGGTAGACAGCATTGACGCTGGATTCTTCAGACTTAGCCAAGTAGGTGATTTTGTATGGGAAGATTTGAATGACAATGGCTTACAAGATGATGGAGAACCAGGAATACGTGGTATCAAATTAAGTTTGATAGATAATTTGAATCAAGTCATTCAAACTGTAAAATCTGACTCCTTAGGGTTTTATACATTTGAAAACATAGCACCAGGAGAATACCATATCGAAGCACAACAACTTGGAACATTCACTCTGACAGCATTTCAAATTGATGGAGGTTTATCAAATGAAATAGATTCTGATCTCTTTAATCAAGATGGAAGAATTGTTTCTCCAACATTCCTAATAACTTCAAATTCTACTTTCTTAGATCTAGATTTTGGTTTTGTTCAGCGCCCTGCTATGTTGGGCGGATTTACCTTTTTGGACAGCAATAACAATGGCCAATATGATGCTGAAGAAGGGTTTGTACCAGAAATAAATGTGCTTTTATATAACACAAACAATATTCTAATTGATAGTACTCAATCTGATCAAGGTGGGTTCTATTTATTTGAAAATGTCTTAGCAGGAACATACTACGTTACATTTGATTTGCCACAAACCCTTTTATTCACTTTGCCTGATGTGGGGGATGACTTATCCGATTCAGATGTAACGAACTCCTTTGGAAACGGAAATACTGAATTCATAGTACTCGTTCCAGGTGAGGAAAATTTATCTCTTTCTGCTGGTTATCAAAACAAAGCAAAAGTTGGCGATTACGTTTGGCTAGATGAAAATGGAAATGGGATTCAAGATCCAGAAGAAAATGGTATCAATGGAGTTTTGATTAATTTATACGATGAACAAGGTAACTTGAGTCAATCTACATTTACGCTACCAAATCTTGAAACTGGAAAAGATGGACATTATCAATTTGTCCAAATTCCTCCAGGCAACTACTATTTAAGAGCGTTCGTATTTGATGAATATAATTTTGCTATTGTAGATGAGTCAGCTGTGGGTATGAATAGTATCATCACGGATGCAAACGGAGAAGGAACTAGTAATATTTTTAATCTAGCTGGCAATGATTGTAATTTTGATCTGGATATTGGTTATGCATTCAAAAAAGGAAATATTACTGGAGAAGTATGGATAGACCAAAATAAAGATGGAATACAAAACGTGAATGAAGAATTCAAATCAGGTGTTCAAATTTCACTCTTGACTTTGGACGGTACGTTAGTATCTGAAACTACCTCAGATGAAAATGGAGCATATGCATTTACCACCTTGGATGCTGGTCCATATTTTTTAATTTTTACACCTGGAGAAAGGTACCAATTCACAAGTCCTTTTGCTACTTCTGATACCGACCTAGACTCGCATGTCACCAATGAAAATGCGATGGGTAGTACTCCCACAGTCAACGTTACTGATGGAATTACTGTCGAAAATGTAGATGCAGGTCTTATTGATGGAGTAATTGATCTTAACGGAATTACGTGGATTGATGCAAATGGCGATGGTATCCAAGGCATGAATGAAGCCTCCTTACCCAATGTACAAGTTACTCTATACGATCTCAATGATTCGCTTCTAGCAAGTACTCAAACTTCACTTGAAGGAACATACACCTTTGAAAATGTAATTGCGGGAGCATACTATTTAGTATTTGATGCGAATGATGATTCTTATATCAATACGATTGGTAATCAAGGTATGAATGACGATTTGGATGATGATGTTACCTCTATTTTTGGACCTGGTAGCACAGATGTCATTGTAGTAGATTACTTTTTAGATCTAAACTTGATCAATGCTGGATTCTATCAGCTCTCAAGTATAGGCGACCAAGTATTTATAGATGCTAACGAAAATAACATCAATGACAATGAAGCCGGTCTAAATGATGTCATTGTAAATCTCATTGAATTAAGTACAGGCGGAATTGTTGCAAGTGATACGACCGCACAAGGAGGAGGACTTGATTCTGGATATTATAAAATTGAGAACATACCTCCGGGCATCTATACTGTGGAATTTATCAGGCCACTATTTTATCAATTTGTTGAAGGAGATCAAGGAAGTGATGACGCATTAGATTCAGACGTCATAGAAATCATTGAAAATAAAGGGAGTACTTCATCTGTAGAAATTTTTTCTGGAACAGAAAATACAAGTATCGATGCTGGATTATTTTTCCAAATTCCAACTGAATCATCTATTTCTGGAAGTATCTGGGAAGATACCAATACCAATGGGCTAAGGGATGCGGGTGAATCACCTGTACCTATGGTTGAACTGAGTTTGGAAGATCAAAATGGACAAGTCATAGCAGTAACTGAAAGTAATGAAGAAGGAGATTACTCATTCGATAATCTTGCAGAAGGATTTTACAAGGTTGCCGCTTCATTAAACTCCAATAAAGCTGCCACTTTTCCAAATCTTGGTGGGGATGAAACTATAGACAGTGATTTTATTGAAACTCCTACTGGACTGTCGACAGAATCTTTTTTCCTTTCTACATTTGAGGACCTTGAACATGTAGATTTGGGAATTGGCAATAAATTAAAATTAGGAGACTTTGTTTGGGAAGATGCAAATAATAATGGGGTTCAAGATGCTGGCGAATTAGGTGTTGAAGAAATTGAAATTACTGTATCGAGTGAAAATGGCTTGATCGAAAAAACCATCATGTCAGGAGCAAATGGAGAATATCAGATTGATAATCTTGCTTCGGGATTCTATAAAATATGCGTAAATCTTCCATCCGGTTTCAACTTTGCAAAATCAAATATTGGTACAGATGTATTAGATAGTGATATTGACTCAACTGGCTGCACAGATTTTATCGATTTCAGCAGTGGTGGAGTAGTTACTGACTTAGACGTAGGTCTTACAAAAAATGGATCAATTGAAGGAGTTGCATTTGTAGATTTTAATGGTAATGGGGTCAACAATTTGAATGATCCAGGCTTGGACGGAATTACCGTCAGCCTCTTTACAGCAAACGGAAATTTTGTTGAATCAACACAAACCAACACTATCGATGACATATCTGGCAGCTTTAAATTTTTAAATCTAAAAGCAACAGATTACTATATCGTTTTTGATTATCCTGCAGATTATATTATTACTTCTCCTGACATCGGAGATGACTTTACTGATTCAGACATCACTGGACAATTTGGAGTTGGAAGTACAGATATTTTTGCTGTCCCTTCTGGCGGTATTGTAACAAATATAAGTGGAGGAGCCTATTTACCCGCATCCATCGGGAATGAAGTTTGGTTGGATGAAAATGAAGATGGCCTTAGAGGAGTAGATGAAGTTGGAGTAGCAGGAATAGAGGTTGTGATCTTCAGATCTTTTGGTGTCCCATTTGACACTACAACCACAGATGAAAATGGGGTGTATCAATTTTTGAATTTAAAACAGGGATTATATTTTATTCAATTCATGATTCCTCAAGAGTTCTCAATTAGTCCTTCAGATCAAGGAGTAGACGACAACATTGACAGTGATGCGGATATCACTGGGAAAACACCTTTGATTTCACTCGCTCATGGTGCTGGATTAGAGTCTGTTGATTGTGGTATCTATTCATCTACTGCCTCTCTAAGGAGCATCGTATGGAATGATATTAATGGGGATGGTATTCGTCAAAACACAGAAGCCAGAATACCAGGTATTCAAGTAGTGTTGATGGATTCATTAGACAATTCAATTGATTCAATGGAGACAAATTCTTTAGGTCTCTATGCTTTCCAACAAATTCCAGAAGGATCGTATAAAATACATGTGAATATAGATGAAACAGACTACGCATTTACTTCTATGAATATGAGTGACGATGATTTTCACGATAGTGATATTAAAGTGACAGGATACTCTGAAATGTTTACCAGCGATGTGACGCATTCGTGTTTGTCCGTTCCCAATGTAGATGCAGGATTGTATGAAGGAGGGGAAATCATTTCCATTGTTTGGGAAGATACCGATGCCGATGGAATATTCAATTTAGAGGAAAGCGCACTATCAAATATTGAAGTCAAATTGTACTCACTAGAAGGCAAATTGATCAATAGGACGATATCCACAGAAAATGAAGATAATGTTACCTTTCAAAATATAGCTCCTGGCAAATATTATCTACACTATGATATGATCCAAGGATATGTCCCTTCTCCCGCATCAAATGATGCTTTAATAGACAATAACAATGATGCATTTAAAATTGAAGGCATGTACATCTCTCCTGTTTTTCAAGTGTTATCCAATGAAGCCATCATACATATTGACGCTGGGTTTTATAAAGGATCATCCATTGTTTCAACAGTATGGTACGACATCAATAAAAATGGAATTCAAGATGACATTGTAAATAGCCCAGAAAATATGTATGCCTCACTTTATACCACACAAGGAAAAAATGTTGGCACACAGAAAATAAATTTAGATGGTGAAATTCAATTTTCAGGCATACCTAAAGGAGCTTACTATCTGAAATACCATTCTCCAAAAGAGCTTGATTTCACGGTAAGTCATGAAGGATCGGAAGTCAATAGTGATGTGACACACCTAAATGGATGGGGCACTACAGATGTTATTTATTTTGAACCCTATGATTACAGAGTGGATATAGATGCTGGAATCTTGACTGAATCAGGTACGGCTGCAACAGTCCAGGTTTCCAAAGAAGTAAGGGATAGAATAGAAGAACGATCGGACGAATCAAATGAGCAAGAAAAAATAACATTCGAAGTATTTCCGAACCCGGCAGCCAATTATTTAAAATTGAAATTTGATGCGGGCAGGAAAGGGGTAATTAACATTCGCAACAGTCAAAATCAGTTGATTTTTACTGGACGTGTTGAAAATACAGAACAAATCGATTTAAGTCATTTACATCCTGGTATTTATTACGCACAGTATGACAATGGTTTCAAATCGATCATCAAGAAATTTATAAAAATACAATAGGGTCAGCCTATAAACGGGGAAGTTTTGGTTTTAATCATAGCCGGGTCATTGTGTGAGACCTGGCTATTTTTTTAGGGTGATTCAGGAGTTAGGTAATCTTAAAAGTGAATTCTCTTTAGATCCAACCAGCCTAAAATTTGGCCTTATCCAGATTAGTATTTTCAAGCTTCATTTTCCGCACATCACTAATTATGCCTGCTCCGCCTTAGCGGAGTTACTTCTTTTATTAGCTATTTGGCCGCACTGCGCTGATATGTTCCTTCATTTGAGAGCTCATATCTTCGAAGATCATTCAGTCATGTTAAGATCTGGGTAAAGCCTTAGGTTCTTTTGGTTTGTTTTCTGGGCCAAGCCAGAAAATGAACGCCATTCGCGGCGAAATAACTCGCTTAAAATACTTACCAAGAATTTAAGGAGAAAGCCTAAAAAAAAAGAAGTAATATTTTCAGGTGTAAAGCCTCTAGTCCTAATGAAATTGGGGATATTCGGCAGTACTGAATATCCCTTTTTATATGTAGTATGGATGTAAACAGTTAATTGTCTACTAAATCCCTCTTCTTTTTATTTCTGTTTTAATTAAGGACAATTCTCTACTCATTTCACCTGTAACCGAAGTATTTTCTTGTGCTCTTCGAATTAAGTAAGGTACTACATCCCTTATGGGGCCGTATGGTACATACTTTGCTACATTGTAACCCGCCTTACCTATATTAAAAGTGATATAATCACTCATCCCATACAACTGGCAAAAATTGAAATGTGGGTGATCTTTTTGAAGACCTAGCTCTTCGATTAGTTTAGCTTGTTTTCTATTGCTTTCAACATTATGTGAAGCACAACATGAGGCAATTTGTTGATAATTACGAATGCAATAATCAACCCCTTCATCAAAGTCTCTGTCTGTTGATTCTTTATCGGGTTGAATTGGAGAAGGATAATTCATTTCCAATGCACGTTCCCTTTCTTTTTCCATATATGCTCCTCTCACCAGTTTAGCTCCAAAAAGGAAGCCCATTTTAATCGCTTTTTGATGGTCAGATTTTAATTGTGCCAACTTATCGTGACGATACAATTGATAGGTATTGTATACAATTACTTTTCCGTGGTTGTATTTGGCCATCATTTCCATGACCAAATCATCAATTGGTTCTTGTAACCAACTCTCTTCTGCATCTACAAATACTCCTACTTTTAATTCGGATGCTTTTTTACATATTTTATCAACTCTTTCGACCATTTGATCGTATGCTCTTTGTTGATGCTCACTTTGAGGATCACCATTTTGAACTCCTATTAAAATATCATTGTCGACTAAACCTGTAATTTTTGTACTTACTACAGGTACAGAATTATTGGAAGCGGCAAACTCTATTGCACGCATGGTTTCTTCCATTACTCTATTAAAATCCTCCTCCGATGATTTCCCTTCAGCTCCATAATCTAGAATGGTCAGTGAATCATGTCTGTATAATGTATCGATCGCATTCTGGCAATCCATCAAACTTTCACCTCCACAAAATTGCTTGAAAATAGTCTTTTTGACAATAAAATCAACAAAGGGTAATCTCAGTTTAAAAGCTAAGAGCCCAAGCTTAGATCCAATGTTGACTAAGGCACTTTTATTCATGAGGGCAAACAGTCTACCCATATTTTTGAGCTCCTTATCTGATTTGGTAGAAAAGGCTATTTTAGTATCTGTAAAATCAATAGATTTTGACGGCTCAGGATCTTCCATTGGCACTTCTTTTATTTTTGATTCCATATTTCCCAGGATTTTTCAGCTTGTAAAATTAGCATGTCATGTCCATTCTTTATTTTACTCCCGCTCAACTCACCCTTTTTCAAAAATAGTGTTTTTTCAGGATTATAAACTAGGTCATACAAAAAATGTTTTGCAGTCAACATTGTGTATGGAATATCGGGACACACTTCTTCATTTGGGTACATGCCCAGAGGAGTTGTATTTATGATTAATTGATGCTGATCCATAACTTTTTGATTCATTTCGGCATAGGTTAAAAATGGGGGTTTTCTTGAGACTTCAGTAATCTCAATTCCCATTTTTTTTAATACATATTTAATTGCTTTTGCCGCTCCTCCAGTCCCCAAGACGAGAGCCTTTTCAATTTTTGCTCCTTCTAAAAAATTCAATAAAGAGACTTCAAAACCATATGCATCTGTGTTGTACCCAACTCTTCTGCCGTCATTTTCAATTTTAATGGTATTCACTGCATTAATTTGAAATGCCTCCTCGCTCAATTCATCAAGAAAAGGAAGTACTTGTTCTTTGTAAGGAATGGTCACATTCAATCCATTGACTCCTTTATCAAATATACCTAGTACCAAATCAATGGTTTCAATAGAATAGGCCAAATACTCACAATCGGGCATACCAAGTTCCTCAAATTTCTTCGCAAAATAACTAGGCGAAAAAGTATGACTTAATGGATACCCAATGAGTCCTAATTTATGTGTTTTGGTAGGAATCATACTTAACTTTATGTGTTTTAACTTGCCTGATTACTAACATCTAATACTATTCCTTCATTCACAATAAACACCCTATCATCCGCCAATGGTTTCAATACATGTGTGCCCGTAAATGAACCAAATGCAGGTAAAATTCCAGTATGTTTCCCAAAATAAAAACAAGCCAATTTTAAGTTCTGTCTGCCTCTACCTCGCATTCGAACTGCAGGATGAATATGACCACAAACGTTATATTTATCTTCTACAATCACGCCCAAAGGTTCGTGTGTCAATAGTAAATTGCCAATTTCAATCTGATGACTTACGATCAATCCAGTGTACTTGCTTTTCTCTAAAATATCATGATTCCCAATAACCAAGTGAAATTCATAAGCGTTCAAAGAAGCGACCATTTCTTGAAACTTCTCCCATGCATTGTTTAGCTTGGAGTGAAATAGATCTCCTAGAAAAACTACATTTTTAGCATCTACTTTTTTTATTAAAACTTCAAGTCGGCTGATGTCTCTGTTACTTGCCCCTGAAGGAATCCCGATTCCATTTTTCCTAAAGTGTTCTACTTTCCCAAAATGTAAATCTGCAATCAACAACATATCATATGCAGGCAAAAAAATCGCCTTTTCTGCAAGCAATCGCATGTCTTCTTTTGCGATTGTAATATTTAAATTTGATAAGGTATCTGTACTCAAGAAAACCAGTTTAAACACAAGAATAAAAAGAAAAGATGAATATATTGATTTGTTTCAGTTAGAAAGTAACTGATTACTCTTAAAAATCAAAACATAGACCAATACCCAACGATATTAAATAAATGATTGAGAATAATAACTAAAAATAGGAATCGATTAATAGGGAGACAAAACGGTTTACTCTACCAGCTTTTTTGCCACTTTCATCGGCACACTGATGCATTTCTTTTCCATGTAGTTCATCATCTCAGCAATTAGGGCTTGCGCATTTTCATCCAATGCTTCTATTTGCTTTTTATAAACTTGTTGTATCGCTCTTTCTTTGATTTCTTTTATTTCTTTTGGAACTACATTCAATGCTTTTTCCAATTGCCTTTGTTGGAAATAATTATTAAAATTCATCAACTGAGCTTTTAATAGGCCTCTAGCTGCATGAACTTCAGTTTTTCTGAATTCGAGATTTTCAGTAGACAGATGTCTGAGTTGCTCGATGTCTATATAATTGATATCAAAACCATCTACCACGGATGCATCAACATTATTAGGTACAGATAAATCGATGACAACTTTTGTATCTTTTTCTTTTTGCAATAGGTTTCTATACATCTGTGAGTCAATAATCGAAGATGTTGCAGCGGTACATACAATCATAGCATCAAATCCCTTATTGTAGGTATTCAATTCACTCAAATGGTAGGCCTTTGCTCCTAATAAATCAACCAAATGAGAAGCATTATCCAAACTACGATTGAAAATACTCACATTAGAGAATTCATACTTCTTTAAAAACTTTGCAAATAGCGTATTGGTCTCTCCAGCACCTACAAGTAAAAGTCTAGCATCTCTATCAATACCTGTATCCATCAAAGATTTCACCGCAAGAGAAACGATAGAAAGTGGTTTCTCTCCTATTCTCGTTTTATCATACACTTCTTTAGCCGCCTTTACAGTAGAGTTTTCAAGCATTCTTAAGTTATCGGCTACTAAACCAAACTCTAAACTTTGTTGGTACGATTCTCTGAATTGCCTAAAAATCTCTCTTTCTCCCACTACCAAAGAATCCATAGATGAGGCTACTTCATAGATATGATTCACCGCTTTACTTCCGTGGTATACATCTACAAACTTGCTGATCTTTTTCAGTTTATCCGATTGTAGTTCTGGATTCACGTAAGAAAAGAAATTCTTTACATAGTCCAGGTCAAATTCTTCATTACTATAACAAATAAAACTGACTCGATTACAAGTCGATAGATAGATCAACTCCTCCAGCTTTGCCTTTTCCTTAAGCTCGGACAGTTTTGATTTTAAATGATCCTTGTTTTCGTAGTGAACTACAAAATTGCCAATCTCATCCACATTAAGGTTGTGGTGAGTAATTGTCAGTACCTTATAATTATCAAGCATATTCATCCAACGACAAAAGTAACAAGGACGTTTTGCGATTTTGTCATTGTGTTGTCAGAATTACACTAAGTTTCATTTTATTACCTATTCCAACCCGCTTTAGCCTACATTCTACATACATATTTGAAAAACATATAATATGTATGCATCATACACAGAAAATAGAATATTTGAAGTATCTTTGAAATTATGCATGATTTACATACCAAGCTAGAAGACTTAGAACGTAATGTAAAAGCGCTCATCAGAAAGCTGAATGCAGCCACTCATGCAAATGAAACATTAAAAAACGAAAACAATAAACTCAAAGAAGAATTACGAAAAAAAGAAGCAGTTGTTAATGAAGTGAATGAAGCAGCAAATGTAAGAACGTTTTCTTCCCCAATTTCGGAGGAAAAATATAATACAATCAAAGAAGATATTAAATCGTGTATTGTTGAAATAGATGACTGTATCAAAATGATTGAAAAATAATTGTTCGCTCAAAATAAAACCGAGCAGCATTTTAAGGTTGACATATAAATTATAAGTATCGTATGGCCGAACAGGAAATAGAATTAAAAAAATTGACCATTGTCCTTGCAGGCAGGTCTTTTCCTGTAAAAGTCAACAAAGAAGAAGCGCGAATTTTGCCACTTATAGAAAAAGACCTTAATGATCAAATAAGAAAGATGCAATTAAGCTATTCAGATAGAGATATCCAGGATTGCCTTTCCATGGTATTACTTACTCAAGCTATTTCCACTCAAACAAAAGAACCTTCCATTGTCACCGAAATTTCGAAAAAGGTGGATCAATTGAATGTAGATTTAGAGTCAGTATTGACTTAATCAACGTTTCCTTTTTTTCAATTCCTCACGCTTAAATGCATTTGAGTATTTACTAATAGATGTATACTGAAAAGTCAGGCATCGTAAATTTAATATATAATGGAAATAGGAATTGGAGTGATTGGGGGGTTGATTTTAGGTGCTATTATTGGATTTTTAATCGTCAATGCACTCATAAAAAGATCAAACCAATCTAGAATTGATGAAGTAAATAAAAAAGCAGATCTCACACTGAAAGAAGCAGAATTGACTGCGAAAAGAAAAATAAGTGATGCAGAAAATGAAGCAGAAAAACTAGTTACCAAAGCTGAAGCTAGAAATGAGAAAATCAAACAGAAAAAAATACAGGAAGCTAAAGAGAAGTTCAATAGATTTAAATCTGATTTTGAGACGTATAAATCAGAACACAAAGTAGAACTCAAAGAGCTGGAAATGAATTTAAAGGCTCAAGAGAAAGAGTTAACCAGCAAACAGAAGAACTTCCAGTCTAAAGTAGAGGAAATAGAATCCAAAGAATCCGAAGTAAAAGCCATCCGAGCCAACTTGGAAAAACAATTGCAAATTGTTGCCAAGAAAAAGCAAGAATTGGATAGTGCCAATGAGATTCATATCAAAAAACTAGAAACGGTATCTAAGCTTTCTGAAGCAGAAGCAAAAGAACAATTATTAGAAGCAGTCAAAGCAAAAGCTGAAACTGAAGCTATGGCCATTGAGAAAAAAGCGGTTGCGCTCGCCCATACCAATGCAAATAAAGAGGCTAAAAAAATCATCATCCAATCGATTCAGCGAATGTGTGCCGAATATACGATTGAGAACACCGTATCTGTATTTAATCTGGAAAGTGATGATATCAAAGGACAGATTATTGGTAGAGAAGGTAGAAACATTAGAGCGTTAGAAGCTGCTACAGGAGCCGAAATCGTGGTAGACGATACTCCTGAAGCAATCATTATTTCCAGCTTTGATCCTATCCGTAGAGAAATCTGCAGACTTTCATTAAAAAGATTGGTCGCTGATGGAAGAATACATCCTGCCAAAATTGAAGAGACGGTTGCTAAAGTCAGAAAGCAATTGAATGAGCAGATTGTAGAAATCGGTGAACGAACTGTAATTGACTTAGACATTCACGGACTACATCCTTATCTAGTAAAAATGGTGGGTAGAATGCGTTTTAGATCTTCTTATGGTCAAAACTTATTGAAGCACTCCATTGAAACCGCAAATCTATGTGCGGCGCTTGCCTCTGAACTCGGACTTACACCAAAGCAGGTAAAAATGGCAAAAAGAGGTGGTCTTTTACATGATATTGGAAAAGTAGCTGAAGAAGATTCAGAATTGTCACATGCATTATTGGGTATGCAAATCTGTGAAAAACACGGAGAACACCCCATTATCTTAAATGCAGTAGGTGCACACCACGATGAAATGGAAATGAATAATATTATCTCTCCTGTTGTTCAGGCTTGTGATGCCATTTCTGGTGCGAGACCAGGTGCACGTAGAGAAATATTAGAAAGTTACATGAAGCGAATTGGTGAATTGGAAGATATCGCCATGGCACATGAAGGCGTACAGAAAGCCTACGCCATGCAAGCGGGTAGAGAACTAAGAGTCATCGTAGAAAGTGAAAAAGTATCAGACGAATATGCAGATGATTTGGCATTTATGATTTCTCAAAAGATTCAGGACGAAATGCAATATCCTGGACAAGTGAAAGTGACGGTGATAAGAGAAAAGAGAGCTACGGCGTTTGCTAGATAG
>JARGNR010000164.1 GCA_029212405.1 Saprospiraceae bacterium
TTAACAGAAAATGAAACTTCAAAATACTAATCTGGATAAGGCCAAATTTTAGGCTAGTTGGATCTAAGAATTCACTTTTAAGATTACAAAACTCCTGAATCACCCTAATTGAAAATCATAAAAGAAGAAGACTTGTTGTAAGTCTTCTTCTTTTTACTTCGATTAACGAATAAGTGTTAGATCTCCAATAAATTCTTGAGTGGTACCATCAGGAAACTGTACAATAGTCTTATAAACAAATACATCACTATTTAATCGTTTTCCATTTCTAGTTCCATCCCATGATATCAATGATTCTGTAGTTGATGATGTAAAGACTAAATTTCCCCAACGATCATAAATGCTCATAATCAACCCCTGTACTGGTCCTTCTAAATACCTGAAGACAAATTCATCATTTGAATTATCACCATTGGGACTGAATGCATTAGGAAATACATTTACGATTTGATTTTCCAGTACATTAACGAAAACATTAATAACTTGAGAACAGCCCAAAGAGTCAACAATCAAGAGGGAATAACTTGTCGAAGCCAATGGACTTGCTACTGGGTTAGGGCAGTCCAAGCAACTTAAACTTCCATCAACATCAGTCCATGCCAAGGTGAAATTACCATCTACAATATTTCCGTCTATGGTCACACTTTCTCCTTCCTGAATTTCATAGTTTTCGGTGTACGTTCCAAAAATTGAATTGTCTAATGCGCTCAACGTCTCACTAAAAGTAATGGTACAATTATTACTATCAAAGATATCTATGACATATGTACCGGTATCAAGTTCAGAAAAAGTAAGTGAATCAGTTAATACATCATTGACGAACACAGTGTAAGGACTCATACCTCCAGTAATCTCTGAGATAGATATTTCTCCGTCATTAGAAGCTAAACAGGAAAGTGATAAGGAATTTAAAGTTGCAGATAAAGCAATAGGTTCCGTGAGGGTAAATGTTGAATCAAATGTGCATCCATTATCATCTGTAAGTGTAAGGAAATACATTCCTGCTTCTATATTTGTTGCATTAGGGACATCTCCAATTTGACCTGGATCCCAATTGTATTGGTAAGGTGCAGCTCCTCCTGTTGCTTGAAATTCAATAGATCCAAGATCACCGGCACAAAATATTGAATCTGTCACAGCCCAACTTCCACCAAGTGGAGGGTTACTATCAATGACAATGATAGATCCTTGATAAATCGAATTGCCATCGGAGTCAAGAATTGAGATCATATATTCATCTGAAAATAAATTGGAAATGGTAATCATATTTTGATCTGAGTCAATCACAATATTGCCTGATTCTGAGGTTGTAGTTCCTTCCCACACGACTGTAAATGGTATTTCTATGTCAGATTGAATAGTAAGTGTTATACTTCCGATATTACCTCCTGTGCATGCATTATTAGTGCTGGTTAACTCTACGGAGACTTCACATATGTCGATACTTAGAGAAGTAGTAACGATACTATCACATAAATTGATGCTACTCAGGCTGTCAATATATGTACCCGCAACAAACTGCCATTCTCCAGCTAAAAATATGCTATCTCCGGAGCAGATTGTGGCACTTGCATTGGATGCAAATGAATTTTCTATAATTAATTGAACATTTACGGTACTGTCACAACCATTAATTGCTCCTCCAATGAATATTTCTGTTCCTGATTGGTTATTTATATCATAGGTTGTTCCATTAATTTCAATGGATTCGTTGTCACAAATAGTGGTGGTGAAATCAAATGAGATAGGAGTTAAAAATACTAAATCAATATTCACTATACTGTCGCATCCACTCTGAGCTCCATTAGAAATAATTTCTGTCCCAAACGGATTGGCTATATCATAGGTGGTGCCATTTACGTCAATAGAAAAGTCAGGACAGACGAAATTTTGAATTAAAGAATCAGAAGGTGGAAAAAATGATAAATCAATATCAATAATTGTATCACACCCTGATCCTGAAAGTATGATTTGACCGGATGGACTTAAAAAATTAAAGACAATACCACCAACAACAACAGAATCAGTTGGACAAATCGTGTCGTCAACAGTTTGAACAATATCACTTGAAAATTGAAGAGAAACCTCTATCGTACTGTCACACCCATTTACAGATTGACCCATTAACACTTCTGTTCCACTAGGATTGGAAGTATTATATACAGTCCCATTGACTACAATGGAATCGCCCGTACATAATTCTACATTTAACATCGAATCAGCCTCTGGAAAGAAAGATACATCAATGATGATCAGACTATCACATCCATTTGGGTTGACAATATTAATTTCAGCGTTTGGTATGTCTTCATTGAACCAGAGTCCTTCTATCAATATAGAATCACCTGGGCAAAGAACTGGGTCAAATATCAATGTATCTGCTCCTGTAAAAATTACATTAATATTGACAATACTGTCACAGAACATTCCCTGTAAGGTATCTGAATAGGTATCATTTCCATCAAAAAATTGAACGCCTCCGATTAACAAAGTGTCCGTGATACATGCAGAAGTATCCAATTGGAATACTGTAGTAGAGAATGTTTGAATGGATAATGTATCTGGATTGGAAGGCATTATGATGGTACAATTAAGATCATTGAGTGTAGGAATGGTCAACAACCATATACTATCTGATAAAAGGCTGAGTGTATCATTTGAAAATGCAATACTATCTACCGTATTACATGCAGTGAACGTGTAACTATTCGTCGTAATGGTGATGTCATCAGAGGCTAACAAGTCTCCTGTAGTGGATGAATACACTTCAATTGGAAAGCTAAATGGGGGAGTTCCAGTAAAATCAATAGTTACAGAATCACATTCTTCTTCACAAATGAAAAGTTCTAATGGATCAATTGAGAACGTCGGATCTTCAAAAAATGTAATGGATATTTCTGCATTGTCTTCAGGACAAGTCACTCCATCTCCTATTTGATATTGATAAAGATAAGTGCCTGGTATAATGGAAGAGGTGTTGAGTATATTTCCAGTCAAACCTCCACTTGAATTTACGTCGGTGAATGTTCCACCAATATCTTCGTTGGTTAGTACATCAAACAAATCAATATTGCCACCAGTACAAAAAGAATCATTGACATCATCACCTGCAGAGAGACTAGTTTCAATGGTAACGGTAAAGACAGCTTCGTCTTGGCCACATGGGTTGCCAGGAGATCCAACTACATACGTGTAGTTAAAAGTAAATCCAGCTAATCCAGTTGTATTTACAATACTTCCAGTTAACGCACCTGAAACGTCGGTATCTTCAAAAAATCCTATATCATTTGCTCCCATAATGAGTGTAGATAAATCCAATTGAGTTCCTTCGCAAACAGTGGTGGCATTGTCATCACCTGCAGTAACACTTGATAAAATAACAATTGTCAATGTAGCAGTCTGTTCTGAACATGGTCCATTGGCAGACAAGAGGTATTCAAAGTCATATGTCCCTTCTCCAATCCCATCAAAATTTACTGCAAAAGGATTCGATAAATCTACTCCTGCTCCATTGATATCGGACCATGTGCCACCCGCATCAGGGTTTCCGATTAAAAGGTTGAAATCAAGAAAACCTGGGTTAGGGCAAAATTGTACGATGTCAGAGGTTCCAGCATCATTTTGATCGAATACTTGAATGGTTATAGTCGCATCGTCAGGTGGACAAGGTACGGTACCAGTGACCGTATAGGTATACGTGTATATGCCAGGAAGTACTGCACTAAAATCAACGACAGTAGCATTACTATTCAGATCTAGACCAGATGCGTCATTATCTGCCCATGTTCCTCCTGCATCATGAACTAGTAGTAAGGCATCAATATTATAGGTAGTACCGTCATTACAAACATCTGAATTGTTGTCAATCCCAGCATTTGGAGGAACTACATTATTTATTGTTACAGAATTAACCGCTGTACAAGAATTACCATCTGTAATTGTCACATCATAAGTACCTGGAGCTAGATTTGTGGTTTGAGTAATTGCACCATTTGACCAAAGATAATTGGGATAAGTTTCATTAACACTTACTGCCACTTGTGCATTGTCGCAGGCATCTGGTGAAGTTGGATCAAATGTAATGTTGGAATCAGGAAATTGATTTACACTTACTTCGTCCGTATCGGTGCATCCATTTCCATCGGTAACCGTTACGGTATAGTTACCGGGGCCCACATCAATAGTCTGAGTAGTTTCACCGTTGGGATCCCATGCATATTCAATATAACTACCTGCATCAAGAGTTGTGGTACTAGTTGGACAGACAGTTAGGTCAGAACCTAAATCTACGGGAGTGCTAATCGCTTCATCCTCTATTGTAACAGTTACACATATTTGATAATCTAAAACAACCGCATCAGAGGTAAGTGCTGTCTGTCCTGCTGTACAGTTAATATTCATAACAGGCACGATATCAACGGATAAGTTCTCGCCAAAATCAAAATCACCATTGTACGAAAAGTTTTGGTTCGTAAATGTTGGGGTGTTAGGTTCCCCTAGAAGATTGGTGGTAGGACATGATGCAGGCGTAAAATCTGGGCAGCCTAAGGCAATATTATAGTAAAATGGTTGAGGTGTTGGAATACAATCTGGAGGTAGATTTGTAAGATCAACGCCAAATGCAGATATTACAATAGTTATATTTGATATTATTTTGCAAGGTCCATAATCAGAAGCTGAAGGTAAGGTAAAATTATGCATACTGCCCTCGCTATGAATCGCAGTACTACCGGATGGCGTTTCAAAATCCTTTCTTTCAAGATCTTCCACTGCAACATCTTCCTCTTGACAACCTAGATCTACGATTTGAGATTGACAATAATATACGTTTAGTACAATTAGCAACAAAGAGAATATCGCTTTGATAATACTATTCTTTTTTAAAATTATTCTACTTAAAGAGTTGTCCATTATTTATTTTTTCAACAAAAAAATCAAGGTAAGTACAAATTGGGGCAATTTTAGTGTGAATATTACACTATCTTTTTATTTATTTAAAAAGTTGACATAAAAATGTGAAAATTATTGCTTTATTTGTGATTGATTTGTCTGTATAAGGTATTTCAATTCAAGTTAATATATATAAAATATTTAAAATGTGTATTTAATTGGATTTGTAATTCTTAAGATTAAATCAACTTTTTACAAGATTTTTTTCCATTGAATTAAATCTTATTGTAATTTATAACCAACCTGAATCTCATGAGAATGTTAGTACAAAATATGTACAGAGGTATTAAAACACCTACCCATCAATTACCTCATTTTAACAACAAAAAAAATCAAGAAGAAGATCTTAATTTTATTTCTAAGATACTTTCTTCTGCAAAATCATCAACGATTTTGATGATGCTGTCCTTTGTTATGTTCAGTGCACCTTCCCTTTTTGGGCAGGATCCGTGTACAGGTAATGTTGCAATTGAAAATTTAGCCAACGGAATGGATTACACCATTGTAAGTGGAGCTGATGGTACCGTTGATGTTACCTTGACTGTTGTAGACAATCCAGCAGGGTTGGTTGGTTTTTTTGGTGGTGCTGGTAATCCAATATCATTTCCAGATGCTAACGGAACCTTTACCTTTAACTTTACTGGTGAAACAGTTGGTGATGCTTTTATAGTAGATATGTTTTTCAATTGGGCAGCAGGTGGAGCAGGTAATTCGCAAACCATAACCATTACAGTCGGTAGTTGCGGCCCAGCGGCAACGTGCACAGGCAATGTAGCCATAGAGAACCTTGCGAATGGGATGGATTATACCATTGTTAGTGATGGTAGTGGCAATGTAGATGTTACGCTTACCGTAGTAGACAATCCAGCAGGATTAGTTGGTTTCTTTGGTGGTGCTGGTAATCCAATATCATTTCCAGATGCCAACGGAACATTTACGTATAATTTTACTGGCGAAACCCCTGGTGCTGCTTTTGTAGTAGATATGTTTTTTAATTGGGCTGCAGGAGGAGCGGGTAATTCCGAAACTGTGACTGTTACAGTTGGTGGTGCTTGTTCAGCTCCAGTGGTGACATGTTCAGGCAACGTTGCAATTGAGAATTTAACAAATGGAATGGATTATACCATTGTGAGTGATGAAAGCGGAAACGTTGATGTTTCTCTTACAGTTGTAGATAATCCTGCAGGGTTGGTTGGTTTTTATGGCGGAGCTGGTAATCCAATATCATTTCCAGATGCCAATGGAACTTTTACCTATAATTTTACGGGTGAAATGCCTGGGGATGCCTTTGTAGTTGATATGTTCTTAAATTGGGCTGCTGGAGGAGCAGGTAATTCCGAAACAATCACTGTAACGGTTAATGGACCTTGCTTTGGTTCTGCACCAACAACAAATGCTCCAGAACCGACATGCGATGCAATGAATGTTGTATCTGTGTATGGAGATTTTTATCCAACGAATATAGCAACAAATTATGACCCCAATTGGGGACAGACTGGTCATACGTTAGTTGATCCAGCATATGACCCTGGAACCGGTAATCCAATATTAGCTTACCCAAACTTTAACTATCAAGGAACTGAATTAGTTACTACTGATTTGTCAGGCATGGAGTACTTAAACTTCGATATATGGACGGCAGCGGATCCTGCAAGTACTTTTTTACAAGTTACACCAGTTCAACCTGGCCCTATTGAATATTTAGTCGATGTTCCTTATGTACAGGGGGAGTGGACAAGTATTACATTGCCTATGAGTGATTTCTTAGGGATGACTTGGACAGATGTATTTCAAATGAAATTTGCAGCGAATGGTCCAGGAAGTACAAATCCTGTTGACATTTATCTTGATAACATATATTTCTCTTCTTGTTCATTAACGGCACCTGTGACAAATGCGCCAGAACCAACCTGTCCAGCAGGAGATGTAGTATCTGTATATGGAGATTTTTATCCGACGAATATAGCAACGAACTATGATCCGAACTGGGGACAGACTGGACATATGTTAGTTGATCCAGCATATGACCCAGGAACTGGTAATCCAATTTTAGCATACCCTAATTTTAATTATCAAGGAACAGAATTGACCACAACGGATTTATCTGGAATGGATTTCTTACACTTTGATATTTGGACAGCTGCTGATCCTACAAGTACATTTATACAAGTAACACCAGTTCAACCTGGCCCACTTGAATTTTTAGTAGACGTTCCGTATGTATCCGGGGAATGGACTAATGTAATTTTGCCAATGAGTGAATTTGTAGGAATGTCATGGGCAGATGTTTTTCAAATGAAGTTTGCAGCAAATGGCGCTGGAAGTACTAATCCTGTAGATATCTACTTAGATAACATATATTTTTCTACATGTGCACCTACTGCACCTACAACAAACGCAGCAGAACCTAAATGTGATCCTGCAGATGTTGTTTCTATATATGGTGATTTTTATCCATCACCAATTGCGACTAATTATGATCCGAATTGGGGACAAACTGGACATACATTAGTAGATCCAAATTATGACCCAGGAACAGGTAATCCTGTATTAGCATATCCTAATTTTAACTACCAGGGAACAGAGTTAATTACTACTGACCTATCAGGAATGGAATATTTGATTTTTGATGTATGGACTGCGGCAGACCCAGCAAGTTCATTTTTACAAGTAACACCTGTTCAACCAGGACCTGTTGAATTCTTAGTGGATGTACCATATGTGTCTGGAGAGTGGACCAATATTGTTTTACCGATGAGTGATTTTGTGGGAATGACATGGGCAGATGTATTCCAAATGAAATTTGCCGTGAATGGAGCAGGAAGTGTAAATCCAATAGATATATATTTAGACAATGTTTATTTCTCAACATGTAATCCAAATGAATCACCTTATTGCTCAGATTTTGTGACGCACTTTGGTGGTGATCCAGCATCTTCAGCTATACTCAGTATTCTAAATACTGGACCAACCTCTATGGAGGTTCAAATTGAATCTGCAAATAGCGACCCTATTGATCTTTTATTAGTAAATGGAGGAAGTGGAGCTACGGTCTCACCAGGGGTTGAAACCGCTCCAGGTGTTTTTACTTCAACTTTAACATGGACAACTTCACCTCCAAGTGATGTTTTATTAAATGTATTATGGAGTAAAGCTTCTTTTGGTGGTAATTGGCAGTTGAGTGCTGCGGATGTATCCATACCATTTATTGCGGTTTGTCCAGCGAGTGCACCTTGTACACAAGTAGCTGCTGATTGTACTGCATGTGATACGTGTGAAGATACGTTTAGTGTAGACCTTACTAGTGGTACTATACTTAATGTAGCACAGGAATTCGGACCTGGATTCTGTTGTTTCCAAGAAAATGCTGCTCCAGATTACGATAGTGGTACAAACATTGGTACGCTTATGCTTTCAGAAGGTTCTGTAAATGCATTCGCCGTAGCTGGTGTTGAAAATTTAGCGTTACCTGATTATATAGAAGATATTTGTTTGACTGCTGATATTGATGTGTTGACTGGATCCTACCCATTTGTATTAGAGTTTAGACTCGAAAATGGAACAGGGGCACCAGGAAATAATGGACAAGCTGTTACATTCGATGTAATGGTGGATGGAGATGGAATGTGTTCAGTTGGCGGAGGATTAGCAGATGCAGTTTTAGTAAACGGTTTTGAATTTGTGCCAGGTGGGAATTATGGAGTTGTTATAGGATTAGCAGACTTTTCTGGAAATCCTGTTGATGAAAACATTGTAGTTAGAGTTTCTAATATAAGTTTAAGTGTTTGTGCGGCAGATTCAGAAGCACCTATACTAGATTGCCCAAATGCTGATGAACTAGTAGCAAATGGTGGTTTTGACAACGTAATTACTCCAAGTGCATTTCCACAACCTGCTGATTTTGATGCATGGGAAGAAATAGGAGATGTATTTGAAGATGCAAATACTATTGATCCTAGCATGAAACTATTTGGTGCAACTGCTGGAGTATTTCAAGATTTTCCTGTTGCTGAAGGAGATTGGATTTGTGGATATGCAGAAATATTATCACAGTCGATTGATTTTATAGCAGCTGCCGATAGTTGGGCAGAAGTTAAGGTAGAATTTTATGATGCTAACGGAACTATTATTAATGGTCCTTTCGGGACAGTCTTGGGTGACTATAATTTAAATTCACCAGCTACACCAAATATTTGGACAAAAACAGGTGGTTGTATACAAACACCTGAGAACGCGGTTACTGGTAGAGCTGTAGTAATTTTCTTAAATTTCTCAGGAGCGGGTGGTTCAGTACTTGTGGACAATGCATCATTTACGAAGATCAATCCAATATATGTTGAGGCAAATGCAGATGGATGTACCGCTAATACAGATTTTATGAACCCAACTCCAGTTGATGATTGTGAGGTGGTTTCTTTTACGAATACGTTTAACGGAACAGAAGATGCCAATGGTAATTATCCTCAAGGATTTACATTTGTTACATATACGGCAGTGGATGCAAATGGCAATGAATCTTGTTGTTCTATTTTAGTTGAAGTTGGTGATATGACAGGACCAGTAATTGATTGTCCAAATGATATCACAGTACAATTAGAACCAGGAGAATGCGAAGAAGTGGTTCTATTTACCGTACCATTCTCTGATATATGTGGACCTATTGATGCAGAGGCAAGTCAGGCGATCAATGAAACCTTAGTGAATAATGGAGTAGATTGTCAGAACAATACATCAAATCACCTAAGATACTTTGAAAATAGTCAAGTAGTACCTGTAGAGATAACCCAAGTTAATTTTGGGATAAATAATTCCGGAACGATG
>JARGNR010000165.1 GCA_029212405.1 Saprospiraceae bacterium
CCTTTCCCATTAGAAGAACTTTTATTGAATGAGTGATAAATAAAGGATGGTGTCAGTATTTTCATAGTTTATAAATCCCTGTTGTTTAAAGTGTTGTCATTCTTGCCTTTTTCTTCCAATGTTTTGAGTTTGAGAACATGGGTGTCATACCAATCTGAGAGTTCAGCCTTTATCCGATAAATAATTCTTTTTTCCTTATTTAAGTCATCAGCAGAGTTTAACCTTTCAATTTCTCTTTGCAAAAGAGGGATTTTGGGTTCAATCAAGTTTAAAACGGTTTTAATTTTTGACCTATTATTGTAGCTAGCCAGTTTGGTATTAATTTTTGAAATCATACAATCCAAAAATATTTTATAAATGACATCATCTCCTAACTCAGCTGTAATTAAAGCGCTATGCTTATTAAGCGTGCTCGAAATTGAATCTTTAGAATTTTTAATATTTTCGCTTAGTTTATAAAATGCATTCACGCCATTTACAACTGCCTTTTTTCTCTTCGGCTGACTTGGCGCAGTAATTTCACCAAAATGAATGGATATAGATATTCCTTCCTTCACATTGAATGATCCATATTGTTTCAGTACATCGTCAAATTCATTTCTGCTCAATTTTAGCTGGCAATCCAAACTTATTTTCCATCCACCTGATTTATTATTAATTATAAGATTCACTCGGTTTGAGGTGTCGATATTCTTAATCGTATATCCAAAAGCATATAAATATTCCAGTGAAGATTTAACAGCAAAGTTATTTGACGAATAAAGTGTTTTCCAAACTTCTTTTCTCTTCATCAGGTATTCTCGAGCTTCTGAATTCATACTCATGAAATTGGACATTATTTGGCTGAATCGTCGGTCGTTGTGAGGAAAGAAACTGTGGTTTTTTAAGTGCTTTAAATGATTATAATATACTTCAATATAATCACCTTCGTTACCATTGCTCCAAAGTTTGTACGATCTTTGATTAAGTCCTACTTTTGCGAATAATTCTTCATTACCATTTCCCAATACATAATTGGAATACGAATCTGATGGGATTTCATCGTCTCTTAGCCATATAACAGATTTGAATTTGGTGTCCGTCGGCTCATCGTTAGTGGTGAGGGTTGTCTTTATAACATTTTTTATATCTTCAATAATTTCGTCAAAATTATTCGCTCTATTTTTTTTAGTGAAAAACTTTTTAAGGATTCCACGCTTGACCAATTCGGATATTATCAGTTGCTTTTGATCATTTCTTAATGGTTCTATTTGTTGTATAGATGTGATCTCGTTAATTCTAGTTTTGAGCACTTGACTCAATTTTTTTATCTCATCGGTATAAGAATTGCAATTATCAACCTTAGCACTAATTTCCTTTTTAAGTGATTTTTTATATTCCATAATGTTGCAGATTACATCAATTCATTTTCATTTATATCATCGACTTCATCATCGTTTGTTACAGTAGTAGAATTACTGAAGAAGTCATTAAACGATTTATATATTTTTTTCAATAGATCCGATAATATATTTCCTTTTGGTTCATCTTCAATCAATGCAGGAAATCTCGAATTATTAGATTCTTCTTCTGTAATTTTACTATTTACATCGGTAAGGTATTCTTTGAGCGCCTCCAGGTTTATTATTTTGGATGAGGTCTCTGGGATAAAGTCTTCAATGTACTTTGCATGTATATCTTTGGGATTCATTTTGTTAAACTTTGATACAAGTCTATTCCAAGGGTCGCTATTGGTTTTAGATTCTTTGAATAAATCACCATCCACGGTTTCAAGAATGTCATCCTTGCTCATAAGCTGGTGATTGCCCGTAGTATTTTTGTCAGTCAACGTTTCCAAAATATCCAAAAGGTGACTGTCCATCGATTTTTTCGACTTAAGCTGCTTATTACGTGGATAGCCAAAGCTGATAAAGTTATTTGGCTCTAATAATCCTCTCACAGCATTATTTTGAACCTCTTTAAGCTCATTCATCATATCATCTGATATGTTCTCAATATTTGCCCATATGTCCTGTACTACATCTTCTTTGCCTTTTTTATAACTACCGTTAAATATCATGGAGGTACACTTGGAGATGTAGTCTTCGAATTCCTTCAAGCTATTTATGGCAATCCTTGATTCAGAATCAAGGAGGTTGTCATAAAATATTATATACCTCAAATTGAGGTTTGTTGCTTTATTTGAAAAAAATGAAAAATTATATTTAGTAAATCTATTATAGAGATTCAATTCTTCAAAAAATGCCATCGCATTCATTTTGATTTTGTTGGACAATCCTTTACTAACATCCTTATTTTTTTCTACTAAAAGGGATGGTCCAATAACAATAGGATAAAGATTTATTGATGGGCTTGAAAATAGATTAAGAATATCATAAAAAATAGAAGAACCAGTACCTCCACAACAACTAGAAATAACAACTACATTTGGCTGTGAATCATCGTCTTTATTTGCAAGTTGCCTTAGTATTTTGTTTACTTTATTTTCAACACTTTGTTTTTTAGAATAGAGCAAAAGCCTACCAATCAATCGTTTTCTACCCGCTCCTTTTTCAATGGGTCTGTCAGGTATAGATTCTACAAAAAAACTTTGATCGATAGGAAAAAAACTATTGAGTTCTTGGTATTCAATGGAGTCAAATCCCTTGTTTATTATCTCCTCTACATATTTTTTTGGATTGATTCCTCCAAAAAATATAAATTCATTTTCGTCGATGATTTTATTATCAAGATTGTGATATCTTTCCAAATCGATCAGCAAATAATGAAGATTATGAGACTTTTGAAATGGCTTAAGTTCCTTCTTTATTCCAGTAATTATTCTTCCCGCGTGTCCACCGAGACCTATGAATAAAATATCTTTGTGGTTCATTTATTAGTTTCTTTTTTACAGTATTTTCGTTTTGTATATAAGTTGGTTTTATCTAAACTATAATTAAATTTCGTAACTCAATTATATTTTTAATAACTGAAAATGTTGAAAATTACATCTCAAAAGCTCTACCTTGAAATTATTATGTTTGGTTGAATATCTTAATCAGGATCACTTAACACCATGTATACCTCCATATTCTTCTTAAATATAGATTTATTGTACTTATTCTAAGAGAAATTCAGATGAAGATTTAGTTAAAATAGAATATTTGCGTAATTCTACTTAAAATAAGCGTAAATCTTCTGAAGAGGTATAGGAACTTAATATATTATGTGTGTATTAACAGAAAAAAAGAGTATAAATAGAATTGGAATTTGATATCTTTTGTATAAAGTTTTGTATAGGAATTATTGAATATTTATGAATTACTTCACCTTGTAGCTTAGTTTGAAATAGAATAGTTGGTGTTATTTTACGGTAAAGGTCATTGACAGTATACCTTTTAGGTTTTATTATCTATTTCCTATCCATGCAGAAATTAGTATTAGTCATAAGGTTTAATACGATCACAAAAATTAACATGATACTTTGGCTTATCAGTAGCTTGTACATTCTAATAAATATTCAACAAAAGCTAAGGATTTATAAAAAGCTAAAGGTATTCGCAAATAGCATGCAGTTTAATTGTCTAGTTAAAAAAATATATTTGAAGCAGGTATTGAAAAAGTAATTATTTACTTAGAACGCTTCTTATTGATTATTGAAAATATAAAACGCAGGGGGGAAGTTTTTTAATAAAGAATATTTAAAAGAAAAAATAAATGGGGATGAATGAAGTTCTTCGAAAGTTAATTGAGAATGGAAAAATTAAAGAAGTATTAGATATGCTAGAGAAGATAGATTTGAGTGAAAATCTAAAAATGAGGGCACAAATAGCAAAAGTTGATTATAATAGACTCCAAAAGGATATACAAAACAATGTGATCACACGAGAGTTACGGGGTATTGAAGAAACGAAAATCTCTAGAGCATTATTAGAAATTATAGATAAAATTAACTCACCTGAAAGCGAATTAGAAGGCAAATTATTTGGTGAAAGTGTGAATGATAAAAGTTTAAAGGATGAAAGCGTAAATGGTAAAAGAAGAGGTTTAAAAGCTTATTCGATGATCGGTGTACTATCACTTCTCTTTTTATGTCTTTTATTTTTCATAAATGAGAAATATAATAAAAGTGAATTCACTTATTGTATTGTCGCTAAGTCTTTTAAGGTTTACTCAAATGCAGAAAATTATAAAAAACTTCTAATTAAAGATGGCTATAAAGATGCAGAGATTCTTTTGCAAAAGAATGGGTCATTGTATGTTACCTGCTATATGGAATTTTCTAATGAAAAAGACGCTTTTTACGAAATGGAAAAATTGAAGGCTAATGAGAGAAATGATGAAATATGGATTTATAAATACAAATAGAATAGTATGTTTATTTGCTGTTGTCTTCTGCTTGATTTGTTTAAGTTGCAATAAAAAAGATAATTACCAAATCTCCGATGTTAAGCACTTAATAAACATTCAGAATGAATTTGATAGAGAAATCGTTAGTGCAATTTTATTTAGTTATTCAAAAAAGGATTCTCTCAATGAATCCTATATACGTTCTGAATTTGAAAGGTGGAAGTCAATCAAAGATAACAAACCCCGCACGGCAAGGGAAGTAGATTACATGAGGATAGTTTCCACCTATAAAAGAGTTGGTTTTAGCGATGAGCTAGATTTTTTACTTAGGAATACTTTTGATATTTCAAGTGACACCCTAGATTTTGAAGGATATTTAACAGCTTCTTATTTTGGGGTGGGAATGTTTGAAGACGCAGCTTTGCTCAAGTCTAGAAGAAAAAATAGGTCACGAAAGGACTTACATGGCTTTGCAAAATGTATCAGAAATATTTTTGTTGTTAAAGGTTACGATCGAGCAGAAGTTATATTAGATAGTCTCATTCTTATTTCATCTATTGATAGTATAGATAAAATATGGTCTAATGTACCAATCGAAGTTCAATACTCAATTTTTCAAGGAATTCATTATGAGGTGCCTTTAAATTCATTAGAAGGTAAAGACATAATTCGGATTGAAAAATACATCGAAGATTTTCCAAATAGCAAATATACATCACTCGCGAATTATATAATCAAAAGAAAGTCGTCCTTTTCATTTAAAGTTGAAAATCAAATAGATCTGTTTGAAGATATCATTTTGTTTTCTGAAGGATATAGATATTGGAAATCAATTGAATGGAATGCGAATAATCTTTCAGATGACATGAAATCTGAATACTCTATTAAATCATATGAGTACGCCATAAATTGTTTTACGACATTTATGAATAAATACCCTAACCATCGCCAAGCCGATGATGCTGCTTATTACAATGCTGAATTACTATTTTTCAATAAAAAATATCCAGAAAGTATATCAAACTTAAAACAAATTAAAAAATATGGAAACAAAAGCAGATCATTTATTGAGAGTGCTAAATGGTTAAAATATGATATTGCTAAAGAAATAGATCCTATTGAGGGACTACAAATATTTAATTACTTTGACGAACCAGGAATCGTGTTTTTATTACTTAATAGATTAAATGCGAGTAATAGAATCGATGAAATAGTAAAAATTATTTCCCGATGGAATCAATTTGAAGAAATCAAAAAATCAAAATTAAAAAGCACGAATCGAAGTGACATTCTATTTGAGAAATTTGTTAATGATATTTATACCATTTATCCAAAAGAAGAACTTTCAGTAATATCCTCCAAAATAAATGATGAAAATAAAAATTGTATAATAGATTCGATTTTAGTTGAAAGACAAAGCATTAGAAATTATTCGATTAAATCTGAGTATGATTACAGGAATAGCAACTTCTTGCCAAGCTCCATTTCTAAATCAGAATATCTCAAAATTAGGGGGGAATTGCTAAATGAAAAAGAATGTTCAAAAATAATTTCAACGATTGATAAACTTCAAAAGTTAAACAGAAAAAATAATCCTAAAAATAATTATTTAGGTGATCATCGAGGAGCTGATCTAATTTTAGGTGCACTAGAATACATGAATTCTAAAAAATGTGATGCTAAAAATGATTTCAAAGACTATATGAAAATAATAGTGCTATCTAGTTTTATAGGAAAATATTATTATTCGACCCACCTGAATGATATGCCAGAACTCATCATAATAGAAAATCTTGTTAATAAGTTTAATGTTCGATATCCAAGCAGTAAATATTTAGGTAAACTGTATGCAGTATTAATTTCTTTAAAATTAGGGATATTAAAAGAAAATGAAGATGGAGAAATATTAGCACAGGCTTTTCTTGACAAATTCGGTGACTCTGATTATGCAGACGATATTCTATATGAACTGGCCACCAAATCATACTTTAATGACAATAAAAAAGAGTTGTATTTTAAATTATTGATAAACCAATACCCCAAAAGTAAATTCTCAAAACTAGCTTCTAAACACTTAGATGAAATTAATAGTTTTAAATATGAAGATTTAAATCTTTATTACCATAGTGATTTTAGAACAAGATACCACATTGTCGTTGCTTCATTCAATAAACACTTCAAAGCAGAGACAATAACAAAAGAATTTATAAATAATGGATTCTCTAATTCTAAAATCCTAATTTCTGGTGAAAAATTTAGGGTGATAATTGATAGTTTTCAATCGCGTAGGCAAGCCGAGGATTTTCTAAGAGAAAATAAAGAAACATTTCTAAATGAAGGTTGGATTTTAGAGTACTAATAAACCTTCTTTCATTGAATTTGATTAGCCCGAAAAAATGATATGTGCAATAGGTAATTAAAAATTATTTACTTTTTCAGTTAAAATTTTATCCAGCTTATTGAATTAGTGGATTGTAGCAATTTGAGGTAAAAGAAACATCCGATATATTTCATATTAAGCGAAATAAATGCAATTTTAACTTGTAATACAGAACTAACAATGGTGCAATTGATATTTTATTGAATAAACTTTTTAAACAATAATTGAATGAAGAAATCACTAATAGGACTATTATTAATTGTAATGTGTACACAATGGTCCTATGCACAAGTATCTGACCAGGAAGAAGTGGTTAAACAATTGTCGAAAGACAAATGGCAATGGATGGCAGATAAGGATGTGAAAAAGTTGACCAAAGTTTTTCATGATAAGTCAAAATTTGTCCACATGAGCGGCACTTGGAATAAAGACCGTGAACTAGAGATTATTGAATCTGGAAGTATTTGGTACAAAGAAGCAAAAGTCCATGATGTGGTAGTGGAGTTGTTTGGCAATACTGCTGTTCTTTGGAATCGCATTACCTTAGTGGCACACGTTAGAGGTAACGACGTTTCCAATGAATTTACAGTTACTGAAATTTATCAAAAAGATCAAGATGACTGGAAGCTGTTAGACTTGACATTTAGTAAGGTGAGGGATACGCATGAAATAGCACATTAAAAACGTAAGAGAATCAGACCTTGGCACATATAAAAACTTCTCACAATAGACGTTCCTTTTTAAAAGTATCTGCGCTAGCTGGCGGTGGTTTGTTGCTAAATTTTTGTTGGTTGGCATCCTGTACGTCCACTACTGATCAAACCACCCAACATCCTCCTAAAGATTGGTTTGATTTCAACGGGTATTTAAAAATTGCGGATAATGGTCAGGTAACAATTATGTCACCCAATCCAGAAGGTGGGCAAAATGTCAAAACCTCTATGCCCATGATTGTTGCAGAAGAGTTGGATGTCGATTGGAAAGATGTCATTGTGGAACAAGCTCCTCTGAATACTGATCTATACCAAAGACAATTTATAGGAGGAAGCAATGCCATACGATTTGGGTGGAAAGGACTACGGATGGCAGGAGCTTCTGCTCGTCAAATGCTTAGGACAGCAGCTGCTAAAACTTGGGGTGTGCCTATTGATGAAATAACGACAAAAGCAGGCATTTTACACCATTCAAAAAGTGGACAATCTGCCACCTATGGCGAGATGTCTCCTTATTCTGTGGACATTCCTGTTCCGGAAGAAGTACAACTGAAAAGCAACGAAGAATTTAATATCATTGGAACTTCGGTTAAAAACGTAGATGCACACAAGATCGTTACGGGTAAACCTTTGTTTGGAATAGATACGTACAAAGAAGGAATGCTTACAGCCATGATAATGCATCCACCTGCTTTTGGGATGAAACTAAAATCTCTACAAGATAGTGCCATCAAAAGCATGCCTGGAATCAAAGATGTATTCACTATTAAAGTATTGAAGGATGATTTTGAACGACAGCATTTTGATACGTGTACTTTTTTAGAAGTAGTAGCAATAGTGGGGGAATCCACCTGGCAAGTAATGAAAGCTAAAAAAGCAATTCATGTAGAGTGGGAGCCCTTTGAAGATTATGTGGAGGAACGTACATTTTGGAGACAATCTAAACAAACATTGACTATCCCTGCAGGCCTGGAAAATAGTGATATTCACCGTAGTAAGATGACTCAAAAAGCGAATCTAAAAGCAAACGTAGTTCGGAAAGATGGAAAGCCTGTTGAAGCATTTAACAATGCGGAAAGAATCATTGAAAGTACGTACACCGCTCCTTATTTAGCTCACAATTGTATGGAGCCGATGAATTTCTTTGCAGATGTGAGGGACGGCAGGGCACAGCTCATAGGAGGGCTGCAGAAGGCAGAACTTACAGAACAAACCGTATCCGCTATTCTTGATATTCCAGTTGAGAACATTGATATTCAATTGACCCGTCTTGGAGGAGGATATGGTCGTCGATCATATGCACATTGGGTGATAGAAGCAGCATTAATTTCACAAAAAATGAATGCACCTGTTAAATTGGTGTATACCCGTGAGGATGATATGACTGGTGGCATTTATCGACCTGCGTATCAAGCTAGATATCGAGCGGCTTTAGATACTGAAAATAATCTGAAAGGTATTCATATTAATGCTGGAGGTAATCTGGAGAGTCCTTTGTATGCTGACCGATTTCCAGCAGGGGCTGTTGAAAACTATTTAGCTGAAAGTTGGACTATAAATTCTAATATCACCATTGGATCCTTTCGTGCACCACGTTCCAATTTTATTGCATGTGCAGAACAATCATTTTTAGATGAAGTCGCTGAGACGATCGGCAAAGATCCAATTGATTTTCGTTTAGAATTATTGGAGAAGGCTATGAAAAACCCAACTGGTGAACGAAATGATTATAATGCAAAACGAATGGCTGGTGTTTTAAAACTGGTTCGCGAAAAGGCAGATTGGGAAAATCCACCTGCCAATGTTTCCAGAGGAGTTTCGGCGTATTATTGCCACAATTCTTATTCGGCTCAAGTACTGGATTTGAGAATAGAGAATGAGCAACTCATAATTGAAAGAGTTTGTTGTGCAGTCGATTGTGGTATTGTCGTCAACCCCGATGCGGCCAAAAACTTAGCGGAGGGTGCGATTATTGATGGCATTGGAAATGCTCTATTTGGAGAATTGACGTTTAATGATGGAGTACCACAACAAAATAACTTTCATCAATATCGAATGATAAGGCAAGCTGAAGCTCCAAGGAGGATAGATGTCCATTTTGTTGAAAATGATATTGATCCGACAGGTTTGGGAGAACCAACGTTTCCACCAGTATTTGGAGCCTTGGCCAATGCATTGTATAAAGCTACCGGAAAACGATTCTATGACCAACCGTTTATAAAGACCCTTTA
>JARGNR010000018.1:0-1305 GCA_029212405.1 Saprospiraceae bacterium
TTTACTACCATCAGCAAGATCAAATTTGAAGGTCCACAATCTCGAAATCCGCTCGCGTTTAGATGGTATGATGAAAGCAGGCAAGTGGCAGGAAAAACATTGAAGGAGCACTTTCGGTTTGCTGTAGCCTATTGGCATAGCTTATGTGGTGGTGGAGCAGATCCTTTTGGAGCTCCAACTCGCCCTATGCCATGGTTGAGCGAAGGTGATCCTGTTCAACAGGCAAAAAACAAAATGGATGCTGCCTTTGAGTTTATAACCAAATTAGGGGTCCCTTTTTATTGTTTTCATGATGTAGATCTTATCGATGAAGGAAGCACAATTGCAGAATATGAAAACAGAATGCAAGTAATCACGGACTATGCACTTCAAAAACAAAAAGATACGGGTGTGAAATTACTTTGGGGTACGGCCAACCTATTTTCCCATCCAAGATACATGAATGGAGCTGCTACCAACCCAGATTTTGATGTAGTTTGCAGAGCAGGAGTTCAAGTGAAAAATGCCATTGATGCAACGATAAAACTGGGAGGAGAAAATTATGTATTCTGGGGAGGAAGAGAAGGCTACATTTCTTTATTGAATACCAATATGCAAAAGGAATTGGATCACCTGGCTCGATTCCTCCATATGGCTAAGGACTATGGTAGAGAAAATGGATTCAAAGGTACATTCCTCATAGAACCCAAACCCATGGAACCTTCCAAACATCAGTATGATTTTGATGCCGCTACCGTATTAAACTTTTTAAGGGAATACGACTTAATGGATGACTTCGCACTTAATCTTGAAGTGAACCATGCTACATTAGCCAATCATACGATGGAGCATGAAATGACCGTCGCTGCTAATGCTGGAATGTTTGGAAGCATGGATGCCAACAGAGGAGATTATCAAAACGGTTGGGATACGGATCAATTTCCTATTGATATTTATGAACTTACTCAAATGATGTTGGTCTTTTTAGATACTGGTGGTTTTACCACAGGTGGAATCAATTTCGATGCTAAAATTAGACGAAACTCCACGGACTTGGAAGATTTGTTTATCGCACATATCTCAGGGATGGATGCATTTGCAAGAGCATTGATCGTGGCTGATCAAATACGTACAGATTCTACCTATTCACAATTGATAAAAGATCGATATAACTCTTTTGATCGTGGAAAAGGAAAAGAATTTGCGGCTGGAAATTTATCATTTCATGACTTAAGGCATTTAGCCATCCAAAATGGAGAGCCTAAACAAAGAAGCGGAAAACAAGAATTATTCGAACAACTGATCAATATGTACATTTAATTAGGG
>JARGNR010000018.1:1405-69780 GCA_029212405.1 Saprospiraceae bacterium
GGAATACCTGCTAAATAGTAAGAACCAAACGTAATCCAAGTGGGAACTTTCACATCTTGTAATCCTCTCAAGGCCGCTAGTGCTGTCACTTGTAAGCCATCTGGTACTTGGAATATTGCCGCATAAATGAGCAACATGGACGCGATTTCAACAACTACAACATCATCAATGTATAGATAAGGAAGATAGGCTCTCAACCCGATAAACAACAAACTACAAATCACCATGATCAAGGTCACCTGAATGAAGGCAGACAAACCAGCATTTCGCATCGCTGGATAATCTTTCTTTCCCATTTGATTGCCTACACGTATGGTAGATGCCATGGCCAATCCAGTACAAATCATAAAGGTAATAGACGATAGGTTGATGGCAATCTGATGTGCAGCCTGTGCATTTTTATTCACCATACCCATAATTAATGCCGCGCCAGAAAATGCGGATATTTCAAAAAACATTTGCATAGATGTCGGCACTCCTAATTTAAATATTTTGGAAAACACTTTCTTCTGATATTTTCTAAAATCACAAGCATTGACATAACTCCATAAGTCCTTCCATTGCATCAGAATAATCACTAAAAAAACAATCATTGCAATTCGTGCGATCAAACTTGCCAATGCAGCCCCCTCTACCCCTAATGCCGGAAATCCAAATTTGCCAAAAATCAGCAGGTAGTTCAATCCTACATTTAGAACATTCCCCAGCAACATTGCAACCATAGGAGGTTTTGTCTCTGACATTCCATCTGAAAACGATCGGAAAGTCATGAATATCATCATAGGAATCATGGCTATCGCCGACATTACCATATAGCTTTTGGCTAATTCAACTACATCAGGATCTTGTCCTAGATATTTCATCAATGGCAGTCCAGCAAGAATTAAAACACATGACAAAATCCCAATCGCAAGATTAACTATAAAACTGTGTTTAAAGTATTGTGATATTCTTTTGTGTTGCAATGCTCCCTCTGCTTCTGATACCAAGGCAGGAAGTGCAAATGCAATTCCCATCCCTACTACAACAGGTACCGCAACTATAGCAACAGCTAATGAAACCGCTGCTAATGCATCTGCACCCAGTCTTCCTACCATTAAATTATCGGCAAGATATACCGTAATTTGACCCAATTGACCTGCCATAATTGGTATTGCCAATTTTAGATTCAATTTAAAGTCCTTCTTATATTTATGAAGCCAATTCATTTATCGCGCAAGATGAGGAATAGTTGATTTAATAAGCAATTTTGGGGTATGAAAACCGTATAACTAATTATTCGTCATAAGAGTTCCTAGAATTGACTCCATAACAAACATAAAAAAGCCCGAAAGAAATACATCTTCCGAGCTTTACTATATTTTGTAATAAATCACTTACTTAAAAGTAATAGGCATTTCTGCTCTTGTAGTATCCCATGCTATCACCATGTGCACCAATTTGTCAGATTTCTCCTCGAAAATAATTGATAAGTTCTCTACTATTTCTGGGTCTGATGAAAGCGTAACACCTGCTCTTCCTACATCTTTGGATTCATCTCTATTTGCTGCTCCCCATGCTGGTAAGTCCTTTGAAAAGATCATATCCCAACTGCCTTCCTTGATTTCTGCATACAATGCATATCTTCCTTTTTTCAATTCCAGATCGCCTACCATTACATCTTCATAAAATACAATTTCTGTAGATTGGTTCGCACCAACTCTCCAAATATCTCCAGTTTTCAACAACTCTCCGAATACCTTTCTATCTTTTTTGAAAGGTCTACTGTAAACCACTTGAATTTTTGGCTTCATATTCACTTCCTCCCCTTTCAAATAATTCGTATACGCAGATTTCTCTGGGTAATGCGCCATATCCATTGGGCTTAAATCAGCACCAGAAAAGATCACAGGATTGAATTTGATTGGAATTTCAACTCTAGTTTTATCCCATTGAATCGTCATATGCGCAGTCATTTCATCCATTTCTCTGAAACTCATTGACAATGCTTCCACAGAAGTACTTTCCATGGTTGGGTTTACCGTTATAGACGCCACTGTTTGTGAAGCATCTCTATTTTCTGATCCCCAGATACCTCTTTGGCTGGAAAAGTTGACAACCCAATCATTTTCATTGACTACTGCAGACATCGTATATGTCCCAGGGGTTACTGTAGTTCCTCCTATATCTACACTTTGGTAGAAGGTAATTTCTGAAGCCTCATTTGCTCCCATTCTCCATTCTTTTCCATAAGGCACTAAAGTTCCGAAAATGTCTCTATCTTTTTTCATTGGTCTGCTATAAACCACTTTGATTTTAGGTGACATGTTTCTGTCTTCTGGCCCTAAATAATTTCTCCATGCAGCTTGAGCAGGAAAATATTCTGCATCCATTTTACTTACATCTACTTTTGGCCATTTTGACTCTTGAGAAAATCCTGTACAAAAAAGCATTGTGGCAAATGCTACCATTAATAATTTCTTCATCTTGTTCTTAGATTTTTAATTAAAAAAATTCGACTAACAATATTCCATCTGCTTCGATGTCATATTTGCTGCAAAGATAAGCATAAGTAGATATCTAGTTGACCTAATCCAGACAAATTCAAAATTCTAAAAAAATTCAAAAGAATTCCTTACCTTTTAATTTAACTTCAAACAACCAAAATTAAAATCTATGCCTAAATATGGAACAATCATCATTGTCTATGCGTACGATGATTCATCTAAACAAAGTATTGAATCGGTTTTAAATGGCCATTCTATCCCGTTTCTTATCAAAGAAAACAGCTTTTTTTTCAAAACATTATCCAAAAAAAATAGAGATGAGATTAGCAAACAACTCAATGAGTTGGATCTCACTTTTTTACTTTTTCACAATAATAACTCTGATGGAGATAAGATCAAAGGAGGTAATTTACCTCACGAAGAACGGCGAGCAATAAAGAGCTATATCATTGATGAATAATTTACTTCTCTCATTACCCCAAAAAAAATCAAAATGAAAAAAGGTATTACTTTAATAATTTTTGCCTTTGTCTTTCAATCTGTCAGTAGTCAAATTACTCATGGATTTTATAGACAATACTTACCTATCAATACACATGCACAAATAAGTTATTTATCCCCAGGATCAGACTTGGAGACCATACTCTTTGATGCAGAGCCCGTGGTTAGGTACCACTTCTACAACAATATAGCAAAGAAAAACTTACGAGTTGAACCAAAAGGCAAAGCGTTCTATGTTAGTTTTCGCCCACATTTGAGAATGTATAATTCTCAAAGTAACCCGGTAAGAACACCTAGCTACAAAATCGCATTGGGTGGTCAATACAGTAAGTTATTTCATCATTCTACTACAAAAGCAGAACAATTTTCCTTTAGTTTTGAAAGTGGTCATTATTCGAATGGACAACCCAACTGTTTTTTAGATCCCAATATTCTTGATGGGATTCCAGCTTGTGACTCCTTGTATCTTGCACTGGCTAATGCAGATGATTTGTCACCCTTGATCAATCGGGAAAGTGGAAATTTTTCTACCAATTGGACAGAAGTCATCTTTCAATATAAATGGATCAGAGCTGATGAAGAAAATTACATGGAAAACAAAAGTCATACCCTAAGACTTGGATATACACTTTATCATGACAAATTTCTATTTCTTGCCAACTTTGGAGGATATTCCGATAATGATATTAAATTGTATGGTCGCCACTTCATTAATGGCTTATACGAATACAGTTCAAGTTTAAATTTATTTGGTAAATCCACAGACTTTTTATTCAATCAAAGCTTGGATTATGTAACCAACGCTGATTCAAGAGTACCGAGCTTACGTTCTGTCACTAAATTTGTCATCTTCCCTTTCCCAAGTGATTTAGGAGTATTTGCTTCTTTTATTAAAGGAAGAGACAATTATAATATTCGATTTGTAGATAATGTCACTCAATTTCAAATCGGTTTAACCTGGACAGGAAAAATGAAATTAAGTTTGGATATGGACTAATGATTGAAATGATGAGATTGATAAAGACCATTTTGAATCAATACAAAATGGTCTTTATCAATCTCAATTTTAAACTAAACTATTTCACCGAAACTTAAATTAAAACTGAGTGCTTATTAGCTATGAAAACGTATAACGATCCAACCTAGCTGGTTTCTTCATTATTAATAGATTACCATTACAGTTCCCACTTGATGCACGCTTTCTATTTCTCCATTACAATCCACAACTTCTGCTTCTATCATCCAAACATAGCTTCCAAGTAAAGCATTATTGCCCCCAATTTTACCATCCCATCCCTCTTCTAGATTGGAAGTTTTATACACCAAACTCCCATTTCTGCTAAAAACTCGAAGCAAAAAATCTTGATAGTCTACCTGAGGAGCCACTTTCATTCTTTCATTCGTCGAATTACCATCAGGAGAAAATATATTAGATACAACAAAGTTCTCAGCCACCCTCGTATCATCCACATTATAGGAGCTTACAATAGAACTACATCCATTGGACAATTCAATTTCATATAATCCTTCTTTTGTAATCGTACGTTCTAAAGATTCAAAACCATCCAACCATTCATAGGTAATTTGATCTGTAATATTCAATTTTATAGTTATTCCTTGACTGGTACAAAAGGTTAGCTCTTGCAAAGGAATCTCATCCAAATCTGGTATTTCTTCAACGGTAACAACTTCTTCAAATACACAACCATCGGATTGAATAATAGTAAGTATATATTCTCCTGCCACCATCTCTTCTACACTCCCATTCATTTCTTCCCCATCTATGAATAATGTGAATGGAGCCATCCCTCCTTGGATTTTACTCAATTCAAATCTTCCATTTGATTCCCCTTCACAGGTAGGTTCTGTGATATAAAATGTTTGAATAGGGTCAATTTTATCGACTACAATAGACCTAGAGTTAGTACACCCTTCTTTATTGGTCACGACCACCATATAATCTCCTGGTTGACTTGTTTGCAATGCAGAATTTTCAATTGCAATATCATCTGGTCCGCCTGTCCATTCCCATTCTGTCCCTTCTTCCGTATCAAATTGAATATTAGTCATCTCCTCACAGTTCAAAATATAGGCATCATTCAAAATGATTTCTGGGACCACTACTTCATTCAGTAATTCATACTCTTCTATAAAAACACAAATATGATCTTCGCCTTCTACTGTCACTTCAAGTTGATAAACCCCTGGCTTAGTAGCAAGATATTCTTGCTCAAATCCAACAATAACACCATTTTCATCTTTCCAAATATACGTTTCAGAATTATTGTTGGATACATATTGAAGCAATGCTTCCTCATGTAAACAATCGATCATATGGTCACTTCCTACCACTCCCCTTTCTAATATGTCAACAGAAAAAAGTAGTGTCGAATCACATCCTGATACAGACGGTAAGACTACCGAATAATCTCCTTCCTGATCAAACATCTCACTACCCACCAATATGCTTTCTCCTTGACAAAGTGAAAAAACTCTTTCGGAAATCACCTCTTCGCTGATCGTGATATCCACTTCCAATTGAGTACATTCATCAATATCAATTGTAGCTTGTGTGGTCTGGCAAAACGTGTATATACCATCATCATAACATTCTCCATAACACAAATCAGCCACTATCACTTGTACTTCTGGTTCAAGCTGTTCTTCCACCCCCACCGTACTCTCGGTTGAACATCCATTTCCATACACCAATTGAATGGTATAACTCCCTGTTTCACAAATTTCTATTACTTCATCTGCTGAAGTAAACCCGTTGGGCCCAGTCCATACAACTTCATAGTCAGATGGATTGGTTGCTCCTCTTTCATTTAAAATAGTTGGAATCAAGGTAGTACATGTATTTTCACAAGTAAGAAGTACATCTGAAGAGGGCAATATAGTATACTCCATTAAATGTACATCAACAGAAAAATTAACGCTACAACCATTTGAAGTAACATTCACTTCATAGATACCAGATTGATCCAGTTCTACACCATACGAATTTCCTGTTCCAGTAAAACTAGAATTAAAACCGCCAGAACCAATAATCTCGTATTCTGCTCCATTTTCATCATGAACGATTTCCAAAAGAGCATTTTCATCGCATATCTGAGACAAGTTGTACGACACATTTTGCAGTGTGCCGATCACCTCTACATTAATAATATCTGGACAATAGGTTCCGTTATCCACTTCTACTACATGGAAACCTGTAGGGAAGACCTGACCTTCCACCTCCACCGATTCTCCTTCGCATACAAAATAAGTTTCATAACTTTCTTCATAGCTATGCGCCACTACCGTCAAATTAATAATAGTATTGCAATCTTGTTCAATGATATAATTTCCTGCTCCAGATATGTCTATTCCTAAATATTCGTACGTATCTCCACATATTTCAAGTTCTTCAGTAATTGTCTCAATTGTATCATCATATTGAATTGAAAATATATCGGTCATGATACAACCTAGTTCATCCGTATATTCTACTGTATATGTTCCTGATTCCGTTGCATCTATAGACAGTCCTGTAGAAGTGGAGCCATCTGGTAGATACCAAACTGGTTCTACATGAAAATCTTCAGGCATACCCAGCATGGACCACCCAACAACTTCAAGAGTGACCGTACTTTCCTCACAAGACAATGAATGATTACCAACAGGGTAAATTTCTACAAATTCTATAATTGAAATCAAATCTACAGATACCGTTGAGATACATGCATTATTATCTTCTAGCACAAACTCAACAATTTGGGACTCTGGTAACGTAATTATTACTGAACTATTCCCAAGTAGTGTATGGCTGGATGTTGATACTCCAATAATCTCAAAATCTCCTCCCAAAATGTCAAACTGCCATTCCTTTGGCTCACAGCTTATAAACTGAAAACTATAATCAGGAAATTGCATATCACATTCACAGGCATCAGGATAAGAAATTGAAACTGGTCCACATGGAAAATCAGGAATACCAGGTACATTAAATCCTGAATTGAAAAAATTTCCACCGCAAGCAAAACAATCACCTGTGGTATCGATAGGAATTTCTTTGATCAATTCCAATGTATCAATGATCCAATCTTCTTCCCATTCTAACACCAATTCAAATCCATATGGAAAATTTCGAGTGGTATCATTGCTTGAAGAAATCTCAATCTCAGATAAATAAACATCTAGATTTCCTGGTCCATAGTACTCTACCCCAGGATCTAAAATCAACTCATAATACTGGTCCATAAATTCAAAATAAGTCGTGTCAAACAACTCGATCGTATCGATATTTGCCAAGGTCCATTTTCCACCTATACGTACTGGTATAGGTAAGAATGTAGTATCGATAATCGTCGTATCGTAACATGTTTCATTGTTTCCGTAATTGCACCCATCATTGATCAAATTACATTCCAGTCCCAATGATGATTGTAAGGAGGCAAGATATTCCAGAAATGAATTATTATCCACCATATCTCCATCCGAATTGAGTAAGATAAATGCAAACTGATTGGTATCAATGCATTCTTCGTTGGAGCTCCCGATTATAACGGTATCGCAAACAATGGAATCCGCTAGACAACCTTCCACTGTACCAATTATTTCTGTCGTATATTGAGTGGAACTACATGATACAGTGGAGCAAAAGGACCAAATCGGCACTGGTGTACCATTGGGCAAAGAAATAGATACCCCATCTGCATCACAATCCGCTAACACATCCTCAGGACAATCAATATCTCCATATCCCAATCCAATATTTGTAGTTATGGACGTGATCGAATTGCTATTATCGTCTACCAGAATAGTCAAGCTGTCCACACAGCCATCAATATTGGATACAAAAATAATCTCATATTCACCACATTCTGAAAATATAAATTCTGTTTCTCCAGCTTGAACTGAAGCAATTGAAATAAGCTTATCATTTTCACATTCAAAATAAAATGTACCCTCGTTTTGATCAATTGGAAAGGAGTGTTTAAATCCACACACAAGGGTGTCCGTTGGTAAAAAACCACATTCTTGACTGAAGGCAAAAATGGAAATACAAGTAAAAATAAAAGTTGTAATTAATCTCATAATATTCATGGATTTTGCTTTGGGAGCATACTACAAAGAGTTTTATTGATGTATTTTCGCTGCTAAACTTTCCATAAAATAAATCTTATGCCTAAAGAATATTCTACCAGATTGGAAGTGATTCTGACTAAATTTGAAAATGAGATTAAATACTTAGATTTGGCTGAAATGTCAATAAAACCTACGAGTGGCGCTTGGTCAAAAAAAGAAATTGTGGGTCATTTAATTGATTCTGCCCTATCGAATTATCACCGCTTTATTTCTGCTGAAAAAAAAGGAAATTTAGAATTTGAAGGGTATGATCAAGACAAATGGGTAATTAAAAATGACTATGAAAATAGAGATATCAATGAATTGATTGCGCTCTTTCTAGGCCTCAATCGACACATTTCAAATTTGATTTCGACCCTAGATCCAAATACCCTTGCTGAAACAACATTGGAACATAATTTTGACCAAATTTGTATGAAAGGGCTAGAAAAAGAAACTCCTGCATCATTAAATTACCTAATTGAGGATTACCTCTTTCATTTAAACCATCATCTAAAGCAAATTCTGAGTTAACTGTAGTCTTGAAATATTCAATATAAAATCAAAACTCAAAAAAAAGGCGACATTATCCGTAGATAACATCGCCTTTGTATTTCTAAAGGTATAAACCCTTTTCTTACATCATTCCTGGCATTCCGCCTCCACCCATTGGTGGCATTGGAGGATGATCTTCAGGTATGTCATTGATGACTACATCTGTCGTCAATACCATTCCTGCAATTGAGCCAGCATTTTGGATCGCTACTCTTGTTACTTTCGTAGGATCTATAACTCCAGCTTTTTTCAAGTCTTCGTACTTCTCAGTTCTTGCATTGTAACCATTAGCTCCTTTAAGGCTCATTACTTTGTGCAAAACAACAGAACCATCAACACCAGCATTATCTGAAATTGTTCTTAATGGATATTCTAACGCCTTACCAACGATTTGAATTCCCATATTTTCATCCTCATTTAATCCTTCTACTTTTTTCAATGAGGCCATAGCTCTTACAAGCGCTACTCCACCACCTGGGACGATACCTTCTTCTACTGCTGCTCTAGTTGCGTGCAATGCATCATCAACTCTATCCTTCTTCTCTTTCATTTCAACTTCAGTCATAGCACCTACATAAAGAACTGCTACTCCACCAGCTAGTTTAGCCAATCTTTCTTGAAGCTTCTCTCTATCGTAATCAGAAGTAGTTGTTTCAATTTGTGATTTGATTTGATTCACTCTTGATTTGATATCCGCTTTTTTACCTTTTCCTTCAACAATAGTAGTATTGTCTTTGTCAATAGTAATTTTATTTGCAGATCCCAACATAGATAGGTCCGCTCCATCTAATTTGTAACCTTTCTCTTCAGAAATTACAGTACCACCTGTAAGAATAGCAATATCTTCTAACATTGCTTTTCTTCTATCTCCGAAACCAGGAGCTTTTACAGCAACCACTTTCAATCCACCTCTAAGCCTGTTTACTACTAAAGTACCCAACGCTTGTGATTCTACATCTTCTGCAATAATCAACAATGGTCTACCTGACTGAACTACTTTCTCCAATACTGGAAGAACATCCTGTACATTAGAAATCTTCTTGTCATGGATTAAGATATATGGATTATCATACTCTGTAGTCATGTCATCAGAATTAGTCACAAAATAAGGTGACAAATATCCTCTATCAAACTGCATACCTAGTACTTCGTCTACATATGTATCTGTTCCTTTTGCTTCCTCAACAGTGATCACACCATCTTTTGAAACTCTCTTCATAGCATCTGCAATCAAAGTTCCAATCTCTTCATCATTATTGGCAGAGATTGCACCTACCTGTTGGATCTTACTAAAATCGTTACCGATTTTATCACTTTGCTTTGCTAGGTTTGCAACAATAGCTTCAACGGCTTTGTCCATTCCTCTTTTCAAATCCATTGGATTTGCTCCTGCAGCAACATATTTCATACCCGCAGATACCATTGCTTGTGCCAGTACAGTTGCAGTAGTCGTACCATCTCCTGCAGCATCAGCTGTTTTTGAAGCTACTTCCTTTACCATTTGAGCACCCATATTTTCGATTGGATCCTCTAATTCGATTTCTTTAGCTACAGTTACACCATCCTTTGTGATTGATGGAGCACCAAAGCTTTTTTGAATAACTACATTTCTTCCTTTTGGTCCTAGTGTAGTTTTTACAGCATCTGCCAATGCATCAATACCAGCTTTTAGTTTAGCACGAGCATCTGAATCAAATGTTATTTGCTTTGCCATTTTATATTTCTTTTTAGTTTTTTAAAATTGAAATTTTCCCCTTATACAACTTTATTATTAAGTCAAAGGGGTTTTCAGTTTTGATAATTTGAATGATTAGATGATGACTAAAATATCGTCTTCTCTCATTATAAGATAATCTTTGCCTTTGTAGTGAATTTCTTGACCAGCGTATTTTCCATAAAGAACTGTATCGCCTTTTTTCACAGTCATTGCGTTTCCATCTTTTCCAGGCCCAACAGCTATGACTTCTCCTTTTTGTGGCTTTTCTTTAACTGTATCAGGGATAATAATTCCTCCTGAAGTCTTTTCTTCGGCTTCTGCAGCTTTTACTACTACTCTATCATTGATTGGCTTCATAGATAAAATATATTTTTTGTTTGATTAATTAATTTCTATTCGACTTTCACACTATTGCAGAATGTATGCCACATCTTAATTACTGTCATATTTGCAGACATCTCATTTAATGGCTGAAATCCCTGTAGAAATAGCAGTTTCCGCTTGTCATTTTGACATAGAATCCTGAATAAAGAATTGGTATCTAAAGTTCATGCCCAATCTAAAAAGTGTGTTACAACATTTATATAATAAAAAAGACCCTCAAAATTATTTGAGAGTCTCTATGAATTTTGTGAAACTAGTTTAATCAATATCTGCTACAATAAAGTCAAAACTTGAGGCAATCGGGACCAAATTATTGTCATAAACATATAATCTAAAACCACCAGTAAATGCATTGAGTACATAAGACATACCTGGGTATTGTCCGGTCAAAGAAATTATCGGTACAGGATTAGAAATCTTATCATTGTAATCAATATAATACTGACCAACATTTGATTGAATTTGACTAGTAAAATTTCCATTGCTCTCTATTGCTCCATCAGCTGATACAGTTCCGCAATAACCATTTAAAGAATTTGCCATTACTTTTTATTTTTTAAGTTTATTCCTACTCTGTTTGACTTAGATTTCCATGTTTCTTGCCTAAAAGGGTTTTCGGATTCGCCCTTAAAGAAATTGCGCATATTCATGATTCAAAGATGAGACAAGGAAACATATTGATGTAGACTTTTTACCCTAGAAATCAATTTTTATAAACCCTGAGCACCTCAAGGGTATACCCTGAATCCTACGAGGGAAAACCATAGAACTAACGCCCTTTAAAACCTCATATAATTCTGAATATCAACCACTTAAATATTATTCCGCCTAGGAAACGAGAAGGTATAATTTTGATTTAAAATAAAATATATCGTAACTTAGTCAGACAACTAAATAGAACCCCATGAAATATTCAATCCTTTATTCTGTACTCATTCTATTCGTATTCTTAAATTGTAATGAGTCCAAAAAATCAACTTCAATCAAAAATTTAAATTCATCTACCACTACTATAGATAGTACAATAGTTCCTGATTGCTTTGCGAGTAGTAAAATTTTCCACCAAACTGCCTACTTATGGCAACAAAGCTGGTTATCTTATCAACATGAATTTAATAATGACAGTATCTTAAGTTCTCCTCAACTGAATTTTGATGAGGATCTTTTAAATTCGATGTATCAATATGTTTCAGATTCACTTTTCCCTGGAGTAATAATATGGTATGTCATGCTCTCAGAGTCAGACCCTTACCCTTCTTTAGCGATACAAAACACAGTTTCTTGCTCAATTGATACACGAAGTCCTATACTTCTTTCTACGTACAACTCAGATAGTACCTCAATCATTACTCAACGTACGCTCAATATATATAAAGAAAATTGGAAGGAAAAGGGTGAGGAAACTGGATCGGTGTATACCCCTGTATATGGCTATAATTATTCCTGGAACTCTTTGAATACCTTGATGAGTCAAAACACTATCCGTTCAGGCATTTTTATTAGTTATGGTTTACGAACCATTGAACCAGGTGAAGAGGGCAACTATGATTCTTCAGATACACCTCGTTCAGGCAGTGTGGTCTATTGTAATGTTTTGTATGAATCTGAACACGAAAAAAATCCTCTTACTACGCTATTGGACTTTGCTATGCCCTGTCCTGAATATTGCGGAGACAACAAGAACTAACAGCTATGATTCTTGCATATCTTGCTTTATCCATGCCAATACTACCAGCCCTCCTTTCTTTGGTAAAATGGAAACAACTAAACGAATCTCAAAGATGGTTTTGTGGCCTGCTTTGGTTCATTATTGTTGTCTCATTCACAGGAAGATGGTGGGCTCTTGTTGTAATGAAAAATAATCTTCCATTCTTTTACATCTATATATTAGGGGAGTTTCTATTTTTCTTACAAATATTCCGATTGTGGTTTGGTCAATCCATTAAAGATCGGGTATGGATAAGGTTGGGTGTACTTTTTTCCATTGTTTGGACTATTAATGTCTTTACTGGCGAAGGTTGGTGGGCGTTTCCTGATTACATACGAGCATTGGAGTCCATCCTACTCATTACAATTGTCATTATTTGGTTTCAAAAAATGCTTCGGGAAAAAGTTATTCTTCATCCTTATAAAACATTTGAATTTTGGATATCTGCAGGACTACTGATCTTTTTAAGCGGCAATTTTCTATTGTTTGTCTTCTCCAAATTAATTTTGAATGCAGGTAAAGAAGTATTCTTAGCTATCTGGAAAGTAAATGCTATCTTGAATATCTTATTGTATGGAATGTATACCATTGCTTTAGTATGGGTGAAGAGGACAATCAAATAGTATTGATATTTGTAGTTAGTGCAGCTTTTGTGGTGCTACTTGCTATATTACTAGTGCTATTTCTAGTGATATACCAAAAGAGGATTGTCCACCAAGAAATACAATTGCAAAAATTGCAAAACGAACGCCAGCAAGTGCTTCTCAAAGCCACTATAGAAGGACAAGAACGAGAACGAGAACGGATAGCAAAAGATCTTCATGATGGAATTGGTTCTCTATTATCTGGTCTAAGTCTTCACTTAAAATTTCAAAAGGATAAGGAAGCTAATGACTCTGACAAAAAAGAATTCCTAGTTCAAGCATGCAAATTAGTTGATGAGGGCATTCATAATGTACGAAATGTGAGTCATAATTTACTGCCATCCACCCTAGAAAAGTTTGGACTTATCTCAGCGATCAAAGAATGTATTCAACCCATCGACAAAGCCTCACCTATTTCTATTTCTCTAGAAGTCCCATTTGAATCATACCCGATCCCAAAAAATGTTTCACTGGGCTTATTGCGTGTATTTCAAGAACTTATACAAAATACACTTAAACACTCAAATGGCAGTGAGGTTATCATAACATTAGAGTACAAACCAAAGATAATTACCATGACCTATTTTGATAATGGTACTGAAGTTGATCGATCAAAATTGGAATCTAATGGAATAGGTATAAAGAGTATACAGAGTCGAATTCATGCCTTAGAGGGCAGTTTTTCAATGTCTATAGATAATGGATTTTCTGTTAATATTGAAGTCCCCAATGGTTTAAATACATAAACAATGAATGTAACTACTAGAATTGCTATTGCAGATGATCATAAATTAATAAGAGCTGGAATACGTCTTATTTTAAATGAACACCCATCCTTTGAAGTCGTTCAAGAAGCTTCAAATGGGAGAGAACTGATCAATGGGTTGGCTGAAAGTAATCCCGATGTCATCCTTTTGGATATGGAAATGCCCATATTGTCAGGGCCTGATACACTGAGGGAAATAAGATCAAAAAACAAAGAAATTCCCGTCCTCATTTTGACCATGCACAATAACGAAGCATTTATTTTACAAATGATGGAATTAGGAGCGAATGGATATTTGATTAAAAATACAGAACCCAAAGAAGTAATAGAGGCCATATCCAAAGTAATTAAATCAAAATATTTCTTCACGGAAGAGGTTTCAAAGGCTATGCTACGTGGAATTTCAGATCCTAATTTAAAATCAAAAGAAAATCTTAGTAGCCATAATCTTACGAATCGAGAAATCGATGTACTTCGATTGATTTGTAAAGAGTTAACTACCGTTGAAATCGGACAAACATTATTTTTGAGTCCCAAAACTATTGAGGGGTACCGAAAAGTATTGCTGGATAAAACCGAGGCAAAAAATATGGCTGGACTTGTTTTATTTGCTGTTAAACATGGTATACACAAAGATCCAATTAACTGAATTTGACTCTCAAGTATCAAGAATTATGTAGGTCAATTAATCAATTCAAAATCCTTAACTATGCAACATACTGGACTTCAATCTCATGAATATTATATGAGACTTTTGATTCAACTGGCAAAAAAAAATCCTAGGGCACCATTTGCAGCTATGATTGTGGATGCACAAAGTGGAGAAATACTGTCGAAAGGACTCAACAACTCAAAAGTAAATCCAACTGAACATGGAGAAGTCGTTGCAATCAATAACTATGCACGTTTGCACCCGTCAAGGCCATACAAAAACACGATTCTCTATACTACAGCAGAATCTTGTCCCATGTGTATGAGTGCTATAGTTTGGGCCAGAATTTCATTAACCGTATATGGAACTTCCATCCCATTTTTGATCGAAAGTGGTTGGGGACAAATAACCATTCGTTCAAATGAGGTCGTTAACAATGCTTCTTCCTTTTATAAAGGCAGAGTGATTGGAGGAGTGTTAAAGGAATTTACCGACCCATTATTCGCTAACGGCCCTGGTAAATAAAAAATGAATATAGAATAATCACTCAGTCAATTCTACATATGAAGTGATTTAAAAACATATTGTTAATTCCATTGCATGTCATTGATTCTCAACTTTTCACAATTTTTCAGTCACGTAGCTAATGCTATGTTTCTTCAAAATCGTATCAATTTGAAAACCAAGCATATACAATTCATTTTAACATACGTTTTTAAATCACTTCTATATAAAAACAATAAAACCACCAATTAATTCTGAAATTGATGGTTTTATTGTTGAGTGCTTTATCCGTTTACAAAATGTATCACTTACAACTTCACCAACTTTTCTGTAAAGTAATTGTCTCCTACTTGAACTCTAAAAAGGTAGATTCCGGGACTCAATCCTAAGCCATCCATTTCATAGATAGTTCCATTTTGATTTTGAGTTGCAGAGAATGACACTTCCATTGTACGCCCGTTCATATCCACCAATTCTGTTTTACCCAATTGATTTGGATTAGAATGAAGCACTTCGATTCTAGTTCGATCTACAAAAGGATTCATGTAGGTCTTAATTGCAATTTTATCTTGGAGTTGCGTCTCAGCTGTCGAAACCGTGCTAGATACCATAAAGTTATCTAAAATGTATCCCCATGAATTTGAGTTGATTGTAATCACCATATTCAATCTAAAATAGACCTCATCTCCTTCTTCAAAGAAATCTGACAAACGGATGGTCCTGTTGGAGTACAGTTCATCTGTAGGGGCCGTACCTTCTGAATTGGCTATCTCCCAATCTGCATTTTCTTCCGAACTATATTGATCAAGAAACACCCAATTTTGCCCCTTATTATTCGTTGCTTCCAAAACTATGGATTCTAAATATCTACTAAACCCAAATTCAACAAACGGTTGCAATAAAACAATTTCATCGAAGCTTATATTTGAACCCGAAGCTGGTATAATAATCGGTTTTTGAAAAATAGCCTGATATGTTCGATTAATTTCTAAACTATGAACCGATTCCAATCCATTATTTCCAAATCCATTTGGAGTTCCTACACTGAAATCCGCAGTTGCTTCAGAAACTCTTCTTACTGCAAAGTCTTCATTTCCATCGTTGAAGTCATCCAAATAGTTTTCTACCTTATCGTCAATATCCACATCATAGAACAAGAATTCAGAATTCCGCACTTTTACTTCACCGTTTTTGTATGCCCGTATTTCCACTTTAGCATCGTAGATATAATCTTCTGTATCAAAATATTCTAGGTCCATCTCAAATGGTTGCAAAAAAGGAGAGGCAACATTCCCAAAACTAAAGGTCTCAGAAAAGGTCTCTTCGAATGTCTCAACTGTTACTGTAAAGCTACCAGAATCAGCTGGTGTCAAATGTCTCAAAGCTCCAGTCACCTTTTTATCAAAAATATTACCTGCAAATTGTGGAGCCCATAACGACAATTCTGGTGGTTCATACCCTTCTAATTCAGCCAACGAAACGGTCCATATACCCCTTCCATGTGTAGCCAAAACCACTTCATCATTTACGATTTTCATTTCCCAGATGGCTGTTGCCGGTAGATCATCATCAATCAGATTCCATGTGGCTCCTTTGTCTAGAGATTCAACTATTCCAATTTCAGTTCCCGCCCAAATAATATTATTGTCATACGGCATCACTAAAAGGGAAAAGACAGAAACATCTGGAAATCCTCTACTACTTGTCCCATCAATCGTGCCTTCAAAACCTGAAATATCTTCCCACGTCTGCCCAAAGTCTGTTGTACGGACAATTTTAGGTTGTCCTGCAGTCCCAAAAAGTGCATAGGCCGTAGCATCATCGGAAGGATGCGTGGCTATCCCAGCAACTACTCCTAACTCTTGTTCTATATATGGTGAAGTTTCTGTAAACGTCATTCCTCCATCTTGACTCACGCATATCCTGCTATCAGAAACCATTCCTGTACCAGTCCAAACCACTTCAGGATTTATTAATGATATATCAATGGGTGTTCTTAATCCAGAAAACATATATGTTTCTGGAACTTCGCTGGTTATCCAATTTCGTCCAAAATCTGTTGAAAGTGCTGGTCCATCAAATGTGGAAATCATAATCATATCTCCATCCTGTTTTGAATTGGCTATGGTAGTAATGAAAGGCCCAAATCTACCCGGCGTCTCTAATGGAAACCATGAAGCACCACCATCTATACTCTTAAAGAAATTATTTATTTGGGATGATTCAATGATCTGATTTGGGTCGTTATAATTCCATGCTGCTTCAAAACCATCTCCACTGGGAGCGTATGCCCAATTTGATGTTTCATCCGGATTTTCAGGCGAAACCCAACTTCCATTATCTTGTGTACCTCCCACATATCGATCACTGCCATTCATTTTATCCACACCATAAAATGTAGACACGTTATACCCGTCTACTGTGGTCCATTCCACTCCTTCAGGGTTGAAGCCCAGTAAAAATGTATCTCCAGTCTGAGTAAATGTAGCCCCTTTATCTCTGGATACTGCTACTCCTCCATCGTTCACATTGATCAGAATGAATTCTTCATTTTCTGCATCTACAACACTAAAATAGATTCCGTGATGATCGACATGTACACCTTTTGTACTCGTTTCATAAAACTCCTCATATTGACTATATCCATCAACGATCACATCCATTTCTCCAATAGCCAATCCTTCAAAAACTTGTACTTCCATGCTTAAAAGGGCACTTGTACCTCCAAAGTAAATTTTTTGAGGGTTGAATGGATCTACAGCTATTGTTTTGTTCCAAAAACTTTGTCTAAATGAAAAATTACTGTAATCATCTTTTGCATTGTTGGCAATAACTTCTTGAAAATTTGCACCTGCATCACTTGACACAAATATCTTGTCTCCAGGTGAAAACTCCTGATCATCAATAGGGGTAGTAAAATAAACGAAGTTTGGATCAGATGGCGATACTGCTATTTCTATTCTACCTGGACGCAATTCTGGAGACTCAAATAACCATACAAAATCCCAATTATCTCCTCCGTCAACCGTTTTCAATACCCCTTCTTGATTAAGGCCAGCATACAACACATTTCCATCTTCTGGACTCATTACAATATGAGGAATAATGTCAAAATGGAATAGGACTTCCTCCCAACTTTCTCCCCCATCCTTAGAACGCATGACAAACCCTTGAACATCACTGCTTGTATTATTATTTCTAGTAGCTGCAAACACGATATTTGGATCACTAGGATCAACAGCCATTCTCAATACATTGGAAAAAGAACTATTGCCGACTGTAGATTCCAATACAGTCCATGTTTCTCCGCCATCAACTGATTTATATATTCCAGCACCTGCCGTACTTAAATTATTAAATCCTTCTCCTGACCCTGCATAAATAACTTCAGGAACTGATTGGCAACCCATAATAACGGAAGTGCCAAGATGAGGGACATTCGGGGTTTTAATCTCGTAAGTATTTCCTCCATCTTCTGTTTTCCAAACTCCACCTTGAGCGGAACCAACAAACCAAGTTTCGCCTGTTGCATCTCTTGGGTCTATCCATATACTCCTGGATCTACCTGAGGCATTTCCTGGGCCTCTTTCTTCCCAAGTCAAATCTCTAGCCTCAGATTCAGGGAGCCTCTTCTTTAACTTTTCATATTCTTTCCCTTGATATCCCGTAGAATAGGCGTAAGGTGAATCCTTCGGAGATTTCCGGATTAAGTGATGATACAAAGCAAATTTTTCAGCGCCTGTCAGCTTTCCGATTTCAATTGAATCTCCATCATCAACTGTCTCAACTGTTTTTACGTTTTGTTGTACAAAAAATAGTGCTCCTATAAATAGAAAGCAAAGAAAAACAATGTATTTCTTCATTGGTAATGTAATTATATATGGATAATAGGTTTATGTGACTGGTCACACATCTAAAAATATACCGTAATATAGTACAAAAAAGACAAAATGTTTGAGGTAATTTAAAAGAGTTGATTGCAATTTATTGTCGAACCTCAAAAGAATTATAACCAGTAAAAGGTATTCCATTTGCAGTCAGCCCTTGCACTTCAATAATATAATTCGAAGCCACATCCGAAGAATAAAATTCTACTTTCCCTTTGCCTTCATTGATAGATACACGTGGATTCCAATACAAGGTTGTGCGCATATCAGGTTTTTCAGCCCCTGCAAATACTACTGAGTAATCTGGACTGTAAAACTCTCTATTCGAACTGTATCCTTCGTATTTAATATTGGCAACGTAATCTGGTTTGTCATAATAATCATCAACACTTCCAAATCCTGCTCTTTTTGTATACACCGCTACTATTCCATTTCCTCCTCCAAATATAGTTGTAGAGGAAAGTCCTTTAAGTACATCAATAAATGCAATTTGAGATACTGGAATTGCATTCAAGGTAGTATAAGACACCTCATTTCCATCTAACAAGACTTTCGCATCCAAACTTCCTTGAATTGTATTTGATCCCCCTCTCAATCGAAATCTTTGATCAACATCTGGAGTTCCGACAATTTGCACACCAGATACTTGGTCACGAACCAACTCAAATATATTTCTAATATATCGACCTTTCATTATAGAATCAATCATGATCCTGCTGTCATAGTGTCGATAACCTATACCATATTCTTTTTTAAGTGCTATATCTCTAGACAAATCTGAAGCACTAATAGAAACTTCATCCAATTCAATCTGCCATTCAGCAGAATATATACTATCTACCGTTTCTATTTTCTTAGAACGTTCAATATATTCAGTAACTCCTCTTTTTCCAGGTCCTTCATATGAAATCTTATGCATAGACTTCACTTTTTTACTGCCTGTACTATTGAGAAATAACCTTACATCATCCGTAGTATTACTGGAAGTAGGATCTATAGAATTAGGAATACTTGCTTTAAGAAAAATATTACTTCCTTCCCTTAACTCCGGGAATGACGCTCTAAAAGAACCATCTGCTTGAGTCTCTATTACATCTCCAACAAATCCAGCATTAATGATAGAAAATTCTACGCTGGCTTGAATTGGGTTTCCTTTATAAAATACTGTTCCAGATATTGTAAATCCACTTTCTGGTATATATTCGATTTCAGGCTCTGTTCTGCTTACTACATCTTCCCATTTAATTCTTGTCCATCCTCTGGTCATCATTAACAAATCCAATAGGAACTTTGTCTTTTTGCTATTGTCCTTAAAATAGAAATTAGGGTTTGAAATTCCTTTCGTAAATTCTGAATTAAGCAGTAGGTAACTCTTAATATTTGCTCCTTTATCCAAGTCTTTCATTAGGCTGGCATCCACAACTGCTATAGATAAATCTGCATCGATAGCCACGTCAGAATCTGATCCAATAGTTAAATCAACTGTAGTTTTTTGCCTTGTATTCAAATACTCATAGGGCACAGAAGCTTCTACATCGATCTCATTTTTCTCATGGCTCATGAATACCGCTCTTTCAGCAACGGGGCTGCCATTTTCGTTAAAGAGTGTAAACTGAGCTACACCATCAGGCAAACTGGATTTATCAATTTTTATAGTCGTATTGTCATTGGTAATTCCATCTTGCTGTAAAAAAACCAATCCTCTCATGTGTCCAATGACAAAGCAACCTTCCAGATTTATTTCACTTGTTTTATCAATTTCAATAAATAAACTCTCTTTGCTCAAGTTATTCACTGTAAAACTATATCCCTTAGATCGTACAGAAGGCAAATTAAATTGTACTCCTTTATATTCACCGCTATACGTCTTTCCATATTCTGGAATCATACTGAAATAACCAATTCCATTATGCATCGCTTTTGCAGAAGTAACTACATTTCCTGAATTATCCTTTATCACAAGGTCTCCTTTACTCCCATCAGAAACTTCAAAAGCCACTTTACTCGTCAATCCATTCACTAAATGTCCTCCTTCAGGAAAAAACCTCACCTGAATTGATTTTGTAGAGTCTTCAGATGTCTCTTCATCTAAAACAGTGCTCGTACTCCAAATTGCAATTTCTTTTGAAAACGTATAATCGTGATCGTAATTTTGCATGTATGCAGAGAAACCTCTTAAGGTATACACTCCCTCTTCCCAATCTTCATTAATTTCAAAATCTCCATTCCCTATTTTTCCATTCAATTGAATATTGCGTTCTGCTACAACTTCTCCACTCTCGTTTTCCAAATGAACATAAACAAGTCCTGAAACAGGATCTTCTGAATGATCATTTGCATTCATTGCGTATACAGAAAACCATAAATCATCACCTTTAGTATAATAAGGCTTATCCGTATGAATGTAAATTTTTGTTTGCGGATAATTGGCAACCATAAATTCCAAGTTATCTACAAGTTTACCCATCATTGGATTTTGATAGATCTTAAAGCCTAGCGTTACAATTGCAATTACAAGTAGAAGGATTAGTGAGAATTTTTTCATGGTACAAAAATGAGAATATTTTATGAATCAATGAAGTCTTTTTCAATTTGCATTTTAATAGATGTTTTCAATCAATTGTATTTCTTTTTTATAACTGCCAAAAAGATGTTTTATAACCAAATATTTTCCACCTAGCTGGATTCAATTGAACTACCTACAAGTCTATAACGATTTTCCTTCAATTTTGTATTCTTTAAAGATTCACTCTAAAGGGTGACTGTACTTTAAATAAAATCCACTCAATTTGTCAATAAAGAATAAAATCTTAGGAATTGATTTATGTAAAAATCAACAACAACCATATAAATCTATTAGAAGTAGAAATGTATGAAGGATATCATCTTGACATAAACAGCGATCAATTCTTTAATAATGCAATTTTTTAAATGATAGATTTTCCTACCTTTAATTCAAACAGTACCGTGAGAATGCGAAACATAAGGATTACCATATTGGTCTATTGGATTATTGCTTTTTTTGTTACTAATACCACATGTCAAACTCAGCCAATATCTATAGAGGAAGCCATTGACCAAATAGAAAAAATTGAATTCCCAGCTGAAAAGTGTGAATTTGCTTTGAAGACAAGTCATACCTATTTCATGCATATGCAAAGAGAAAATTCTCTCCAAATAGCTCAATTAGGGCTAAAAGTTGCACAAAATAATAATCTGGATACATTTGATATTCCATTATTAATCAATATTGGAAGAATTTATGAATCTACAAATCAACTCGATTCTGCCATTTACTACGCAGAAATGGCGAGACAAAAAATCAACTCAGAAACTGATCATTTCAAAGGTAAAGTGTATACTTTTTTAGGTAGACATTATCAATATTATGGGAAGTTGGACTCCATGCATAAGTATTATCAACTCGCTGAAGACTGGAATACAAAACATGAACCGTATCGAAATTGGGTATTGTATGAACAATGGCATAAGCTCTATATAGAAACTGGAGATTTTGTTAAAGCGAAAGAATTATTGGATAAAGCGTATAGTTTAACTCAACCCGTTGGAAAAAGAATGGACCACGGAATGCTACTATATCGATTTAGATCCTTGGCGTCAAGAATAGGAGACATGGATATGTATGCACAATATTCAAAAGAGTATCATGAACTTGTAAACGATGGATCCAATAAAAGTATTTCGGCACATGGATTTGATCTTGGAGAAAACTTGAGTATAAAAGATCAAATAAAAACATATGAAAAGCTCTTTGAGTCCAACAAAAAAATTGCCTTTGAATTAGGAAATACTACCTACTTCCCGAAGTTCACCGAATTACTATTAGAAGATGGCCAACTCAACAAAGCCAAAAAGTATTGGATGAAAATTGACACCGCTAATCAACCCCTTCAGTTTATATCCGATTTTGAAGGTCTGGGTGTTCAAATCTATGAAGGATTAAATAATTACCCACAAGCATATAGTCATCTGAAGAAAAAAAATATGCTCGATGATCAATTACAGAATAAGGAGAAACTAAAGCAAGTAGAAGAATTTAATGTAAAATATGAAACTGTTGAGAAAGAGAAACAAATGGCTTTGCTGGCATCTCAAAATGAATTAAAAAACATAGAACTATCAAAAGCCCGTCAATCACGAATTGTATTAGGAATTGGACTTCTAATTGCTTCTTTCTTTGCTTTTGGTTTGGGATATCTGTATGTACAAAATAAAAAGAGGAAACAGCAACTCGAGATAAATAATGATATTATTGCAAAAGCTTTAGATGATAAAAACATCCTATTAAGAGAAATACATCATAGAGTTAAAAATAACCTTCAAGTAGTTTCTAGTCTTCTGAATCTTCAATCCAACTTTATATCGGATGATACTGCATTAGAAGCAATCAATGATGGAAAAAATCGAGTAAGTTCTATGGCTTTAATTCATCAAAACTTATATCAAGAAGAAAATCTCACAAGTATAAATTGTAAAGAATATTTTGACGATTTAATTGAAAATCTGTTTGATTCCTACAATATTCAAGAGGAAAACATTTCATTGGTTAAAGATATAAATGACCTTGACATTGATGTAGACACCATGATTCCTATGGGACTGATCGTCAATGAATTGGTTACCAATTCACTGAAACACGCATTTAATACACCGAAAAATATAGGTCAAATTAAAGTTTCTTTGAAAGAGCATGAAAATGTTCTAAAACTTTCCGTTTCTGATAATGGATCTGGAGTTTCCGAAGAGAAATTTTTAACTTCAAATAGTTTTGGGAATAGAATGATAAAAGCATTTTTACAAAAGTTGGATGCGGATATTTCTGTTCAAGAACGAGATGGAACGATTGTGACTCTGACCATCAAAAATTATAAACGAATAGCTGCTTGATTATGGCTAAAATTGTACCGCTAACACCCAACACAAAGCTCAACCCCAAACAACCTGAGGCTGAAATAAAGCGAGAGGTCAGCGTATGGTTATTCAACATGAATGGAATACTGAATATGATAGAAGAATCACTAGAAAACACACCAGAACATGTCGAAAAAAATACTGATCGTAGAAGATGAACCTATCATAGCTGAAGATCTTTCAATTATCGTACAAAAAGAAGGTTATCAGGTGATTGGAATAGCAAATGATGGAAGTACAGCCATGGATATGCTATATTCTCAACAACCAGATATTGTATTATTAGATATTGCTTTGAGTACAGCAATATCTGGATTTGATGTAGCCGAGGTCATCAATACAAAATACCAAATACCATTTATTTTTATCACCTCATTTTCTGATAAACACACCTTAGAAAAAGCAAAAGATGTGTATCCACATGGATATATTGTAAAACCGTTTAAAAAAAGAGATATCCTTGCCAATATTGAAATCGCTTTACATAGAAACCAATTAAAACCAACTTCGATTTATCGCTCATTAGAAGAACTAAACACGCTTGCCAATCAAAATATTTCCATGAAAGAATATGAGATCTTATTAGACCTCACCAAAGGAAAATCCAATCAAGAATTGTGTGACCTTCACTTTATCAGTATGAATACCGTAAAAACACATTTGAAACGAATTTTTTCCAAATTAGATATTAAAACAAGAGTTCAAGCAATAGCAATCATGATCCGATCCGAAGGCTAACCCTAAACTACTGCTTAAAAATCATAGCTCCTGCAGATTTAATCTGCATGACTCCATTAGTAGAATTGATAAACGCACCCGACGAACTATTTCTTGCAAAGAATTTACCTAAGACAACAATCGTGTTGTAATTTTCAACTGTACAATTTACTCTTGTTGTAATCTCTGCCCCTAAGTCAACCTTTAACTTCTCACACATGTAGTCTCCCACATTGGTATGATAACCAATACGAAACACACCACTATTTACAAATGGAAAATTGGGAACATTAGCAGGAATAACAACAGGGTTACAATATTCAGGGATAATATTGTTTTCCCAGTTTCCTTCAACATTCCATCCCGTCCCTACCAGTCCAGTCCAATAAACTGTATGTCCATGCTTTCCAAAACCAAAACCATCCGAAACACCCCCTTTATAAGTATCTATAAAGGTCAAATAATATTCAGCTGTAGCGTTCCCATCTCCTTGCCCACCCTTCGTAAAATCAAAGAAATTATTAGTACTAAAGTTCGACGTAAAACCGTCGCCTTCTCCACCCTTGTAGCTATCATTAAATAAATCGATTCTACTTGAATAAGAAAATCCATCTCCTTGTCCACCAACATATACGAAACTAGTAGTATTGACATATTCACTTAAAGAATATCCATCTCCAGACCCTCCTTTAAATGGGTCATCTTGTGCTTTTGTGGATGTATAACACAGCACAGTTAATACAAAACTAACCCAAATAGATTTTTTCATGGCATCCACTTTTAATATCCCCCTCTACCTCCCGCATAAGGGCTTCGTTCATCAAATGGATTTGCATTTGTTTTGCGACGAGACACACTAAAATTAACACCCAGACTCTCTATAAATCCGCCTTTTGTTATCACTTCCTGTGGCCAAGGTTCATCTGTATTGCCAAACATATCCAACTTGCCATTTGGCGCTTGTACAACTGTATTAAAAGAAGATTCACTTAATAGGGCGATCACAATTTCAGCAGCATTTCCTGAGAGCTCCATCAATCCAAAAGCACTTGCTCCTGAGCTTATTCTATTTGTAAATGATTTTGCCGCTGCTCCGCAGCGCATAGGACTACTCGCTGTTCTCAGTGGGCCAATTGGAATTACTTCATTTAACTCTTCATCTGCACTCCCATAAGTTGGTCCACTGTCTATAGTCACTGATGTATATCCAGATGTCCCCCAAGCATATTCATTAGGTACGGGACTGAAACTACCCCTGCAAATAAATTCATATTCCAATTCATTCAATGGTTCTAAGCCTGCCCAATCCAAATAGGCAAATAAATCACTACCTGATAAATGTGTCATTGCTATATTTTGACCATCATCATATTCATTCGGAATCCCATTCCCATTTAAATCACAGTAAAACGCAATCGGTCCTCCATTGGATAAATTTGCTTCACATCGAATTCCATTTCTAGCTCCTGGGTCTACAACTGCTGTCTCAGTGAATACATAAACATCGGTGACTGTAGTCCCCGAAATGTCTGTGGCTACTCTATTATTTTGAGCTGTTCGATTCAACGTATTTAAAAATTCAACATACTGTTTTTGGGAAATTTCGTATTTCATTATATTATTCGTCGGTCGAAATATGTGTTGGTTTATTGTGGCTACGGGAATACCGCTTGGATGAGTAGTATTAATATCATTAGCTCCGTTTCCTATATTTGCAGAACCTACGGCATCTTGTAACCAAAAAAAAGCTTGTGTCGTATCATCCCCTCTATGAAACCTGTTGATTGAAATTCCATCCCCACAATAATAATCTTCTCCAATTTCTGAAATTTCGATCATTTCAATTCCAAACACCTTAAAACTAGGATGAAAAAACTCAATATTATCTGCTAATATTGCCGTACAATTTGCTGATTGTGAACCAGAAGTAAATGTGGCTACATTTCCTGCATAAACTGCAAAACGCTTTCCATCCTCAAAAAATGAATTTGTTGCATCTCTAAAATTTACGGATGAAGAATTATCTGAATGTCCATTTTGTTCAAACATAACTCTCTCCCAAGTGCTGCTATTTGCATTCTTATACTTTGCAAATATGTAAATATGGTCACTCCAGCTTCCATTTATATAAAAGGCATTGTCCCAACTAATATCGAAGTTAAGCGCATTGTCCTCTTCTTCATACGATACATTTGTAATTTGTAAATTATTTGCCGTAGAAGCAATTGAAAAGGATAGACTAAGTATAGAGATTAAAAAAAATTGAATAGAAATGTTCCGCATCACTTGTAGATTTTATTTCTACAAATGACACGAATATTTATTAACGATCTACTACCCTGCTGGGTAATTGTATTATCTTGGGAATGTAATTATATCATATCCTCGGGCTTCACCCACGCATCAAACTCCTTCTCCGTCAAGTACTTCAACTTCAAAGCAGCTGCCTTTAAGGTTGTTCCTTCTTTATAGGCCTTTTTAGCAATTTCAGACGCTTTATCGTATCCTATTTTGGTATTCAAAGCAGTTACCAGCATCAATGAATTATTCAAATTTTCTGTAATTCTTTGTTGATTCGGTTCTATCCCAACAGCACAGTTATCATTAAAACTTACGCAAGCATCTCCAATTAATCTGGCAGACATTAAGAAATTATAGATCATCATAGGCTTGAATACATTCAGTTCAAACTGTCCCGTCATACCACCAATGTTTATTGCTACATCATTTCCAGCAACCTGTGCCATAGCCATTGTCAATGCTTCAGATTGCGTAGGGTTTACTTTTCCCGGCATGATAGAAGATCCTGGTTCATTCGCAGGAATAATGATTTCGCCAATTCCACATCTTGGACCAGATGCCAACATTCGTATATCATTTCCTATTTTCATTAATGAAACTGCAGCAGTTTTTAACGCACCATGTGACTCAACAATCGCATCATGTGCCGCCAATCCTTCAAATTTATTCTTACCTGTGATAAATGGCAAACCTGTCAACTTTGCAATATGCTTCGCCACCAATTTATCATACCCCTTGGGTGTGTTCAGTCCTGTACCGACTGCTGTTCCTCCAAGTGCTAGTTCTGATAAGTGCTTCAGTGTATTTTTAATGGCTACAATAGCATGATCCAGCTGAGACACATATCCACTCAATTCTTGTCCCAACGTAAGTGGTGTAGCATCCATAAAGTGTGTTCTACCTATTTTGACCACTTTCATATATGCCTTTGATTTGGTCTTGAGCGTATCTCTCAATTTTTCCAACCCTGGGATGGTAACTTCTACAACAGCCTTGTATGCTGCAATGTGCATTGCTGTTGGAAAAGTGTCATTACTTGATTGAGACTTATTCACATCATCATTCGGGTGCAAATACTTCACATTGTCGGTAAGTTTTCCTCCTTTGATGACATGACCTCTATTGGCTACCACTTCATTCACATTCATATTGGATTGAGTACCAGAACCAGTCTGCCACACAACCAATGGGAATTGATCGTCCAATTTACCATCCAATATTTCCTTACAGACTTTAGCTATGAGTTTCGCCTTTGCTTTTGGCAGAACACCCAGTTCTGCATTGGTGGATGCAGCAGCTGTCTTTAAAATGGCAAACGCTTGAATCACTTCTGTGGGCATTTTCTGTCCACCAATTTTGAAATTTTGCATAGATCGTTGGGTTTGAGCTGCCCAATATTTGTCCGCTGGAACTGAAATAATACCTATGCTATCTTTTTCTTTTCTTGTCTTTGCCATATGAATTGAATTGTATCTTTAAAATTTACCGCAAAAATACGAAACAACTCATGAAACAATGATTATTTCCCAAATTCTCTGAGCAAATCTGCTTTAAATCTTTCGATTACTTTTCGCTCTTCTTCCACTACACCTAGACTTGATTCTGCAACCTTCTCTAAAACTTCTAACATTAGTGCATATTCAGGATTTGGGCCAATTGCTACACATGCATGAAACACTTTCTGATAGACATCTTCAACATTACCATCCTTGTTTGATTCATAATTAAAAGACCACACAATTTCTTTACCCCACGAATGTGCTAGCAGCAAAGATTTTAGCTCCGCCAGCTCCTCCTCTTGCACTTTTCCATCTGCCATTGCTAAGACATAAAGTAACTCTCCAAATGCATCGTATAACCTAGAATTGCCCTCTTTCATAATTGTATTTAATATTTATTTTAATCGTAAACATAATGTATAATTATCACTCCCGAACGAATTTTCGATTCACTCTAGAAGAAATTCGACTCAAAATTTCATACGGAATGGTACCTGCTACACGAGCAAGCTCTTCAATAGAATGGTCATTGTCAAAAATTGTTACCACATCACCAATATTGGGTTCAGATACCTGGCTTAAATCAACAATTGTAAGATCCATACACACATTCCCTAAAATCGGTACCGTCTTATTTTGAATTTTAAAGGAATATCTTCTATTGCCAACATTCCGCATTAATCCATCTGCATACCCAATATTCACGATCCCAATTTTAGAATCTGAATTTAAAATGGTTTTTCTATTGTATCCAATGCTCTCTCCTGCCTTTATCTGCTTGATCTGGATCAATGAAGCATACATTCGATGCACTTTCTGCAGCAATGGCTGCACTTCCATATTTTGATCTATGCCGTACATACCAATCCCTAATCGCACATAATCGTATTGCTTTTCTGGAAACCTGGTAATACCTCCAGAATTTAATATGTGTCTCCTAGGTCTATATTCTAATGCTGTACAAATCTTTTCATACATCTTTTCGAATAGTAGAAACTGCCTTTTGGTATAAGCATCATCATTCTCATCTTCACTACTTGCTAAATGGCTAAAAATGGTGCGTACGTTCACTCTCTCTCCAAGCTTCAGCATGTTTTGTAATTCTTCAACATCCTGCTCCATAAAACCCAAACGATGCATCCCTGAATCTATTTTTAGATGAATCCCAATATCAACTTGATTGTGATTACTATACCGTATAATATTCAGTAATTGATTCTCTTCAAATACTTCAGGCTCTAATCTATATCTTATAATATCTGGGAGAGAAGAAAGATCTGGATTAAAGACAATTATATTGCCTGTAATTCCTGCTTTTCTTAAGGCGATGCCTTCATCTATAAATGCTACTGCTAGATGCTCCACTCCATTTCTAGCTAATAATCTTGCCACTTCTGCTGAACCCGAACCATACGCAGATGCTTTTATTACAGCAATTATCTTTGTTGTTTTTTGTACGACGTTTTTATACACTCGAAGATTATTTTCTATCGCATTCAGATTTATCTGTAGGATAGTACTGTGCACCTTTTCCGACAATCGATCACTTACATGCTCCAATCCAAATCGACGAGCTCCTTTGATTAATACCGCTTTTTGGTAAATATCTACCAAATGAATATTATCTAAAAGACGCTCCTTAGATTGAAAAAATTGTATAGTTAAAGCAGGATTTGGAATATAAAATTTCTTATCAGAAATATATATTAAATCAGAGTAATTATGTTTTGTTAATTGAGCAACAATCTGCTGAAACACTTCTTCTTCATCTTTTCCAGATTGATCAAATGCACTTAGTATCGCAGCCTTTTTTCTATTCCCTGCTTGCGTATTTACAAATTCTATGGCAAGCTTGAGTGCATCCAAGTCAGCACTATATGCATCATTGATAAGTATACTTTGTTGAACTCCAGTTGTCATTTCCATACGCATATGCAAGCCAGAAATTCGATTTATTCTTTCTTGTATTGTTTCCAGAGACATTCCTAAAAAACACATGGTGGCAACACAATGCATACAGTTTTCATACGAAGCATTATCCGTATAATGAAGCCTTAAAGTGATTTCCTTTTTCTCGAATTGTATGGTGATCAATCTGCTCCCTACTTCCAGGAGATTCTTCACCACCATCACATCTGCCCCTACTTTATCGCTCCACGTAAAATGATTTTTTTCTTTAAATTGACGTTCCGCATACACCTTAATTGAAGTATGATCTTTGCGGTAAATTAGAGTTTTAACATTTGCAAACAGAAGCATTTTCTCTTCCAATTTCTCTTTTCTACTTGCAAACCCTTCATCATGAGCACTTCCAATATTTGTAAATAAACCAATATCAGGATCCAGCATCTTCAAATGATACTTCATTTCATTTTTAGTGGAAATCCCAACTTCAAATATCCCCAATTGATGTTCCTCTTTTATTCCACAAATCGACAAGGCCACCCCAATTTGAGAATTGTAGCTTTTAGGGCTTTTAACAACATTGTATTGGTCAAATAACATCTGATACAACCACTCCTTTATGATGGTTTTGCCGTTGCTGCCAGTAATGGCTATTTTCCGTAATTGTGGAAAGCTTTTTTGATGGTACGTTGCTAATTTTTGAAGTGCTCTAAGTGGATTTTCAACCACAAAAAAGTTAGCATTTGTAAAAGTATTTCGATCAGGTCTATGGTTTACTACAAAATTCCTAACTCCTTTTTGATATGCATCATCTATATATTCATGACCGTCATGCATATTCCCCGAGAGTGCAAAGAACAATGATTTCCGAGGTAAAATCAATACTCTACTATCAATAGAAACAACTTCTATTTCAGCTGGCTTTAGATCTTTCTGATCGGTACACCCAATAATCTGATAAATTTCTTTCTCTGTGTAATTCACTCAAAAGATTCTAACAATGATGTAAATTCTCCAGTTCCATTATAGGTCAAATCCAATATCTTTCCTATAGTTTTTCTTGTCAAAGGAGATTTTTTCTGCATTCTTCATGGATTTAGCGATAGCTTCATCTTTGGAATCACCATATGAGCTCACCGCAATGACTCTACCACCATTGGTATAGACATTTTCATCTTCTTGCTTTGTCCCTGCATGAAAAACAATACTATCTTCTACTTCATTGATTCCATTAATTTGTTTTCCTTTTTCATATGCTTCTGGGTAGCCTCCTGAAACCAACATTACCGTTGTACAAAATCGTGGATCTTGTTCAAGAGGCAATTCATCAAACTCATCAGTTCCCAAAGCACCTAAAACAGGCAGCAAATCCGATTCGATTCTTGGCATTACCACTTCTGTTTCTGGATCTCCCATTCTGCAATTGTATTCAATTACTTTAGGCTCTCCATCCACACTTATTAATCCTAAAAACACAAATCCTATATACTTTATTTTCCTTTTTTGTAGACCAGCAATAGTAGGTCGTATGATTTGATCTTCTACTTTTTTCATCATCACATCGTCTACAAATGGCACAGGAGAAACTGCTCCCATTCCACCTGTATTCAATCCCGTATCCCCCTCTCCAATTCGCTTGTAATCTTTTGCGACTGGAAGCACTTTATACCGTTCTCCATCTGTCAATACAAATACAGAAAACTCAATGCCATCTAAAAACTCTTCAATGACAACGGTTGCTGAAGCATCTCCAAATTTACCGCTTAGCATAGATTTCAACTCCTCCTCTGCTTCCTCTAAATCATGAATGATCAATACTCCTTTTCCGCCTGCTAATCCATCGGCTTTCAAAACATAAGGTCCTTTTGTCGCTCTCAAATGAGCGATACCCTCTTGAAGTGTATCTTTTGTAAATTCGCCATATGCAGCAGTAGGTATTCCATTTTCTTGCATGAACACTTTCCCGTACGATTTACTTCCCTCAAGCTTTGAACCTTCAAGTGATGGGCCTACAATTTTAATGTGCCTACACGCATCTTTGTTTTCAAAATAGTCAAAAATACCCGCTACCAAAGGAGCCTCTGGACCAACAATAATCATGTCAATTCGCTCACTTAAAGCAAATTCAGCAATCCGATCAAAATCTAGAATATCTAAATTCACATTTTGACCAATATCATTGGTACCTGCATTGCCAGGAGCAATATATAAATTATCCAACATTGGACTCTGAGCAATCTTCCAACTAAGTGCATGTTCTCTACCTCCAGAACCCAAAATAAGTACATTCATGTTTTCCTGTCTTTTAGATTGCTCAAAGATAAAATTAAAGACTTCAAAACATACAAAACATATTTAAAATACTGCGCTTAAATAATGCTATTCATAATTTTAAGCATTAGTTTTGATATACTTAATTATTTCAATTTGAATTGTAAAATAGGATTAAAAATCTACTATAATACTTAATAGGTCAATCTTCTGGACAATCTATTGGATTAGAAACTATACTTCCGTCATTTTGCACCTTCATTCTAAAGCAATTTCCATCTGGTGATCGAAGTATCACCCCGCGGTAAACATTATTCAAAAAGATATCCCCATCTTCTACTTGTACTTTAGCTGCAGGGACGGTGGTTCCGATTCCAATAAATCCTGATTCTTGCCCAGCCAAGGATTCGCACGCATCACCTACCCCATTATTATCACTATCTAAATTATTTCCAGTGATCGTAGGACAGAGATCACAAGCATCACCAAAAAGGTCTCCATCTTGATTTACTTGATTTGGGTTAAATGTAGTTTGACAATTATCACATACATCACCAATACCATCTTTATCAAAGTCATCTTGATTGATATTGAATATTCCTGGACAATTATCTAGTACATTAACTACATCATCATTATCTGAATCCCCACATGCAGTATTTATTTCTGACTCTGAACTACACCCAGTCAAATTACCACTGATAGTGGAGGATCCTTGTAGATATTTTTCTCCATTTAAAAAAGGTTGAATTGCACAACAAAATGATAGAGAAAAGTTGCCGAATATGGATAAATCACCCTTTATACTATCTATTGAAGAAAAAGCTTCTATGTTTTGTAGTAAATTTGTTTCGCCTATCGAAAGTCCACCTATTTTTGTCACATTAGATAATCCATTGATATTAGTTAATGCTTCGTTGCTAAAGATTTCTAAGAAACCACCTACCTCTGTAATATTTTCCAACCCATCCAACGACTGAAGGTTTTCATTATCAATAATACCTAGTGTACCAGACACAGAAGTTATAAAACTCAATGGCCTAAGGTCAACAATCTCCTCTTCTCCTTCGATATATAAGTTATTGATAATACACCCATCACCATAAAGTGATTCTGCATCGTCAACTTCTGATTGTGTAGTAAGTTGGATATTAATAGGGGTGGAACAATTATCACAAGCATCGCCCAGTCCATCACCATCCGTGTCTATTTGTAATGGATTCATTGTATTGGGACAATTATCTGCATAATCAAGGATTGAGTCTCCATCTGAATCTATACATACATTTTGAATGTCTTCCAGCGATCCACACGGGATACCATTATTGTTGATTAATAATAATGGAACATTTCCAGAAGAAGCCAAATTGAAAATTGTAGATATCACACAGCAATTTGTGAGCAATGGATTGTTTATTACTAGAAATTCATCTAGTTCCTGTAAAGCAGACAATTCATCAATCGATGTTAAGAGAGAATTATCTTCAATAGTAAGTTCAGTAAGAGAATTTACATTCTCCAATCCCTGTAAATCTCCAAGTAATGAATTCCCAGATAAATAAATTGATTCATTAATTGCTATATCGGTTAAAGGTATTAAGGAAGTCAACTGGGTATTAACAAGAGATAAATTCTTAATTGTTGACCCACTACTTAGAAAATTTAAAGTATTGATATTTGTACCTATTATGGCCAATTCATCCAACGAAGCAATATTCAAATTTGAAATTCCTTGGATCGTATCACTAATAATATCTATAGTTTTCAGCATATCCAATCCACTAAAATCCAAATTTATAAGAGATGGATTGTCCTGAAGTTTAAGCCCCTGTAAGGTGTCGATAGGTAAAAGTGATTGAAGATCACTTATTTCCATTTCTTTTAAAAATAGAGTACCCACAAAAGTTAAATTTGAATAAAATGAGTTTAAGTTTACCAAAGGATCAATATTTTCCAATAAGATTTCTCCCACATGATCAAGATTGGGCAAAGATGGCGTGATCGTGTTTGTAAAACTTACTGATCGGATCCATAGATCATCACTGATCGAAGTAATGTCATCCAAAAAGGATAAGTTAGGAATTTCTACATTTCTTAATCGTATCCATTCACCGATGCTTTTCAAGTCAAGCATCCCGATATCAGGCAAAGAAATCATAGTATTGCTATTTAAATATAGTTTGCCCGTATGTTTTATATTTTGCAATCCGTTAAGTGAAGTTATAGACGATTGTATAGACAATATATTATAAACCGTATCAATAAAACTTAGTCCTGAATAATCAAAATCGCCGCTAAGGACAAGCCATCCTACTCCATTACAAGTTCCCCCATATGTCGCTACAAAATCATCAACGTCCGACTGTGAATTAAAGGACCCTCCTACATTAGGGCAACTTTGTGCACTGCTAATTGAAAATAAACTTATCAAAAACAACACGATAAAAATAATCTTTCTCATAATACCTTTTTTACAAACATACTAATAAGCATAGTTTGCAATTCATCCATTTAGGTGATATTATATAGAATGTAATACACAGATTAATGACCAAAAAGAAACAGACCCCACCCAAAGGGAGGAGCCCGTTTTCAAAGCGAAAAACCAAATACTTATTCTTAGATAGTCTTATAATTCAGCGTTTGTAATTGGGAGCCACATATCGTAAAGTCAAATCTTAATAACTTAATTATTTATGCCAAATTCATCATATTTCGAATTAAGATTTTGTTTGGTTTTCGTGCACTAAAGTGGATTAAATCTTCTCGCTTTAATTCTCCCAACACACGTGCTACAGTCTGTCTGCTGGTGTCGGTCAAATAGGCAATTTCTTTATGAGACATGCCGTGATTGATCAATATCTCTTCCATGCCTATCTTGATACCGCGTAATTGGCCAGTTTTAAGTATGAAGTCTACTATTCTCTTTTTGGCTTTCTTGAAAACAAAAGATTGCATTCTTTCTTCTAATAGTTGTAATCTCTGTAGAACTACTCCCATAATGTCATTGGCAAAAGCACCATTTTCCTCGACCATGGTTCTAAAAACATCAATGGGTATCTTGATAACTGAGGTATCCGTCATTGTTTTGGCAAATTCTTTTCTGGTTTTATCGTCAACAAAAACATTTTCACCAAATAAAGAATTTTCATAAACGATGTCTTTAATTAGTATTTTACCACAAGAAGCATTGATGCCCAACTTAATACTTCCTTTTTGGACCAAATAAACATAAAGGCTCTCATCTCCTGGTTCGTAAATATTTCTGTTTTTTTCTATTCTCTTCAAAGTCGCTGACTTTGTTAGTGTCTCAAGTTCTTTTTGAGACAAGGATTGTAGTATATCAAATTCGCGTAGCATAAGAAAAATTGATGAGTTGATCATAAGTGTAAGTATTTAAGTGTTTGCGCTTTTTCTGTCTATAAGATGTTTGGCAAAACGAATACCCCTACTTTTCCAAGAAAAAAATTTAATTATTTCACAAAAACTCAGTAGTACGCAATATAAATTGGCAGCCAAAGCATTAAACCCAGAGAAATATAACAATGTATAACTCTATCATTATCTGATATTTACGTAAAACAACCTATATATTTTGAATCAAAGTTTGCCACCTCAGCTTTTTTTTAAAAATTTGAACGCAAAAGAACATCAAATTCACCAGCTATTTCCAAACCACCATTTTTTCCATCTGATTCCAACAGCATCTTCTCTCCTTTATGGAGTTCAATTTCCATAGTAGCCTGTAAACTTTCGTTGACCTTTCCGGTCATTTTACCTGAAATGGGACTTTTGAGATCCGCCCCAATTCCTTTTGTTGATTTTACCTTTAAAATTAAATCCCCTTTCTTGAACTCCAAATACAAGGAATCTCCATCTAGATGTGCCGTATATTTTGAACCATTGTATGTGGCAAAGCGATAAAGCGCATCTCCGTATTGGATGGCTGCGATATATCCAATAAAATAACTCCCCATCCATGGGATATGGGCTACACTAGCAAACACACTTATTTTCTCTTGTTGAGAGAAGGTATTGCATTGGGTCCAAAACCAGCATTTTGGGAATGAACTCCCCCAATCTTTTTCGATATATCCAATGCCCTTATTATAGTCCCAATTTCTTCCTTCATGTATTAATGTGCCAGAGACGGTATGGTGCATACTTACAATTCCGTGATAACATTGCATAAAAGGTGTAAAGGAATACCAACCCATTATACCTGGATTCAAAACAGACTTATCTAAGGGAGTCAATCCAGAAATCACCAACTCTCCTTTCAAATCGGGAAGATTAACTTTGAGTCCTGATTTTGAAAAATGATTCTCACCGATTTTTATATCAAGTGTTTTAGACGATGCACGAAAATCTTCCATTGGGAATTCATAATAGTGACTCTTACCTCCAGTGCCATCCATCAGTTGGATAAAAGCGTGCTTGTCTTTTTTGGATTCAATTGAAATGCCAGGAATTAGGGCAAATGCATGGTCTCCAGATTGGTGTACAATTTTGTAATACCATCCTTCAAAGTATTTCTTCCTCTTACCTTCACCTTGAAATATATCCGGATTTTGAATATTGAACCACCATCCTCCCATCGTTATTGACTTATTTTATCCATTTGAATTCCTTTCTCCTCAAAATAAGCAATTACCTGAGGCAAAACTATTTTTAATGTATCGATTGCCTTAATAGAATCATGGAAGACAATAATTGAACCTTCTTTTGCATTGCTTTTTACATTCTCAAAACAGTTTTGAGGAGATAGCGTTGTATCAAAATCTCCACTTAATACATCCCACATGATGATATCAAATTTACCCTTTAGCTTCTTGATTAGCCCAGGTGTCAATTTTCCATAAGGTGGTCTGAATAAAGAAGAATTAATATACTCGGATGCCTTTGCTACATTTGCTTTATACCATTCTTTTTCAGATTTCCAAGCATTCAAATGATTGAAGGTGTGATTCCCAACCGCATGTCCCTCATCTACTATTCTTTGGTAAACTTGAGGGTATTTTTCTACATTTTCGCCGACACAGAAAAAAGTCGCTTTACATCCATGCTTTTTTAATAAATCTAAAACCCATGGGGTTGCCTCTGGGACAGGTCCATCGTCAAATGTTAAATACACCTTTTTACTCTTCGATATTCTCCATATCAAACCGGCAAAAACGGATTGAATGATGCTCGGAGTTTTTACAAAGTACATCGTCTAGATTTAAATATTGATTGTATCATTTACAATAATGTGGTTTCTAAATAATTGTACTTACTAGGATAATCTGTGTTGTAATGCAAACCTCGACTCTCATTTCTGAATTGTGCCGCCTTTGATACTAAGTACCCAATGGTAATCAAGTTCCTAAGCTCACAAATCTGTGGAGAAACTACAGTATTTGAGTACAAATCCTCCGTTTCACGATATAATAACCAAAGTCTGTCCATTGCCCGTTTAAGCCGAACTTCGGTACGTACAATCCCTACATATGAACTCATAATCTCCTTCAATTCTTTCCAACTTTGAGTCATGAGTACCAATTCATTAGGCGCCGTTGTTCCTTTTGCATTCCAATCTGGAATACCTTTCATGAAATGTACGTCGTCGATATTTTTTGCAATTTCTATGGATATATTATTGCCGTATACCAAGCCTTCCAATAACGAATTAGATGCCAGACGGTTCGCTCCATGTAGCCCTGAACAAGTACATTCTCCTGCAGAATATAGATGTTTGATAGATGTATTTCCCATTTTATCGACCAATACTCCACCGCAAACATAGTGACAGGCAGGTACCACTGGGATCATATCTTTCATGGGATCAATTCCAATACTCACACACTTATCATAAATAGTAGGAAAATGATTATAAAATGCTTCTTTATCCAGATGAGTACAATCCAACAGCACAAAATCATCTCCTCTTTCTTTCATCTCCTTATCTATTGCCCTTGCCACAATATCCCTGGGAGCCAATGACTTCCTCTCATCATATTTATGCATAAACTCTTCCCCATCTGAAGTTTTTAATATTCCTCCAAATCCACGTACCGCTTCCGAAACCAAAAAAGATGGGTTTTCTCCAGCGGGATTGAATAAGGATGTAGGATGAAATTGGATAAACTCCATATTGGCCAATCTTCCTTTTGCTCTGTACACCATTGACATCCCATCACCGGTTGCTATAACTGGATTAGTGGTACTCTTATAGATTTGACCTGCTCCTCCCGTGCATAAGACAGTCTGTTTTGCTAGAAAAGTCTCAATGCCATGGGTTTTCTTGTTGAGGGCATAGGCACCATAACATTCTATATCATTCCGCAATCGAGTAATATTTCTTCCTAAGTGATGCTGCGTGATAAGATCAAGCGCAAAGTAATGTTCCAAAAAAGTAATGTTTTCAAATGTCTTTACCTTTTCATTCAGCGCTCTCTGTATTTCCCATCCAGTTAAATCTTTATAATGTAAGATCCTATTTTCAGAATGACCACCTTCCATTCCCAAGTCATAACTTCCTCCTTTACCTTTGTCAAATCGAGCTCCCCAATCAATAATTTCCTGAACCATTTTGGGCCCTTCTTTGATCACCATGGCCACTACCTCTTCGTCACATAGACCATCCCCTGCATCTAAGGTATCTTCAATATGTTTCTTAAAATTGTCCTCTTGATGATTCCAGACGGCCGCAACACCACCTTGAGCATATCTGGTATTACTTTCGCCTTCATGGGTTTTGGTGAGTACAGTAATGCTGAGCTCTGGCCTCTTTTCAGCCATCTTGATTGCAAAAGTCAAGCCTGCTACTCCGGCACCGATCACTAGTATATCTGTTTGAATCAATGGTCACAATTTTGGTAAATCAATTAATATTTCAAATATATAATGAATTAATCATTTCATTGTTCGATCTTTCTTAATACTTCCATCAAGAAAAGATTTCGTCGATTTTGGGTCATATTATTTACCTTCGCACCATGAAAATTCTTCTCTTAGAGTCATTCTATACCAGCAGTCACAAACAATGGGTCGATGGATTAATCGCAAATTCAAACCACGACATCCAATTTCTCTCTCTACCTGGTCGACATTGGAAATGGAGAATGCATCACGCAGGACAATATTTTGCAATGGAAATAATAAAACTGACCACCTCCTATGATGTCATACTTTGTTCAGATTTAATGAACGTAGCAGAATTCAGAGGAGTACTCCATACCTTTGGCGGTTCAAAATCCTGGTTCAACAACGTTCCAATTATCACCTATTTTCATGAAAATCAGATTACCTATCCTTGGTCAGACGAAGATCCAGATGTTACTTTAAAAAGAGATAATCACTATGGTTGGATCAACTATGTGTCTTGTCTTTGTTCAGATCGTATTGTATTTAATTCCGTATTCCACCAATCCAATTTTTTAAACTCATTGCCCCTTTTTTTGAATCAGTTTCCAAAGGGAATACAAGATGACCAATTGAATAAAATCAAAAAATCCTCCTTTGTCCTTCCCGTAGGATTGCATCTAAAACCTTTGATTAAATTAGAGAAAAAAACCAACGAAAAGCCCATAATTCTTTGGAATCATAGGTGGGAATATGACAAAAATCCAACGTTATTTTTTGAATCGCTATTTGAATTAAACCATGAAGGTTATGATTTTGAATTGATCATAGCAGGTGAAAAATATAAAAACTATCCTCAAATTTTTGATCGAGCAAAAAATGAACTAAAGGACAAAATAATACATGTTGGTTTCGCTAAAAGCCGCGAACAATACCTTGAACTACTACAAAAGTCTGATATTTTACCTGTTACTAGCAATCAAGATTTTTTTGGCATCTCGGTTATAGAAGCAATTGCCGCAGGATGTCAACCAATCTTACCAGACCGTTTAGCATTTCCTGAGCATTTAGAAGGTGTAAACTTTAAGAAATACTACTTTACATCACCGCATGAGTTTAACACAAAACTCAAAAACTCTATAGAAATACATACGAATAAAGATACTTCTTTGAGAAATCATGTATTGAAATATGATTGGTCAATTGTTGCACCAGAGTATGATAAACTATTCGAGAACGCACACAAAAATATCTAATCCCTCAACTTGTAACTTCCTTTAACCGCATAGTGATCAGAAAAATCTTCCTTCAAAATTTCAAAAGAAGCGACATCAAACTGAGCGTCCACAAAAATATAATCAATTCTAAGCATTGGAATTTTACCTGCATAAGTAGTTCCTATACCTGAGCCTGCTTGAATGAAAGAATCTTGCATATCCGCACATAATTGACGATAGGTAAATGAAGAAGGGGGATCATTTCCATCTCCACAAATTATTGTAGGGTGTCTACTGGTAGATGCATGTTGGGCTACTTGTTTTGATTGTTTTGCACGGATTTTATTCGTTGCTCTGTACTTGGACAAAATACCTCTTATTCCGTCCCAAGTTTTTTTCTCTTGCAAGTTTACATTATCCATTACCTCGACAGCATCTCTAGATACTTTATTGGATTGAAGATGCATATTATATAAACGCACCGTATCTTTTCCTAGATTGATATCTGCCCAAATACATGAATTTGTCCTAGTTCCAAATGAAATTTCGCCATGCCTAATTATCGGATACTTTGAAAAAATAAACGTACCGCGCTCCTCTACTTCATGATCATAAAATTCTGAGAAGTTACTCTCCAATATTTTTCTAGAAAAGGAGGAAGATTCTTGTAAGCAGAACACATCTACATCGCTATGGTCTTGAAAGAATGACTTTAAAGCTTCTTTATTTTGACTCCTTGTTTTGTTTGGACCAGATCGCAAAGGATAACTGAATCCAACATTATAGGTCAATATCTTTAAATCCGATGACTGTTTTGATCCTGCACTGAAGTTTATGAAACCCTGAAGATGGGACCAACCCAATATAATTATGAATAAAGAAATAAATAAAAACTTAAAATCAACAAACATCCAAATCAACACCATTGCCAAATTGGCCAATAACAAAATAGGATAAAACAAACCAAAAATGGAAAAGATCCATATTTCGTTAGGATCAAAATGTGGGCTTAGATAAGCAAAAACAAGCCCTATTACCAACACGATGTTGAGCACCAATATGGATTTTTTCAAAAACTTCACTCTGACTTTTTACTGGCTTGGTACAGTGTCTCTTTTTCAATATCCGTTAAACTATCGTATCCCTTCCTTTTTATCTTATCAAGTATGGCATCTACTTTTTGCTGCATAGTGCCATCAGAATCCGATCGATGGTCGGTCATAGTTTTTATCTTATCCGATTTAAACTTCACTTTTAAATTCGACTTTCTTTTGGGTCTGGAATCCACATAAAACAACCCACTAATCCATTCCAACGATCCATTTATAATATTGGCAAGTTCATTTCTACTGCCTATCTGATTATAATACAACCATCCCATCACCATTCCTCCCAAATGCGCAATATGCCCTCCAGTATTCGAATTCTTACCAATGAAAACCAAATCCATTAGAATGAAGGTTAATACAATATATTTTATTCGAACTCTACCTATAATTGGAAAATGAAACTCTTTGTCGGGATTTATTCTTCCTGCAACAATCAGCATTGCCATAACTGCTGCTGATGCACCGACCATATATGTCCCCAAATACCCAATTAAAAAATAATAGGAAAGGATATACGCTGCAGCTCCCACTAGTCCACCAATCAGATAAATAGGAATAATGTGTTTGCTACCAATCATATCCTCTACGATCCTACCAAACCAATAAAGACCTATCATATTCCAAAAAATATGACTGAACCCTGCATGGACAAACATATAGCTAAATATAGTCCAAGGTTTAAAAAGCAATGCCAAAGGATTTCCTGGTACCGCAATCCAATGGACCATTGTATTTCCGTAAAATGTCGGCGCAAAAGCTCCGATCAATGCAGTCACCACAAAAACGGCAACATTAATGATTATAATTCTCATAATTATATCACCTGATCGAAAAGCATTTTTTATATCTTCTATGATGGATGTAAACATATTAACGCAAATTAGCCATTTTCCAATGATGTATCATAATAAATCCTACAAGAGCTCCACCTAAGTGCGCAAAATGCCCGATTCCTCCTGGTATAGTGTCCGTAATTCCAGCGTAAAGTGCATAGACGATCGAGAAAATACCAATGTATTTTGCCTTTACTTGAATAGGAATAGGAAACAACGTCAATGTTTTGTTTGGAAACATGGTGGCAAAAGCCAAAATAACTCCATACAAACATCCAGAAGCACCTACCGAAAAGGTGTTTGTAACATATCCTGTCGTATAAAAGTTAAAAATATCAATCCCTACACTTAAAAATGAAGCTCCTAATCCAGCAATTATATACAGCGTGAAAAATCGCTTGGTCCCTAGTACCATTTCCGTTGCAGGTCCCAACATGACTAACCCCAGCATATTCATAAATAAATGTGTAAGATCAGCATGCATGAACATAGAAGTCACAATCTGAAACGGATAAAAGAAATCCGATTGATAAAAAAATAGAGCTCCTAGCATGCCATATCCTCTCCACATATCTGGCATTGTTTGAATACCAATGAATATAATGACATTGATAAACAACATATTTTTGACTACATCAGTGAGTCTTAGCATTTCCTCTTTTTTGTTTAAAACGTATTTATGAACTCCGTTTATGTAATTTCATGAAGTATACAACGCACAATTATATTAAAGGATTTTGGAATTGTGAAGTATTTTCGACGAATCATTTAAATGTCCTCTTTAAGTTTGAAAAAGTATAAATTTCTACTACCAATCATAAAAAGACGATTTTGATACTGATTTAGACTAAACCTCAACTATCCAATAAGAATAAGGAGATTTCATATGTTTATCTTTCTCAATTATCCTTAACCGATATTCCATTTTCATCTATGTAATAGGTCTTGAGTTTTGAAATAAAAAATCTTGAAAATCCATTTTGCATACCTTCCATCTCAGATTTCTCATATAGGTCAATATAATACTGATAGTAAACTCCATTTTGTACAAAAAAAAGATATTTACCAAAAATTTGCACATAATCAATATCCTTTTCTGGGATTAATCGAATAAACTGCCCGAAATTATCAAAGATCAAAATACCCAACTTTGGGTCAGTCATTGCAACGATATTTCCTCGTTCTACTAAATGTACAGGATCTATCATTCCTAAATTTAAATCTGTAAGTCGATTGCTCTCCGTTTGCTTTTGCACCAGATCGTTTACTTTAACCAAGGTTTGACTGATAGGGTCAAAAAGCCATATTTGGTTATCATTTGATCGTGCTACTACAGAGACATCCAAATATTCAGAAATACTCAAATCAATGGTATTTATTTCTGCTAGTGTATTATCTAACACCAAAATCCGGTTAAAGTCTTTTATGAAACATAAGATTTTCTGAGGATTTGTAGCATCAATACTCTCTATTTCACCAATCTGATTGTTTGAATAGTCAAATTGCTGATCAAGCGATTCTCTATATTTTAAAATCTTATTCCCCTTGGTTAGAATATAAATGTTCTCTAGGTTATCAATATGTACGTCCACGATCTTTTCCACAATATCATAGGCAGCTTGCTGTTTAGCAAGGTTCTGTTGTTGAGTACTTGCACATCCTGGCAACAACAACAATAATCCAAAAAAGCCAATACATTGAAACCATCTCATTCTATACATTGAGTTTTATCTTCTAACTCATAATACCTTAACGAAAATTCTCCCTGATCTAATACTCCATAGCTTTGAAAATATAGCCAGTCTCCCAATCCAAAATACGTTGAAGTTTTGTTACTTAATTGTACTTTTAAAGGTAGATGCCTATGACCAAACACAAAATAATCAGGTTGAATGCTTTGTAGTTTTCGTTCTGCATATTGCACCAACATTTCTTTATCTCGACCCAAAAACCGATTGCTATCTCCTCCTAATGCTCTTGATTTGTGACTAAATCTTTTCATTAGCCAAATTCCAAAATTAGGATGTAATCTCGCATAGGCCCATTGACAGATAGGATTACTAAAGACCTTTTTAATCAATTTATACCCAATATCATTTGGTCCTAGGCCATCTCCATGCCCAATGAAAAATTCTCTTCCTTGTAATCTACGTTGAATAGGTTTATAATAAACGGGTATCCCAAATTCTGATTCAAAATAATCAAACATCCACATATCGTGATTTCCTGTAAAAAAATAGATAGGAATATCCTTATCTCTCAATTCTGCCAATTTCCCAAAAAACCTTGAAAACCCTTTAGGAATGGTAGAGCTGTACTCAAACCAATAATCAAAAATATCGCCAACTAGATATAGAGCTTCCATTTCATCTTGCACCTCAGAAAGCCACTTAACAATTTTCTTCTCTCTTTCAATACTAGTACATGCGCCATCCGCTCCCAAATGAAAATCCGATGCAAAGAATATTTTTTTGCTCACTCACTTATCTTTTTCAAAATACTAGTCAACGAATCTTTCGTCTACCTCCATCACTGTTCCACATTGTTTGCATGTCCGCATCTCCTCAGAACCATAATATTCTTTAAACCTTGGTAAAAAATCCTTTTCAATATTCTTCAACTGGAAGTAGGATTCGTGTAATTTGGAATTACATCCATCACAAAACCACAGAAGGCCATCTCTTTCCGTTGCTGAACGTTTTAATTCAACCACCAACCCTATTGAACCTTCTGATCGCATTGGAGAATGTGGAACTTTGGCTGGAAGTAAAAACATTTCACCTTCATTAATTGGAATGTCTACAGCCTTGCCATCTTCTTGAATCCGCACAACAATATTACCCTCTAATTGATAAAATAATTCCTCGGTTTCATTATAGTGATAATCTTTTCGAGCATTCGGCCCTGCTACAATCATTACAATATAATCTCCCGCCTCTTTGTAAAGATTACGATTTCCAACAGGAGGTTTTAGCTCATGCCTATTTTCATCTATCCATTTTTGTAAATTAAAAGGTCTTGCGATTCCCATAGTCTTGATGTTTATTTTAAAACTAAAGTTATTGTTTTTTTTTAATTCACTAGAATTGATTTCAGGTTGGTTTTCTAATACTTCATGTAAAGTTTAAAACACCATTTAGAGTAGCCTAATGTTTACCGAAGATCCACTATACTCGATCCAAGGCAATAAATGGCCGTTCTGGGTATTCAATTTTAATCGGATCTCCTGGCTTCACCTCCCCACTCTGGATTACGATTCCCATAATACCAGACTTTCTGATTAATGTACCATCAGTCTCTTTTTCTAAAACCGCATTCGTCAAACCTGCTTGCAAATCATTCAATTGATTGCATGGATTTCTAAGTCCGGTTACTTCGATTATCGCATCCGTTCCTATTGCCAACTTTGTTCCTTGGGGTAAACTTAGAATATCAATCCCTTTGGTAGTAATATTTTCTCCAATTAGTCCTGGTGTCACCACAAAACCTTTCGACTCTAATTCAGCAAAAAGCTCTGAGTGTATCAAATGGACTTGTCGCAAATTTACAGGTCTAGGTTTGATTTTCACCCTAGATCTATGCTTTACTAGTGCTCCGCAATGTGCATCACCTTCCACTCCCAACCCTTGTAATAATTGGATAGAGTCAACTTGATATTTACTAAAGGTATGGGTCGGAGAAAGATGAACTGCAATTACAGATGCCTTCATATAATATATTTTGTTTTATAACTTAACTCAATCTGAATGAATAATTAATTATCTAAATCAACTCAATATTATAACGTAATAATATTGAATCATATTTCCACATAGAATGTTATCTAACTTCTTACTTTTACATTTGGATTACAACATACATAACATGGCTGGAAATACATTTGGAACACTTTATAAAATCACTACTTTTGGGGAATCTCATGGCAAAGGCATTGGAGTGGTAATTGATGGATGTCCATCTGGACTTAAATTGGATGTTGATCATATTTTTTCAGAATTACAGCGACGTAAACCTGGACAATCCAAAATAGTCACTCAACGCCATGAAAATGAAGAATTTGAAATTTTATCAGGAGTCTTTGAAGGAATAACAACAGGTACCCCATTGGCAATATTCATAAGAAATCAAGATCAAAGGTCAAAAGATTATAGTCATATTGCAAAAAAATTCAGACCCAGCCATGCCGACTATACCTATACTCAAAAATACGGTTTGAGAGATTATCGAGGTGGAGGACGATCGAGTGCCCGAGAAACCGCTGCTAGAGTTATTGCTGGAGCAATTGCAAAGCAAGTACTGAAGACCTTAAATGTAAAAGTAAACGCATTTGTCAGTCAAGTTGGCACCATTACACTGCCCGAAGAGATAACAATAGACCTCAACAAAACCGAGGATAATATTGTGAGATGCCCTCATCCTCAAACGGCAGAAAAAATGATTCAATTGATATCTCAAATCAAGAAAAAAGGAGATACGATCGGTGGAAAAATTAGTTGTGTTGTAGAGAATTGTCCTGTTGGAATAGGTGCTCCTGTTTTCGACAAATTACACGCAGAATTAGGCAAAGCTATGTTGAGTATTAATGCGGTAAAAGGATTTGAAATCGGTAGCGGATTTTCGGCAGTTCAAATGCTTGGTTCTGAACACAATGATGCCTTTGAAAGCATTGATGGTAAAGTGAGTACTAAAACGAATTATTCAGGTGGAATTCAGGGAGGAATAAGCAATGGAATGAATATCAATTTTAATGTTGCTTTCAAACCTGTCGCCACTATTATTCCTGCGCAAGATTCCGTTGATGAGGCTGGAAATAAAACCACCGTAGAAGGAAGAGGCAGACACGATCCATGTGTCGTACCGAGAGCCGTGCCCATTGTAGAGTCAATGGCTGCACTTGTTATTCTAGATCATATTATGATCAATAAAAGTACAAAACTTGATGATTTAAAATCTTGATTATTGGCTATCGACGGATTCACCAACAGAGTTTCTAAATTGTTGTGACATGGTTTGTTTAAAATCGGAAAGGGTTCCAAACTCAGTCCTATACCCCAATCCCAATCCATACCTTTGTCGTCTATTCCCTTCAATCTCGTCCAGATCATATCGACCATACATCCTCAATTTCAACTTTCTATCATCGGTCAAGAAATATTCCAACACAAAATCGCCTATAAAATAATTTCCTCCAATGAATACATCTTCTCGCACATAATTTCCACTTAAATCCAACGATAATCGCTCATCTAAAAACTTGAATCGATTCTTGAGACTTACTTCAATTTCATCGGGTAGTATATCTGCTTCATTATTACTAACTCCATTGAATGTATTTTTACGCAATCCAATATCAAAGTCAATACCAGAGATCAATCCATTATCTGCAAGTGCTTCATTCAATAGTCCCGTAAACAAAAGAGAGAGTTGGCTGGATACAAATTCACTTAAAGTTCCAATCCCTGCACTTCCAATATCGGCTCCACCCAAATTGATCTGACTGCTTGTTCCAGGTAAAAAGGAATTGAAAACTATCAAACCCAATACTTGGCTATTCAACTCTGCCTGATTGGCATTTAGAGTCCTCAATTTACTCTGAGCTACATTCCTCAACTCACTATCCAAATCTGGAAAATTAAGTCCAAAATTCACTTTAGGATTATACAAAGTTCCTCCAAGATTCAGTATTAATTCTACCTGTGTTTTACTTCTAGAAGAGTTCTCTAATTTGGGATTATCAGTGACAAACTCACTCAAGAACACTTCCATGGATGTTCTTACTTGATAATCTGCATTAATAGACAATGTTGCATTGATTGGGTCACCTGTCCAACGAATCTGCCCCCCTCGCCTTACTTTAAATGGTTTGGCCACAGCTCCTAATGCAGTAAAAAGATATTCTCCTCTTTCAATTTCATACGTTCCATACATATCAAAATCGCCATATCTGGTAATATTCATTTTAAGATTCCCTCTCCCATTTCCTTGAATAATATCTCCCCTACTTTCATCAAAAATTATATTAACTCGAGCAGCTGGAGTCATGGTCAAATCTATCTCTATATCTAGTCCTTCAAATCTAAATTCACGATCTTTTTTGATCACATCTATGACCATTTCTTCTCGAGTAATAAACTGAATAAAATTCTTATCCGTCGAGGTTTCCCCTTCCCAAATAGGAATATTGAGTACACTTTCTTCTTTTGCAGTTGCATTAATTTTCATATTGACCAAATGAAATGGCCCTGTAAAATTCACCTGCATATCTCCCTTACCCAAACCATAATAGAGTGGGTTGTCAAACTTTGTGGTATTCAAGGCAATCACATCTTGTCCCGAAATCGTAGCGTCTATTGTAAAATCTCTAAACAGATCATGATTCAAACCTCCATCGATCGTCCCAACCCCTCGTTCTGGATCCAATATTTCAGCTCCAGTTAGATCTACTACCTTTTCGGTCAACCTCACTTCTTGATTTTCAAATGTATAATCTACTCCTGTATAGATGATAGTTACACCGCCATTCAATAGGCCTTTACCATCTAACTTCAAGTTGGAAATAGGTCCATTTACATCAACTTCTAAGTCTACACCGCCATAGGTATTCTTTATCCCATCTCTTATAATATACTCAAAAATGTGCAAAGGAAAATGGCTGCCTTTCACCTTAGCATCTACATAATTGTCTTTTTCTGGATCAATCGTCGCATTTACCAATAGATCATGATGTGTGTTTCCTAAAGACATCAATAATCCCGCGGGTTCACCATTATCTTTACTCATATCTAATTCCAATGCTCCATAACTGTCCCCGTTAATGGTGAAATCTTCTATGTACAGATTGGCAATGATATTTTTATCTACATAAACATCATCAACATATAAACTAAAATCTCCTTCCCCTGCAAAATCCATTTTATCGTAATCAATAATTCCGCTTATCGTGGAAAAATTAAAATCTGATAAATACAGGGCAATTCCTTTATTTTCCACATCATCTATCGCAATCGATCGATATCCGTCCGTTATATTTAAATTGTTAATGGAATGATAGGAACTACCTATAATTACCTCATTGTCAGGAGCAACAGACCACACCCCTCCTAATGCTTCTATTTCGTTATCCGTAATATTGATTTGGTACCCTTTAGGATGAGGTATTATTCTTCCCTCAACATCTATACTTTCAAGTGAATCAACAATCTCAGTTGTACTAACCAAGAAATTTACTGTATCCCCTTTCATGGTACTTTGAATATCTATTGGATTGTAGGAGTCACTACCAATAACTGTAGAATCAATATTTATCAATACATCTCCACTTTTATTATCACTGCTAATTAATACTTGACTGAACCAAAAACTGTTATCCTGAATTTGAAAATATGGCACTGTAGATGCAAAGGATAAATCTCCTCTTTTTGTATCCAAAGATCCCTTAGCCTTAAAATTTTGGGTTGACATTTCTTCAATCCCAAATAATTCAAAAAAATTCTTGCTTTCAAATATGCTGATATCAAATCTTAAATCTTGAACGTCCTCTTTTTTCGGTGCACTTACTTCCCAATTTTGAGTAAAGTGGGGATAACTTTGTTTGAGCAAATACTTCGTAGCAGGAAGAATGGTTTGCAAATTATAGTACCCTTCTAATTCTACGCTAGCAATATCTGAAAACAATTTTATTTTCCTATTATCATTCGCAGTTTCGTATGCTGTCAATGATATGGTATCCATTTGATAGATCGTATCGTTCGTATTAACCAATAAATCACTCGCTATCATATTCCCTACAATATCATTGATACTGTTGCCATAGCCATTGATATCAACACTTCCTTGTATACTCAATGGCTTCTTTGATAGATTCAATGTGTATAAATCAACATTCTCAATATTTGCCTTAAAGTCCAAATGAGGTACACTATCCCTTAATTCAATATTTCCATCAAAGACAAAATCTATATTTTCGTCAGATATACTAAATTCTCCATTAAACTTATTTTTATCCACTTGGGCATCCATGACGAAGTCTCTGTATTCATAATCTTTGAATGTCAGTGATTCAACTGTAGCAAACAATTCTGCATAAACTGAGTTTAATGTCAAGCCTTTTCCATCAGTAATGCTGGCTGAGAAATCTACAATACCAAAATCTTCATTATCCGTCCACCGTCCCATATCAAATTGCTCCAGGCTCAACTCTCCACTGTATTGAGCAAGACTACTTCCATCTTTTATGTCTAAACGCATATCCATAAATGCATCCCCTACCGCTGAGTTAAGTGTACCATAGGCAACAAAATCTTTCAAATACCCATCAAAATTTCCTTTAAACTTTATTTTCCCCAGCTTATTGAAATTATCCGGAGGATTAAACCCTGGAATGAAAGACTTCAAAAAATTCATGTCTGTTTCTAAAGATTTCATACCGAAATGAAAAAACTCTCCCCCTTTCCGTGTAATGTTTCGCATCGAGAAATTTGCTAGAAAATTCAGTTTGTTCCCAACTCCAATTTGCATATTCCTCCCAATAAGATGATCAATTGGCCCACTAACTTGCCCTGCCAAACGTACGGATCTATTCTTATTTTGAATAAAAAAGCTACTTGTATTTAGATTTTTTACAAAATGCATCAAATCACCAAAATAGAGTCTACTCGATTTAAAGTTCGCTTTCAATTCAACCTCTTGCTCAAATCGATTAAAATCATCAAATGAATCAAATTCCAATGAAAGAGACTCACTGAGATTAGTTCGGTCTGTTATAAAGGAAAACCTTGGAAATCGAATTGCGTTTGAATCTATTTCAACCCCTCTACAGGTAAGAGATTCAACTTTAAATCCTTTGTCATCAACAAAGTTGAACTTATTTAAGTCAAATCGGATGTCAGTTTCATTTTTAAATACCAACCGCGCAACTTTAAGATTCAAATCAGCTAATTCAAAATGATTAAGATCTAAAATATCCTCAACTGTGGGTATCTTATTGTAATCATTCATTGAAAACACTCCTCCCATAATCTCAAAATAGCCAACTTTTACTGCCAGCGATGTACTGTCATCTTGAATGGCAGTTTCGATTTTTTTGACAGTCTCGATTTCAGTATCTAACTCAATCGACTCTCCATATTTTTTTAGGCGTATAACTGGTTCTTCTAATATAAGTTGTTTTAGATCTAGGAGATTATTCTTGAGGAAAGTATTAACTTCCAAATATCCATATTTAAGTTGAACGGATTGGCTTTCACTTGCATTCTCATCTATCAATTCCAAATTCAAATTATAGACCTCCAGTTCGTACAAATTGATATTCAGAGGATCACCACCTTTTTCATTTGATGAAGGCTGAACAAATTTTTCCAATATGACATCTAAATTACTCTTTGATTCACACTCGTATTTTACAATTCTCACTGTAGGGTTTTCCAACACTACTTTATTTAGAGAAATTGCATTGTCAAAAAGGCTATATAGACTCTTTGAGAGAGAAATATTGAGTGCATCTGCCACCATAATCGTATCCCCATTTCCTTCCGTCAATTGAAAACCTTCTAGTTTTAATCCTCTACGAATACTTATATCGATATGATCAATAGAAACCGCTCCATCGATAGAAGAATTGATTCTATTTGTAGCGTAATTTTTAATTGCATTTTGGACGGGGGTGAGCTGGATTAATAAAAAAATAAGGATTGGGGTACCTACTAAAAGTAATAGTGAATACTTCAAAAGCCGCCTCCATTTGAAGGTCTTTTTGTTTTCAACTTTTGATTGCTTTTCTTTCATTAATTATATAACTGCTTTACAAAGCAAAATATCTTTCAAAAATAAGGTTTAACAGTACCTTAATGTACATTTTGTGAAACTATTTTAATCCTTAGATTTCTCTTCTCTTTTATTGCACAATAACAGCGATTAAAAATGGATTTCATATTATTTTACCGCCTTCAATTCCTTGAATAATTTCACACATTCCACTGCATTTTTCACATCATGAACACGAAGAATTTTAGCTCCTCTTTGTAATGCTATCATATGTAAAGCTGTAGTACCATTCATTGCACCTTTTGGAGTTGTATCCAGTACTTTGTATATCATACTTTTTCTACTTAAACCTACTAAAATTGGACAGTCTAGTATTTTAAATGCGGATAGGCGATCCAATAAGGTATAATTTTGTGCTACAGTTTTACCAAAACCAAATCCTGGATCAATAACAATATCTGTTAACCCTTTTTCTCTCAATGCATATACTTTATCCTTCAAATATCCGAGAATATCAAGAACTACATTGGTGTATTCTGGGTTCAACTGCATGGTATTTGGTCGACCCTGCATATGCATCAAAATATAAGGCACCTTATTTTGAATAGCTACATCCCAAATTTCTTGATCAACAGTACCTCCTGCAATATCATTGATTATTGATGCTCCTGCATCTATTGCAGATTGAGCTACACTTCCTTGTACTGTATCTATGGATACAACGATTTCTGGAAAAGACTCTTTGATCGCTTTTATTATAGGAACAACTCTACTCTTTTCTATTTGAGGCTCAATTATTTCAGCTCCAGGACGAGAAGACATTCCTCCAATATCAATAATATCGACACCTTCGGCTATCATTTTTCCTACTTGTTGAACAGCACTATCCAATCCATCAAACTTCCCTCCATCATAAAATGAATCTGGCGTTACATTGAGTATACCCATCACTTTAGGTGATTCCAAACTTATTAATCGTCCTTTACAATTCAACGTATTCATATTACAAAAATACTTAATATATACCGAAATTCGAAAAAAGGGATTTATCTAATGTAAATTCAAAATGAATTATTCAAAAATCACCCTCGTTTTCTAATAGCAATAAAGAAAACGACCAACAACAAAGAAGGAATTCCAATCCAAAATGCTTCACTTTTTAAAACTGCAACTCCCCACTCACTGAAAAAATTTCGAGCACCTAAAGGTGAAACTTGAATTTCACGAATGGGAAGAAAATATCTCTTTGGATTATAAGGAGAAAAATAAGCTACACCCATTCCACCAGTGGTCATACCATCTAATACCCCGTGAGAAACTGTGCATATTGCGTAATACAACCCAAGTAAAGCTTTATTTATCGTTGAGCTTTTCCTATGAAATATCCACATGATGAAAATACCAAATAGGACCCCAAAAAGAATAGAATGTGTCATGCCTCTGTGCCCCCATAAACTTCCGTACGCTATTCCGAATTTAAAACCAAGTACATCAGCATCTGGGAAAATCGAACACAAAATCCCTAAAATAAATACCTTAGGCTTTCTTAATTCTTTTTTCAACCCCGAACCCATAGCTCCAGCTAATATTGCATGTCCAAAAACTGAAGCCATATACAAAAGGGTTTTAGGTAATCGTTCTTATTTCTTCTGTTTCTTTGCTTTTATATCCTGCTGCTGTTTTAACGCTTCCTCCATTCTTTGTTGGAATCCACCTTTTTTCTTTGGTTTTGCCTTCTTAGCTCTTAGTTCTTCTTTTAACTTCTCATCTTTAAAGACAAACTTTTTAGTCAGTACTGTCTGAGAAATATTGATCAGGTTACTAAAAAACATATAACATGTCAATCCTGAAGCATACGTATTAAAGAATCCGAAAAACATAACAGGCATTAGATATTGCATATATTTCATCGCAGGATTTGCAGACATATCCATATGCTTTGTGTTGTAATATGTATATGCTAGCATACTGATAGAGTACAAAATGGTAAACAAACTCAAGTGGTCCCCAACGAATGGAATATGGAACGGCAAATGAAAAAAGTCATCATAGGAAGACAAATCATGCGCCCATAAAAATGCTTCTTGCCTAAACGAAATAGACGCTGGAAAAAATCTAAATAAAGCATACCATATTGGCATTTGAATCAACATAGGAAGACAACCACCTAATGGACTCACCCCATATTCTCGGTAAATCTTCATGGTTTCCATCTGCTTTTCCTGAGGCTTGTCTTTGTATTTTTCATTCAAGTGAGCCAATTCTGGTTTCAAAGCACCCATTAATGCTTGTGAATGAAGCATTTTATACATTAAAGGATACAATAGCATTTTGATCACAAAAATGACCAGGATTATTACAATCCCAAGGCTTCCAATGTACTTTGATAAAAAATCAAATACGGGTCTAATTACCCATCGGTTGATAGATCCAAAAATGCTATTCCCAAAAGGAATTATATATTCCAATGAAACATTGAAATCACTCAATGCATAATAATCATTCGGTCCTACATACATGGACATCTCATAGTTACCTGCTCCCCTATCCAAAGGTATTTGCATAACAGAAGTCAATAACTCCATGTGGTCTGCATCACTATCTTCTCCTAAGGAAGGTCCTACTGATTCCACAACAGCTGATTCAAATGGAGAAGTATTTGTTATAAGAGTGGAATTGAAATACTGATTGGAGTGAGATACCCAGTCTACTTTATTATCATCCAACACCTTTTTATCATCCTGCATACATCCACAATCATCAACACTTTCTTCTGTTTCCTTGAAATAAACGGCAGAATATTGCTGTTCAAATCTTGCATTTCTTTCGTACGGGTGTAAGTAATTTTCCCAGTTTAGTTCTATCGAATTTGATTTCGCATCAAAAACTCTTTCTAATCCACGATAATCAATAGCATAATCAATCTTATAGGCTTCAGACAACGTATACTTCTGCACGAAATTACCGCCGACATTAGTCTTAGCTGTAAATACAATTTCCTCTCCTTTTACTTTTGCATCAAAATATAAATCCTCTGTGGATACAGATCCAGAAGGTGCACTAGCAACAGGTAGTAAATATTCAAATTTGTTTCTTGGATCATCAAGTAATACGACCTGCTCTTCCACCATTTCCTTTCCTCTTTCTCTAATTTGCTTGGTATGCTCTTTCAATTCTACAGAAGTAATTTTTCCACCTTTATTAGAAAAAGTAACTTTTACTTTAGAATTTTCTAAGGTATACTCCTTTTCTTCTCCTACTGAAGAAGGTGCAAATGGACCATAAAGTCCAGCATTTTGTAATTGCAGAATTGAATCCGGTAAGGTTGTTTTTATTTCCTGACGAATAATATCTGTTGAAACAGCCTCTGTATTTAAGGTATCTATCGCAGCTGCTTCAAGGTTGGCAATTGAATCTTGCAATTGTTTCCTTCTTTCTAATTCTGCAGCATCTGGTTTGTTGAGATATGACCACACAAACAAAGTGGCAAATATTAACAAAAAACCTATTATATGATTTCTTTCCATTATCTTCTACTTACTTTTTAAACGGCTTTTTAAAGCGTCTACAAAAATCGGTGCAAATGTACAATAAATCCTTCCGTATTCGATAATACTTGCTATTTCATCGACAACTTTAATTCATAAAGTGGTCATATTTTCTAAAAATGCGATAGATTCTCCATTCTAGACAATATTAAGTGGTAAGTAGTATATTTGCAGCCCTTTAAAAATAATACATGTATTCGATTAAAGAAATATATTATACCATCCAAGGAGAAGGCTTTCATACGGGAAGACCTGCTGTTTTTTGTCGTTTTTCAGGTTGCAATTTGTGGTCTGGACGAGAAGAAGATAGATATAAAGCAATTTGTAAATTCTGTGACACCAATTTCTGGGGAACAGATGGTGAAAATGGTGGGAAATATGAAAAGGAGGAGCTTATTTCAATCATAAGAAAATTATACCCTGAAGACCAACCTAATCCATTTGTAGTTTGTACTGGAGGAGAACCTGCATTGCAACTGGACAATCCACTTATCAAAGGATTACAAAATCAAGGATTTGAAGTAGCTATTGAAACCAATGGCACCCATGAAATTCCTGATTCTTTAGATTGGGTGTGTATGAGTCCAAAAGCAAATACTGAAATTCTGATTACTAAAGGCGATGAAATAAAAATTGTAGTACCCCAAGAAGGAATTGACCCAAAAGACTTTGTAGATTTCGACTTTACACATCGTTATATACAAGCCATGGAATCCGATACTTGGGAAGACAATATTCAGTTTGCATCTAATTATGTCATGATGAATCCCATATGGAAACTCAGTGTCCAAACACATAAGTATGTAGGGCTAAAATAATAGGCTCAGTAATTACCTAAACGTTCCACTCAAAAGCTTCTTCCATTAAAGACTGATACGTTTTATTTGTTTTTAAAATATCTTCGTTTCCTACAACTATCAATTGTTCTCGGGCTCTGGTCATTGCTACATTTAGTTTTCGATCTATCCCTTCTTCTGACAATGATATCAATGACTTCAACTGAGATAATCTATTTGTGCAAAGTGATACAATAATAATATCCCTGGCCCCACCCTGGTACCTTTCTACAGTATCAATGGTTACAGTATCAACGAGATGCGGCATCTCTTCACTTAATTTTTTACGGATTGTGGCAATTTGAGCTCTATAAGGAGTTATTACTCCAATGGTGGACGCATCAACCGTTCGAGAGTTTTCTTGATATAGTTTTTCAAATTGGCCTATAAGTTGAACAATAACATCAGATTCATACCTATTTGTTTTCCAATTAAAAACGATATCTGTTGGAGTGGGTATATAGATAAATCGATGCGTAGCAATTACCATGGAGCTATCTTTCCTTTGTTCAAAACTCAATGGAGCATTTAACCTAGTTAGTTTAGGTAAGACATGTAACTTGCCACTATAAAAATTAGTATTAGGAAATTTCATTATTTCTTCATGCATACGGCCCTGATAGGAAAGCAATCCAAATGCATGATCCCATTTCTGCTGGACACAACGGTTGTATAATCGCTCAAATAGTGACATTCTCAAATCTGTGATCCCAAGCTTTTTCAAACCATCAGAATTAGTTTTTGAAAGTGCTTCATGCTGAGTAACAACTGCTGGCAATTGTTTATGATCTCCGATGAGTACTGCCTTTTGAACTCGCGATAATAATCCTACCAGCATGGGCTCCAAAATTTGAGATGCCTCATCTACTATAACACGATCAAACCTTTTCAATTTAAATAAATCGACTTTAGAGACTATTGAGGAAACGGTAGAAACAAAAATTCTCTTTGATTGAAGGAAGCTTCGTATTTCTTCTCTGCTTGTCAAATCAGATATTAAATGATCCAATAACCGTGTTTTAAATTGTTCTCCACAACCTGATGAAGATCCAATCCTGACATAATTTTGAGAAAAATCATGGTCAATGGATTCAATGGCAGCACAAATTTCATCTACAGCCCTATTCGTATACGCGAGCAATAAAATTGTTTCTTCAGTACGCTCAAACAATCGATTTGTTAACGACTTCAACATGATACTAGTTTTCCCTGTACCAGGAGGACCCCATAACAAATAGAAATCCTTCACATTGGTCATTTCGTCCAAAATTAAGTTCTGTTCCTTCGTAAGTATTTCTAAATCATCATACTTTTTATTCTCAGGAATTCTAGGAGGTAGTTTACCTAGCCATAGATCTCGTTTTGATTTATTTGAACTGCAGAATTCATACAAGGACCTATACAAGGTATTGAATCCACTGTCCAACCGATCCGCTTCTATATTCCAATAATCAATCGATTTAAATAAGGCATCATTGTATTGCTTATTTCTTAATTTTATTACTACACTATCTTGATCTATTTCTAAAATAGTACACTTAAAGATTTGATTATGTAATACGGCTTTGGGGTTTTCATCGTGAGGATATAATACAGCTATATCACCCCTTCTAAAATTTGCCAAATCACTGGTTTCCTCTGTCCTATTCAAGCGCAGAGAAGGAATCATCTCTTGTGATCTGTTATCTTCAATGGTTAACCCCTTTAAAATTCCAAATCTATCTTCTTTTTCCTCTGGATTCTCAAGCCAAAGAGAAGACAATCCATTGGATTTATGGATTCCGTTTTCTCCAGTCTTTGATAACCTTTGTTCTCTAGCAATGAAAGATGCAATTCCATTAAAGTAATCCTTTTCATTCTGATCTAGTTGAGTGTAAAACTTTTGAAATTTTTCTAAGTCCTTCAACTCAAAACCCTTGATTTGATTATAATTAGAAACGGTTAAGTGTTCAAATAAAGTGGCTGCATCATTGGCCGATTTTGCAATTTTTATTTCAATGGCCATAAGCTCATTTCTCACCTTCATTGCTTCATATTGTTGAAACTTTGCTGGAGGAGCATACTTGAGCGATTTATCATTAAGTTTTGAATATAGAATATAGTTATTTGGTTTTTTGTGGGCGCCAAAAGTAGATTTAACCATCAAATCATACAATAAGGTCTGAGTATAATGGTTTGCACTCAGGCCATATACGTTTGCTCTAAATGGTTTGCCACTTTTTAGCTCTACAATATCATATTGATTGGTCATCTCCTCATGGTGGAATAAATCCAAACGTCCTTGAATTCCAAAGTCTCTGCTATAAAAAGACGGCTCTAAAAAAACTTTATCTCGCTTTATTCCTTGCCCTGGAAATTCCAATGAAATAACTTTTTTAAGATTCATGTAGTGATCTCTAGCTTGGCTTATCAATTCCCTGATTTGATTGTTATCGTAATTACTAATCCCCAAAGGATCCAGCTTAAAAATCTTTGGAAGTAACTCGTTGAACTTTACATCAGGCTTAGAAATGATCTCATCTAAAAATAAGTTGGCTATATTTCCTACCATCAAAGGAATGGAATTCTCTACTTGTTTAAATTTGTTGAGAATTCTGAGCATAGATTCATGTCCATAATCTTTAAAACTGTTCGCGATGGCAGTGACATCAAATAAATAATCGGGTATAAATACAATAGCATTAGGAATATAGGTTCCATTACTAAGGAGTTCTACATCAATCAAATTTGCATGAATAGGCAATTCAAATGAACGGACTAATAATTCTACATTTGAATTGAAAATTTCATTTTTATCTACTTGATCAAATCGGGCAGTCTTTAAGACGGAGGCATCATCATCCTCGTAAAAGTACAGTTCAAATGCTTCCAAATCAACTGCATCGATAATTACTTCAATTACGGGTTTGAACTTTATAACTTCTTTATCTTTTGCCTTAAAAAGTATAGAAGTTTCAGTATCGATTGGATTGGGCTCCTTTTCAAACCATATCCAATTGATTAATTCATTGATTATATAAATTCCCAACTTAATATAAGCATCTGCATGTTTTCCAATTTGCATTCTTTCATTGTCTCTTCTGAAGGTGTGAATGAAATACATAAGCCTAGCATCCACTTTAAACCTATTGGCCATAAAAGTAGCTCGTGAAAAAAGTGTTGTAAAGACAATTTTTTCACTTTGTGTGACTTCTTCAAGGATTGTCGTCAGAAGATTGAAAAGAGCTTTTACCTTTTGTTTTGAAGAATATTCTTCTGATTTCAGGATTTGTTCTTTTGCTTCCAAAAATAGTTCAGCAATATGTACATCCATGAATTTTGGAATTTGGAATTTGTTTTTACAACAAAATTGTTGAATTGGTTTATCAAAAAATATGGGTGAATATAGCCTCAAATTAAAAATACAGCCTCTTAATCCAAAACAAAACGAAAAATTTTTACTTTAACAAAAACATTAACAAAATATGTCAATCAATTTATTAGACATGCTAAAGGATCAAGTTACAGGATCATTAGCAAAACAAGCAGGTGAATTCCTAGGAGAATCAGAAGAAAATGTAGCAAGTGGCTTAGGTGGAATATTTCCAGCTTTATTAGGATCAGTTATTAATAAATCTTCCGAACCACAAGGTGCAACGGGTTTGATGGATATGATCGGCGGACTCGATTTGGACATGTTAGGAGATATTGGAGGACTTTTTGGCGGAGGCGCAAGTAGTGTAAATGGCCTTTTAAGTTCAGGTGGAGGAATTATAGAGTCACTTCTAGGGGATAAAGTGGGAGGTGTCGTTGAAATGATTTCAAAAGTATCAGGACTAAAAAGTGGCAGTTCATCCTCTCTATTAAGCATGGCCGCTCCTTTCCTAATGGGAATCATAGGGAAACAAATAAAAGGGAAAGGCCTTTCTTTTCTTACTGATTTATTAATGGGTCAAAAAGACCATGTAAAAGCAGCTTTACCAGCAGGCATGGGAGGTTTGTTAGGATTTTCAGATATGGCGAAGAATATGACAGGAGCTTTAAGTGGTACTGCAGGAGCAGCGGCTGGAGCGACAAGCTCAGCTCTAAATGACATATCTTCTTCAGTAAAAAGTACAGCGGGTTCAATTTCTACTGGCACAGAAAACTTGGCAAAGGATGTATCATCTTCCGTATCCACTGCAGCGAATACTGGAATGAGCTGGCTAAAGTGGGCTCTCCCATTAGTATTGGTTGGAGCTTTAGCAATATGGGGTATAAATGCAGGATGGTTTGGTTCTAGTGTAAAAGAGGGTGTAAATGATGTAAGTGCTCAAGCCACTGAATTAGCTACTGATGCAACGACTACTGTTGGAGATGCTGCGAATTCTACTATGGGGTCTGTAAGTGATATTGCTAAATCCGCTTTTGCTACTATTGATGAAGCGGCAAAGGCAGCACTAGATAAAATTACATTCACTGCAAACTCAGCAGGATCTCAATTGATGGACTATATTAAAGGAGGATATAAAGGAGAAGGAAAAGTGACGTTCAATAATTTGACTTTTCCTACTGGATCCGCAATAATAGACGAATCTTCAGCAATTGAAGTGGATAATCTTGCATCGATACTAAAGGCATATCCAAACGTAAAAATTAACGTAAGTGGATATACAGACAATCAAGGGAATTCTGAAAACAATAAAGCGTTATCGGAAAAAAGGGCTGAATCTGTAAAAGCAAGACTTGTAGCTAAAGGAATTTCAGAAACAAGAATAGCAACCGCAGGCTATGGAGCAGAAAACCCTGTAGCCTCTAATGACACGGAAGAAGGTAGAGCAAAAAATAGACGAATTGAGGTTGCAATTTCAAAATAATAGCTTCAATTAGAGTCGAGCAATAAAAGCCTGTATTTTGAAATGGAATACAGGCTTTTTATTTTCAAATTCTCTGTTCAATGAAATGTTAGTTCATTTTACTATCATTTCCCTTTTTAAAATAAATGTATGCTGGAATTCCCAAGAAAAGTATAATTAAAGCAATGATGGGCACGCCTTCCAATTGTAAAAGCAAATTGATTACAAAAGCTACAGTAACCAGCAAATACAAAGCAGGAATAACTGGATAAAATCTTAATTTAAAAGCCGGCACTTCTTGGCCTTTTCTATTTCTGAAAATAAATATCGTACTGGTCGCTAACGCCATGAAAATGATATCCATAAACGTAGCAAAAGTCATTAAGCTATGAAAGTTCTTGAATAATATAATCAACAAGACGGCCCAACCACACTGGAATAGCATAGCAATATATGGAGTTTTGTATTTGGGATGAATCTTTGCCAGAGACTTAAAAAAGATACCATCCTTTGCCATCGCATAATAAATTCTGGGTGCACTCATAGTATAAATCCCTATTGTTCCAAAAATAGATATGGTTATACCGATAGCCACCAGCTTCCCTCCTCCTTTAATGATATTTCCTACAGCATCTCCTGCAACCCGTTCTGAGTTTATGATCTCATCCATTGGCAATAAGCTGGAATATGCAAAAATGGTCAATATATATACCAAAGTCACCGTCAACGTTCCCAATAACATTGCTCTAGGAACAGTAGATTGGGGATTTTTAATTTCGCCTGATAGATACGTAGCATGGTGCCATCCTCCAAACGAAAAGAACACACCTACAAAAGCCAGCAGCATCATGGAACCAAGATCATCAGGAAATTCTGTAAAATCAAAATTGATGGCATGAGTAGTTGCATCGGTATCAAAATACACAATACCCAAAATGATAATGGCTAATAAAGCAATTAACTTTAACCCTGTAAATAGTTTCGCAAACATTCCACTAATATTCACACCTATTACATTTACACCCGTTAGGAGTGTAATTGTAAAAATTGCGATTATGAGTCTTTCGGTTTCATTAATGTCTAAAAAATAACCTAGGTAATCCGTAAAAACTACACTTAATGCCGCCAATGCTCCAGTAGTGACAATTAATAAAATAATCCAACCGTATAAGAACCCAGCCAAACTTCCATACGCTTCTTTCAAAAAAACATATACCCCACCTGCTTTTGGAAATCTTGCACTTAATTCTGAAAATGTCATTGCACCAAAAAATGTCACTAGCCCTCCTAACAACCATGTCAACAAAACATAACCATGATGCGGTACCTGTTTAAATGTTCCTGCTGGAGTAACAAATATTCCTGATCCAATGCACGATCCGATAACAATCATTGTTAAACTGGTAATAGTTAGGTCTTTTTTCAACTGGGACATAATCTTAATTGTGTTCGTTTAAATAAGAACTTAAATATATCACATATATTGAGGTTATCTTCTAAAAATATTTTACTACTAAAATGAATATTCGATTAAAGAATTATATCATTCTCTTTGTTTTTCTAGTTACTGCTCATCCTATTTATGCACAATACAGTGGGTTAGATTTACTCGGAGCAAAGTCTAAAAAGGAAATTCCATTTAAATATGTGAATGGATTTCTCATAGTAAAAGTATTTTATGCCAATTTTTTTGAATTAAATTTTTTATTTGATACTGGAGCATCCCATAACATTCTATTTAAAAAAAATGTGAATGACATACTAGGCATCACCTATACAGATACCATTCTTATTGGAGGAGCCGACATCCATTCAAAAATGAAAGCATTAGTATGTAGAAATATACCAATGCAATTAAAAGATACTGATGTCATATTAAGGGACATTATTGTCTTGGAACAAGATTTTTTAGATCTTGAAAAAGTTTTAGGTACTAGGGTTGATGGAATACTGGGTGGTGACTTCTTTAAGGGTTTAGTGGTTGGAATAGATCATAAGAAAGATAAAATTACGATTTATAATCCCAACAGATTTACACCAAATAGAAAAAAATTTACAGAACATGCTATTGATATACACAATTACAAACCGTATCTGAAATCATATACCCAAATTGAAGGCAAAGGTGATACGCTCAACTATCTCTTAGACTCAGGTGCATCTCTAGCCTTATTAATTCATGCCAACAATGATTCGAATTTTCAAATGCCAGAAAATGTGATCATTGGAAATCTTGGAAAAGGACTTGGAGGTGACATAAGTGGGTATGTTGGATTAATTGATGGTCTAAAGATAGATCAATATGCAATGTCCAATATCATTACAAGTTTCCAAGAAATAGATTCTAGTTTTTTGGAATCCGAACAAATTATTAGAGATGGTATAATTGGCAATGTGATTCTTTCAAGATTTCATATCATAATTGACTATATGAGAGAAAAGCTCTACTTAAAAAGTATATCTAAGCTAGAAGAAGAATTTGAATATGATAAAAGTGGAATGCTAATTTATGCATTAGGAGAAAAACTAAATCAATATTATATTAAGACCATCTTCCCCGACACTCCTGCGGAAGAAGCTGGTTTATTACCTGGGGACAAGATCTTAAAAATCGGCTTTTGGCCATCAAAGTTCTATTCCCTTTCGGGTATGTTGGGAAAACTCCAAGCAAAAGAAGGAAAGAAAATTAAAATAACTGTCGAAAGAAATGGAGAAAAATTAAAGACACAATTCCGATTAAGAGACCCTTTTAAACATAAGAAAAATAAAAAGGGTACCAACAATACAATTGAGGCACCCAAATAAATTTTAAAATCTTTACACTTATTCTTCTTCAGAAGAACCAGCTCTGCTTCCAGTTACTACCGGTGCTTGATTATTCAAATCAGGAACTACATTTACAAATGTTCTTCCTAACCTTTTTTTCTTGAATTCTACAAAACCAGGTACAAGTGCATGCAAAGTATGGTCTTTTCCCATTCCTACATTACTTCCCGGATGAAACTTAGTACCTCTTTGTCTTACAATGATGTTTCCAGCTTTTGCATACTGTCCACCAAATAATTTTACTCCCAAAAATTTAGGATTACTATCTCTTCCATTGTCCGTACTACCAACTCCTTTCTTATGAGCCATGATTGAAAATTTTTATTGTTAAAAAAAACTCCACATACAATTATGCCGAGATAGAGTCAATTTTGATTTTTGTAAAACACTGTCTGTGACCTTTCTTCACTTTATATCCTTTCCTTCTCTTTTTCTTAAAGACAATGACTTTATCACCTTTTTGGTGACCTAATACAGTGGCTCCAACAGAAGCTCCACTGATAACCGGCGTGCCGACAGTAGTAGCTCCGTCATTTTCAACCAATAATACTTGGTCAAAACTTACGTTGTCTCCTTCTGTAGCTTCTAACTGGTGGACGAAAATCTCTTGACCTTCACTCACTTTCATTTGCTGACCAGCTATTGTTACGATTGCAAACATGATTAATTTGTTTTAATTTTTTTTCAAAATGGACTGCAAAGGTACTTATAATAATTGAAACTATCACAATTATTATACGTAGATTTTCAATCAATAAAATGATAAACTACTGTAAACATGGGACGGTAGCATAAAAAAAGCGACGTTAAATAACGTCGCTCTTTATATTATACTTAAATATTAACTGAATTAATATCCTGAATTTTTATTTCCACTATAGTTAGATCCTGATTTGTTTGATCCTCTATCGCCTTTTCCAGCATTAGGGCCCTCTGGTCTGTCCATATCAAAATCAGCTCCATCACAAATTCTGAATTCTACTCTTCTGTTCATGTAATGTACAGCCTCTGATTTTGCACTTGCTCCGCCCATCATTGGTGAATCTTCACCACCATACATCAACTTGAATCTACTTCTGTCGATTCCATAGCTTGTAACTAAGTAATCTACAGCTGCATTTGCTCTGTTGTATGACAATACTCTATTGTAATCATTACTATTTCTAGCATCCGTATGACCTATAGCTGCTACACAAATATCTGGACACATTTTCATCACGTTTGCAATATGGTGCAATTGACCATAGAACTCAGGCTTAATGTTAAATCTATCTAAATCAAAGTGAATCATTGGTAAGAACCATTTTCCACAATCAGAGAAGTTAGCAAATTTTCTATCTACTTCCTCCATAATAACAACAGTCTTGTTGTTTATGATTGTATTCACATCGTCTTCTCTCAAATATTTATTGATTACAACACCTTCTTCATCTACTTCTAGACCCGGAGGTGAGTAAGGCTCTTTATCTTTACAATCCGCATATCCGTCACCATCACTATCCAAAGTTACACCTCTAGTATCTACAGGACATCCAGCAGGAGTATCAAGTTCTTGATCCATCATATCGATGATTCCATCACCATCCTCGTCTGTAAGATCAAGTATTGGTCGTTGCTTTAATTCAGCAATATCATTCATTGTTGCATCTAGTGGATTTAACCAGTACAATGGCTCAGTAACTTTATCTAGATTTCCAATATTTATCCCTAATCTAATATTCGTGTAGTGAAGTAAGTCAACGTTATTCGTTGCATCTAATCCAGTTCTAAACTTAATACCATCTAGGTAATCATTGTCTGTTACCATCAATTGGTGCTCTACTCCTAAGTTTATTCTTCTACTTAATTTTCTAGAAATCCCCATAGAACCTGTCCAAACAACATGAATGTTTGTATCATCTCCAATTCTAAATATTCCTTGCTTCTTAAATCCATTCGTTTCATATTCACCATCGTAGATTTCGTTTAAGGCATCTTTAATCTCACTTCTACCTGACTTCGTATCAAACTTCGCCCCAGTAAAACCTGACCTAGTTACTAAATCTAAGTACGGTTGATTATTTCCATCCAGAAGATCCAATTTTGTACTATGAGTACTTAAACCAACTCCTAATGCCATATACCAATTCCACTTGTTTCTGTCTTTGTGGAATAATAAATTACCAATATTGATAACTCCTTGTAATGCACCATATGCATAGGTTGTTTGGTGTGATGGGAACCATCCTTCAGTACCTAGATACTCTCGGTACTCATTCACGTAATCCTCATCATCTGGCCCCCATTCTCTAAGTCCTCCACCTTGATTTAAAACTGTACCACCATTTATACTTGGTCGATCAGCTCTCCATGGTTGAGGATCTAATCCAGTTGCTTTTCCGTAGAATAAATCTGCTCTGATAGAAAATACATAGTGAATTGATTTTCTTAGGTGTAATCCTAAGCCATAACCACCAGGTAACGTTCTATCAACGTCTCCATCAATAAAAAGATGCCCCACGTGAACACCTAATTCCCATGCACTTTTTGGTTTTGCAGAATATTTTGTTTGACCCATCTTCCACATTTTATTTTGCTCAGGGTCCTTGGTCATCTCATCTGTGTAGCTAGTTTCCGAAAAAGCGTCATCTTGTGCTTGAACGCCCACGAAAGCAAAAGCCATTAAAATTGTGAGTAAATAAATCCTCTTTGTCATAGGGCAATATTTTAAATTCATTTTAAATTTAGTGTAGGTTGCAAAAATACCGAAATATTATAATGCACCAAATAATAATTATGATTAATACTTACTATCCTTAAGTTTTAACACAAGTTAGCAAAATCTTTGTCAATTATAAAAGATAGAGAGTCCTATATTAAATTTAGATATATATAATTTTGACTTAATGTCCAACCCTTCTCTTATCCATATCGAAATTCAATTTTTTGTTACTCAAAACAGCTCCAACAAACTGAATAATAATCGATTATGTATATCGTTTTATAAATACAAAATTCCAATTTTTACAATGCCAACTTCAACAATCTCCTTTCTTAAATTGGAACAGGGCCTTCCCTTAATTTATTAAAAGCAATTTTCAAGCCAGTATATTTTTTACAACATATTTATTGGAAATTTATTCCATTTTTAAATCAAAAATATCGTCCTTTTATCATTAAATTTCATTGTGAAAGTTTTAAAAAATCTTTATATTTAATTGATAAAACATTATAATACAATATTTTTTATATTTGCTTTAAATATAATATGTTTTATGTTAAATAATTGGCTTACCACTGTCTCCAACAATAAAGTATCTTCCTACTTTACAGAGACTTTTCATGACAAAGATCATTTTCCAAATTTAGAAAATGCAAAAATTGTTGTATTCACAACACATTCTTCTTTTACAGATTTGGTTCGATTAAAGTTAAACGCACTCTTTAATCATTTTTCTACACCAATTATTGATATTGGTAACCTGAATACAAAAAATACATCTTCCATTTATCAGGTGGTCTCTGAATTACAAGATGGATATATCATACCCGTATTGATGGGTATTGATCAGAATGCTTTTCTTGAATTTTGTAATGCAATGAATCTTGAAAACAAGCTTGAACTGGCAGCTTATATTTCCAACTCAGCTTTAACGCCCTCTGGTGAATATGCTATAGAAAACATTGGTTACCAAAGACATTTAATACCCAAATACATTTTAGAAGAAATAAATGAAAGTCAAACTCCTGGCTTGAGTTTAGGTACCATGAGATCCTATTCAAAAATAGTAGAACCCATTCTACGCGAAGTCAGTTACCTCCATTTTGACCTTGCTGCACTAAGAAAAGCAGATTGCCCTTCCAAAACAAATGCTTTACCCACTGGAATGTATGCGGAAGAAGCTTGCCAAATAATGAGGTATGCAGGTGAAGGTATGCGGTTAAAACTAGTGACCTTTGAAACGACAGATTTTGATGAAACTTCAGAAACAGAAGCGCAGCTCTTAGCTGAATTAATCTGGTACTTGCATGAGGGAGTAGAGTTCAAACCTCAAGACCATCCAGCTATT
>JARGNR010000018.1:69790-87889 GCA_029212405.1 Saprospiraceae bacterium
CAAAACATAAACGACTAATTTAGTTGACCAATATCCAGCTATTTCAAAAGATTTTAAAGAGTTTATTATTGAAATGAATGAAATAGATCATTCTCTTATTTTTTTACAAAGTAATAAAACCGGAAAATGGTGGCTGATGAAAGAGAGGTCATCAAATAAATATATTTCGTGCGCTTACGAAGAGTATGAGCAATCTATTAAAAATGAGTTGCCAGATCGATTGCTAAAATTATTGTAATCCTGTTATAAATACACTGCACTTTTTTCAACTGCAACACCACGTGACCCTTTGAGTAGAATTGCATTATCCCTGAGAGATAATTGTTGTAATCTTTTGTTTAGCTCATCCGTTGTAGTAAACACCTCATATTCACTTGGACAGTCTAAGCCTTCAAATTCTGACCCTACTAAAAAAACATGATTCCATGAAAATTTAGAAATGTATTGAATTAGGTTTTCATGTTCTATCATTGATGTTTCTCCAAGTTCCAACATATGTCCAAGTATCAAGATTTTGGAGTCCTGTGGATATGTTTGAAAGTTATTAATGCTTTCCAACATACTAGATGGATTTGCATTGTATGCATCCAATAGCAGAACATTGTGCTTTGTTCTTTTGATTTGTGACCGATTGTTTGTGGGTATATACGTTTCTATCCCCTTCTTTAAGTCTTCTATTGATATATCAAAATGTTCCCCTATTATCAATGCAGCAACCATATTTGTCAGGTTATAAGTTCCACTTAGATTGGAATGGATTTCTGTGTTCTTATATTTAAAGGTTACAAATGGATAGCTCGATACGTATTCCACCATGGCATTCGAATAACTAATAGTCTCCGTTTTCAAAGGAAGAGATTTTACCAATTTATCTTCAGACAGATTATAAAATAACAAACCACAGGTACTTTCAATATAATTATACAATTCTGTTTTCCCTTTCCTAACTCCTTCCAATCCCCCAAAACCTTCTAAATGTGCTTTGCCAATATTTGTGATAAGGCCAATGTCAGGCATTGCAATTTCCGATAAAAACTTAATCTCTCCTTGCCTATTTGCCCCCATTTCAATGATGGCAATTTCATGCTCTTTTTTTATAGATAAAACACTTAATGGGACTCCCAGGTGATTGTTATAATTCCCTTTCGTAGCAAATACATTATATTTAGTTTTGAGTACAGAAGCCATAAGTTCTTTTGTAGTTGTTTTACCATTAGAACCTGTCAAACCGATGACAGGGATTGTCAAATGACACCTATGTATTTTAGCTAAATTCTGTAGTGCTTCCTCAGAATTCTTCACTAGAATTACTCGGTCGTTATCCGCATAAGATTCATCTTGCACGATACAAAAACTTGCGCCTGAATTAAAAGCAGTTGCCACAAACTTATGCCCATCAAAATTAGGGCCTTTCAACGCAAAAAATAAATTTCCCTCCACTAAAGATCGTGTATCTATCGATACTCCAGTAGATTGATTAAAAATTTCATACAACTCCAATGTGCTCATATATTTCATTTACATCTATAAAAAAAGCCCTTGTCACAAAGTAACAAAGGCTTTTAAATATTTCTGAGATATATGTTTATTTATATCTTCTTTTCACTTTTTTCTTTCCTTCTTTGAAGGTGTTTCCACCAGTATCATCATTACCCGCTGCTCCACCTACTCGAATCATTTTACATCTGAAACCTAATGTTCTATCTGATTTAGATTCTTGCTTATATCTTCTTGCTCCCGGAGACAACCAAAATAATCTATCTGCCCAAGATCCTCCTTTGATAACTCTAGACTCATCATTGATTAATGTTGTCTTTCCATAGCCATATGAAATAGACTCATCATCATCATCTTGATATCTTTTTGCATTACCTGTTCTATAGTTTTCTCTATCAAGAACTTCTTCATCTTCAACATTTCTATATCTCATTTGACCTAGACTATCTTTCTCAACAGGTGTGAAATCCTCATCAATGATCTTTTCTTGAAATACGTTACCTCTATATGGGTTCAAGTCTTGCTGCTCTGTATCTTTCAATGATGCAGATGTTAAAGGTCTGTAGACATCTAGTGTCCACTCACTTACATTACCCGCCATATTGTATAACCCAAAGTCATTAGGAAGATAAGCTCTAACTGGACCTGGAGTAGATGCATTATCATTCAATGCACCAGCCATCCCCATATAATCTCCTCTTCCTCTCTTAAAGTTAGCTAGAATTTTACCTTGTGTACCGTTTCTAGTTTTATATCTTGCAGTATTTCCATTCCATGGAAAAAACCTTCTATCTGTAATCAATTCATCTTTTGATGACGCTTGATTCCCTTGAAGTGCTAAAGCAGCATATTCCCACTCTGCTTCAGTAGGTAGTGTATAATCTGGTAATAAGATACCGTCTTCAAATTTAACTGGTCTTTCTCCCCCAGAAACCAAGTCTTCTAAATTCTTTCGAACATTTCCCTGGTATTGACCACTTAAGTATGCCTCAGTATCAAAAACATCTGAATCTTTTGCATCAGGTGTAGGATTTAAAATCCCTCTCTCAATAAGAATCATTTGATTTACCCTATTCGATCTCCATTTAGAGTAATTATTCGCTTGTTCCCAATTCACACCTACAACCGGATAGTCGTCATAAGACGGATGTCTGAAATAGGTTTGAACTAAAGGTTCGTTATAGGCCAATTCTTCTCTCCATACTAATGTATCAGGAAAATACTGTCTAAAAACCTCAGGATAAGAGACATATCTTGTTTTAATCCAATGCAGATATTCTCTGTAAAAGATATTAGATACTTCTGTCTCATCCATGTAAAAAGAAGATACAGTTACTCTCCTTGGAATATTATTCCATTCAAAAGTCACATCTTCTTGGGAAAGTCCCATAGAGAATGTTCCACCCTCTATAAGTACTAGATTAGGACCAGTAACTTGGCCTTCATATTCTAATTTTTCAAATCCTCCCCATTCAGGATCATTGTACTTCCAACCGGTTGCGTCGGAAGATTCACCTCCTTTGCTGCAAGACCCCATTATTACACTTGCAGTTAAGGCGATAGTCATTAATTTTAATAAACTCTTCATTCTGTTAATCTATTTTTTCCATTTAGGCTGACAAATATAGTTAAATTTTTTATTCAAGATGCTTAATCTTTCATTGCATGAACACAAATTATACCATTCTAGCGAAAAAGCATTAAGCAATCATTATACTTACTTTCTTTTGGAAGCAATTTGTCAAAATTTATTGCAATCCCAACTTCATGACTTCCACCACTACCGATTGTAAGACCAGAAATTGTATAATCGAAGCTGTACCCTATTTTATAGATCCCTGTTTTGACTCCAAAAGATGCAATAACAGAATCCCCATTTGATCCTGTTTGCCTGTACCACAAGCCTCCAAACATTTGAAGCACATTTATATAGGCACCTACATTTAATTGCCAAAAATCTTGTTGCTTGACAAAAAGTACGTTCGGTGATATAAACGTACCATCGTCTCCATTATTGCGTCTATCAAGATTGATTTGTCCTCCTCCTATAAATGACCATCGAATAGGAAGTATACCTGCTTCCCCTGTCAAATCGTCTACAAAATCTATATTGGGAGAATTAAGATGTTTGAAAGACAGTCCGGCATAGTACCCAGGAGTGTATAACAATACGCCAGACGAAACATCCAAATAACTTCTTGATGGAGATGCAGTGAAAATTTCTTGAGTTGGAAAACTTACTCCTCCAGGTGTCATTAATCCAAATTGTGGGTCCAAATTATCTAAAAATACAAGTTTGGATTGATCTAATCTAGTCTGCCCATAGGCAACATCAATTGCTCCTTTCACAAAGACTTCATCCCTAATTCTGATTCTATAGGAATAGATGCCTCCTAATTTAGTTGTTTTTAAAGCTCCATTACCTGCAGCATCAGTTGTGAGATAAAGACCAACACCAGATGACTTATTCCATCGTTGATCATAGGTCAATGAAAATGTTTCATACGCATTTTCAATAGACGGCCATTGATTTCTATAATTTACAGAAACAAATGCCCCTCTAGTATTGCCAGCAAAAGCTGGATTAATCAATGTTGGACTGTTGAAAAATTGAGAATAAATAGGATCTTGTCCATATATACTATATGTCAACAAAAAAAATAGAACCCCTATTGATATCTCTCTTAGACGCATTAAAATTTGTAAATCTGTTTTTGGTTACTCAAAGCTAAAAAATTTATATTACTCTACTTCACTCTCTTATTTATTAAAGCTTTCCTCTAAATTAAATGTGCTAACGTCTTTTTAGTTCAACTTAGTACTGTTGACTTTTCGAAAAATAAATTTTGAGCTCTTAACGACATAATTTATTGATTCCTTGCAATACCTTTGTATATCTTTCGTTTTTGAATTGAATAAACCCAAAATTAAAACATTTTAAAGCAACAATCGTTTTAGTTTTTTGAAATTGATTTTGCAATCCTTCAATGTAAATTACCATCTTAAAAGCATGCGAAACACGCTCACAATACTATTCCTTCTTACTTTCTCTAGCCAAGTATTAATTGGGCAAGAAAAGTATTCTACCGAAGTTACCTTAAATTGGTTCGAACAAACATTCGACAATATATTCGATGAAAATGATAAAATCGAAGTTCAAACATTCTCTAAAGCTGCCTTTGACACAAAATATCCAGAGGTACCTAGATATTTGCATCAAATTCCTCTACCCGGAAACGGAACTATTGAAGTATCTATTACTCCAATTAAAACCTCACCTATAACACTACTTCAAAATGAATCAAAAAGTAGTGTTGGAAATACCTACAGGATTCTAAGTGACCTTACTCAAGCGAAAAATTACTTTCAAGGAAATATTTCAATAACACCCATACGAAAAACAGCATCAGGTTTTGAAAAGCTAGAAGAATTTAGAATAACAGCTACTTTCACACCTAAAAATACACCATCCTACAGAGATAATAACACCTTCACTTCTGTGCTATCGTCTGGTACCATATATAAAATCCCCATTTCAGAAGAAGGAGTATATGAATTGACTGGCGATTATATGAATTCAACACTTGGTATTGATGAAGGCTCGATTTCTAGCTCTAATCTTCAAGTTTTCTCAAATATTGGTGGAAGATTACCAAAAGCAATAAGTGATATTCGTCCTGATGACCTTGTTGAAATTCCAATCCTTGTGAACGATGGAGGAGATGGTTCTTTTGATAAACAAGACTACATTCGATTTTATGCAGAAGGTGCAGATCGTTGGAACTTTGAAAATTCTGGAGAGGAATACAGTTTTGACAAAAATGTATATGATGTTAATAATTACATCTTTTTAAAGATAGATGGGAGTGGAGGAAAAAGAATAGAAACAATTAACTCTTCAAATAATGCAGATTATCTAAGTAATGAAATAGATTTTGTGCAAATCTATGAAGAGGACCGTATCAATTTATTAGGTGCCAACGTAAGTACGGAGGGTACTGGAAAAGATTGGTATGGAGATTATTTTGGTGCTGAGACAAGCAATTCTTACCAAGATAAGTTTGACATTTCTAATGTTTCTCCTACTGGGGATGCAAAAATAACTATGAGATTGGCAGCACGTGGAGCAAGTAGTACAACATCAAAATTGACAGTAGACGGTCAAACATTCTCCAAAACTGCAGCTGGAACAAATCTAACAGACATAGAATCTACCTATGCAAGACAAGTTTTGATCGAAGAACAAATATTAATTACTTCAAACTCAACTATAGGCGTGGAATTCGTAAAATCTTCCACCAAAGATGAGGCATGGTTGGATTTTATCCAATTGGAGTATCGTAAATCAATCAGTCAAAATTACAATCAGCTTAAACTTCAGGATGCGGAGTCCATTAATTATACAACATCAGGGTTTTCTGTCCCGACTTCAGGTTTCCAATATTGGAATGTTACCGATCTAAACAATACCTCTATTATCACTCCTTCAAATGGCAATTTGATCTATGATGTCAATAATCGGTTGAATTCATTTTTCATGATTAAAGATGGTAATTTTCTTGTACCTGAACTTGAGGGGCAATTGATTGAAAACCAAAATATTCATGGATTAGAAAGGGCAGATTTGATAATTTTATATCATGAAGATTTTGTGGATGCAGCCAATAGGCTAGCTGAGCACCGAAGAAATTTCAGCAATTATATTGTAGAAACCGTTGATATAAAACACATATACAACGAATTTTCAGGAGGGCGATTAGACCCTACAGCCGTGCGTGATTTTGCTAGAATGATTTCTGTACGAGATTCTAAATTTCAATATTTACTGTTGCTGGGTGATGCTACTTATGATTATAGAAATATAACCCCCAATCTTGCCGATCACAATTTCATCCCCGCGTATGAAACAGACCAATCACTTGATCCTATACTTGGGTATCCTTCGGATGACTACTATGTCTTATTAAGCGATGACGAAGGAGGAACCTTAAGAGGTGCAATAGATGTAGCAGTAGGAAGAATACCTGTCACTACTGCCGAAATGGCAAATGGGGTTATTGATAAAATCATTGATTACGATACCAACCCTAAGGCATATGGCGACTGGAGATTAAGAATTGCATTCGCTGCAGATGATGAAGACATCAACTTACACGTTCAACAAGCAGATGACATCGCTGAGGATGTAGAAGCGGCTCATCCCATTTTTAATCAGACTAAAATATATTTTGATGCATACGCTCAAGAATCTACTCCTGGAGGAGATCGATATCCTGCAGCGTCTGAAGCCATCAATACGACCATGCAAAAAGGTGCACTGGTATTCAATTATTTGGGGCATGGTGGCCCAAAAGGTTGGGCACAGGAAAGAGTGCTAAAAATTCCAGACATTGAAACTTGGAACAATTCAGATGAGTTGCCAATTTTAATCACTGCTACGTGTTCTTTTACAGGATATGATGATCCTGCAATTATCAGTGCAGGAGAAGCTTCCATACAAAAAGAGAAAGGAGGAGTTGTTGCTCTTTTAACCACAGTAAGGGCTGTATATTCCAATCAAAATAAGCGATTGACAGAAGCCGTATATGATATAATTTTTGACAAAGTTGATGGAAAAGCCCAAACGCTTGGAGATATCATTAAGGATGCCAAGAATAAGAACGCAGACTCGAATAGTTTTAACAATGATCGTAAATTCTCACTTATTGGAGATCCGTCACAGAGAATTGCATTGCCAAAATATAATGTAGCAACCACTCTAATTAATGAGAATCCACTGACATCTGTGGATACACTGAATGCTCTTGAAGAAGTAACTATAGAGGGAGTAATAACAGATTCTAATGGAAATTTAGTTTCTGATTTTAATGGGAACATTTTTCCAACAGTATATGATAAAGAGTCAACCATTGAAACTTTACGAAATGATTCACAGAGTAGAGTAGAATCTTTTGAAGTATACAGAAATATTCTTTTCAAAGGATCTGCATCTGTAGTGAATGGTAAGTTTTCCTTTACGTTTGTGGTCCCTAAAGACATTAACTACACCGTAGGAAAAGGAAGAATATCTTATTACGCTTATGATGGAAATGATCGTGATGCCGCTGGAAATTTTAATGAAGTAATCATTGGGGGAAGTGATCCCAACGGTATAACGGACAACATTGGTCCTGAGATGCAATTATTTATGAACGATGAAAGTTTTGTATTTGGTGGATCCACAGACAACAGTCCTACTTTACTTGCCAATCTAAGTGATGATTTGGGTATTAATGTGAGTGGAACAAGTATAGGCCACGACATAGTAGCCATATTAGATGATGATCCAACCAATTCATTTATACTAAACGAGTTTTATGAAGCCAACAAAGATGATCATACCAGTGGAAAGGTAAGGTTTCCATTATCCGATTTGGAAACTGGAAAGCATTCGATTACAGTGAAAGCATGGGATGTTTCTAATAATAGTACAGAAGAAAGATTGGAGTTTTCTGTTATCAATGAAGGAGATGAAAGTCTAAGACGTGTATATAACTATCCAAATCCGTTCACAACTTCTACATCGTTCCAATTTGAACACGATCTTGCAGGGTCAGAATTGGAAGTTTTTGTTGATATCTATACGGTTTCAGGGAAGCTCGTAAAAACCATTCAGCAGAATGTATTTGCTAGTGGTTACCGTGTAGATGATATTCACTGGGATGCAAAAGATGATTACGGCTCAAATTTAGGTAAGGGCTTATATTTATATAAAATCAAAGTTTTATCGCGAGAATTAAATTTAATTAGAGAAAGTGATTTTGAAAAATTAGTGATCTTATAATAGGAAACCACTAATTAATTAAGGTAAATAAATTACTTTTGTGCACTTATTTGAAGAAATAAAATCAGTAAATCTTTTCGGATAGAAAATAAAAAATAGTTTTCTATCGTTACGAAAGTTGTCAATTCAATAAAATTTATGAAAAACGTCATACAAACTACTCTACTATTAGCAATCATTTTAGTCAGTAGTTCAATCAGTTACGCCCAATTTGACCCAATTAAAGGATGTGTTGTAGGTCCTAATGGGGATTGCATTCCCAACACCCTTCTTACCGCAATGCCATTTTTGAGAATTGCTCCTGATGCCAGAGGAGGCGCAATGGGAGATGTGGGAATTACAGTTTCTCCAGACCCAAATGCAATTCATTACAATGCAGCAAATTTGGCATTCACAGAAAAATCAACAGCCTTGGCTTTGACATATACTCCTTGGTTGCGGGAATTAAATTTGAACGATGTCTATTTACTTCATTTTTCAGGGTACAAAAAATTGAGTGAGCTGGAAACCATTGGTTTTGGTCTAAGATATTTTTCACTTGGAGAAATAAACTTTACCGATGTCCAGGGTATCGATATTGGACTTGGACAGCCAAGAGAACTTGAATTTAATGTAGCCTATGCTAGAAAATTAGGAGACAACTTTGCAGCATCATTAAGTGCAAAATATGTCTATTCTAATTTAGCTTCTGGTCAAAATGTAAATGGTATTGATATTAACAGTGCCAATGCATTTGCAGCAGATATCGGAATATCCTATAAAAATAAAACTAAACTTGGTGGATATGATAGTGAATGGACATATGGTCTAGCCATAACAAATTTAGGATCTAAAGTATCGTATACTGATGTTGCAGAGGTACAAGATTTTCTACCTTCAAACCTTGGTTTAGGTGCTGGTCTATTGATGAATTTTGATCAATACAATACTATGTCTTTCCACTTTGAAGTCAATAAGCTATTGATCCCTACACCAGTTTCAAGATTCATTCTTGAAGATGGTCAAAGTGTTGACAACCCTGATTGGGATGCAGATGGAGATGGAATTGCGGATTACAGACAGAAAGCACTATTTTCTGGTGTATTCGGTTCTTTGGGTGATGCACAAGGAGGTTTTGGTGAAGAAATTAAAGAATTCTCCTTCTCATTAGGTACAGAATATTGGTATGATAAACAATTCGCTGTGCGAGCGGGGTATTACTATGAGCATCCAGAAAAAGGAGATCGACAATACCTTACAGTTGGGTTAGGAATCCAATATAATATTTTTGGTATCAACCTTTCCTACTTAGTACCTACAAACAACAGAAGAAATCCATTGGATAATACATTGAGATTCAGTCTGATATTTGACTTTGAGGGGTATCAACAAAAATATGCTGACTCGGACGAATAATCATTCTTAAAGAATAAAATATAAGGTGTTGTCAATTAATTTTGGCAACACTTTTTTTATTGCTCGTAATTATTTATTCATTAAATATTCAATAAACTATGAATCGTTACAGCTAATTTGTCTACCTACATCTGCCGATTTGTCAAATGCTTCATCAATTAAAGACATTATTACTGATATTTTCTTTGAATTCGCTATGGAACAATACTTGACACTCTAGAAATAGAAAACTACAATACCATTAAAAAAATGCCTAAGGGCACAAATAATATATATATGTTCGATCAGTGGAAGAAAGCAAATAAAAATGATGATGGAGAAGTGATCCCATTATTTTCTATAACAGATGAAGATGATGGAAATGTGGAAAAAGAGGTCTATCAAGATACTCTCCCCCTTCTAGCTCTTAAAAATACAGTTCTTTTTCCAGGGCAAGTTATTCCTATAACAATTGGAAGAACCAAATCTCAAAAAGCATTGCAGGCTGCCGAAAAAGGCGATAAAATCCTAGCTGTAATTGCACAAAGAGAATTAAATGTTGAAGATCCTCAAATCAACGACCTTTTTAAAGTGGGAACTATTGCAAAGATTATTAAGGTACTCAAAATGCCCGATGGCAATACTACCGCAATACTACAAGGAAGAAAAAGATTTGAACTAGAGGCTATCGTATCTGAAACACCCTATAAAAAAGCGAAAGTACAGCCAATAGGATTGACAGAAATCGAGGATCTCATGGAATTTTCTGCAACCATATCTTCCATACGTGATTTGGCAAAACGAATTATTGAATTGTCTCCACATATCCCTTCAGAAGCTATAATGATGCTTCAGAATATTAAGAATGATAACTTCCTCCTATCTTTTATAGCGTCTAACCTTAATATTTCGATAGAAGAGAAACAGACAATTCTTACTATTGACAATTTAGCAGACAAAGCCAAGAGTATACTTACTCAAATGGATAATGAGCTTCAACTTTTGGAATTAAAAGATCAAATAGAATCAAAAGTAAGAGGAGGAATTGATAAGCAACAAAAAGAATATTTTCTCAATCAACAATTGAAAACCATACAAGAAGAATTGGGACAAAATCCTCAAACAGAGGAAATAAAAAAACTGGAAGAACGGGCTGCAAAAAAACAATGGCCTGATTCTGCAAAAGAAGCCTTTAATAGAGAGCTTGGTAAAGCTAGAAGAATCAACCCTCAAATGGCAGAGTTTTCTGTTACATTGAATTACTTGGAATTATTGCTGGATCTGCCGTGGGATGAGATCACCACAGATAACTTTGACCTCAATAATGTGAAGAGTGTCTTAGATGGAGATCATCATGGCCTGAATAAGGTAAAAGAACGAATCTTGGAACATTTGGCTGTTCTTAAACTAAAAGGAGATATGAAAGCTCCGATAATTTGTTTGGTAGGCCCTCCAGGAGTGGGAAAAACCTCCTTGGGAAAATCAGTGGCCAACTCCTTGAATCGAAAATTTGTGCGAATGTCTTTGGGTGGGCTTCATGATGAAAGTGAAATAAGAGGACACAGAAAAACATACATTGGCGCTATGCCTGGTCGAATTATCCAGTCTCTAAAAAAAGTAAAATCGTCCAATCCTGTTTTCATTTTGGATGAAATAGATAAAATCGGAAAAGACTTTAGAGGAGATCCATCCTCTGCATTATTAGAAGTTTTGGATCCCGAGCAAAATGGGTCATTTTATGACAACTATCTTGAGTTGGAATATGACTTAAGCAAAGTTCTATTTATCGCCACTGCAAATTCGTTAAACACCATCCAACCTGCATTGAGAGACAGAATGGAAATTATCCAATTAAGTGGTTATTCTACGGAAGAAAAAATACAAATTGCTAAAAAACATCTTATCCCAAAACAACGTGTAAATCATGGTTTGAAGGCAAAAGACATCAATTTACCTGTCAAAACCATTGAAAAAATAGTACAAGAATATACCCGAGAAGCTGGAGTCCGTTCTTTGGATAGGACAATCGGTTCGGTCATGCGAAATGTAGCAAAGAAAGTAGCAATGGAAACCGAATACAATCCAAGAATCACACCTTCAGAGGTGAATTCTATTTTGGGTCCGACCAAAGTAAGTTTAGATAAGTATACTAAAGTAGATGTTCCCGGTGTTGCTGTAGGACTTGCCTATACCAGTGTCGGAGGAGATATCTTGTTTATAGAAGCCAGTAAAAGTAAAGGTAAAGGCCGACTTAATCTAACTGGAAACCTTGGAGATGTAATGAAAGAATCCGCAACAACTGCCTTGAGTTTCATAAAAGCACACAGCGAATCTCTTGGAATAGACCCAGAAATCTTTGACACCATCGACATGCACCTGCATGTTCCAGAAGGAGCAATCCCAAAAGATGGACCATCTGCAGGAATCACCATGTTGACAGCGATTACTTCCTGTCTTACTGGTCGTCATATCCAATCTCATTTGGCAATGACAGGGGAAATCACCTTACGTGGGAAAGTTCTACCTGTAGGTGGAATCAAAGAAAAAATATTGGCTGCAAAAAGAGCTGGAATCAAGAAAGTGATTTTGTGTAAAGAAAATGAAAAACATATTTTGGAAATTGAGCCAGAATATTTGAAAGGAATGGAGTTTACCTACGTAGATACTATGAATGAGGTGTTGGAGCACGCATTAAATAGTTGATTTTTCGCAACGAATCCACTTAAATCTTTGTTAAATTGTATAAAGGATTTGTGTTGCTCTGTTGATGAATCGTTTTCTATCAAATGAGTTTTTATCTTTGATGATTCCTAGAGAAATATATGTGTATATGAAGAATTATATTTTGGCTTTGTTTTTTGCAGTTCTAGCATCTGCTGTTGTTGGTCAGACTGAACCGCAAGACAGTGTAATCCAGTTTTCTGGCTTAGTTGTAACAGAAGGACTTGATGGAGATGCCATTATCTTACCTTATACCAACATTGGAGTTCTGGGTACAAGCAGAGGAACAAGTAGTGATGCAGAAGGGTATTTTTCAATTGTAGCAAAAAAAGGAGAAACGGTACGTTTTACTCGAATTGGGTTTAAGGATGTAGACTATGTAATTCCTGATACCTTATCGCAAACATTATATTATTATATACAAATAATGAGTGAGGATGAAAACATTCTTCCAGAAGCTGTTATTTTCCCTTGGCCAGATAGAGAATATTTCAAGTATGAATTTTTAGCAATTGACATATCTGATGATTTAAGAGAAAAAGCAGAAGAAAATGTTGCTGCAGAAGTCTTAGAAGAATTGAGATATTCAGTACCCGTAGATGGAGGTGAGGCCACCAGTTTGGTGCTTCGAGAGAGAGCTAGAGATTTCCAATATGTAGGACAAACCAAACCCCAGAATATTTTCAACCCATTGGCATGGAAACAATTTATTGATGCCTGGAAAAGAGGAGATTTCAAGAAAAAGGATAAAAAGAAGAAAAAATAGACAGCTCATTTACTGAACTGTCTACTGAAATTGGCTTTTATACTGTAATCAAAAGAAATGATACGTTTCTAAAAGAGCATACCTGCTGTTACAGACCATCTCTTATATATGACATTTTTATTATTATTTCCATAGCTATCCTCACCTAAGTAAGATGCATTCTGAATTCTGTATCCAGCGGTAAGAAAAGGTTGTGATTCTCCTCTCCTTGATCTATACCCTACTGAAAGATCTACCATCAATCCGCCTTTTGATTCTTCGGCAAATTCAACGTCTTCTTTCAAAGGTATTCCGTATCCCACACTTACCATATAAAATGGAGTTTTATCACTATCCAAAACATCTCCAAGAATATCTAAAGACAGAGGAATAAAATTTCTTTCTATACCAGAACTGTACGATTCGATTCCTACTCCCCATCCAATTTTTATAGATTTTTTAAAGGTATAAAGTGATTTATAGCGTAATCCCAATCCTGTCTTGGATGCACCAAATAATCCACTAAACAAAAGGGCATTATATCTCTGTTTCTCTTTTATAGGTTCAATTTCACTTTGGGCATTGACTCCAAAACATAAACTAAACAATAGGAAAAGGCAACATATTTTTTTCATGGCTTTTTGTTTTGAATTTTACTTTACGACTTCAATATGACTTAATAAACTTGGAGCCCCTACTGTACTCACATCATATTGAAAAATACCATCAGGACCAATCGCCATAATTTCTGTTGGAGACATATGAATTACCTCAAAGAATGTTTCGCCTCTGATTGAGCCTAGTTTATTCTCCGAAACTGCTTCTTTATCCGTCACATCAAAGATTTTGATACCTGCTTTATCATCAGCTAAAAACAAAGTACTGTTGTATACAGACAATCCTTTAGGCCGGTACATAGAATACGATTTTATCAGGGTAGGATCAAGAATATCCGTTACATCAATAACATCCAATTGGTTTGTAAAATTAGAACATCTATTTCCTTCACTCAAGGTCACATATGCTGTTGTCCCTTCAACAAATACAGGGTCACACGCTCTTGCATGCACAAATTCTGAAAGATATCTAGGAGAAGAAGGGTCGCTATTATCATAAATATACATTCCATTTTGTCCACCTATGAATAGTTTATCCTGATATGGGAATAAGGTCTCTATATTCCAGGCTACGTCAAATCCATCTGTAAATATCGGATTAGAAATATTAGAAATATCATAGACATTTACATCAGGCCCCGTAATGAAATAAAAGTGATCCCCTACAAGGGCAAAACTGGACAATGAACCTGCTATACCAGGGCTATTCCCTTGAGAATTAAAGAAAACATCGGAAGCAAAAACACTGGCCTCTGCATCTATATTCCCATTAAAGCTCATAAATCCAAAATCGTCATAAAAGTAATAGTCCGTTGTCCTTTCGAAAAATGGGTGATCGCATTCTAATGTTATCGGCTTGGTAGACCCTATATAATCAATAATATATGCCTCCTTTTCTTCATCATAATAATAGTAATCCGTTTTAATATCTTCAATACGAGATTCTACTACAGGGTTGTTAATATCCGAAATATCAATGATTAGAATATTCAAATAACTATCGGCAATTAAATGACTCCCTTTAAATGAAACATCTACATTCCCTGGAATTTTGAGAAATGAAATAGGCACTGGATTTGATTTATCAGAATTATCAAAAATATGTACTCCCTCACCAACTTCACTAATAAAAAGCACATCTCCTTGATAATAAATCTTACCAGGATTTTTTAAGGGCGCTGAGGATTCTGATGTTATTGATTGGCTATTAATCTCTTCTTTGGTCATATAGACCGGTTCATAGGTATATATTCCTTGGGTAGAATTACATTCATCTTTCAAACAAGAGGATAACAGAGTAATTCCAAGTATTCCTATGAAAAAAAATTTTAGACTTTTCATCTTTTAGTTTTTTTTATTTATTAGTTAATCTTAAAAGCCATTGTAAAACAATAATCTTCACCATCCACGAACACTTTTTCTGCAGTAAAAATCTCGAAAGAATAGTTGGTTAATTGTCGACATTTCTCATGTTCCAATGAAAACTAATCCATTGGTTATAATAAAGTGATTTAAAATATAATATTAATTCCTTTGAGTATCATTTAAGCCTTTGTTTTCAAATCACTTCAATGACTTCAATAAATAAGACTGTAAAGAATCCAAAGAAGGTTGGGGGACCATTAAAAAAAATGACAAGATATTTACTACTTTTATTTCAAACTATCAATAATGGCAAAGCTGGATAATAAATCATTTTTCAAAGAATGGTTAGAACGATTACAACAAGAGTCATGGCAATTAGAATTGCTCATCTCTGGATTGGCCCTATTTGGGATTTATGAAAGTCAGGATTTATTGATAGAAGTTGAGATGTATGCCCGAAACAATTCTGAAGGTTTTGCAAGAGTAGCACAAAACTTTTTCATTAATATTTTTAAGGTAGGATGGCGCATATTTTTTATTAATCTATTGATTCATGTGATTTTGCGGGGATTGTGGATTGGAGCCATAGGATTGCGTTATGTCTCACAAGATATTGATTATGAAGCTTTAAATTATAGCGAGTATTTTACAGAATTACTCAAAAAGCGTGTTGGAGAATTTGATGATTTCATAGAGCGCCTTGAAAAGATTTGTAGTGTATTATTTGCATACACCTTCTTGTTATTCTTATTGTTTTTTTCTTTGGCATTTTTCCTTTTCCAAATCATTTTAATTAGTTATTTGGCTTCTAATTTTCATGGTTTCCAAGCAGCTTCTATAGGTATCTTTTTGATGCTTTATATTATTATTGGTTTGGTGGTATTTATCGATTTTATTACAATTGGAATCTTCAAAAAGATAAAAGATCGAACAGTTAATCGGATATACAATCCGATTTTTACTTTTTATGGATGGACAACTCTGACTTTTCTATATCGACCATTATTATATAATTTCTTAGATAATAGATATACAAAGCGTTTATTCTTCTTTTCAATCCCCTATATATTGGTCATTTTATTATTCGGTAAAATGTTTACCAATAATAATTTTGCTTACTATCCTCCATCTACGACGATTCAGCAATTTGGAAACGCAATTGATCATATGAATTATGAAGATTTAAGAAAGAACTATATGACTGAAGTCGACAATGATATTTCAAAACGGAGACAAATCATCCCTACCATCATTCTGAATAAATATATGAATGACGAAGACTACCTCAAAATATTTCTTAAAATGAGTGCCTCTGATTATAAGCTCATCCAAAGAAAAACGGATATAGACCCTTATTGGAAGCCAGGGTTCAACTTTTCTCTATTTTCAAACAATAAAAACGAAGATTCCTTCTATAAAGAGAGAAAAGATTCTTTGGAAGAAGAATTTGATTCCCTTCGAATAGTAAGAAGGACGTTAAGAAAAGAACGGAGAGCTTTAAAAGATACCCTTCAGCGCAATGTATTGCAAGATGAAATTGACTCTATAAACTCGGAAATTGAAGTTAAAAGAGCAGAATTCAAAGCAGAAAGTGTAAGTTATGAGGAAGAAAAACAAGAAAAAATTATTGAGGCATTTCTTTCATTGACAGAATTAGAAGTGGACGATAAAGATATAAAAGAGGAGTTGGATTGTTATTTTTTCAAACACCCCAACAAAGATGAGAAAGGTATTTTATGTTTATATCCGATGGATAGCATTTCTTATGGAAAGCACGACTTGTATTTTTACAAAGAGGGCAGAAAAACCAACAATAATAACAACAGCAATGATATTAATATAAAGATTCCATTTTACAAGGTACATAGTTTTGATTGAGTAAGGTTTATTTATATGCTTATGGTATCTGTTGTTTAAGATCCAGCGACCGAAGAAGGGAATGAACTGATTTATTACCAACCGATATTCAATCTTAGAGTTGTGCTTTATTTGTATTTTTTATCAATCATGTTTCATTTTTGTTTGATTTAAACAAAGTGAGCAGCCTGATTTTACTGATTAAATTAGCAAGAGAACTTCATTGCAAACACTTTATTGTAAAGTGGATTACAATATCAAGAATCTAAGACAGTAGGGCTTTGCCACAACTTTTTAATACTATAGATTTACCTTTTGTTGGGAAACAGTATACCAAGTCCTATACCCTTTATATAAAATAAAGTAGTCTTTCAAATGGAAGCTAGAGTCTATTTTATGTAAATAAATATTATGTATCCAACAACCGATTTTTCAAGAAAATGGCGTATAGCCAATACCCTTCTTATTTTACTATTTTTAAGTTTCTCTCTACAGGGGCAGGTGAAGATAAGTAATAACTCAACTCAAGCTGACACATCAGCAATTTTTCAAGTTGAGGCAAATGACGGCACAAAATTCCATATTAACATTACTGACGGCAAAGTAGGGATCAATACAAAGAACCCCGATAAGGCACTTGATATTAATGGCGAATTAAGGATTAGGTCTGTACACTCTGGAACAACTATGGATAGTATTCTTTCCATGGATAATACAGGTGTTGTAAGAATGATTTCCGTAAATAAATTGATGAAATCTCTCATGGTTATTAATACAGATAATCAAGGGATAAGTTTGAATGAACACATCCTCACACTAGAGGATGGAGGAACAGTCGACCTTACAGCATTCTTAGACAATACGGATAATCAAGGATTGAGTCTAGAAGGCAATATTTTGACTTTAGAAAATGGGGGAACTGTAGACTTGACTGCTTTCTTGGATAATACAGATGACCAATCCATCACTTTGGTTGGTAATACTTTACAATTAGAAAATGGTGGATCTATTGACTTATCTCCGTTCTTGGATGACACGGATACAGATGATCAAGGATTGAGTTTAGATGGTAATATTTTGACTCTGGAAGATGGTGGAAC
>JARGNR010000166.1:0-5303 GCA_029212405.1 Saprospiraceae bacterium
CGTAGGGCTTTCTTTTCTTCTTGATAAGAAAAGAAACAAAAGAATCATGGCTTTAGCTCGTTTTTTGCGCATTTTGGATTTTGAGAAAGATGGTGGTGATAGGTTTAAGGAATGAATTAGAAGTAAAGCTCTTGAATGCCCACGGTATACTTACTGTTTTTAGTTTGGCGAAAGGCGAGGTAGTCGGTAATGTCTTTGGATCGATCCGCATTTTCCTGGTCGTATTTCAGTTCTACAATGACAGGGAAGTCGGTGTAGGGCAGTGATTTTTGAGGAGTAAAAGGAATTTTAAACGATTGATTCCAGTCCAAGGTAATACGGAATAATCCGTCTTGGGAGATGTAATACGATCGGTGGTAACAGTTGTGTAAGGTAGGGGTGAGATTGCCTTGATAGTAACCCGATGAAGCAACTGCCTCTAATAGGGAAGAAGAATTTTTGACGAGAGAACCGTCTACTGAAAAAGAATCTTTCCAGCCCAATTCTGCATCTTTATTTTTGATTTCTAGGGTAGATTTTTTAGTGGGCATGTCGTGGGGACCATACCAGCGTAAACGCATTTTTTTACGTCGGGGATGTCCTTCAATATTTTGATGGAAACATTGGAAGGTAGGGGAGTCCAGGTAGATGTTATTTACTTGTCGATCTTCATAGGCTTTGCTAAAAGATGCTGGATGCATGAGAATGCTGGCCTCAATTGAAGGGGCGTCAAGTATGTCAACGGCGAATTTGACTTCGTATCGCAAGGTTTTGGTATGTGTCGTCTCTATGCCCATTATTTGGGGAGATTTATTTTAGACTCTGGATCTGCTACCGTCAAATTGGTGACTCCTTCCTGGGTGAAACTTTTTACATTGATTGTTCCACCTCCAAACTCTGGTTTTTTGCGATAGGCAGCAAAACCTTCCTGGCAGTTTTTCAACGTAGCACGTACTACTTTTACCTTGGATAAGTCCTTGGATGCAATCCCAATAACTGAACCGTCGATGACTACATCGGTGACGATCAGTGTGGCTTCTTCTCCTGCACTTATTCCTTTATCCCCAATTGTTTCCAATCTGGTGCTTTCAACTTCAATATAACTTCCTGAAAAATCGAGTCCGTCATTGCCGGTGTGATGGAGATAGGAATCAAAAATTTTACCCTTACAGAAATCGCAATCAAATCCATCGGCAAAGGTATTGTTGATGTTCAATTCCTTAATAGAGAAGGATGAGCGAATAATGTTTAAGGCATCTTCACACAGATTGTTTGCAATTGTGACTTGAGTCATTTCTACATCGGATTCATAAAATGTAACCGCTCCAGTCAATTGCCATTCATTTTCTAGTAAGGTGTTGAGGTTTGTTATGGAAGTATAATTTAAAATGGATTTTTGAGGGGCTTTCATCACTGTAATTCCCTGAGCTGTTTTGTCAGTGGAGGTTATAAGAACTGGAGAATCAGGACTACCCGTTGTGAATAATGTTCCATATAATAGTATATATGCTTTTTTGATCATGTCCAAATTTACACCTCCTTCTAAAATCAATGTGTATCCTTCAGGGATTAACAACGGACGATCAAGGCTGTGACTTCCTGCAAAAAATGTAATGATGCTATCTTTTATGGAATAGGCTTCTTTGGGCAGTGGGATAGACAGAGCCACGTTTTTACTGTTGCCAATTTTTAGCGTTTCAGGTCTTCTCCAATCTTTGATCGTACTCGAGTATACTTGCGATGTACCTGGCAATCTGAAAAATACATATTTATCAGATGATGCCACTTCAATTGGGGTAAACGTAGGGGCCAGCTTTCTTCCATTGCTTCTAATTATAGATGCATCTTCATTCTCAATAGGAATCCATTTTTTACCTTTTTGGCTTCCTATTACTTCTAACGGAAGATTATGATAATTGGTAACAAACGTTTTTTCAACTCCATTGGTATCTTTTTCTCTAAATACTTTCAACGAGTTTTCACTAAATGGCATAATGTTTTTATGGATGAGTTTGGCGCGTTTCAAGAGTTGGTTGCTGTCAAATTCATAATCTGCTTTTGTACTTCGTCGAATGAGTGTTTCTAAGTTGAAGAGGTCCGAATCGTACTTATCTAATAATCCATTGATAAAGGCATCCGATGAATACTCGACCATCATGGGCACATAGTAGCGGATAAATTCTTCATCCCTAAAAATGTATTTATAGAAAGCGCTCCATTCATCTTCATATTCGCTGGACATAAATTCTCCAAAAAACAGTTTTACGTACATTCTATAATGGCCATCTTCGGTATATCCATCAAATCCAATGGGTTCCAATTTGCGAGTTATGGGATTATAGTAAAATCTAAGGTTATGCCAGATGGCACTATGATTGGCGTTGAATATATCGGTAATAGAGTAATATTTGGCCATCAATTCCATGTCAAATACCTCATGGGCGGGAGCACTACGATTTCGATAGGCATCCATCAAGTCCTGGGCACGTTCAAATTGTTCCAATAGCTTCGGATCCTTGATCGTCCGGCCTGTTTTGAAAGGAAGGATGTCCGCATTGTGAATGACATTCTGGTGGATGTCTTTATTATGAATGTCTTTATTTTTCAAACGCAGATTCCATAAATAATCCTCTGTAAATTTGACGATGACTCCTTCTCGACGATTTTTATATTCGGCAATTTGTTTGTCAAAATGTTCTTCGTAGGCGTACAATACAGGATCTTGATTGTTTTGAGAGAAATTAACAAATCCATATCTCGGTGTAATGACATCAACTTCTTCCAGCGCTTTATGATAGATCCATTCATCTAAAAAAGATCGAGTAGCTGGATCTTGCAATGAAAATACCTGCATTCTCTTCCAAGACTTATCTTTTGGCATTTTTATTCGGTACGACCAATAATCTCCTTTGAGGTGATCGGTCCAGTCGCCTTTTAATCGCACATTTACATCGTTTGAAACTTCTCCATCTTCTGTAAGTTTTGCTTTCACCCAATCGTCATCGCCAGTTTGTAAGATTCCTTTATTAAGGGCTTCTTCTCGTTTTTTATTTATTTTTCTAAATCCTTGATTGTCAAAATAAAGATGCAATTGATCCAACTCATTCAAGCCGTTGTCTTCGCTTTGGATCATTTCTATCTGCAAATCATCAAAATAGGCAGCACCGCCTTGAGACATGGCATATGTATAGATGGACAATTCTGAAATGTCGAGGGAGTCAGGAATAATGGCATCTATGGTAAGCAGTTCCCAACCATCCTTGTCTTTATATTTTGAGGTAGAGACTTGTTTATAAAAGTTTTTGGCAGGTTTACCTGTAATGACAATGGCGGATTTATTCCCATTTTGAGCATGTCTACGCACAGAGGCAATAAATCGAGTGTTTTTTGCCGGGTTTTTAATGGTATGTCCAATGCCATATTTGTTCTTGGCATCTACAAAAGAAGAATATTTTCCAGAGTAGCTTTTTTCGGAGGATTGTGTATGTCCATTATTGAATAGTCGATCATTGGCTATAAAATTGCCCTCAACCACTGTTTCTGCATCACAAAGTATGATTTCAGAATTGTTGATCGTTGGATTAAGAAGGTTTTTGGCAAGAAAGAATAACCCAGTTGCAGCCAAAACCACAATAGCAGTTTTGATTCCAATATTCATTAGAAATTGAGTTATTTTTTTTTCTTTTTTACCTTTTATAATCATAATAAAAGATCTGGTTGCTCTACAAATGAAACGGTTGCTTCTGGGTCCTCATTATTGACTGCCTCAATAATTTTTTGTAATTGCGCTGGGCCATCGATGGTACAGTAAAAACTGGCATTAATTCCATTTTGGACACTATCCACTCTCTTAATTTCCAAGTAAGAAGTATGCGGTTCTATAGAAGCGGTAATGGCAGTTACATTTTTGTTTTTTGTGCTCACATTGAGGAATGCTTTATTGGTGACTGTTCCTTTATTTTTTGACATCAATGAATTGAAGTAGAAAATAGGGAGCACCAATGCAAAGCTCAGCAGAGAAAGTACAGGTTTATCGGCTCCACCCATCAATCCAAAACCGATGATTAAGAAGAGCATTGTCAACTCCTCAGGATCCTTGATCGCTGATCGAAAACGTACAATGGACAAGGCACCAACTAACCCTAATGAAAGAGCTACAGATGACTTGATCACGGTAATAATGAGCAAGGTGCCAATGGCCAATGGAATGAAATTATTAGAGAATTTTCTACGATCCGATATTGCTCTACCGTACTTGATATAAAACAGTTTGATCAAATACGCGATAATAGCGGTAATGAGTAGGTTGAGAACAAACGAACCCAAATGAATCTCAAGGTTAAAATACTTCTCAAAATCAGGCATATCCAGTTATTTTTCTTTTAGAAGCCGCAAAGCTACTTATTGCGTGGAAAACAAGAAAATTACAGGGTGAAATTTCGGAAGAGAGGGGGATAAAATGTCGATTGTAGTTTAAAAATGTTGTCTGAGGCACATCAACAACCGATTTGATGTGGATTCGTATCCAATGAATGATAGAGATTTAAGATGATTGAATCAATTTGCATGGAATACTTGAAGTGTGTGAACATAAAGGGAATTGAAAGAAGTGCAGCATGATGTTCTGCACTTCTTTTGTACGGAGTTAGATGGAACATATAAAACGCGTATACTCCACAAGTAAGTAAATTAGGGTTGATTTTGCTCCCACAATTCAAGCACAAAATGCTCGTAGTTTTCTGCGCTCTTTCTCGCTTTTCGTGGATTTTCACGAGCTAGTGCCTGAGCTAGAGGCGCACCATACACTGTTTCACCGTTTAAATTTTGATCCATAAACCATAGGTGGATGAGTTCATGTACGAATACAGATGCTATTTCTTCGTCTGTCTTGTCTAATAATCTTGAGAAAACTTTGAATCGTTTAGGTTCGAAGATCCAACCATTATTTTGTGCATTTCTAGATTCGTTTACATTTGGTCTCAGTCGGATGACTATTCCTCTAGATAGTCGAGTTGTTACCGATAAAATACGGCGATTTACTTTTCTTACCTGTCGTTTATGGGTGACTTCTCCAAACCACCTTACCAGCATTTCGTCATTGTTCCAAGCATTAACCCATCTTCTTTTATTTTGTGAAAAGACAGTATTAATGCGTGCTTTGCCGTGTTCTGCCATCAACGTAGCTAGATTTAAGCATCGGACACATTTATCGATGGCTTGCTGTGTGGTGAGGCTTATTGCCTGTAAATCATTTTCTAGTCTGGTTCTGTTTCTTTGCCGGTGAGGCAATTTAATTCTGTGTGCCATTGTTTTATGGTTTTAAT
>JARGNR010000166.1:5403-9375 GCA_029212405.1 Saprospiraceae bacterium
ATTCTTTGATCTCTGAACCAAAGATGAATGAGTTCATGAACAAAGACGGAGGCAATTTCTTCATCGGTTCGATCCAATAGGTTTGTAAACACTTTAAATCGTTTAGGTTCTGCAAACCATCCTGCACTTTTTGCGTGACCAGTTCGTTCTTCCTGAGGTCGAAGGCGAATGACGATACCTTTAGACAATCGATAGGAGGCGGACAACATTCTATTGTAGACTTTCCGTACGTGCATTTTTCGATCTACTTTTCCAAAGTAGTCAACGAGCATATTGTCCAGATTCCAGCAAAAGACCCATTCTTTTTTATCTAAAGAATAAATTTGATTCATTCTAGTTTTGGCATGATCAGCCATTCTGGTAGCAAGGTTTAGGCAATTGATTAATCTTTTTTGTGCATCTTCTGGAGTTGTTCCTTTTTCTACAAGTTCTCTATTTAGTATTCTTCTGTTCCCTCTTCTATGGGGCAACTTTACTTTGTGAGCCATTTTTTTAAGTTTTTAATTTACTTCGATGAATAAAATGTGTTTGAAAGGGTGTACGGTTACTCTATTCCGAAGTGGGTGAACATTCCATAAAATAAAAAGGGGCAGAAAGAGGTGGTTGTGAAATTTAGGTAGGTTTTCTGTATTATTATGATAATAGTTAATATGTAAATATCTGTAATTTAATGGGATAAATGTGATATGCGTACAATTACGTAAAGTGTACGTAGAATTACGTTGTTTTGTCAAGCTTGGGAAAGTACATAAAAAAAGCAGACCTCGCTGTAAAGAGATCTGCTTAATTTTTGTGGTTGTAATTGTAGAGTTCGCAACGATTAAGTTGCTAAAAAATGATTATTGGATGCTTATTTGGACATCATCCGATCCAGTGTTTCCAGCTTCATCCGTAGCGGTTACGGTAAACGTATAGTCTCCGGCAGCGGTCAATGAATCCAATGTAATGCTGTAATTAAAAGAATGGGTAGTATCGCTATCAAAATTGGTGATGCTTTCATCCACACCCAAATCTGATGTAATTGCGATCGATGCCAATTCAGTATCCTCGGTCACATTTCCAGTCAATGAGATGGTATCTGCTACGGTGTAGGAGGTCCCAGCTGTGGGTGTGGAAATAGTGACTACAGGTGCTGCACTATCATCGTCTCCGCATGAAATTGCGATTAATCCAAGTGCTGCTACAAATAAAAGATTTTGTAATTTCTTCATAATTCTCTAAACTGTTTTAATTAAGTTAATGATTTAGTAGTCGGGATAACGAAGTGAAACTTGCGAATGTGTATACGTAGTTGAAATATTAAGAAATTATTAATGGCTTTAAAATTTTGGGGAGAGGATTGGGAGAGAAGTTCAAAAAAATAATTTAAAAATAATTGTGCTGAACTGGTTGTTTTTGAAGCAATTAGAATTGCAAAAAAATAAATATGAGGATTCCACGAATATTTTTGGTTTTGATGTTTGGTAATTCCCAAAAACACATTAGTTTTGCATCGCTTTTAAAGATAAGCATTATATAAAATCTTGGTCTGGTAGTTCAGTTGGTTAGAATACCTGCCTGTCACGCAGGGGGTCGCGGGTTCGAGTCCCGTCCAGACCGCACTCAAAGTCAAGGAGTTATGAATTAATTTTCATAGCTCCTTTTTCATTTGTCAAACTATTTTCAAACAATACATCCTCCTCAAAAATTTTAGAAAATCTCTTTGTACATTTGTAAACATCAAGGTGTTTACCCAGTATGAATGTTATCACAATAGAAGAAGAAGCCTTTTTTAAACTCGTGTCAATTACAATTGAACGCATGCAAGGCGATTCAAAAAATGAAAAACCAAAGTGGATTGGTGAAGATGACGCTATGAAGCTCCTCCACATTCGATCCAAAACTACCTTGCAAAAATTACGGAATGAAGGAAAAATAAGATATTCTCAACCCATGCACAAAGTAATACTGTATGATCGGGAATCTATTCTTCAATTGATTGAAGACAATGCAAAAGATACATTTTAGACATGAACAAAGACATCGAGAACATATTAGGATTTAATCAAGGCTATGAACTGGCAAAAGCAGACAATGATCTTGCGCTGTCTACGATTAATGATATCAATGAAAACTCCTCAGAAAAGCTTCAGTTTTTTAAAGAAGGGGTCATTGAGTATGAGAAAGAAAAGCTTTATGAACAGCTTAAGTCGAAAGATCAGGATTTAGACAAAGAGATTGAAAAGGAATAAGAAAACAAAACATGAACAACTTTAAACAAACTGCCAATTTTATATGGGATATTGCAAACCTACTTAGAGGCGATTACAAGCAAAGTGATTACGGTAAAATCATTCTACCGTTTACGGTTTTAAGACGACTAGATAGTGTTCTTGCTCCTACGAAAGAAAAAGTCTTAAGTAAGCTCCCAAAAGTAAAAGGAACAAATGTTCAAAACATTGATCCTATACTCAATAAAGTAGCAGGACATAATTTTCACAATCGGTCTAAATATGATTTTGATAAGCTTGTTGCTGACCCCAATAATGTAGCAACTAATCTTAGAAACTACATCAATGGGTTTTCTGAGAATGCGAGAGAGATCATTGAGTATTTTGATTTTGACAAACAAATAGACAGACTTGAAAAATCAAATCTTCTTTATCTGATCATCAAACGCTTTCAAGAAATTGATCTCCATCCAAGTAAGGTTTCCAACCTTCAAGCAGGATATATGTTTGAAGAATTGATCAGAAAGTTTGCAGAACTCTCCAACGAAACAGCAGGGGAACATTTTACACCACGTGAAGTAATTAGACTGATGGTTAATATCCTCTTTATCGCAGATAAGGATATTTTGACTAAAAGCGGAATTGTAAAAACACTGTATGATCCTGCAGGTGGAACTGGTGGTATGTTGTCTGTATCAGATGAGTATGTTCGAGAACTAAATAAAGATGCACGACTAGAGTTATTCGGACAAGAAATCAACCCTGAATCCTATGCCATCTTCAAAGCAGATATGCTTATCAAAGGGCAAAATGCCTCTAACGTAAAGTTTGGGAATAGCTTTACAGAGGACGGTCTTGAAGGACAGAAATTTGATTATATGCTTTCGAATCCTCCCTTTGGTGTGTCTTGGAAAAAAGTACAAAAGGACATCAAAAAAGAGCATGAAGCATTAGGTATGAGCGGACGTTTTGGAGCAGGGCTTCCAAGGGTCAGTGATGGTTCATTGCTTTTCTTGCAACACATGATGGCAAAGATTAAAGCTAAAGGACAGGGGACTCGCCTCGCTATTGTCTTTAACGGCTCACCTTTATTTACAGGAGGGGCAGGAAGCGGAGAAAGTGAAATAAGGCGTTGGGTCATTGAGAATGACTATTTAGAAACGATCATCTCTCTGCCTGATCAGCTCTTCTACAATACAGGCATATCAACCTATATCTGGGTAGTCGATAATAAGAAGCGTCCTGAAAGAAAAGGGAAGGTACAACTCATCAATGCGGTATCGATGTATGAAAAGATGTCCAAGAGCTTAGGTAACAAAAGGAATGAAATCAGCTCTACTCAAATAGAGGACATTACTAAAATCTACGGAGATAACATGGACGGACAATATTGCAAGATATTCGATAATGAAGATTTTGGGTATCGCCGTATTACTGTAGAGCGTCCACTAAAAGATGAAGATGGTAATGTTGTAAAGGATAAAAAGGGAAGTCTAAAACCAGATTCCAAGCTGAGAGATTATGAGAACATTCCATTAAAAGAGGATATAGAAGAATATTTCAAAAGAGAAGTATTGCCTCATGTACCTGATGCATGGATAGATCATAGTAAGACCAAAGTTGGATATGAAGTCAATTTTACCCGTTATTTCTATGAGTTCACACCGCTCAGAAGTACAATAGATATCAGAGCCGACATCCTCAAACTCAAGGATGAAATGACAGGTCTCACCCTAAAGGCGATAAACTAATGGAGGCATAT
>JARGNR010000019.1 GCA_029212405.1 Saprospiraceae bacterium
TTTTTAAGGCTTTCTCCTTAAATTCGAGGTAAGTATTTTAACCGAATTATTTCGCCGCGAATGGCGTTCATCCCGACGTTTACAGGCGGGACGAACCAAAAGAACCCAAGGCTTTACCCAAATTTTAGGCTGGTTGGATCTAAAGAGAATTCACTTTTAAGATTACCTAACTCCTGAATCACCCTAAGTAAAACCAAATAAAAATAGGCAGCGAATGATCAACTGCCTATTTTTTATTCTCTTCTTAATTAGTATTATCGATTCTTATATTCAATAATTAATTCTGGGTGTAGGTCTTGGTTATCATGATCACTTGATGCAAATATCATAGCTCTGTAATAATCTTCATTCTCCAACTTGTACATAAAGCCATGACTTTCGTCTGGATTTTTTACCATATCTTCTACTAAGTTTTTGACATCAATCTGGTAATCCTCATCCGGTTCATCACTTGCCTTTACATATATTTGGTTGTCACTGGAAATACTGGGTTGATTGTTCCAATTTACGGTCTCCTCATTCCAAGAAGAGGTAATACGTGAAAGGATAGATCTATTGGAGCCATCTCTTTGACTATGTCCATAGGTAGAAGGTAATTCTGCAGAAGTGGGATTGAAGTAAAGATTCATAGTTGCACTAACAATTTGAGCATTTTCTGGAATGGAAGACAAATCAAACTCGATTAGAGATCTTCTAATCCCTCCATTATAATTGAAAGCATACCAAGTCCAACCCATCGCTTGAAAATCATTGCTATTAGGACTACCTTGATCTGGTCGCTCTGTCCAAATTACTGCATCTTTTCCTTGTCTCGCATCTGGTTTTAGCGATAACAATTTAGTTTCCTCAATAGAATATTCTTCGTAAATTTCACTGCTCTCACAGGAGATGAATACGATATTACTTAAAAGAAAGGCAAAAAGAAATAATCGAAATTGATTCATAATTGATGTTTTAATTGATTTAATAAAGTGGTTTTGTGTGTCTTATAGGCAACGTACAAGTATTTCTTAAAGTTACTCTTATTAATTTGTGTCTTTTACATATTAACCATTTTTTAAACTAAAAAGGTGAACTTTAACAGATTTCAATACCTAGAATAAGTCATTAACTTTCTATTAAAAGTGTACTACGTAATACAGTTGGTTTTAAGTCTTAGTGTATCGTATCGCTATGTATTTCCTTCCCACCATATATAGTAACGAGCGTATTCATAAGAAAATTATGAATCTACTGAATTGGTGAACTCATACCGTATTCTAAATCGTGAGTTTGCATAACTGAATAACCATTCTAACCATTTTTCTCTTTTTTAACATACCTCAACTTCGGAATGATAAAAGTATCCAATTACCATAAAACCTGCATTTCCGCTCAAAAACCCGTATATTACAAAGATCTAACCTACTACACCTAGCTATGAAACCTAAAACTTTGGTAATAGCTGTCACTTTTTTCCTTGTTGCCAATTGCACAATAGCCCACTGTTTTTCTTCTATGATATTCTATGACTTGGAGCATTCTTCACAGCAAGATCAACTCACTGAAAAAGAAAAAGAAAACAAAAAACGCAATCAAGAGGCGATTGACGAACTCAATGCATTTATCAAAAATCTTGAAAAAGATAATAAAACAGATAAGGCAGAAGCGCTTAAAGCAATGCGTGACCATATCAAGAAAAATCGTACAAAAGATCCAGGTACAGTTATAGACGAAGCCGCAGATGAAGGAAAAAAAACCGCCAATCTAAAAGACAACAAAAAAGAAATAAGAGAATATGTTGATACCATTCATTCTACGGTCATTAAAAAAATATTCAACTTAATTATTTCAGCAAGGGGAACCGGAAGGACGACTGGCCACATTGCCGACTTATCCGTCACCAATAATAGTGATCAATTCGTTTCACTCACCCCTCAGCTGCTCTATATACCTGGACGTGATAAATACCAGGGATACATCATTTATATTCCTGAACCTATTACAGTAGCCCCCGGTACGTCCACAACCCTCCCAATCCCTGGATATTGTGCCAATCCACATGTACCTCCAGTACCTTTAAATGAGCCAATGCCCTCGCCAAGTGAATGGATTCCTATCCAAATAATCCCAAGTGGTGGATTTGAAATAGATGGACATCCTCCTACGGTTCCAGAACCAATGAATCCACCTGGAGGAAGTACTGGTCCTCCTCAACATACTACACCTATTCGTATTTCCGATCAAGTACCTGTTCCCGGCTATGATCCAAGTATGACAAATACAGTCCAAGCTTCTCCTGGATATTCGGAGGACAAAGGTTCGGATTCAGATATTAAGGTTACCTATCCAGGTACTCAAGTAGAGATTGAGGGTTCCATTGATCCGGATATAGATCCAACTATATTTGGACAACTTGCCGCAACTGGACTAACAGCAATTATTGATAACGTAGATACCATTCAAAATAGCGGTATCTATATTACTCCTTTTTCAAATGATAAGGAGAAAGAGAAAGAAACCATCATTCAGCAAACGTTTTGGATTTATGTAGCCGTCATTTTGGGGAAAGACTATGACAAAGAAGATTTTGCCAATAATGTGTACAAGCAATTTGAAAATGCGACAGGAAAAACGGTAACCTCGCTTCCGCCCGAGCAAAAAGAACAAGTAGATGGAGGAGTAGATGACTTTTGGACCGTTTATACCGCTGTAGGGATTGAGGCCAAAGTATTTAGTCAGGAAGAAAGTCCAACGATTCACAATTCAAAACGCTAAAACAATAAAATAAAATGGGCAGCAGACCATCCTTATTATTGGAAAACTTGCTCGAATTAAATGCTCTAATCATTTGCTTATGTTGGATAGCAAATACATAATCGTACTCCTCTTTTCTATTGGCTGTTTGGCTTGTGGTCTATCACAGGAAATATCCATACACCCTGTACCCAAAATAGATTCTGTATGGTATTCCGATGTTACTGAAGAATCCAAGCCCAAACCTATGTCATGCCAGGAAAATAGCATTGGATATTTTAGGTTAAAATATACCTCAGAAATTATCATTGACGACTTTAAAAAAGATACGGTTAAAACAGATAAAGAAGATTGGGTTGAAGAAGATGAAAAAGATTTTGATTCTAAATATAACGAAGAAAACAAAGAAGAATTAGACGCATTAGATGAAGATTTTATTGAAGCAGATGTATCTATCGATTCTCAAGCAAAAGAAGAAATTGATCGATACATAGATGTCAATTGGAATGGATATACATACAATATATGTAAGCCAGATTGTAAATCTTCTATTCAACAGTGTTACATCTATCAAGAAATCACACATTTAAAAGAGTATACAAAAACATATAAATACCGCACATCCTATTCCTGGCTAGAAGAAAAAGAGGACGGAGAAAATGAAGTTGAAATAGATTTTGACCTGGTCATAGCTTATGAGGTATTGATCTACTTCTATGTTACCTGCAGTTGCGATGATATCCCAGATTTATTATCTGCTACACCCACCAAATTATTGAATGAAAACAATCCTTGGGTACATATTGATCTCACATCAGAAAAGATGAAGCCCGGTTATCCGTTTGTTTCATCATCCAAGCCTTTTCCATTTTTGCCCGTTTTAGGTGGAGCTATTGGTACTGGAGCTTTGATTTATATTGCAACCAAAGATGAAGACCCTGCTTCCTGTGGCTCCATTTCTCAATTTAATGTCAACGATTCTACTTGTGGCCTTGAAAATGGAAACATTTCAATAGAAGTCACTCCTCCCTCTAATTATACCTATAGTTGGAGCACTGGTCAAACAAGTCTATCTTTAGAAAATCAATCTGCTGGATTATATACTGTCACTGTTACTAAGCCCGAAACAAATTGTCTTATCTCTCAAACGTTTGTGATTAGAGACAAAAATCTGGAGTTAGAATCTACCGCGGTAGTAACTTCTGAAGCGGCATGTGGAGAAAGTAATGCAACGGCTAATATAGTGAACCCACAAGCTGATGTAACCTATGCTTGGTCGGATGGTAGTACGGGCAGCACTATCAGCGGTTTAGCTGCAGGTCCCTACTCTGTTACTGCAACCTTAGGGTCAACCTGTGAAAAAATAATTGAATTCAATGTACCAGAAAAAAGTGGCGATTTCACTATTATTCCTGCTATAAAACGACCCACTTGTGGAAAAGAAGATGGAAATATAAAGCTATCCATAACCCCACAAAGTGAATATACTTATCAATGGTCGACGGGTGAATCTAGTTCAGAAATATCGTCACTTCCTGCTGGAGAATATATAGCAACCGTTACCAATTTAGCCACCAGTTGTAGTAATAGCATTACACTCACTATAGAAGATTTGCCAGCGGATTTCACTTTGACATTTACTACTGTTGAAGCAAGTTGTGGCAATTCCGATGGTAGTTCAAGTGTACTGGTTCAGCCAGAGGATGCATATAGCTATCAATGGTCTACTGGAGAAAATACAAATTCCTTGATTGAATCACCTGCGGGTGATTACCAAATAACCGTGACCTTAATAGATTCTGACTGTAGTGTAACAGGTAGTGTTACGATCAATGAAAGTGCATTGCCTGTTACTTTTAATTTTAACAATTCCGACGCAAACTGTGGATTGCAAGATGGGGAAATTTCTGTAGAAATTGAACCCCAGGGGATGTATTCCTATATCTGGTCTAATGGTCAAGAAGTACAAAACTTGACAGCTGTTTCCGCTGGAGAATATACGGTTACCATTACGGATGAAAATGGGTGTACTGCAAGTGCATCTACCTCGGTTGAAGATGTACCGATCATATATATTGAAGATATTGAGTCAATACCTGGTGATTGTATCAACGGCGGCGATATTTCGATCACACTTGCCACGCCAGGTGAGGGTCCCATTGTACTATCAATTGATGGTCCGAACGGTCAGGACATGGTTTCTCTTTCTGCTGGCACACATAATTTGTCAACATTTCTATCCATTCCCCCAGGAAACTATTCCATTGAAGTATACGATCAAACTGCAGGTCAATCGTGCAATCATGAAACAAATATAGTGGTAGAAGACACCACTCCTGAGATTATGGCTATTGACGATGGTTATGAAGTTGAATCGGGAGAAACGATCGTTGGCAATGTCTTAGATAACGACGAAGGGTTGACAATAATGGTTCAATCTTTTTTTGATCTGTTTGGTGGAACAGCGACTGTGAGCTCAGACGGAACATTCCAATTCAGCCCTGATGGTGACTTTCAAGGAGAAGCTTCATTTAACTACATTATTGAAGATGGATGCGGCAATTTAGACACTGCTTTCGTCAGTATTGAAGTAAAATCCGATGATTGTGATTTTTTAGTAGAGTTTGAAATCATTGCGGCCCATTGTGGCCTAGAGGATGGACATGCCTTTGCCTTTGTAGAACCCTCAGGCAATTATAGTTATCAGTGGAGTGATGGAACCACTGGCTCTGAATTGGGATTTGTCTCATCTGGTACGTATGGATTGACTGTCACAAATACTGATTTGAGTTGTGAACTCATCGTTGAGGTGATCATCCCAGAAAAAGGTGTGAGTTATGTGAGCAATGTGATTGTCTTTGAATCCTCTTGTTCTGCCAGCGGCGAAATTCACTTCCAACTCGGCAATACCCCTGGTCCATTTCTGGTTACGGTCTCTCATCCAAATGGGATAGAAGCATTTGTCGTACCAGCAGGTACCGTATTATTATCTGATTATATTCCAATTTTTCCAGGAGACTATACCATTAGTGTTTACGACTCCAACGCTGGACCCGAATGCACGGAAACATTTTCAGTAATTGTGGAAGAGTCAATAGGATTAATTATTGCTGTACTAGAGATCATACCTCCTTCATCTCCGACTGCTTCGGATGGTGCTGTTGTAATTGAAATAACCAACCCCAGTACCGGGCCTTACACCATTTGGGTGAATGAAGAACAATGGGATATTACCACAGAATTAGAATTTATAATCAGTGAACTGGGCGTAGGAGAATATTCAATTTTTATTACGGACATTTTCGGGTGTACGTCAAATGTGGTCTTTATTTTTGTTCCTCCTCCCACACCTCAACCATTAAATTTTGGATTTGGTCAAAATCCAAACCTCATTGCCACAAAAGAAAATAGAACCGTCTCTTCATTTGTTCAACCCGCATTTTTTGTAGAATTGGCCAAAGAAGTACACTTTTTTGGATTACATACTACTTCCTCTTACCAATATATTCGAGCATTTAATAACAACCAACATGTCGTCTCTACACTTTTCGATCTAACTCACTTCCAACTTGGAAACAAAAACTTTACGATCCAAAGTGGGGGTATATGGAGTTCTTCATTTAAAGATAATATGGATGTATTCGGAATCATTCAACTTAAAGGAGACTTGCGTCGGCTTGGTCGTTTACGAGGTGAAATTACTGTACAGTACATAAGACTAAACCAAAACCCTTTTAGTTTGGGTTTTAAGGTGCATTATTAAGAGATTTAATCGACTTTAAAATACTTCTTCATTGGTTTCAAGATGGCGTTTTGCAATATTTATGTGTACTCCAAAATTATATTCTACTTTCCGAAAATCAATAGGTGCAAAATTTATTTGCCGTGCTCTAGCAATTTGAAACTGAAATTTAGCAAATTTCCATCCCACTCGAAATGTAACAGAGGGCTCGACAAAAGAATAAGTACTTTGATCTATTTTACTTAAGTCTTCTCCAAAGGTATTACTTCCATTAAAAACATATTCAGAATCATCTACATTATAAAACCGAAGATTAACAAATCGCAATGCAAAAGCCAATTCCACTACCTCATTGGATATCCCAAAACTTGGCTGTAGAAAATACCGTGAATACTCTGTAGAAAACTTGTCCATGGTCATTCCGTTTCTATTGTCAAAAGCAATTTTACCCATACCTCCACCACCATATATTTCAAAAACGCCCATATCTCCAATTCTCTGGAAATGACCAATACCTGCTTCAATAAAATATTTTTTTGCCGATCGATCTTCTGTTAATTCGGTCCAACTATCCTTTCTGGGAATATGTCCATTCAACATCACGCCTAAGCCATCAATCAGTCCATACGATGCTTGAAAATTACTTAAGGTAACCGTTGCCTGTGCTTCCTTTTTCTCTTTCATGAGAGGTACATTATGCATATTGGGTGTATACATCGTCCGACTACAACTTTGGCAGAGTATAATTGCAAATACACACCAAATAAAGTTTATATTATTCTTCATGTTACTTCTAATTTAAACAATATTTATAAACGAATTTAAAAGAACCCTTTAGATTCAATTAGATGATATTTCTTTCAAATAATCATTATCCCCTTTCAGAAATTCTTTGGTTGATTTATCAATGATTACTCCACTTGTTTCTTCTGTGCATTTGAAATGCTAAGAAAGAAGGTGTCACTAAGATTATTAGTATTACTCTAAAAATGTGTCTTGAACATAATATGTGCTTTTAATCCATTTATGTTATAAATGTAGGGGTTCCCCAACATTTGACACCCTGATAAATGTAACATATTGATGTTAAAATGTAACACTATTCATTGATATAGGTTTCTTTATCAGTTTTTGTCTTACTAATTTTTACGCCCAATTTCCCGATATTTTATGTGAATACACAATCAAAACCTAAACCACTTGACTTGGTACTTACTGATAGTGAAATAGCTTGGAGTGTCGGAATTCAAGATGCATACTAGTAGAGTTAAAATTTTAAGAAAGAGTTCGAGATGACTTCCCGTCAATTTCGAAAAGTTAAATTGTGAACAAGTCCAGCTCTTTTTGGATTATAATTTGTAAAGTCATAAAAATGGTATCTTTCTTGCTTTATAAACTTGTTCTATCAAGAATAAAATTATGGCGTATGATAAGATGAAAAAAGACTTATCATTGGCGAAGCCATAAATAAATGATAGTATTACAAACTCAAATAAACTTTGAATCTAACCTTCCAAGACAAGACTAATGTTACAAAATTTAATAGACCGTCTGCCCGAAAATAATCGCCTGGAGCGAATATGGTTAATGGCAAAATTTGACTTTGTTACACGATATTATGGATCGTTCTTAGGTCTGTTTTGGGCATTGCTGAAACCCTTGTTTCAGTTGTTGATCTTTTTTGTAATTTTTACTGTGGTTTTTAATAATAAAACTGAAAACTTTTTGCTCTTTTTATTTCTTGGAATTATAATTTTTCAATTTTTTTCTGAATCTACTATGGTGTCCATGAAAATATTTAAAACTAAGAGATATCTTTTAGAGAATATTCAAATTAATAAATTGGATATTTTCTATTCAGCAATAGCCACTACCCTTTTAGGATTCACATTCAATTTTGTAGCTTTTGCTGTAGTAAATCTAGTCCTAGTAGACTCCTTTTCATGGTCAATACTATGGTTCCCCATTGTTATGATGAACCTATTGATTTTGATACTCGCTACACAATTGATTTTTGCCACCATAAGTATTTATTTAAAGGATATTGACAATATTTGGTTTGTCGTAAACACCATGTTATTTTGGGGCACAGGAATCTTTTTTGACTTAACTACAATGGCAGGAAAAACAGTGTTGATAAAATTTTTTAATCCACTTGCAGGTATATTGATGAATGCTAGAGCAATATTAATATATGCTCAACCCATTGATACTTTCTTACTTTTCGTTAACCTATCTACCGCTATTGTCCTCTTGTTAATCGGGCTATGGATTTTTAAGAAATATAGTGCAAAAGCCCTTGAAAAAATATAAATGACTCACATGTCTGAATTAGCAATTGAGCTGAAAAATATAAACAAGACCTATAGTGTTCTTGACAAAAACAGCCAGAATCTTAGAAGTAAAATTATTTCTATGATAACGCATACCAATAAACGAGAAATAAAGGCCCTTTCAGATATCAACTTGGAGATCAAAAAGGGAGAGTTTTTTGGTATTATGGGCCACAATGGCTCTGGAAAATCTACGCTTCTTCGAATAATGGCCGGAGCGTATCCACCAGATAAAGGAGGCCTAGTCAAAATGCATGGTCGATATATGTTATTAAGTCTAGGTCTAGGTTTTAATCCACAACTTACCGCACGAGAAAACATCTATCTGAATGCTTCCGTTTTGGGATTGACGCTCAAACAGATTGGTTTGATCTTTCGTGAAATAGTAACGTTTGCTGAGTTGGAGAAGTTTGTAGATACACAGGTAAAATATTTTTCTACTGGTATGGCAGCTCGATTAAAATTTGCAATTGCGGTTCATGCTGACTCCGATATATTTTTGATGGATGAATTTTTTGGAGGCGTGGGAGATGAAGGTTTTAAGCAAAAATCTGTAGCTGTTTTTCATAAATCCCTAATCGAAGGAAGAACCATCGTTCATGTCAGTCATTCGGTAAAAACAATCGAAGAACACTGCCATAGAGTTCTATTACTGCATCAAGGTAAAATGATAGGGATAGGTACTCCTAGTGAGGTCATCCCAGAATATAAGCGGCTATCTAAAAATAGGAAAAAATAATATGGCAATATATGCAGTCAATGATATAGAGTCAAAATTCATTTTTATTATTAATTATAAGGTCATGTATTCTTCACTCACAAGAATACTTCCTACATATTTCCCTTCAATTAAATTTTATAATAAAAATCAAGTAAAACAGTTCAATTTTTCAAAATTTACTAAATTTTCTATTGTTAGAAATCCATATAGAAGAACTGTGTCAACTTATTTTGATAAATGTCAAAAAGCTCCAAAAGATAGCCTTGCTACAGAAAATGCACAACTTCAATATTGCCAGGAACAGCTATTAAAAGCCCTCTGTACGCTCCGAAAAACAACGTATGATATTGTACTTCCTGCACAAAAGTATAATCGGAAGGATAATCCAGACCAACGCATATTACTGGACAATAACCTAAAACTTTTGATGAGTGTCTCATTTAAAGAATACGTTCAATGTTTAACGCTATTGCTGAAAAATAAAAAGGTTGATGGTCATTTCGAAATGCAGTATAAGGTCTTTGATATTCCTAGGCAAAACCCGTTTTATAATCGAAATAAAATCGTTAATGATACTCTACAGATAAAACTAGAAAACATTGAAATGGAGTGGGGCAATGTTTGCGATATTTTAGGAAAAAATATAGAGCTCCAAAAAATTAATAAAACTGACGATAAGAGGAAAGGATTTATTTCATTTTACACTGATGAAACTAGGGAAATTGTAGCCAAATGTTATGCTAAAGATTTTGAAAAATTTAATTATTCCCGCCATATTCATCTCTAACTTTAAAAGTATATGTCAACCTGATATGAGGTAAAATGATCACTTTGGACACCGTTTTGGATTTTGTGGTGAATGCAAAAATAGATCTTTTGAAAGTTGACATTGAAGGGATGAAATGGGAAGTACTTTTAAGTTTGACTCAAAAAAATAGGATCAAATAGATCAAATTACGATAGAGTTTCATGACTTTTTAGACTCAAAATTAGTACATAAAAGTGAACAGGTAATTGAACATCTACCTCAACTCGGTTATCAATTTATCAAAGGAAAATATGAATCGGGAGTGGCATACTATGATACATTATTCTGTAAACCCGAATTATATAACAAGTATGTTGATCAACAAAAAATAACCTCTGAAAATAAATAATCGAGTGAAACACATATTAATTCATAGGGTGGAAGATTTGGTGAAACAACAAGTTCATCATCAAAAAGAAATAGAAGAAATATATTCCTCTTTTTCATGGAAAATTACTTCACCTTTACGAAAACTAGGTGCTGTACTTGGTTTCAAATAATAAACGATATTTTGATTCTTCTGCCAAATTGAATATTAGTGGTCAAACAAACATGGTAGTACGTTTTAAGAATGATTAAATGAATTTTATTTAATACAATATATGGCTTCAAATTTTTCGCATATCAATCACTATTTTGATCATGTTTATGTTTTAAATCTGGAACATCGACCCGATCGAAAAATAGCCATGCTTCAAAAACTAAGTCGGCTTGGTATTGAGGCTGAATTTGTCCAAGCAATCAATGGGTATTCTACTAATAATAAACTTGAACATCAAGCCTATCTAGACCGACCACTAGGAAATCATCCAATGGAAATTAGCCAAGAACGGAAGCTGATTTCTAGTCCTGGTGCATGGGGATATTTGAAAACCTATCTTGGAATTTTGTTTGATGCAAAAAAGAGAGGGTTCGAAAGAATATTGTGTTTGGACGATGATGTGCTGTTTCATAATGACTTTGAAAATCGATTCCTTAAAGCCACCAATACGATTACTCAGGATTGGAAATTATTATATTTGGGAGCCTCTCAATACTTGTGGAAAGTTCCACAAAATCTATGCTACCCAGATCCAAGTAAAAAAGAAGTCGATTCTGATGCGCTATTTTACTTTCCTAAAAGTACAGATGGATCCTTTGCAATGGGAATCTGTTCTTCCGTTTATAACATCCTCATTCAATCTATTCAAAAAATGAATTGTCCTTTTGATTCGGGACCATTAAGAGATGTTATCCAAATCTATCCTAAAGATTGTTATGTACTAAACCCCAACGTAATAATCGCAGATGTTTCTGAAAGTGATATTCGAGAAGGACAAGATCAAAATCAACTTGCTACACAACTAAAATGGAATATAGAGGATTATAATTTTCCTACACAATTGGACTTAGTTAGTATCATTATGCCTGCATTCAATGCCGATAAAACTATTGAAAAGTCCATTCGATCAATACTCATACAAAGTTATCCGGCACTTGAACTTATTGTAGTAGATGATGCAAGTTCGGATGGAACAGTTGATATTGTTGAACAACTAATCAAAAAAGATCCAAGGATTCGTCTTGTTCAATTGCCTTCCAATGTTGGAGTAGGCGAAGCTAGAAATGAAGGAATAAAAGCGTCTAAAGGAAGTATAATAGGCTTTCAAGACGCAGATGATATTTCTCTAAAAGATAGAATAGCCTATCAATTGGTTCCCATTTATGAAAAAGGAGTATTATTTACTGTAAGTCGATTTTATAGAAGTAGGTGTACGAGTGACGAACTGGATATTTACGATCAAGATGCTACAATTGAGTTGGTTAAGAGCCGAAGAAGAAAAAATGCTCAAGGTAAGGCTTATTCTTACAGAGATCGATCAGATATAGGAATGGTAACTACATTATTCAAGAGAATTGTCTTTGAAAAATATGGCCTATATGGAGATCATCGATTTGGTGAAGATTTGGAAATGGTGGAACGTATTTTATTTTATACACTCAATAAACGTTTTGATACAACATACAACGGACATACGTTTCTAGGTAATCATTCTTCTATACCGAAAACATTGCAACGAGTGGAGAAATCTTTGTATATAAGTCCAGATTTCGGAGATGGTAATCTAACTACACAATATCATAAAAAAGAAAAAGAAAAATTACAGATTCAGAGCGTATTTAGGAATAAGTTCAATGATGGAAATTTAGATCAATATCAAAAACTTGCTCCACTCAATCAGAAGGTCCGCTTTCCTTCAAGAAATTACAATACCTTGATTTTAGATCGGTTTGTTTTGATCCCCGAAATTGAATATTCAATACTTATGAATCAAGAAAATACAAGGCAGGAAGCCGATCAATCAAACCTGACCATTGATGAAGTATATAATTCGTTGAGCTGGAAAATAACCTCTCCTATCCGTTGGGTAGCAAATATATTAATACGACTATTTCGCAAATAAAAAAGTGATTCCACACTTTCGTACGGTATCAAGAAATATGACATGTAGGATGAAAATCTTTTAAGTGACCAAAAGAATAACCCATCCTTAGACAAAGAACTCAAAGAAATTTTAGGACTTATTGATCAAATAAAAGGAAGAGAGAAGATTTACCCATCATCATGGATATCCAGGCATTTTGGAAATACAAGAAGAGATATAACTACAAGAAAGTATGAATTATAGAAGTCAAAATAATATCCTGATTCAAGAGTACAAATCTATATTCATTATATTACCTAAAAATGCATGTTCTTCAATTAAGTCCCATATCATCAAATTACTGGGTTTTGAAAAAGGTCCCAATTACCCAATTGATGTACATGACCCAAAGATTTACCCTTACCCTTTTGTCAAGAAGGAAGAGCTACAAAATGAATACAGTGACTATTTAAGATTTTGTATATCTAGAAATCCCTGGGATAGATTAGTATCGTGTTATAAGGACAAAATTCGTGCTGCAGATTATCAAGCAGAAGGCTACACAAATGGCGTCGCAATCCCACTTCTAAATAACAGTTCAAGATTTTTTGGAGGCATGTCATTTAAACAATTTGTAGAAGTGGTTGCTACTATACCAGACTCAGAAGCAGAACATCATTTTACCTCTCAACTGTATCAAATAACCGATTCTTTTGGTCAACTTTTGGTAAATTATATAGGAAGGTTAGAAACATTAAAAAATGATTTAGATTCTATTTCTTGTCAATCTGGGATTCCTATTTCACAATTTCCTCATATCAGAAAAACAAAAGCTTCTACCTACCAAGAATATTATACAGATGAACTAATAGAAAAAGTTAGAAAACGATATTCCGCTGATATTAATTTTTTCAACTATAAATTTGATCAAAAAACACAAGGTCCCTCTTTCGGTTTTGTTTCAGACAACTTACAGTCAACTCTATATGAATGTGAGGGAATATCGGATATTTTAAGAGAAAAAAATAAGGCTTTATATCTACAATTACATCGTCTATCAACCCAGGTAACCGCACTAAAAAAAGAACTCAAAAGGGAAAAAATAAAGTTAAATGGATTGCACAACTCAATTTCTTGGAAAATTACAACTCCATTAAGAAGTGCTACTACTGCAATCCAATCTATTTTTACTAGAAAAGACTAAAACTCGTATCCAAACATCTTAATCTCTTGCGCATACGTGCTTTCAATCATATCTCGATAATGATCTTTGATATCATAAACATCATTTCTAATCTCAAATCGTTCTTTACCATCTTGGTGCTTTGCCGTCAGTATAATTTTATCTTCTGAATATGTCTTCAAAATATTCTGAACAGAATTGCCACCAGTTTTTGGATAGTGTATAAAAAGAAACTTCTTCTGAATAGATATCATTTAAAAACTCGTCTTTTAAGTTTTTTTAAAAAATTGTTCCCTGTATTCTCTTTTTCTTCTTTCTCTTTCTCGTTCTTTTTTTCTTTATCTGTGATCAATTGATCGGGAAATTGATTCTTTGTGTTTAAATCGGAATCAATTCCATTCAACGGTCTATAATCCAACTTTTTACTCCTCCATTGAATCAACTTTCTTTGCTCCGCATATTCAGGAGCTCTTTCCGCAGTAAATGCATGCATGGGATGATATAATTTCAGAGAATGATCCCACCTTATTGCCATTCCAAAGTTTCGAAAACGAGTAAAAATATCCAATCCATTCGAATGAAAACCTGACTCAAAGGTATGGTGTTGATCATAACCATTAATCTCTAACATCCATTTTTTTCGGACCGTCAAACAACCTCCGTAATTGGTAGGGTTGGTAATCAAACACTTCTGTTTTAATTCATTTATGTCCAGACTATTCAGTTTATCCTCAGCTATTTCATTGTACCGATAACCATACACCACGAGTTTTTCAAATTCTTGATGAATGTTCCATACTTTTTGAATAAAATCTGGCTCCACAATCACATCAGCATCTGGAATAATTAAAATATCTCCTTTTGCCTCTGTGATACCTTTGTTGAAGCAAAAAGAAGAGTGATACATTGATTCTCTTGGGTAATTGAGTGTAATTACCTTAAGTTGATCATTCAAATAAAGTTCTTCTTTAGCCCTATCATAATATTCTACCCAAATCACTTCAAACTCACCCTCAGGAAAGTTTTGCTTTGTAAAATACTTCGCTCCATAGGTGTTTTCCCTAAAAGAACCATCAATCATTAGTACACTTACCTTCATGTTATTTTTTTCCCCTCTTAAAATTTGTACCCAAATTTCTTAATATCATCAAAATACATTTCATAAACCAATTGTCTATTCTCATCATTGTAATACGCTCTATAATCTAAGCCTCGAACGGACTCTCTATTATGAATTGTTGAATCAATTTTAACACCTGATTGTTGGGTGATCTGTAGTAAATCTTCCTTTCTATTCTCAAATCTATCTACCATATCAATTCCATCTGTATTTAGATATTGAAAATAAAATTTCTTTCCCATTCTGATGGTTGATTATTTTGAATAAAAATGAGATTTATAAATCTCATTTTAAAAAATAGCTTTTACAAATTTTATTTTAATCCTTACCCATCCAAGCATATACTCCAAATAACACAATAATAATTAAAATACCCTCTATTGGATGTACTACATGAAAATAAAGGTCTCCTACTTTGTCATAAGACCAAAACGCATCGGGTACTTTATTCATAAGTGTTATGGGGGCTTTATTCATATCTCCATTCGAATAGATTGAAACTAACCCCATTAGAGTAGAAAGTCCCAGAAGTAAAAGTGTTCCAATACCTACCAAAAAAGTACTCTTTTTATACCAAGGTATTGAGTGGGTAATTTCTTTGATTCCAGATATCCATAACAAAAGTAATCCCAGTGCTGCTCCTAACAAGTCCGTAATCACATCATTGAAATCAAAATATCCCGTGGCATGAGGGTTGAGGTAAAAGTATTGATACGCTTCATCAACACCTCCTAAAAAGGTCGCCCAAAATAGTGTTGCTCTATAATTCTTTGACAATGGAAAAAGTAGAATGGCCATCAACGCATATTGTGGAAAGTGGGCAGCTTCGGTTGCCATAACAAATAGGGTATTATAGACGATGACAATCAACCCAAGTGTAATACAAAGATAGATCAACTTTAATCTATTTTGATTCCCAGTGAATACCTTTTTTATAAGGTAAAAAAGATACATTGAAAGTACTACCATCGAAAAAATCAATACGGTAATATTGAGTTGTGGCCTAGGCAGATCTGCAAATAGAACATTCATTATGAATCGGCCTACTATTTCATGAGGTAAAACAACAACTAAAAAATAAATGGACACTAGAGCTAAGCAAACCCATCTATTTTCATGCAGCCAGTCAATACGTTTTTGCATAGGTTATCTTTTATTTTCTTTCCTTTTGTTTACTTTGTGATTCAGAAATCCACTTAATATGCGCATTGCTGTTTTAGCAGACCCTCTAGATAGACAATATGGGGGTATTCATATCTATACTAAAGAAATTCTCAATGCACTCTCAAAGTTGGACAAAAAGAATGAATATCTCGTTTTTCGCAGCAAAACTATGAAGGAATTTGATGGGATGGAAGAAATTGTTGTCCCCTATTCATCTTTTCCAGGATATCGTTTTTGGAGAATATTTTTCCAAATCCCCAAATTACTGAAGAAAAAGAATATTGATCTAGTAGTAGAACCTGCCCATTTTGGACCACTAAATTTGCCAAAAAAAATAAAGCGGATAACTGTTATACATGATATGACTGTTTTTATGTTTCCCAAATATCATGTATTCCTTAGTCAATTCCTACAAAGGAAATTTTTACCTCGAATATTAAAAAAAACAGATTGTATAATCACCAATTCAGAAAGTACAAGCAAAGATCTCATCCATCATTTTCCATTCACGCAAAACAAGACCTCTACTGTTTTATTAGGGAAAGATGACTCTTTCATCCCTCAGTCGGATCATTCCATCCTAACGAAATATAAAATCAATCAACCTTATATTTTATTTGTAGGAACCTTAGAACCAAGAAAAAATATTACAACATTAATAGAGGCCTTTAATCTATTTAAAACACAAACAAAATCACCACATCAATTGCTATTACTAGGTAAAAAAGGATGGAAATCAAAAAATGTATTTGCCGCGATTGAAGAGTCACCTTTTAAAGAAGATATAATTTGGCACGGTTATGTCCCTAAAAAAGAGTTACCCGTATTCTATACTATGGCTGAAATCTTTGTTTACCCTTCTAATTATGAAGGCTTTGGACTCCCTGTATTAGAAGCGATGGCTTGCGGAACACCGGTCATTACCTCTAATGTATCTAGTTTACCTGAAGTGGGAGAATCTGCAGTAGTATACACCAATCCCAATTCACCCAACGAAATTTCTCAATGGATCACTACACTTTGCTCTAATCCAGAAATGCAAGATAAATTTAGTAAGTTGGGATTAATTCAAGCGAATAAATTTAGTTGGGAAAAAACAGCGACCGCTTATATAAAATTATTTGAAACGCTCACTTAATGAAAACGTCAATCAATAAAGCCCATATTCTAATCATACTTCCTGCCTACAATGAGGCCCAGGTGATTGAGAAAGTACTGTTGGATATACAACGAGAGGGATATTCTAATATTTGTGTAATTGATGATGGAAGTTCTGATAATACAAGTGAAATTGTCCAAAAGTTTGATATCAACTTACTCACACATCCAATTAATCGGGGTGCAGGAGCAGCAGTCCAAACAGGGATCACATTTGCCAGAAATAATGATTTCCAATATGCAATTTTGATTGATAGTGACGGTCAGCATCTACCAGCAGATATCGAAAATCTATTCAATAAAATGCAAGAGACAAATGCAGATATTGTCATAGGGAATCGATTCTATAATACAGAAAATGATGTACCTAGGAAACGAATTACCTACAATAAAATAGCCAACGCATTTACCAATTTCTTTTGTAAAAAAAACTATGCAGATACACAAAGCGGATTTCGATTATTAAACCGTAGAGCCATTGAAAAAATTAATCTGAAAAATGATGATTTTGGCTTTTGTAGTGAGATGATTATTTCATCAGAAAAATTAAACCTCCACATAGAAGATACTCCAATTCGAGTCCTATACACAGAATACTCCATGAATAAAGGTCAAAATCTGAGAGAAGGTGTGCGTACTGCTAGAAGTATTTTATGGGGAGTGCTTTTTGAGTGATTATTTGATGATTGGAATGCCTCACCGATAAAATTGTATCCCTCCATTCATAAATCTGGCTTTTTACCTTCCCTATTGTTCTTTGATAAAAACTCTATTTAATTCTAAAAATAGCAACTGTTCCACTTTGCAAAATACTCCCTTTGTCCTGAAAAACAGCAAAAACTTCTTCTCCTGAATCGTATAGTTTCAACTTTCGATCTGTAGACACTAATTCCACACCAGGATTATTGTACAGTGTATTCATAAAGTTGATAAACTTTCTGGTCAATGTTTTTTCTGGAGTCAAATCATAACTAAACATGTTAAGGTCAAAGACAATATACGTAAAACCCTCTTCTTTCAACTTGGCAATAACCTTATCTTTTGTTTTATACTGTTGTATTAATCTATCAAAGAAATCCATATAGGTGTCGCTCAATACTCGACTATCATTCTTATCAATAAAGTACATGAAAGGAGAACCAATCAAGTACACCAATGACTTCTTATCTCTATTGATTCGTTTTACAAATTGACGTACATTTGGAAAATGATAATCCATTAACTTGTCATTATTTCGATTTCCCATTTGATACTCCAAAATTGCATTGTAATATAATTGTTGCGCTCGTTGTTTGTCAACAGGGGTGTAGTTGGTTGTACGCAAAACAAAAGCAAGTAAGATAAAAATTGAAGCTGCTCCCAATACACCATATTTTTTTATTGTCTTTCCCCAATTCATCCCATTGGAATTTTCCTCTGTTTCATTCAATCCATTTGAAATGTTTCGGAATATAAAAATAAGGGGAATACTAAAGATCAAAATACCATACCATGGAGCTCCAGATCCCAAAATCCACCATAAGAAAAAGTATGTGATCAAAAATAAAATGGTGCTCTGGGTGGTTTTATTATGCTTTTTAATTCTGTGAAACACCATACTAAGCAAAATGATAAACAATAAAATCAACAGAGGATAGGTAATAGAATCACTAAACCCAATATTGGCAACAACCCATCGATTAATTGGCTCATACATGGTAAGAAAAGTACTATTAATCGAATCACTCATTGTACTTAAAAACCCAATCGGTTCATTAGCCTTCAACAATTCAAGGCCCTTATTCGGTTGAGATAAATTATTAAAATTTAAAAAAGCACTTGGTATAGAAATCAACAATAATAACGTAGATAACCCAATGAAGGTAAATTTTGAAAGGAATGACTTCCAATCCATATCTTCTTTTCCTGGAAATAAAAATAACACGGGCAATAAAAGTAAAATTATATATCCCACATCAGTAAAAAATTTAGGAATGTTAGTTTTTACGAAAACATCATAAGGCAAAGACAAGTAACGAATTGGTGTTTTTTCATAACCCATGAATCGATGCAAGTCTTCACTTACAGCTTTATTGCGATTTCGATCGCTTTTTTTCTTTTTCGTTTCTGGCTTCTTTGTCCCCTCTGACTTCTTTTTCGCTTCTGGCTTCTTTTTCCCCTCTGAATCCTTTTTCCCTTCTGGTTCCTTTTTCGCTTCTGGCTTCTTTTTCGCTTCTGGCACATCTGGCATTTGATACACCCCTGGAATAATTACATCTTCTTTTTGAGGTCTATTATTCAATTTCTCCAAATTAAAAATGGGCGATGCTTTTTTTCCATTAAGTAAGGATGTAACAGATACGTTACCCGTCTCCACGAGATTCTTAGTCATCCACGGAAGGATTGGCAAAATAAAGAAACTCCCAATTATCAATGAAGATGTTATCAAGTCTATCAACTTTTGTTTTTGCTTCAAAAACAAATAAACTAAAAGAGCAATGCCTGTAAATAGTAAACTCCATTGTATGGTAGCTACATTCTCATGAAACTGTCTTAATTCAGGTTGGGCATCTAATTGCAAAAGAAAAACTGCTCCAAGAATTAAGAAAAAGGAGGCCATGAACGAAATTTTTCCACCTTTAAAAAACCAAATCGCTCCTATAAGTGAAAGAAAAATAAATAAGCTGGATAACTTAATCCCGAAAGCAAATCCTGCCAATAAACCCATTACTATCAATAGACCATTCTGTTTCAATAGTACAGGAGTACGTTGCTTAAAGAATGCTCTGGCTTTTGATAAACCAAAACCACTGATTTTTATATCTTTTTCTCTTTTTTTTGGTTTCGCCCAATTATAAAATAATAAAAGGATAACTACTGAAATAAACATTAATCCCATATCGATTTTCATATCCATGTAGGACAAAAAACTTACCATAGGAAGTGAATAAAAAATAAGTAAAACCAGTGCAGAATAATTGACATCCAACCATTTTCTACTCAACCTAAACAGAGCAATCAAGGCTAGAAAACCTCCTAAGAAAGAGAGCCCTAAAACGACATCCACCCTACCAAAAATAGTCAACCCCATCGACATAAATAGTGACCAATTATACGGTTGATAACCACCCACCAAACTTCCATATTCTGCCAAAAGAGACGGAAGGTTCACATATAATCTTAATGAGTCCGCTCCAATAGGAAATGGTCGTAAAATTTGTGTAAAGTTAATGATGAGCAAGAATGCCAAAAACAAAAAACTAAAGACACCAACAACACTTATATTTTCTGGCATCTTAATCGGAGAGATTAATGTATGTTTTGCTATTTCAAAAGAATGTTTCCAATACAGAAACAAAATTAAAAGACAGATAGGAACTAAAACAAAGCCATTTAATAGTCCAATCCACCCTATAAAAAACATAAATAGTGTGAATATCATGACCCCAATAGCCACCTGTATTATTGGCAAATCCGAATCAGAAATGCTCATTGGAAGAAGAGTTGTAAATAGCTTTCCTATCACTCTAACCAATAAATATACTAAAAAAAGGATCCCAGCTACTCCTATAATATGTGCCACATGCGACATCCAGCCCGAGGATTCAATACCACTAAATTTTGCGGTAAATCGATTGACAGCTATGAAGTCTAGAATCAGTAAACCAAAAAAAATACTCAAGCCATTGATAAAATGGATGGGTTTTTTTCTAGGTCTTTTTATAAACCAAGAGATTGCGGCTCCTATACCTACAAGTATGATCAATAAATCCGCATATTGAAACAGCTTAATAGCTTTTCCATATTCAGGATTATACCTCCAGTACTCTGAAAATATAATTACTATCCATAATATTGTAAAAATAGAATAGAATACTTTTAATGTTTTATCAAGCATGGATATGAATTAGATGATCGTAAATATAGGAAACAATCATGGTTTTATATATTTGGTAAAAATAACATCATTTATTAATCAATCATTATGCATAACTTATTAATATATTCAGTATTTTAATATTTAACAATTAGAATGACAACAACTTACTATACTTATTATTAAGAATAATTACAACAGCATCTTTATACACCAAAATTATTCAACATGAATAATATGAGTCTTCCCTTGGTAAGTATTGTCATGGCAACGTATAATCGTGCTGATCAACTCGAACCGACCATTAAGAACATTTTTGAGCAAGATTATAATGCAATGGAAGTAGTAATTGTCAATGATGGGTCCACAGATAATACCTTGTCCGTTTTAAATATGCTCCAGAATACATTTGATTTCAAAGTCATTCACAACAAAAAAAATGAAGGGTTACAAAAATCATTGAATATTGGTATTCAACATGCCCGTGGAAAATATATCGCTAGGATAGACGATCATGACAGATGGATAAAAAAAGACAAATTATCGAAACAAGTCTCTTTTTTAGAATCAAATCCTGAAGTCGGCATCGTAGGAACATCCTATAAATCTGGAGAAAAAACAATACAGAACCCACTTTCTGATTCTGAAATAAGAAATCAAATTTTAATGCGAAGTCCATTTTGTCATGTAAGTGTGCTCATCGTAAGAACAATCTTCGCTAAAGCAGGAGGATATGATGAGTCTCTGCCCTATTCAGAAGATTGGGATTTGTGGTTAAAAATTGGAAGAATTGCTCAATTCGCTAATTTACCAGGTATTATGGTCTCTATTCAGGAAGAAGACCTATCTTTATCAGGAGATTATTTTTTAAAACAATTGCCCCTAAATAGAAAGATCATACAGAAATATAATAAAGATTACCCAAGAAGTAAACGTGCCTATTTATACCACCAATTTCTTAAATTCTTTTTTATTATTTTCCCATTAAATGGTGCCGTCCATCGGCTGATGAAACGCTTTTTTCTTTCATCTTTTGCATTATCTTCTAACAGGAATTCTGCCCAATGAGTCAATTATTACGTACGGTTTGCTATATAATTTGTTATCGTGAAGCAAGTAAAGAACGAAATGAAGCTCTCCAATTTGTCCTTAGGCATTTAAGGAAAAACTTTCCTTCCATCGAAATACTTATTGTTGAGCAAGACGATGCACCAAAACTCCAGCTAAATGATGAATTAAACATTCGCCATTTATTTATTCACAATACTGACCTTTTTAATCGGTCGTGGGCATTTAATTGTGCGGTGAAAAACACCTCCAAAGAAATTTTTGTTTTTGCAGATGCTGATATAATATTAGAGAAAGAAGGATTTATGAAATGTCTGGAGGCAACCACTCATTTTGAAGCCATTACTCCCAATAAAATAGAAATTACAAATGTGTCCATTGGAAGCGATTCAGATACAATGCATGTTTTAAACAAGAGAAAGCTCTATTCTTTTGCTGGTGGAATGCTATTTATTACAAAAAGTGGATTTGAAAAAATTGGGGGATGGGACGAACGATTTGAAGGGTGGGGAGGAGAAGACAATGCCATGTCACATTTAATCTACAACCAACTGACATCAAAAACATTTAGGCTTGAAAGCTTTCATATTGATCATCCAAATGAATTTGTACGTGGAAACAAACAGCCTAAATACAAACTCAATAGAGCAATTTATGAAGAGGTAATCACTAGAAATGGACCATCATTAGCACGATATATCGATCAACTAAAAAAATCAGATCTAGGCAATCCTGAAAAATATAAAAGCAAATCCACAAAGGATTATTCACCATCTCTTCATTTTGTTTTAGCGATCACTACCTTCAATCGATTGGCCTATCTAAAAACGTGTATTGAGTCATTTTTTCAAACTAAAAACGATGCCTTTTCTTGGCAGTTAATTATAGCAGATGACAATTCCACGGATGGGACCAAAGAATATCTTGCCACATTGGAAGAAAAACACAATGCCATTATCATCCACAACGATCGTACCCATATTCACCATCAAGTGAATTCCATTTTGAAGGTATTATCGAATTTGGACTTTGACCTTTGTTTTAAATGCGATGATGATGTTCATTTTATTGAAAATGGGTGGGACAAATTGTATTGGAATACGATCCATCGAACGGGCTTCGACCACCTTGTTTTTTTTGATAAAAATTGGCAACCTCATTCCAACTTATCTCGCCCAATCCAATTTGGTAATTTAGTTTCTAATTGTCTTGCAGAAAAAATACAAGGTGCATTCTATACCCTTACCAAAGATGTTATAAACACCGTAGGGTACTTTGATGAACAACAATTTGGGGCAAGCGGCTTGGGGCACATCGATTATAGCTTTAGATGCTGTCGTGCTGGTTTCAATGTCTTGTCCAACCCTTTTGATGTGGAGGATAGTAATCGATACATTCGACTTCAGACTTTTTCTTCTTACTCCAGCGCAACATCTGCAAAAAATAAATCAACCACAAATTCAAAAGAAATAATCGCAATCAAGAAGCAGCTGCTAAAAATGGATAGAATCCATGTTGCGTACAATGAGAATTTTCAACAAAATCAAGTTGAAAAACAATCAAAATTGGTACTAAAGACTTCTAAAGGTCTTTCTCATACTAAATTTAAAAAAGCAGATGCAACTTTTTATCCAGAAAGAGGAATCGGTGGTTTTTTCGGTTTTCTTTTAAAACGGGTATACAATTTGTCTATAGATTTAAAGTTGTTTTTTATTCCACATAGTTTTCGAGCATTAGGTAAAGTCCTGAATAAAATCAGCATTCATTTAATTAACATTGAGCAATAAGATTCATTATGGAGATTCGTTACTTTCAAATCATTATCCCTCTTATTTCTTTACTTTTTATTTATTTTCAATATCGAGATTATTCAACGAATAAATCAAGAATAAATGAAACTGTTTTAGTCTCATTATTTTGGGTTGGTGTTTCTGGATTAGCCTTATTTCCAGACTATATTTCTGATATTATTGCCAATGTCTTTGGCATCAAAGACAATATTAACGCCCTTATCTTTTTCGCTTTGGGTGTGTTGTTTTATTTCCAACTTCAACTCTATAAAACCATTAGAAAACAGGATAAATTATTAACAGAGTTGACCAGAAAGGTAGCTCTTCAGAATGAAAAAAACACATAGCTCAAGACATAAAACCTATGAAAATACTTTTTGTACTTGAGCATTTTTATCCATACATCGGAGGAGCAGAAAAACTCTTTTATGTGTTGACTACAAATCTGGTGAAACAAGGTTTTGAAGTCGTAGTTGTAACCACGCACTTTGATAAAAAGCTAGCCAAAGAAGAAGTTCATAAGGGTGTCAAAATTGTACGAGTCAATTGTTATAACCGATATGCATTTACTTTTTTAAGTATTCCAAAAGTATTAAAAAATGCAAAAGGATGTGATGTGATTCACACAACCACCTATAACGCGGCTCTACCCGCCATGATGGTAGGATTGACATTAAGAAAGCCTGTGTATATCACATTTCATGAAGTCTGGGGAAAATTATGGAAAACCTTGCCCTTTACTTCATTCATTGAAAGAAATGCATTTTATCTATTTGAAAAATTTTTGCTACATCTTCCTTTTCATAAATTCATTGCAGTTTCCAATTTTACAAAGTTAAAACTCATCGAACACGGTATTCCTGCAAAAAAGGTGGAGCGTATTTATAATGGAATTGACTACGATGTTTTTAGGAAGAATCAGCATACACCTCCTGAAGTTTTCACCTACACTTATTTCGGAAGACTTGGCATATCAAAAGGCTTAGACTTGCTCCTACCTGCAGCAGCAAAGTTTAAAATTAACTATCCTAATTCAAAGTTGAAACTCATCATTCCAAAACAACCAAAAGGAATGTACGATAGAATGATGCAACTGATTTCTACATATGACCTTGAGGAATACATTGAAATGCTTCACAATCTATCTCGAGAACAATTATATGATGAATTGTTGCATTCTTCTTGTGCAGTTATCCCTTCTTATAGCGAAGGATTTTGTTTTGCCGCTGCAGAAACTGTTGCACTGAAAGTACCCATAATTTCATCTGATTTAGGCGCCTTAAAAGAAGTAGTTAGTGGAATGCATATTAAAATGAACAGTCAAAGTGTTGATGGTTTATATACCTCTTTGAAAGAGGCATATCATATGAAATGGACAAAGACACCTATTCAATATTATCACTTAAAAGACTCTATCTCACAGTATACAGATATCTACAAACGATTAACTCCAGCCAACTTAAAAAAGGGAAAATAACCTGTTATCTTTTGGGTTTTAATTTGGACTAAAAGATGAAATTAATCACTTTTCAACGTGTACTATTTCATTTAAATAAATATGTAATAGCATCAGAAAAATTTATTTACATTAATTATTGAATAAGCGTTGTATTTTTGAAAATCAAACTAGATAATATCTATTATAAGTGCTGAACATTTAAAAATGAGTAGTAATAGAAATATGCTCCTCGTAATTGTTAAGTATAAAGGTACAGAAATGAAAAAAGCATTGATTACAGGGGTAACTGGACAAGACGGAGCCTATTTATCAGAGTTTCTACTCAATAAAGGATATGAAGTTCATGGAATCAAAAGAAGATCGTCCTTATTTAATACCGAACGTATTGATCACATTTATCAAGATCCACATTTAGATAACCGAAATTTCATTTTACATTATGGAGACCTTTCTGATGCGACCAACATCATTCGTATAATCCAGGAAGTACAACCCGATGAAATCTACAATCTAGGTGCAATGTCTCACGTAAAAGTCAGTTTTGAAGCTCCTGAATATACCGCTGATATAGATGGCGTGGGTACCTTAAGAATTTTAGAAGCCATTCGGATTTTAGGCCTACAAAAGAAAACAAAATTTTATCAAGCATCAACCTCTGAGTTATATGGTAAAGTGCAGGAGGTCCCCCAGACAGAATCGACTCCTTTCTATCCTAGATCTCCCTATGGTGTAGCAAAACTATATGCTTATTGGATTACTATCAACTATAGAGAAGCCTATGGAATATTTGGTTGTAACGGTATTCTCTTCAATCATGAAAGTCCTCTGAGAGGAGAAACTTTTGTAACTAGAAAAATAACCAGAGCAGTAGCAAAAATAGGACTTGGCCTTCAATCAAAATTGTATTTGGGAAATCTAAATGCCAAAAGAGATTGGGGCCATGCAAAAGATTATGTGGAACTTATGTGGAAAATTCTGCAGTATGAGAAAGCAGAAGATTGGGTTATTGCTACAGGTGTTTCAACGAGCGTACGTGATTTCACCATCATGTCTTTTCGGGAACTAGGGATTGAATTAGAGTTCAAAGGTGAAAACCAACACGAAGTAGGATTGGTAAAATCATGTAGCAATCCAATATATCAATTGGAAGTTGGAACAGAAGTAGTAGGTGTTGACCCAGAATATTATCGACCTACTGAGGTAGATTTACTCGTTGGTGATTCTTCTAAAGCTAAAAATCTATTGAATTGGGAGCCTAAGTATGATTTACAGTTGATCTGTAGTGAAATGGTTGCAAATGATATTGCATTGTTTGAAAAAGAAAGGCATTTGAAAAAAGCCGGTTTTGAAATAAAAAACGAATATGAATAGGCTCATATCAAATAGAATTTACCATTTATTCAAATCAGATCAACCTAAATTAAAGAGGTGAAAAAGGACGACAAAATATATATCGCAGGACACAAAGGAATGGTAGGGTCTGCTATCAAAAGAAAGTTAGAAAATGAAGGATTTACCAATTTTATTTTACGAAGCAGCTCAGAATTAGATCTCAGAGATCAATTAAAAGTCAATGTTTTTTTTGAAGAAGAAAAACCAGATTACGTGTTTCTTGCTGCTGCAAAAGTTGGAGGAATCCATGCCAATAACACATACAAAGGAGAATTTCTATATGATAATCTAATGATCCAAACCAATGTGATTCATGCTGCCTTTGTTCATTCCGTAAAAAAACTCTTGTTTTTAGGTTCATCTTGTATTTATCCAAAATTTGCGGATCAACCTCTAAAAGAAACTTCTCTTTTAACCGGTGAGCTGGAACCTACAAACGAACCCTATGCCATAGCTAAAATTGCAGGCATAAAATTGTGTGACGCTTATAGAGAACAGTATGGCTGCAATTTTATCTCTGTAATGCCCACTAATCTGTATGGCCCAAACGACAATTATGACTTAGAATCGAGTCATGTATTACCAGCATTAATAAGAAAGTTTCATGAAGCGAAAAAAACAAATAAGCAAGAAGTTGTCATTTGGGGAAGCGGCACTCCAAAAAGAGAATTTCTTCACGTAAATGATCTTGCGGATGCATGTTTTCTCCTTATGGAAACATACAATGAACCTGGATTGATAAACATTGGTACAGGAAAAGATATTTCTATTTTCGAATTAGCTCTCCTTATTAAAGATATTGTTGGTTTTACCGGAAAAGTGGTTCAAGACCTATCAAAACCTGATGGAACACCAAGGAAATTAATGGACGTAGAGAAGCTGCACAATGCTGGTTGGAAGGCACGTATTGGCTTGGAAGAAGGTATCAAATCTGTATATGGTCGGTTAAAAGATAAAGATTGGTATTAGTAACCCAAGTAAACTAGAACCTTCGGATACTTCCTTTCGTTTATTCTTTATTCTTTCTATACCTTTGCAGTCCCTAATCAAAATATTGACTTAATGGAAATTCAAGCACCATATCAAGCCAAAAATAAAATCCGAATTGTTACCGCAGCATCCTTATTTGATGGACATGATGCCGCGATAAATATCATGCGAAGAATTATGCAGCGTTCGGGTGCTGAGATTATACATCTCGGACATAATCGATCAGCAAAAGAAATCGTAGATACAGCAATACAAGAAGATGTCCAAGGCATCGCATTGACCAGCTATCAAGGTGGCCACAACGAATATTTCAAGTATATCTATGACTTATTAGAAGAAAATGGTTGTGGACATATCAAAATCTTTGGAGGAGGAGGAGGAACCATCCTACCTTCAGAAATTAAAGAATTGCACGACTATGGTATTTGTCATATCTATAGTCCAGATGATGGCCGTACGATGGGACTTCAGGGAATGATCAATGATCTTTTACAAAATTGTGATTTCCCATTGGGTCAAAATGTAAATGGAGAAGTAAAAGAACTTTCTACAAAAAACCCAAAAGCCATAGCAAAGCTTATCACTGCCATAGAAAACTATCCTGATGAAAATCATCCATGGCTCAAAGACATCGAAAGTCAAACATCTAATGTACCTATTCTAGGAATCACGGGTACTGGAGGCGCAGGAAAATCGAGCCTTGTCGATGAATTGGTGAGACGGTTTCTAATCGAATATCCAGAAAAATCTATTGCAATTGTTTCTGTAGATCCTTCCAAAAGAAAAACAGGTGGTGCTCTGCTCGGAGATAGAATCCGAATGAATGCCATCAATAACAATCGTGTTTATATGCGATCGTTAGCAACTCGACAATCAAATCTTGCATTGTCAAAACATATACGAGGTGCTACGAATATCTTGAAAGCTGCAAAGTTTGATTTAATCATTTTAGAGACTTCTGGAATCGGCCAATCCGATACCGAAATCGTAGATCATTCTGATGTAAGTATGTATGTCATGACACCAGAATATGGAGCCGCTACTCAATTAGAGAAGATTGATATGCTTGACTTCGCCGATGTCATTGCCATCAATAAATTTGATAAACGAGGAGCTTTAGATGCATTACGAGATGTAAAAAAGCAATATCAGAGAAACAACGATCTATGGCACGACGATCCAGATACAATGCCTGTCTATGGAACGATCGCTTCGCAATTCAACGATCCTGGTACTAATACTCTCTATCGTAAAATAATGGATGTGATCGAAGAGCGGACCAACGTTTCATTTCCTGCTACTTCAGTTTTTCAGGATGGGGATAGTGAAAAAATTTACATTATCCCACCTTCTCGAGTTCGATACTTATCAGAAATCTCTGAAAACAACCGAAACTATGATCAATGGGTTCGGAAACAAGCCAAATTGGCCTCCAATGCATATGCACTAAACACTTCTTTGGATGTTATTGAAGATGAAAATACCAAAGAGGTCCTGACCGCTCAATTGGATCGAACATTTGAAGATATGGACGGTGCATGTAAACGAATAGTGCAATCCTGGCCCGAAAAATCAAAAGCATATAAGCAAGATGAATTTGTATATAAGGTAAGAAATAGAGAAATCAAGGTGCAAACCTATACGAAAAGTTTATCTCAAAGTAAGATTCCAAAAGTTGTATTGCCAAAATACAAAGATTGGGGTGATGTTTTGAAATGGAATTTACAAGAAAATGTTCCTGGTGAATTTCCTTACACCGCTGGTGTTTTTCCATTTAAACGAAAAGGAGAAGATCCTACTAGAATGTTTGCTGGTGAAGGCGGACCCGAAAGAACCAATAAACGTTTTCATTACCTTTCTTTAGATACTCCTGCAAACCGGTTAAGTACTGCTTTTGATTCTGTAACGCTGTATGGAGAAGATCCAGATTACAGACCTGATATATATGGAAAAATTGGAAACTCTGGAGTAAGTATCTGCTGTTTGGATGATGCTAAAAAACTATATTCTGGATTCAACTTATGTGAACCATCGACTTCTGTTTCGATGACCATAAATGGACCAGCCGCTACCATATGCGCATTTTTTATGAATGCCGCTATTGACCAGCAATGTGAATTGTATATCAGAGAAAATGGTTTGGAAGCAAAAGTAGAAGCCACTTTAAAAGCCAAATATGAAGATCAAGGGTTGACCAGACCAAAATATTACGGTGAACTGCCCAAAGGAAATGATGGACTTGGGTTGATGCTCTTGGGAATAACCGGGGATGAAGTTCTAGATAAAGAGGTCTATGCAACATTAAAAGCCAGAGCTTTAAATTCTGTTAGAGGAACCGTACAAGCGGATATTCTAAAAGAAGATCAAGCACAAAACACCTGCATTTTCAGTACTGAATTTTCATTAAAAATAATGGGAGATGTACAGCAGTACTTTATAGACCAAGCTGTGCGTAACTTTTATTCGGTCTCAATCTCTGGATACCATATTGCTGAAGCTGGAGCCAACCCTATTACACAATTGGCATTTACATTGGCGAATGGATTCACTTTTGTAGAATATTACCTCTCTCGAGGAATGAACATCGATGATTTTGCACCCAATCTCAGTTTCTTTTTCAGTAATGGAATCGACCCTGAGTATGCGGTAATTGGACGAGTAGCAAGAAGAATCTGGTCTAAAGCCATGAAAGAAAAGTACGAAGGAAATGCAAGGTCTCAAAAGTTGAAATATCATATTCAGACCAGCGGAAGATCACTGCATGCACAAGAGATCTCTTTTAATGACATTCGGACTACTCTACAAGCATTGTATGCGATTTACGATAACTGTAATTCACTTCATACCAATGCATATGATGAGGCGATCACTACCCCAACTGAAGAAAGTGTACGAAGAGCTGTCGCTATTCAGATGATCATCAATCATGAGTTGGGGCTGGCCAAAAATGAAAATCCTTTGCAAGGTTCATTCATTATAGAAGAATTGACCGATTTGGTTGAAGAAGCCGTATTGACTGAATTTGACAGGATTACTGAACGAGGTGGAGTACTAGGGGCGATGGAAACCATGTACCAGCGAAGCAAAATTCAGGAAGAAAGCCTTTATTATGAAACTCTAAAACATACTGGTGAATTTCCTATCATAGGTGTCAATACATTTTTATCCAAAGAAGGGTCTCCTACCGTTATTCCTGGAGAGGTCATCAGAGCTACAAAAGAGGAAAAGGAAGATCAAATAAAAACACTTGAAAACCTCACTAAAGCTTTTGAAGATACCTCAAAAAAGACCTTAAGAAATCTACAAAAAGCAAGCATACATAATAAAAACATTTTTGAACATTTGATGGAAGCTGCCAAAACATGTTCCTTGGGTCAGATTACCCATGCATTGTATGAAGTTGGTGGTCAATACAGAAGAAATATGTAATTATGAAACATACTCATATGTGTCCCAAATGTGATTCCTCTGACATCATTCGTATCAAGGGAGGGAGCACTTGGACTGGATATCAAAATTTTATACGCGGGAGTGCCATTAAAATGGTTCTTGTAACACGTTATTTATGTGGGAATTGTGGGTTTTCGGAAGAATGGGTAGAGGACCCAAAAGGTCTTGAGTTGCTTAGAAAAAAGTATGGAAATGACACCACAGGGAATCCGTATGTTTAGATATAAATATTACGACTAACCCAGTTAAATAGGACTGTCCACAATGATAAAAGGAAAGCAAAGTATACTATTTATTAACCTTTCACTTCATTCATTGTCGTCATTACTTTAATCATAAAAAAAACGAGAAGTAGCTTATCCAGAAACCGAAAAAACGATAGCCATATGTACGATGGCAGATAATGGAAATTTATCCCTTTCTTTCTAAGTTCTTGTCCAAATCAAGGGAATCGTTTTGTATTAGATTAAATAAAATACCTACTTTTGCTCCCCTTCCCCTAAATCGGTCTTATAACCTAGATAAAGCAAATAATGCAAGAACAACAGCATCATATTATAAAAACTGAACAGAAAGCACTTGATCTCAATTTAGACCCTATGGTATACGGGACGTTTGCTGAGATTGGTGCAGGACAGGAAGTAGCCCGAAACTTCTTTCAAGTTGGAGCTGCTGCTGGCACTATAGCAAAGACAATGTCTGCATATGACAAAGGCTTTTCCGATGCAATTTATGGCAAAGAAGAAAGTGGACGATACGTATGTGAGCCTAGGTTATATAAAATGCTAGATCATGAATATAGATTGATGGACGAACGGCTAGGAGAAATGTGTCATATGGCTACATTTTTTGTTTTTGCAGATACCGTTTCAGCGATTAATTATGCCCGTACGATTAAAGGCAATGGATGGCTCGGTGTACGTTTTCAACATGCTCCTTGCTCTGAGCCCAATGACTTGGCTATTCATGTCAAAATGCTCGATAATGACAACAAACTGCAGCAAGAAGCTATTGGCGTTTTAGGTGTAAATCTTATCTATTCTTGTTTTCGATACAGAGACAATCCTGAATTAATGGTCAAATCATTAATGGATGGTTTGGAAGGTAGAGTCTCCGTTGATTTTATTAAGGCTTCTGGACCTGCTTTTGAAGATGTCGAAAACCGATTATTAGCTTTATATCTAGTAAAACATGGCCTTACTGAAGTAACAATGTTTGACGAACACAAGCAAAGTATTCATGCTTCCGAATTCCTATATCGAAAAGCATTAATGGTTGTAAGGGGTAATTTTAGACCTCCTACTCTAGTTACCCAAGATGTAGTCAAATCCAGCTTCGAACAGTTTAAAAATGAAGATTTTGTGGACGAAGAAAAAGCCTATAATATCACTGAAATAACATTAGATTATCTAACAGATTCTAATGGGGTAATAGATGATAAAGATTTTCTAGATCGGACAGAGCTGATCTGTGCACTTGGATACAAAGTACTGGTCTCTAATTGTAGCAACCATCAAAAGTTAATTAATTACCTCGCAGATTATAAAATAAAGAATCTCGGCCTGGTTATCGGAGTTCGAGAATTGCTTGAGATCATCAACAACAAATACTACAATAATCAGGATGGAAGACTACTTGTGGCATTTGGTGAATTGTTCACAAGAAATATTAAGATTTATACTTATCCTGCATTACAAGATGATGGAGAGACGATAATGAATACCTCTAATCTACCTGTACCAGAAGGTATTAAGTTTTTGTACAAACATCTTACTGATAGTCATCAAATTGTAGATATAGAGGATTACGAATCCGAAATGTTGTACATCGATCCTACGATTGTATACAACAATATTAGCAAGGGAAATGATGGCTGGCAAAACAAAGTCCCTGAAGAATTGGTAGATATCATATTAGAAAAACAGTTGTTTAAAAATTAACCCTTCTCGTTCAAAGAATAATTTATTGATTCTCTAACGGTGTTGAGGATCAAAATTGGTGTTATTTGGGTAGTAGTGTATTCAATACCAATAAATATCACATATAGACTAAGCGTTGATTCTAAAGAGGTCGTAGATTAAAAAACCCATAAAAGTCTCCGTTCATATAGCAGAAGTCGTTTGAAAAAACAATTCAAGAAAAGGATTCAATTTTTCTAGGAATTCAAGGTGATTTAAGCTTGGTCTTTTTCTTGAAAATGGCATCATCTGCTTTCTTCTAAATTTCTGTAAATAAATTTTCTAAACAGAGTGTCACAACATTAGCTTCTTCCAGTTATAGGGGTGAAAATTGATATTGCGCAGATCAAATTTGTTATCATTTCTAAATCAATTAAATAGTTTAAGATGAAAAAGTTAACACGTTTTTTATATGCCATTACTCTTATTTGCGTAATATATAGCTGTACGAAAGAAGATTTTTCAAACCAGAAAGATATTGCACCCAAATACCTAGTCCAAAATCAATTTCATGGGGGCACAGACTATGGAGAATTGTCAAAAAATTTAATTTCCATTGAAGAGTTTCCCGATCTAGAAAAATTTGTTGATCATACAATTTATTCTTCCTTACAATCAATTTTACCTGAGCGGTTTTCATCAAAAGAAATCCAACAACTTGAACAAGGATATGTTTGGAAATTTGAAAAAGATGGTACCATTATATATACGATTGACTACGAATACAATGTAGGGTCAATTACTAAATTAATGGTAACTACTGGTATGGAAGGTGCCATTATTTCAATCAATCTTGTCGAAGCAGTTATTAAAACCACAAATAATTCCATCAGTGTTCATGACATAGAACTGGAAGAGGTTAATATTTATGCAATACTAGACGATCAAGAAGGAAAGAGCGGTCGAAATTCAATTAAAGAATGTATGAAAATTGTTTTTGGCGTTGACAGTGGGAATAGTACAGTTATTATTAATCCAAAGGGAAACACGTCCAACAATGGCACAGTTGGCGGCGGGGATGGCCCAACAGGTGGTGGCGGCACTGCAAACTTTATAGTGGTATGTGGTTGTACCCCCGGCCATATGGGAGGAAAAAGTAATCCAGATTGTAAATGTAAAAAAACAGATAAGGTCATTATTATAGGTAAAGATAATACCTTAACCGACAATTCACCTACCTCTACTACGAGAAACCAGGAATATTGGGATTGTATAGAACGGCTTATAGGGTGTGTTATGCTTACTGATTATGATTTAGCATTGCTAACACTTAAACATTGTAATGGGGTATATGATGTAAACGATATAGACCCCCAAGCAGGAAATGATGGAAGTAATCAATTCATTGGTCCAGAATTTTGCGGTAATTGGTTCGATTATCAACAAGAATGTTTAGATGGAAATACTTCAGTTGCAGATGTCTATCAACCGTGGTCACAATTTATGGCAGATTTTCCAGATTTATTCTTTGAGATAATTGAAGGGCTACCAGAGTGTACCGACACAGATGAAATGGAAGAGATTGCTTGTGTTCAAGAAGCACTTGATGCATTCTTAGCGGAGAATAATTTAACCTTGACCAAACAAGATGAAACAGCCATTAAGAATGCGGCCTCCTGTGGAGAAGATATGGACAGCATTGCAACTACTTATTTCGAAAACATCAATTTTGTAGTTGAGTTGGAGGACGATGGAGGAATAGTAGATTTAAAACAATTGGTTGAGGACTGCTTTGGTATGCCAGACGCAAATGGTAATTTTGTAGATTGCTCTAATGGAAGTGACGTATTTAATTTTACAATTTATGTAGACCAGCCAAAGCAAGGCTCTAGTGACCCTTACTCAGGATCAATATTTAAACCTTCAACTATTAATGTCGGCCATACCTTTGTTTCTATGACACATACAAGCGGTGGTGTATCAAATACAATTGTATATGGATTATATCCATCCAATGGAGCAAATCCACTTGACCCAGAAAGTCCTAGATATATTGTTGATGATGGAGGTCATCAATTTGATATCGCAATGTCATATAACATCTCGTGTGGAGAATTTAATGATATCCTTGGTGAATCATTAAATATAGAAGGGGATAATTATAATTTGAATTCCAATAATTGTACTGATTTTGGTTTAAATCTAGGAGGTGTTATTGATTGCTGTATTCCAGATTCTCAAGGATTTTGGGGTGTAGGATCTGGAAGTAATCCAGGAGCATTAGGAGAAGATCTAAAAAATCACCAAAATCAAAATGCAACCTTGTTAAATGGTCCACAAAACGCACCTATAACAGATTGTAATTGAAATTTATAAGCAAGACTTTTGAAAAAATACTTGCCTGTCTGTAAGAATGGATATAAATTTAAAGGAAGAATTGTACGAATATTTATTACTAACCAAACTAATTATCAACACATTATGAGATCAATTTTTAAAATATTAATTGGTGTTTTCACGATTATCCTTTTATCCAACTTTATTCCCAGTGCCCAAATTGGAACTGCTTACAATTTCCAAACTCAAAACAAAGAGTTTGTGTATCGAAGTGTGCCCACCAAAGGGAGTGGTGTACCTGAAATGGAAAAAACTTTCACCAAGTTTAAAGCTGAAAATCCTCAACACAACGATTTAATCTTGTATCGGACTTTCAACAAGAAATGGTGGAAATTTTGGAAATGGGGTTCATATTTTACTGGGGATATTTGGTCATATCCTTATATGAAATAATTCAGACCGATTGATTTTAATTTTGTTTTAGTTCCTTCATTCGTTTTACTTTTTAGGACGTTAGAGCCTCATAATTGTGGGGCTCTTCTTTTATTTCATTTATCCTCATCCATAGTTAATACGCGAGGATTATTCTATTGAAATAAGTAATCCCAATAGTCACTCCATTTTTTCTTACTTTATCAAAGTAAAATGAATTTAGGAACGTATGTTGATCTAATTCATTGAGAACTGCCTCCAATATTTTGAGAATCACTCATATATTTTCTTTACTCAAAGTTTAATTTTTATTTTAGCACATTGGTTGATTTAGACACTAGCCTTCCATTCGCTATGAAAGAGAGTAAAAAGAGTATAAAAGAAAATAATATTATTGAGGCTGCAGAACGTGTTTTTGATGCTGTTGGGTTTAAGAATGCTAAAATGGAGGACATTGCTTCAGAGGCAGGAATCACTAAAGTTACTCTCTATTCTTATTTTCAAAGTAAGGAAAACCTATACCTTGCCATCACGTATCGAGCATTGCAAACTTTGAATGAAAGGTACTATTCTTGTCTAGACAGAAACAAAAATGCCAAAGGAGTGGATTCCGTTATTGCACTTATAGAAACATTTATGTCATTCTGTGAAGACAATTTTTTATATTCAGAAACATTGTTGGACTATTTTTCCATGGTACGGTCAACTTCATCAGGACAAGATAAATCCAAACTTACCGAAGCAACTAAAGAAAGTATTTACTACCTAAAGCTTCAAGATATCCAAAACTTACCCTTCAAATTGACTGCTAAAGAAATTCAAAGAGGACAGGAGGATGGAAGCATACTTAGTAATATCGATCCAATATTTAGTACCCTGCAAGGATGGTCCTTTATTATTGGATACACAAAAGTGTTGAATGCAAACGGAAGCAATCAATCTCCTTTATTCAACGTAAACCTTAATGACCTTAAACGATTTAACCTCAAACTTGCAAGAGCATTACTCAGCAATGAAGTAGTAGCCAATGAACTAGAGAACGTGGATTTATTGGTCTAATAAAGACCAAAATTTCATTTGTTAAAAACACACCTACTAAAATTAATTTTGCCATTCGTCACCTGAATAGGCTTCTTAATATAATTTTTTGATAGATTACCAGATAGGATCAGTATACTTGTATTTTAACAAAACTAACATGAATAGACAATTTTATATTTTATTGTTGCTTTTTTTTGCAACCGCCTCGATAGCCCAAAAAGAATGGTCACTAGAAAGATGTATCCTTCACGCGATTGAAAACAACCTATTGGTCAAGCAATCCGAAATAAATGTGGATTTTGCTAAAATCAATGAAAAGCAAGCAAAGCATGGTCGATATCCTAATCTTAGTCTTAGTACCAATCTAAATTCTAACTTTGGTAGATCCACAGATCCTATTACAAACACCAATGTCACTCAAAACTTCATTAGTAATGGAATCTCTATGAGTTCAGGGGTAACGCTTTTCAATGGTTTCAGAATTGCAAATTCGATCAAACAATCTGCAGCCGATGTAACCGCTGGGGAATACGACCTCGAACAAATTAAGAGAGACATTTCTTTAAATGTTGCAAATAACTTTCTCAGTGTATTGTTTGCCGATGAAAATCTAGCCATAGCAAAAACTCAGCTATCCACCAGTGAAGAACAGTTAAAACAAACCCAACAACTCATTAATGCTGGTGTGAGACCTGCAAACGAAGCGCTTGACATCTTAGCTCAAATTGCAAACAATGAACAACTTGTGATTGCAGCGGAAAACTCAAAACAAATTGCTTTACTAGGTCTCAAACAATTACTCCGGCTGGAACCAGATGTAAGTATGATCTTAACAACTCCGTCCAATATAGCAGTAGAGTCAGACCCAGATGTGTTAAATTTTACAGAAGTATATACCTCAGCTCTGAGAAATCAGTATGATATAAAAGCTGCAGACAAAAGAATTGAGTCTGCGCGTCTTGGTGAAAAAATAGCTAAATCTGCTCTCTATCCCAATATCTCTTTCTTCGGAAGTTTGGGTAGTAATTATTCCAACAGAGGTCTGAGAGTAGATGAAATCGTAGTAGAACGCATCAATCAAACCGTCTATATTGATGGATTAGAAGTCGAAATAGGAACTGATCAAAATGTACCAATTTTATCTGACAATCCTTATGTCAACCAATTGGATGAAAACCTTTCCTATGGATTTGGTCTTGGTATTAATTATCCTATTTATTCTAATTATACCAATAAAGCAGGTATAGAAAGGGCAAAGTTGAATATCATTAATGCACAAACTCAAAGTGAACAAGCAAAAGACTTATTAAAGACAACGGTTCAACAAGCACTAGCTGATGCAAAAGCTTCCAAACGAAAATTAAATGCAGCAGAGAGAAGTAGAGACGCACAAAATGCCTCCTTCAACAATGCAGAAAAACGATTTAATGCAGGCGCAATAAACACTTTTGAATATGTAACAATAAAAAATGCATTGCTAGAAGCCGAAGTAAATGCTGTATTATCAAAGTACGAGTATTTATTTGCTATGAAAGTATTAGACTTTTATATGGGAAAACCTATCAAAATATAATTTTTACAAAAGAGAAAACGAACAACTTTAACCATCATGGAAAAAAGGAGAAAAAAGAAAAAAACAAATAAATGGCTCATTTTTGCCTTAATTGTTTTAGTACTTGCACTTTTGGGATTTGGATACTATCAAGGGCAAAAAAAGCCGAAAGGAATTGAAGTTACTATTGAAAAAGTCGAAAAAAGAACCATCAAAGAAACCGTTTCAGCAAGTGGAAGAATATTTCCAGAAACTGAAGTTAAAATCAGTTCAGATGTTTCTGGTGAAATCGTTGAATTATTTGTAGAAGAGGGCGATAGTGTAGTCATAGGACAACCTCTTGCTAAAATTGATCCCGATGCCTTTTATTCAGCAGTAGAACGAGGTGAGGCTGGTCTAAATAGTGCTAAATCAACCCTAGCAAATGCAGAAGCAAGTATTGAAAGTAGCAGAGCACAAAAAGAACAAATTGCCGCTCAACTTCATAATGCTAAAACAATACACGAACGAAATATTAACCTTTTGGCGAATGATGTAATCAGTCAAGCTGAATTTGATCAGTCTCTAGCAAACGTATTACAATTAGAGGCCAATTTAAAAGCAGCTCTTGCGAATATTAAATCTGCTCAGAAGAGTGCAGAAGGGGCTGGATTTCAAGTGAAAAGTTCCGAAGCAAGTCTCAAGGAATTGAAAACAAATTTAAATAGAACATCCATAAAGTCACCTACCAATGGTATAATTTCAAGCCTTTCAGTTGAATTGGGAGAAAGAGTAGTAGGTACTATTCAAATGACCGGTACAGAAATGATGCGTATTGCTAATTTGAACTCTATGGAAGTTCAAGTTGATGTCAGCGAAAATGATATTCTAAGAGTTCGCCTAGAAGATGCCGTGGATATTGAAGTGGATGCTTATTTGGATAAAGTATTTAAAGGCACCGTTACAGAAATTGCCAATAGTGCATCTAATATTTCTTCTGCAACAGCAAGTTTAAATACCGATCAAGTAACCAACTTTGTGGTAAAAGTCAGAATCGATCCTTCTTCGTATATGAACGTTTCGGAGGATGGTCAGAAATATCCTTTCAGACCAGGAATGTCAGCATCTGTAGATATTTATACCAATGAAGTTGAAGATGTAGTTAGTGTTCCTATCCAGTCTGTAACCGTAAGGGAAAAGGATGAGGATAAAGATGACAAAGATAGGAAGAAGAAAAAGAGCGATAAAGAAGAAATAGAAGAAGTGGTTTTCATAAAATCTGCAGATACTGTCAGAATGTCTAAGGTTGTGACAGGTATTCAAGATGACGAATATATTCAAGTCATTTCAGGAGTCTCTTTAGATGATGAAATTATCACTGGTCCTTATTCTGCTGTTTCTAAAAAATTAAAAGGAGGGAAAAATATCCGAATTAAGGAAGACAAAGATAAAGACGAAGACGAAGACAAAGATTGAAAGGAATAATAGTTTTTGTAAAAAACCCTGAATTGGGGAAAGTCAAAACTCGACTTGCTTCAAGTATGGGGGATATCAAGGCTCTGGAAGTTTATACAAAATTGCTTCTCTATACAAAGAATGTATTACTCAATGTAAAGGATATAGGTCGATATGTGTTTTATTCAAACCATATTGACAATGAGGATATATGGTCTGCTGAATTGTTTCATAAAAAACTACAAATATCTGGCGACTTGGGACAAAAAATGACCTCTGCTTTCCAAGAAGTATTTAAAGAATGCAATCAGATACTTATTATTGGTAGTGATTGTCCACAGCTAACTGCAAGCCATATTGAAGAAGCATTTTCCAAACTTGAATCGAACAATATTGTAATCGGACCAAGTCGAGATGGAGGTTATTATTTACTTGGAATGGACACATTTTATCCATCCGTTTTTGATAATATCCCTTGGAGTACAAGTACCGTTTTTATAGATACCTTGCAGAGAATACATGAAAACAAATTAAGTGTTGACTTTCTAGAAGAGTTGTCAGATATTGATTACGAAGAAGATTGGAAAACGTATGGTTTTTAAATTAACCCTCCAAGCTAAATTTCATTATTAATCCCATTGAACGAATAGAAATATTCCATTATTTTTATCTGAATTTTAATCCACTTGGACCTTGAAAGACAATCACACACCTTTGCTTATCAATTGTGATATGGGAGAATGGGACGCTCCCCATCTAAAATACGTGGATAATGAAATTATGCCTCTTATTGATCTTTCAAATATTGCTTGTGGTGGACATGCGGGATCAAAATCCATCCTAGAAACTACTTTGATGTGTGCGAAAAATTACAATGTTAAAGTGGGAGCACACCCTGGATTTAATGACAGAGATAATTTTGGTAGACAATACCTTCCGTTTAATGAAGAGAAATTATCAGAGTCCCTAAAAATACAAATAGACTTGTTTTTATCATGCTGTGCAAAAATAAATGTAGATCCTTTTCATATAAAAGCCCATGGTGCTTTGTATCATGCTTGTAATCAAAATGAAGAGGAAGCTTCACTTTTACTCAAGATTGTTCAGCAATTGTGCCCCGATTTGAATTTGCTAGTTTCTCCAAATAGCCTCTTGGAAAACATGGCCGCAGACCAAGGTATTACAACTATGATAGAATCATTTATAGATCGTCAATATACGGATGACTTAAAATTAGTAGCTAGAACACAAGAGGGAGCGGTATTAACGAATGAAACGCAAGCGAAAAATCAATATGCTCTTCTTGTCAAAGGAAAGATAATGACCCAATCAGGAACCATACAACCGATCCAATCCACAACTGCTTGTATCCATGGAGATAATCCAAATTGTCTCTCAATTTTAAAAGCTATACAGTCCAATGGGTAGTTTTCCTATACAAATAAAAAGATTTGGCGAACACGCTCTACTAATAGAATGGCCACATGAAATAAATGAAACAATTTTGGACGAGATCATCTCTTTTACGCCTCGTATTATAGCGCATTTTGATTCAACACTGATCAACCATGTTTCAGGGTACAATTCACTTTTAATTCAATTTGAAAATACTGTAGAGTTGGAATCCAAGTACATTGAAATAAAAAAAATGTATGATTCACATCTCCCGAAAGAACAGAAAACAGCACCCATGACCTGGCACATTCCAGTGTGTTACGATGAAGAGTTGGGCCTTGACATCTCTCTTTTTAAGAAAAATAGATTATCAAGCAGAGATGTGATTCGTCTCCATACTGAATCTCCTCTACGCGTTTACATGATCGGTTTTCTCCCTGGATTTTTATATTTAGGTGGCCTCGATGAGAAATTATATATGGATCGTAAAGCTACACCAAGACAGCAGGTACCCAAAGGATCAGTGGCCATTGGAGGCAGACAGACAGGAATTTATCCTATGGAGAGCCCTGGTGGTTGGCAGATTATCGGACGTACCCCATTGACCCTTTTTAATATGAATAGAAAAGTACCAACCCCAATACAGCAAGGGGATTGGATTCAGTTTTATCCTATTCTAAAAAGCACTTATGATATTCTTTCTTCGCATTAATCTTTAAAAACTAAGACATATGTGCATTCAGATAGCCCCTACTTCATTAGATTTGTATCTGTTTAAGTAAATAAAACAATGGCAAGAAGAAATAAACTGAAGAAATTCAATGATTTACTATCCTTCAGTAATGTGTACGAAAATTACGATCCTACCGATCCAAAATTAATGGCCAGCGAGACCGAAGAAGTCGATCTCAAAGGCAAATGGAAATCAGACCATTTTAAAAATGATAATCCACTTGTCTTGGAATTAGCATGTGGTAGAGGGGAATATTCATTAGCTCTTGCTCGCACAAACCCTTCAATCAATTATATAGGCGTCGACATAAAAGGAGCCAGAATATGGCAAGGAGCAACCATTGCAAATGAAGAAAACTTAGATAATGTTGCTTTCCTTAGAACTCGAATAGAACAAATTGGTTTGTTTTTTGAAAAAGGAGAAGTAGATGAAATCTGGATTACTTTTCCTGATCCGTTTTTACGCAATAGTAAGGCAAATCGTCGGCTTACTTCCATGCAGTTTTTAAATCGATATAAAGAAATCTTGAAATCAAATGGCATTATCCATCTTAAAACGGATGATCCCACTTTATATGAATTCAGTCAAGAACAATTTGCAGAATGTCCATTTGTAGAGGTGTTGTATGATAGAGATGACATTTATTCACAACCTTTGGATTTTGATGAGCTAATTCATAAGACCTACTACGAAAAACAACATCTTGAAAAAAAGAGGAAGATAAAATATATCAAAGTAAAACTATCAAAATAAGCATTTTACACAAAGATTCTTTCATTTCAATTATGGTATTCAGACTATTTATACTCATCATTTAACTGATGCTAAGAACTATATTATTTCAGAGACTCTGGAAAATGTTGTCCATCAAAACCCCATAGGTTTTCCAACATAAAATAAACCAATACCGTAAGTAATAAAATTGAAATTAAATTCATCCAAATTCCTGTTTTGAACATGTCTGGAATTTTTAAATATCCAGAACCAAATACGATTGCATTTGGAGGTGTAGCTACAGGCAACATGAACGCACAGGAAGCAGCAACAGTTGCTGACACCAATAATATAAATGGATGTACATCAATAGAGAGTGCCATGGGAGCTAGAATAGGTAAAAGCATCGCCGTAGTTGCCAAATTTGATGTAATCTCAGTTAAAAAATTTACAGCTGCTATTAAGATAAGTATAATCAAAAATATTGGCAAAACTTTTAAAAGTTCGAACTGATTCCCTATCCATTGCGCTAACCCACTCTGCTGAAATCCTGCGGCTAATGCCATTCCACCTCCAAATAAGATAATCACCCCCCAAGGCATTTTGACTGCTTCTTTCCAAGTCAGTAGCTGCTCTCCTTTTGTCGAAGATGGAATAATAAACAAGAGTATCCCCATACCAAGAGCAATGATCGTATCATCTAATTGAGGAATAAAATACTGTAATTTTTGCCTGAAAATCAGAAGTAATGCTGTAATCGCAAATAGAATCACCACTTTGCGTTCTTCTTTTCCCCACTTCCCTAAATCAGCCAATAACTTTTGAATCTTTTCTCTGCCTCCAGGAAATTCATCCATTTCAAATTTGAAGGCGTATTTTGATAGGTATATCCAACAGATGAATAACAATAAGATTGAAATAGGAAGTCCAAATAACATCCATTGGCCAAAGCCAATCTCGATGCCATAAACCTCTTGAACAACTCCAGCGAATACCAAGTTGGGTGGTGTCCCAAAGAGTGTTGCCATACCGCCGATAGATGCACTATAAGCAATCGCTAACATGAGTGCCTTCCCAAACTTTTGATTTTCATTCTCCTCTGTTTCAGGGTCATCTTTTAACTGGTAAATGATCGCAAGACCAATGGGCAACATCATTACTGTTGTTGCTGTATTTGAGATCCACATAGACATGAATGCCGTTGCCAACATGAATCCTAAGATAATTCTTGATATTCCTGCACCAATAAAATTGATGATGTTCAAAGCGATGCGTTTATGTAGGTTCCACTTTTCAATTGCAATAGCCAAAATAAAACCACCCATGTATAAAAAAATATACTTATGCCCATAAGCTGCCGTAGTAATTTTAAGGTCCAATGCACCTGTCAAGGGAAAGAGTATAATTGGTAATAATGCTGTCACACTAATATCAGTCACTTCAAAAATCCACCAAATAGCTATCCATACTGTACATGCCAATACGGCATTCGCTTGCGGTGTTAATCCCATCGGATGAAAAAAGACCAATATTATTGAGAAGAACAGAGGTCCTAAAAGAGCAGGTATTATTTTACTTCTGGTCACGCATAAGTTCTACTTAAAAGAAACACAAAATTAAAAATAAATCAAAGACAATTTTAAATATCCGTAAGATGGAAGAAAAACATTTACTTTTGTATTTCTATTAATTGTTGGCTTCTAAACCAACCCCATTGCAAAGCAGAATAATATAGTATGGACATAGCGATATTTACATTCAATCCTTTTCAAGAAAACACGTATATACTATATGACGATACAAATGATTGTGTGATTTTTGATCCTGGTTGTAGTAATCAAGATGAGGAAAAACAATTAATCGATTTTATAAATGCAAATGGACTAAACCCTGTAAAACTCGTAAATACACATTGTCATATTGATCATGTTCTGGGTAATAAATTTGTTTCAGATACATATCAATTGCCATTAATTAGTCATAAAGGAGAAGCACAGGTGCTTGCGATGCAGCCACAAATAAGCTCCATGTATGGAATGCCTTATAACCCCTCCCCAGAAATAACTGAATTTTTAGAGGATGGTGATCAATTAGTATTTGGAAATACGACGCTCCATGTATTGTTTACTCCAGGGCACTCTCCCGCTAGTATTTCTTTTTACAATAAAGAAAAAGGAGTTGTCATTGCGGGAGATGTATTGTTCAAAGAAAGTATTGGCAGAACAGATTTGCCTGGTGGTGACTTTGATACACTGGCAAAAAGCATACGAGAAAAACTATATGTATTGCCAGATGAAGTTGTTGTATTCCCTGGTCATGGCCCATCTACAACTATCGGAGAAGAAAAACGAACAAATCAATATGTTCGGCTTTGATTTCATGTTTTTTCATTGAATCAAGATTTTTGCTTAGCTTCATGGAATAAAACTAATAGCTTTGAAACCCGTTTTTATTGAGGAAACAATTGCAAAACTCAAAAACATCATTGAGTCTACCATTTCTGGTGTTGATAACCAAACGCAAGTGGATGAGGTCATTGACCAAATAGAAAAATCACTTAAAGGATATAAAGACAATAAAGAAAATCGAATTCTTTTTTACACGGCCTCCTTGCTGATTGTTGTTTTATCGTTATTACTGACGTATACTACACATGCATCTTGGCCTTTAATGTTTCTAGTAATTTGGTTTGGTGGATTTATGTATTATCGAGTTCATGAAAAAAGTCTAGTATTAAACAATTTAAGTAAACTAGGAGAAGTAAATTATAAAAATCCCCTATCCAGTATTTCATACTTAAAAAGTGCAATTGACCTAAAAGTAGGCAGGAAGTCTGTATTAAAAATCTTTCTTTCGGTTATGTTTTCGTGTACTGTGATGATGGCTCATTTTCTCTTTGTAGATACAGCGTTTTGGATGAATTTTGGCTTACTCCTATTGGCCATAGTTGCCTCCTTTTTTTTCTGGACTTCCTTTTATAAGGAGGAAATAAATGCCTTGGAGTCCATGAAAGACAAACTCCATCAATTGGAAAACAAAATTATTTTAAGTGGTGGTTTATCTTTTGAAGAGGAAGAATAATAATTAATAAAATCTTATAAATCAAAGTATTTACGATAACACTTTGAAAAATAACTGAGACTTGAAAATCCCGTTGCTGCTGCAACTTCTCCCATTGTTCCATACTTTTCCTCTATTAAAAGTTTTGCTTTTTCTAATCTGAAATTTCTCAAATATTCTTTCAACGTTTTCCCCGATATTTTTTTTACTCGATTTCGAAGTGTTTTTTCTCCAATCCCGATTATTTGAGCAATATCTTCTGATTTTAATTTACTATTATCAATATGTTCCAAAAATATAGTTTCCAAAGATTTCATCAATTCTAAATCATCATTATGAATATTGGGTGGTAATAAGTTGTGTACAAAAGAAGACTTGATAGAAGTAGAAATCGTCTTTTGTCTTTTTAATATTTGAGCTACTTGTGAAACAAGTAATTCTTCCTGTATCGGTTTTTGTAAAATTATATCTGCTCCCGCCTTAATGGATAAAATCTCTGTCTCTTCAGAAGAACTTCCTGTCAAAAATAAAAATGGAAGAACTTGTAGTTTAGGGATGCTTCTTACAGCTTTCAATAATTGAATACCATTCATAATAGGCATATTGAAATCAGATATTATTGCAGAAGGCACGATTTTTTCTAAAATGTCTATGGCTTCAGCACCATTTACTGTGCATATAACATTGTACTTTGGGGTAAGAGCATTTGTAATAAAATATAATACATCATGACTGTCGTCTACAGCAAGAATAAGCGGTTTTGAAGAGTCAACAATAGCATTGAGTTGTTTTTCAATACCCAATTGATTAATATTCTCGGCAATAATTTCATTTTGGCTCTTAGATGATCTTTCAAGAGAAAAACTAAACATACTTCCTATATCAAGTTCACTTCTTATTTCTAATTCTGACTCATGAAGTTTCAATATTTCCTTTACCAAGCTAAGTCCAATACCTGTTCCTTCCTCTGTATTATTTGATGCTTGATAATATGCCATTGTCAAGTTTTCGATTTCAGCAGCAGGAATTCCTAGTCCCTCATCAGAAATACAAATTCGATGTTGATCTTTGTCTATTTCTGATGTAATGCTAATCGTACTATGTATTGGTGAAAACTTAATCGCGTTTGAGAGTAGATTTGACAATACTTTTTGGATCATTGGTAAATCAAAAAACAAAAATTGTCGTTCTTCCTGAGAAGAAAACAAAATTTCTACGTGTTTATCACGTGCAAGTTGTCGTTTCAACTCAATTTGATCTTGAATTACTCCATTGATATTGTACCAGTTCTTCTTAAGTTTAAGCTTTCCAGACTCTGCTTTACTGAGTTCCATAATTTCGTTAGAAATCCCCAATAAGTTATTGATGTTTCCACTGATTCGCTTTTTATCCTCAATATTTATATAGCCTTCACCTTTTTCTAAATGACTCTTTATTGCTTGTAAAGGCGATTTGAACTCGTGTGATATTTGAGCATACATCCGATTCTTCGATGCCTGAGAATAATTTAATTCTTTGGTGAGCTGTTTTTGTTTCTTAAGTGATTCTGCCAGTTGTTGCTTTTCTTGATTTAAAGCCTCTGTTTGTTCTTCCACACGTTCTTCAAGAATTCTGTTTCTATCCTTTTCGATCTTAGTTCTCCACAGAACAATGCTATAAATCGTTGTAATCGACAATACAATCAGAGCTAACCAAAAAAGTGGATATTCATAGTAAAGCATTGGAACAATAACTGCAAATTGCTTAATCTCTTTCCATTCTCCGTTAAATGGCATCCCTCGCAACTTTATTGTATTCTTACCACTTTCTAAATTATTTATGAATATCTGTTCTGTCGATTCAATATTTATCCACTCCTCTTTAATTTTATATTGATAAAAAATTTTCTTGTTTGGGGCTATATTTATTGATTTAAGGTGTATTGAAAGATCATTTTCTCCATAGTTTAGCTCAATTCGGTCATCAACCTTTCTATTATTGTGATATAGAACTGTTGAATATTCTGCAACTGAAACGTTGACATTCTCTGGATCTATAAGTATCGCTCCATAAATATTTGGAAAAATAATTCGCCCATCATTTAACAACTCTGTATTAGGAAACACATCATTATTGGTAGCCAATAGTGGTACTCCCTCATCAATACCAAAATAGTCTACCTTGAAATTTTCATCTTTATTTAGAAGCGATTCTTTTTTACACCTGAAAACTTGATTTCCTTCACATAGCCCCCACAAGAAACCTTTTAAATCATCTTGGATTAATTTGATAGATTTCGGCAAATCTTTACCTTTTATGGATTGAAAGCTTAGGTTTTCAAACCGATACAACCCCGTACTATCAGAACAAGCAATAATATTTCCTTCAAGGTCTTTAAATAGGGTATTTAAACCTTGTCCTGGATAGTCCAATTGCTGAAAATTCTTTCCGTCAAAAGAAAATACTTTTCCAGATACAAAACCAATAAGAAAAGCACCTTGATTGTATTCTATCATGGAAAGGACTCGGTCAAATTCTGCAACTCCAGGAGCGATATACTTTTGAAACCCATCTCCAACAAACTTGTGTACTGCTTTCCTTGTACCGATCCATATATCTTTATTGGAATCCTCTACAATCGTTTTCACAGTTCTACTCACCAGCCCTTTGTCCTTTTGATAGTTGAATTTTTTACCCTCTTTAGTGAACATGGTAACTCCATCCAGAGCGATCCACATCCTATCTTGACTATCAAAATGCGTTGTGAAATTACAATTTGTGCCCAACATGTGATCAAGCCTTCCATCTAGACGAATTATATCCGTACCATAACAACCCGTAATAAAATAGATATCTCCGGTACTTGATTGTTTAATACTCCAAATGTTATCCGTCGATAATCCACTTTCTTTGTTTAGTACTTTAATACTTTGTTCAAAGACTTGAATGAGGCCTCTACCTCTCGTACCTATCCATATACTTCCATGATTATCTTCATAAAAAAATTCTAAATAATCCTTACTCTCCCCGTCTGTCAAAACTTGTTCTATTTCGCCATTTTTTGATACAATTTCTATCCTTGATAAACCATCATTTTGTGTTGCCAACCATAATCTTCCCTTTGAATCAAGATAATGGTCTGATATTCTACCTTTAATGTTTTTTAATATTGCAGAATGAAAAAAATCATTCGAGTCCAAAATAGAAATTGAACTTTTCGCTTTTAAACAAATTCTATCATTTGTTAACATTAAAATATCATTTCCAAGAAAAGATATTTTAGTGTCTGAAACTATATGTTCAGTTCCCAAACTCGATAATAAGTGGTAGGTCGAAGAATTTGATTTTTTCAAAAATAATGTATCCCCAATAATTATAGAATTATAAATATCTTCTCCAGGGATGTCTACATTTTTAATATGTACCAATTGTTTTTGCTCAAGCCGATAATGAGATATTCCTTTACTAGAAAGAATATATTTGTCATCCCCTGATACGGCTACATCCACTTGTGGCAATGGAAAATGTGTCTGCGTATTAATGAGAAATGTGTCTGTTTCAGTAAAATACTGAACATGGAATGCATCTCTTGACTCCCAATATGATCCATCTTTCTCGATCAAATGGATGGGATTATTTTTCTTTTGTGTCCGTATAAATGTTTTTCCATCATACAAAAAGTTTTTAAAACGTAGTCTTCCTAAAGAATCCTGATTAATGATTCCAGGGGTATGAAAAGGTTCATCAACTTTTAACCCATAACGTTTTACTCCATAAGTGGTCATTGGGTTTTGACAAAATGTAACGACAGATGTATTCAGGAGAATTAGAAAAATTAGTATCCTACCATTAAAATGACTACAACTTTCCAAAAAGTCTACTTTTTTTATGTTTTCCAATTATTGCTACATCTTTTCCAAAAAGTACAAATATGGCTTAAATCCCTCATTTACCTTGCACATTTTCCATTGATATTTTACGATTTGATACGAATTGGCCCAATTCAATGATCGCTCATAACCGTACTATATGAAAACATTAGAATTTAATAAACATGTACCTCCATTGATGGACGTAATAAAACCATCAAAACAAAAACTCTGCATAACCACCCAAAAAGGACATTTTATTATTTACAAAAAGGACATTTCGCATTTAGTTGCTGAAGGCAACTACACCCTTATATATTTTAAAGATCAGAAGATTTTATGTTCGAAAACTATCAATTCTGTTTTTGAACAAATCAATCATTCTGCATTCATTAGAATTCACAAATCATATGTTTTAAATATAGACCATCTGGCTTATATCGATTATGCATTCAGTTATGCTATAACTGAGAATAATCATAAAGTTCAGATTGCCCGTTCCAGAAAACAACATATGAAGAATTTAGTCCAACTAAAATTTGATTAAACACCTTTCAACAATACCCTTTATTTGTTTCAAACTTATTAGCCATGAAAAATATTTCTAACTTTTCTCAATTCACCCTTTCTTTTTTTATAGCCCTTTCTCTACTTGCCTTTAGTATTCAAGGAGAGTGTCAAACAGTTGGTAAATCACTTCATTTCGATGGAGAAAATGATTTTGTGCAATTATCAGGAACCAATGATTTTGGAGCAGCCAGCAATTTTCAAGGGGCATTTACCTTTGAAGCTTGGGTATTAAATGATGGAACCTCAAATTGGGGAAGAGTTTTTGATTTTGGAAACAATACCAATCAATATATCTTCTTTACGCCAAAATCATCCACAGGTAAACCAAGATTTGTACTCAAAATAGCTGGTCAAAATGAAAACATTATCCAAGCTCCAAATTCTTTTCCCGAAGGTTGGACACATGTAGCATGTAGAATTGATGAAACAGGCAATGCTGCATTACTATTTGATGGCGTTGTTGTTGAAACGGCAACAGGGTGGCCTTTGATTTCTAATATGAATAGTGTTACTAATAGTTATCTGGGAAAATCTCAATTTTCAGCAGACCCATACTTTAAAGGAAATTTAAAAGAAGTCAGAATTTGGAAAGAAGCAAGAACAACGAGTCAAATTAATCAATGGATGAATTGTGAGGTCAGCGGACAAGAAAATAATCTTGTTGCATACATGAAAATGAAACAAGGTATTGTGGGTGCAAACAACAGTGCAACAGATGCCTATGTAAATAATTTTGGAGCTCTATCTGTATATGCATTCGCAACATATAACTTCTCCATGTCAGGCTCTACATCCAACTGGGTGGCAGATCAACCCAATTCAATTGATGATGACCCCCTTCATCAAAACGTAATTGAATTCTACGGAACTCCCGACTATATCGATTTGAATAATGAAGCTAATTTTGACTTTGATGAAGAATACACGATACAGTATTGGTTAAAAAACACCACTTCTTTAAATCTTCTACAATTGGTCCTTACCAAAGGAGATATTAATGGTACTCTTTCTTTTTACTCTGATTTTAATAACAATACATTGTTCTTTGGTCAAAGATCCCCAGGGGAAGGTTCCTTTTATATCATAGCTAATGGTCTACCTACAGATCAATGGACACACATCACCTTAACGGCCAAAGAAGAATATGGAGGGATTACTTTTAAAACCTATTTCAATGGAGAGTTGAAAGCAAATGGGTTTAAACCCAACAGTCAAATTCCTCAAACCAATCAAAAAGTGCGATTAGGAGCAGGAGAGTTTTATGGTACTCTTTCCAATGTAAAATTCTGGGACAGAGCCCTTAAAATTGATGAAATTCAGCAAAATATAAGCACCATTCACCCTGATGGTACACCTAATTTAATTGCTCAATATACTCAATATGATAATAACATACTGACTGGTTTAATTGATAATATTGGTGACAATAATGGTATTCGTGCAGGTGTTCCCTCTTTTCAAGTAGATCCTTGTTTTGTGCAGTTTTCACAAGAACCACAAGATGTAACCTTGCCAAATTTAAGCACGCCTATTATATTAACTGCAGATATCGAAACTTGTGATAATACATATCATTCATATCAGTGGCAATTTGATGGTGTAGATATTCCTGGAGAAACCTCATTAACCTACACCAACCCCTCTCCAACAAATAGTGATCTAGGTAAATATAGATGTGTAGTAACAGCTTGTGGTAAAGAATTCGCAACACGAAATGCCGCAATTACAATAAACAACCAAGGTAAAGTGCTACACTTTGATGGAGAAGACGACTATATATCATTTAATGACAATGTAGGGGAATCCTTCTATACGGCTGAAATGTGGTTACGTTTTGATGAACAACCCTACAATCAAAATATTATTACCCGAACGAATGCTGATAAAAGCACGGTTTACTCCCACTTAGCAGTATCAGAGGATGGGTATTTCCAACACAACTCTTATGATAATTACTATCTCGAAACTCAAAGTATAAAACACCCTTTAAAGATAGTTCCTCACAAATGGTACCACGTAGCAATACGCCACTTTGGTGCAGGAGACGGTATAAATGGGAGCATTACTATTGAAGTAGATGGAGTTGCCAGTCCACAAGAAAATGCAGGTACACTATCTGGAGCACCTATATGGAATGTTGGAGGAAGTTTTTATGAGTATAATAATTTCAAAGGTGAAATGGAAGAGTTGAGAATTTGGAACTATCCAACAAACACCATGGGCCAGACTGAAATTACATCTGCAAGCAACGGTCTAAAACACTATTACAAATTTAACGAAGGGATTGCAAATGCCGACAATACAAGTCCTGTACCTGTCAATACGATGACGGACCACTTTACAAACCAAGTTGCGACGTTACATAACTTTAATTTGACGTCTAATACGTCTAACTGGTTGGGTTGTGGACCTACAGAGATAGTTCCGACAATCAATGGTTTAGCTGATCAACTTATCTCAATTGGAAACCCTTTTCAAATTAATCCCTCTATATCATCTTTAAATGGGGATGAAGTTTTTCAATGGTATAAAGACGGGGAACCTATTGTAGGAGCAAATGGACTAACATTCGCGATAGAAAATAGTCAGATTGAAGATGAAGGTTCGTATCAATTGGAAGTACGCCCTCTCAATTCCTGTAATTATTTCAGCGATGAAGTAGATATTTATATTCAGGGGACTGGCGAAGTACTCAATCTTTCAGGGGACAATGACTATATTCGAATACCTACAGAAACACCAACTGCTTACACAATCGAAGCATGGGTAAAATTTGAAGAGTCCACAGCTCTACAAAGCATAATCGTTAGTACTACAAATCTAGGACCATTTCATTCGTATACCAATCAACTATTTACTGATGAGTTTGGTTATGTGGTACATCGTGTTTATGATCCTATCAGTACCAACACTATTGTAAAAAAATCATTGCAACCATTAAACAGCAATGAATGGTATCACATTGTTGGTCGAGCGAGTACTGGTAACGGTGTAGACTTACTAATTAATGGAATTTCTCAAGGCCCAGAAAGTAGTATTTCTGGTCTTGTCACCGAATCTAATGTCTGGATCGTAGGAGGCAAATCTCTTGGTGGTACTTCTGGTGTACAACTTGCACTTAATGGATTTAAAGGAGAAATAGATGAATTAAGGATTTGGAACTACTATGTTTCAACACCAAATATTCTATTGGAAAAAGATCACGAAATTGAGAATCTTGGTTTGCCTGGTTTGGTTCATTATTATAAATTTAACTCCGGAAGAGCTAACGAAAATAATAGTTTCTTAAATCGGGGTTACCTTAAGAATTATAAAAACTTATTGTCTACACCTATTAAATCCTATGTGGATTTTGTTAATTTTTCCTTCGAAGGAGATGAGTCCAATTTTTCCGATTGTAGTCCAATAACCGAATACGATTTATTTTATACTCTGGATGGTTTAACCCCTACAATTGGACAGCCACTCAATTTCAATTTGAATGTCTATACAGGAGATACTTCTGCATTGAACTTTGTCTGGAGGTTGGATAGTGTTGCTATCCCTGGTGCCACAAATGCCCTGTATGGGCTAGACAATATGACAGCATCTGACTTTGGTCAATACGATGTAGTTATTTCAGATGCTTGTTCCCCTCAATTTGTAGATACCGTTCAAGTATTCAGTAGTCCAACAACTATTAATTGTTATACTCAAAACTTCAATAGTACCAACTATCCTGATTCTACAACCTATGTATTCTGCAATAATTCAGAAATAGGTAGTGAGATCTGCAATGAAACGAATGTTGAATACAATCTAACAGGTGGATACTGTGGTGGACCAAGTTTACATAACGGAACTGCAGTAGTTTTTCATCTTCCTCTTTCAGAACCTCAAGTGGTGGACTTTACCTTAACTGGTATTGAAACTACGGTTGATTTATTTATCATGTCTAGTGATTGTGATATTGATAATTGTATCGCTTCAAGTACAAACGACTTCACACAAGATGAGTTTATTCGAGTAGCACTTGATACTGGAGATTACTATATTATTGCTCATGAAAGAGAATTTTTCGACTTTGAAGGTTCGGATAGTTTGGTCTTGGAAATTCAAATGTACGACAACAAATGTAGTTTTTCCGAACCAATAACCTGTGGAGATAGTGTACAAAGCAATACATCAACAGGATCAAATTTCATCAATGAATATTGTAATAATACCACATACACATCAAGCGAAAAGATCTATGAAGTAATCGTTACAGAACCGACAACGTTTACTGCTCTCTTATCCAACATGACTGCAGATCTTGATTTATTCCTATTAGACAGTTTATGCAATGATGTCGTTTGTTTAGCCTCTTCTACACAACAAGATGGGATTAATGAAACCATTATTTATGGGGTGCCTCCTGGAACCTATTATTTCTCTATTGATGGTAAAAATGGTGTTACGGGAGATTTTGACTTTTCGCTTAACTGCGCACCCTATTTTACAGCCAGTGTAGATGAAACAGATGCTTGGATTGACCTAAGCTGGTCTATAGATAAAAAGGCATGTGTTCCTCAGGATACGGGTATCATCGTACGTCTGATCACAACCCCAAATACAATTTTATACGAAGAAGAATATCCAACAGCAGCTTTGACCCCAGATGTTATTACAGGTACATTTAGACATTTGGTTGGAGATAATCACAACAGAAATTACGTGCTTAGAGTATCCAATAGATTAAGCAGTAAAACGATATGTAATGAGGTCAAAGCTGGTTCAACCCTACCATTTCAATCTCCTGAAATATTATCCGTTTCACAAAGTGTTTCTCCAGATAGTATTGAAATAATTTGGAGAAATCATTCACAATTATCCGACGAATTCCGAATTTATAGAGATGGGGCCCAAATCACCAGTTTATCAGAAGGATACATAGAAGACAGTCTGATCATTTCTTATGTTGACAAACACAACATGAACGATAATTCTTCTATTTATCAAAATGAATTGCATTCATATTGCATAGAAACATACAACGCGACTTTAGGTTTGTCTTATCCTCAAGTATGTGCAGATGGTTCTACTTACGATGTTGATTTTACTGCCTCAGACGGAACTCCCTCAGATATGGTTTCATTGACATGGAATGATGTTTCCTCCTTTTGTGATGGAATACTAATCCGTAGAAATGGTATACAATTAGAATTAATTAGTCCGTTAGAAACATTTTATAATGATTTGGACCCAATTCGAGGAGTTATTTCTGAATACGAATTGGCCCTATTAAAAAACGGAGAAGAATTCATTAGGATTTCTGATAATGGATATAGTCTTCCAGATGGAGCAGTTTCTGGAAGAGTGGTGACCAACGAAGGCGGATATCCAGTTCAAAACGCGCTCATTACATTAACAAAAGATACGTTAATCCAAGGAGTTGTAGAACAAGTAAATGTTGCAACTACGAATACAGATTTTGCAGGAACATTCAATTTTCAAGACATAATATATGAGTTATCATCTGACTTTACAATCTCTGCATCCAAACCTGGCAGTACCTTCTCTCCCGGATCCATTGGTTTTGAGTTAAATGCTGCACTACCAACGCAATCCAATTTATTGTTTACAGACAATTCTGATGTCATTGTCAATCTCGACACAACCATTTTGAATTCACTAACAATACAAACCAAAACCAATGAAGATTTGGTGGTTTTAAATTGGCAATATGTCCCATCAGGAAGTATGACTACCTATTTTACTATTCAAAGAAATGGAGAATTAATATTTGAAGGAAATGATGCTTTAAATGTTATAGATAGTTTTGTCGATTATTCTGGTGTTCCTGGTTTTAATTACAATTATACACTCGAACTATTTCGCTTTGAAGGAAATGAGATAAAAAGTGATGTGCATTCTAAATCGGCGACTTATCCGCAATTGACTCCATTATCTGGTTGGGATTATAATCTAGAGGGTCAATATCAATTTTCTACCAATCAAAATGTAGATCCAAGTATTTTGTTTGATTGGTCAAATTACAATCATCCTTCAGAGAACTTTGACGGTTTCCGAATTTTTAGAAATAACATTCTGATCGGTGAGGTAGCCAAGGACTCTAGTCAATCCTATTTTTACATAGGAATACCCAACATGGAAGCAGGGTACAAGATACGTACATTTAAAAAAATTAACGGCGCCACTTATGAATCCACACCTTATCCTTCTACGGATAGTTTGATTACAACGTATCCAATTTGGAAGCCTGCTATTGTTTCAGAAGCTTTTAATTCTGATAGAGCTATCATTTTAGACCTTGATTTACTCATGACACCATACGAGTTCTATAAAGATGCTGTTTTTACTGGCGTATCCGTAGAGCGAAAACCTCAAAATGCAAGTGATTCATTGTATGAAGAAATAGGTGTTCTCACTAAGGACTTTATTGCTGCACAAGCTGAAATGGATGCCCAACCACTGGTTTGGGATGCCTTTGGAATCCCCAATGAAGCATATACATACCGTGTCAGTACATATCTAGTTTTGGCCGGTCAAAAATATACAAGAGATACTATTTTTGATCGTACCTGCCCTGAAATAGAAGGTCCAACCAACTTGGCAAAAACCGAAGCAGTCGGACAAGTTACATTAAGTTGGACCGATAATGGGATAGAAACCGGGGGTTCTAGTGAATTATATATCAACTATCAAGGCTATGAATTGACTCGAAGAGACATTACTAACGGAGGAACGACAGACATAATCGCTGAATTAGCTGCAGGTGTGAATACATATGATGATTTTCTATCCAATCCTGTTTTCAATTTATTCTTTGATGAGTACATTTCTACAAATTATGAATACACACTAAGGGCATACTTTGACATTGATACCACAAGGTATTATTCACAACCTTTATCTATTAATGCCAAACCATTGGATGGTGCTGTTGAAGAACCCATTCCAACAAACTTTATGGCAAGTAAAGATATACCTGGACATATAAAACTATGTTGGGATTGGACACCAACAAAACCTTCTGAGTTTATTGTCTATAGAGATACCCTTCCTTTAGATACAGTTCCATCTGATGGTCGTGCGTATTATGATTATGATGTTCCAGAAGACCCTACCGTACTCTATAAATTGACTTCCCTTTTCAACGGAGTTGAATCTCAACCCGCATTAGCTATTGGTAGAATGCCACTAAATACCCAAATTCATGGCCGTATAGCTAATATTAATTCTGGTGCAGGAATAGAAGGGTGTACGGTGTATTATCGAAATCAATCCAATGCTAGTCTGGGTTTAAGTTTTAGTCAATACGAAGGAACAACCACTACCGATGGGACAGGATATTATAGTTTTGACGATATTCCCAAAATTCCAGGTGTAGTGTATCAAATTAACGTTTTTAGAAATAATGCAGATTTTAATGCCTCCGAAAATCAATATCAATCCGCAACGCAAAAATTTGTGGCTACGGGTACTGAAAACTCATATAGAGTTGATTTTACAGAATACTCGGATGTAAACGCTGAAGAAGAGGTTTCTCCTATCTATTTTGTCACGGCTACACCAGATACGGATAGCATGTTTGTCAAATTGAGGTGGTCACCAATACATGGAAACTACGATGGTTTTCAGGTATACAGAGCCAACCAATTATTGGGAGAATTAAGAAATGGTGAAGGGTTTGAGTTTAATGATATCAATGGGTTTCCTGGGATTCTCTATACCTATTCTGTAAGAGCATACAAAAACGAAATTGATGGGAGAAAGTTTTCCAAAAAAGTTGCTGCACAAGCTGAATATCCCAGAATTTTGCCTGTAGAAAACCTAACTGTTACAGCATTTAGTGAGCAAAATAAAATGTTGGTTTCATGGTCCCATCCGCTTGATAATCATGATTTCTATAGAATTCGGAGAAATGGAGCGTTTATGGCGAATGTCTCAACTGGAGAATCTTTGATGTGGTATGATAGTACAGGAATACCTGGACTGGAGTATCAATATGAAGTAGCTGCGGTTAAAGGAGCAAATATCTCCGCTCTTGTCACAGTAAATAAGGCATTTAAAGGAGTAGGAGAGGTACAAGACTTATCCGCTGAAATCGATGGATTTGTCCAAGCATGTTCATATGCCTTGACCAATGACAATCACGTAACAATCCTATGGCAATATGACCCTTTAGCCGCCAACGGTTTTGAAATTTATAGAGATGGAGATCTAATTGCAGAAATACAAGGTTTGACTCTAGCATATGGTAATGGTCCACTTACAACAGGAGATACATTAGTAAATGGAAATATGATATCTTATGATGATTTTGAGGGAATTCCAGGGATTCAACATACCTATCACATTTTGCCTTACGTTATTCGGGAAGGAGATAGATATACGTCTGGTATTGAAGAATTGTTTCCTACAGTTGCTACAGTTTTTCCAGATATAGCTGAAGTTTTACGTCTAGATGTAGCCCAAAACAATGAATTAGGGTCCGTACAAATTGATTTTGATTATGCCCCTTCAATAGTTGATGGATTTGAAATTATTAGAGATGGAATTGTGATAGATACACTTCTTGAGTCGGATGGACTCCTTATTGACACCTTATCTGGGGGTAATGAAATACATTACACATATCAAGACTTTGACGGTATTCCTGGCGATCTTCTTACCTATTCTGTCCGAGCTTTTGACCGAAGATCAACAACCATTTACTATGGGGAAAATACGTGTGAAGAAGAAGTTGAATTTCCAGTAGTCCCAATTCCTCAAAATCTTGTAGTTAGTCAAGGAGTGTATGAAAATCACATAGAACTCAATTGGAATTTTCCGTTTCAGGGCTTGGTAGACTCATTTTATCTTGAAAACATAACCCTTGAGGTGACTCATGTGATTGCTCCAGGAAAGAGAACATTCTTTGATATCGTAAATTCCTTTGAAGAAGCGTCTTATGAATATAGAATTAGAGCATCTAGAATAACCAATGGCCAAGAACTGTTTTCTGATTGGTCAACAATTGAATCTGGCTGGTGCACACGACAAATTAATGGGGAAGAAATTGTTCAAATGGATGGTTCACTACAATCCACATTTAACGGTTGGTCATTAGATATTGATAATGATTGGGCAGTTAGTGGCGCTCCAGATGGGCATGAACAAATAAATATTTACAAAAGAATAAACGGAGGGTGGAATTTGTTCCAAACCATTTTAAGTCCATTCCCGTCTTCAGATATAGATTTTGGACATGCTGTAGCAATTTCTGGAGACTATATAATCGTAGGTGCTCCAGAATATGGAAATGGAATTGTAGTACTCTATGAATTTGATGGAAGCCAGTGGGGAAATCCAAAATATCTTTACTCCCCAGGACCTGGAAATTATGGATGGTCTGTAGATATTGATGGAGACGATGTCATTGTAGGAAACCCTTATTGGGATAATGGAGCAGGTGTACCTTATGGTGCCATTTACTGGTATAAAAGAAATGCAGATGGGCTTTGGGTAAACAAAGGGTCTCAAACAGGAAATGGCCAATTAAATTATACTGATGTTAGACGATTTGGATATGGAGTCGCTATTAAAAACAACTATTCTGTCGCGACATGGAATAGACCTTCTGCTAATTATTCTGAAGGGGTTACTTATGTTTTGAATTCAAACGAAGATTGGGTATTCAATCAATATCTTTCTACTGGGATTTACACATACAATCAATACCTGACTTATGATAATGTTGACGTTGATGATAATGTTGTAGTACTTGGAGATAGAGTTTATAATAACAACTCTGGACGAGTAATCGTGGTCAATTTGCAAAACAACCTTTATACTAATGTGACTCAAATATATGGGAATAATGGCAACACTTCATTTTTTGGAGAATCTGTTGCTGTTTCTAAAATCCCTTCACCAATCAATGACCATACGTATATAGCCATTGGTTCAAGTATTGCCAATACCAATGGTCTACCATCTACTGGAAGAGCACATTTGTATTCCAATATAAGTGGTTCATTTGTCGAAATTGATCAAATTGTGAACGATACTCCTGCGGCTTATGATCACAATGGTCAAAGTGTAGCTATTTCAAAAGATTGTTGGGCTTCAGGAATTCCAAGAGATGGGATTATAAATACAGGTAAAGTCATTATTGAAAATTTGCTCATAGCTCCTTTATCTGTAGATGCTACAGATGGGATTTCATCTAGCTTTGATCCTACAAAAACAACAATTTCTTGGCAATTTAGCGGTAATACTGATCTATTAGCTGGGTTTAATATCTATAGAAATGATGAATTCTTAACCTACAGAGATAAGTCCACTGCCATTCAAATATCTCCAGAAATTATTGCTGATAGTTGGGATGATAATAGCGGAACTCCAGGACAATCCTTTGTATATACCGTAAAGTCCGTAAATAACCTAATTCCATATGAAAGTTATGGTACTTCTGACGAAGGGTTTAGAAGTGCGGATGGCATCATTAGAGGTGCCGTAAAGACTCAATTAGGCTTGGTTCCTATTCCAGGTGTAACCATCACAGCAGAAGGGATAGTAGACGGAGAAATATATACGTATACAACGACAACGTTATCAAACGGTCAGTATACTTTTAATGACATTTATTATAGTTCAAATCCATTAGATGTTACTGAATATACCATTTCAGCAGAATATCTCGATCATGTGATTATTCCTCAAACCACAAACATAGCTGTTATGAATCCCCTCAATGAACCTACACAGGATGTCATTGATTTCTTCGACATAACTGCCTACGTGATCAAAGGAATTGTCACTCAACCCGATGTCAATTGTCCAATAGAAGGAATTAAAATCACTGCTATTCAAAATGACATTCCACTTATAGGTCAAGAAGCATACACGGATGAAAATGGAAATTACTCTCTCGTCATCAACCCGAATGAAGAAAACTTACAAGAAATAAGAATTCGTATAGAACAATCATTGGAAGAAGAACAAGTAGTAACAACATACAATTTTGTACCTATGGGAGATACTGTATTTACAGACTTTGTAAATTTCCCAATCGAAACAGAATTGAACTTTGAAGATCATTTGACGTATGATGTTAATCTTCAAGTAAAAAATACATGTGTAGAACCTATTTCTACTTCAAAATGGAATGTTAGAATACGAACATTAGATGGGTGCTTTGATGAAGTGTATCAGACTAATGTCAATGGAGATCTTACCGTTCCGCTTATTCCGTTAAATTATAAAATGAGTGTCGTTGGTGTTGATAACCCGTCCGCTATAAATCAACAAGCTCTCGATTATTTTGCCAATTTTCCGGTGACACTTAATTTATTGGATACTCATAGAGATTCTATTGAGACTTTATCAAAATTAGAAATTGAAGAGTTATCCGAACGTTCGTTTATATTCCATAAAGCTCCATCAATTGATGTAGATGGTTTGGATGATATAATCTGTAATACACAAACTGCCATTTTAGAGCAAGGTGCTACATATGGTTTAACTATCAATATTACAGAAACACATAATGGAAATGAATGTCCTGTCCAAGAAGGATTATTGCGTATTTCAAATCCAGCATCGTCAGACGATGGGCCTATAATTATAGCCTATGATGAGTTTACACAATCTTTTCCAACCTATACGTTTACAGCAGGTGGACCCAATGCAATTTTCCCTCATGCTTATGCCATCACTTTTGATTATCTATCTGATGATGGAATTTTCCTTGGAAGGGCAACCAAAGCAGCATTTGTAGAGGGATCTATAGCAATTCCTGGAACTGATATCATTGTAGATCCTGCGTCAGGAAATGATGCTATTCCCTATCCATTGATGGTATTAAGGGATCCTCCAGGAGACCAAAGTTCATCGTATATTGCTGCTGAGCAAACGATTTCATTTACTACAGAAATGGCTGTTTCCAATGAATTTGATGGCTCAGTATATTCTGAATTAAGTACTGAAATATTCAGTATTGGAATAGATGTGAACTCAAGTATTAACGGTGGTTACAATAACGAACAAGGAATTACATTAGAAAATACTGTGACGACAACTACTCAAATTTCAACAAGTGATGATGAAGACAATATTGGTAGAGACGCAGACATTATCGTTGGTACAGGTATTGTAATGCAATATGGATTAATCAAAGAGTTTAAGGTGGGAGAGTGTGATGAAATTGTGATTATCAAAAAATATGGAATATCTCCTAATGCTGCAACTACAACATGGTCGTATCAAATTTCTCAAGTTGAAGAAATCATTCAAGGATATGTCAATGACAGTATCAGAATGGAAGAAGGTACATTAGTAATTGAACGCAATGGTGAACCGTTATCTACAACAGAAGCCAGAACTTTTTTATCGACCAACATAGACAATTGGAAACAGGTGATTGATTACCACGATGTAAAAACTGTTCCGTATTACGTGCTTTGTACATTAAATCCAGCGAACATTCCATTTTCTGATTCACACAAGCAACAAATTGGATACTGGCAAGCCCAATTGAGGCCATTTTTTGGAAGTTTTATTAATGGCGAATTTGTACTGAATGATGAAATTATATGGGACCAGCAATTGATAAATGCTTATAATGCTGGCTCTTCTGCTATTCGAAATTTGTTGCAAGGTGGAGACTTGAGTATTTGGTCGTTCCCATATGTTGGCGGAGATAATACAATAGATTTGAATGTCCCTCTCTTGGACTTTGATCTCGTTGATTTGGCTTCTATACTCAATACGCCTTCTTTAACTGATTATACAGACAATTTTGGTGATCAAGTCAAAAATATAACTACGGGAGGAAACATTCTCATAGAAGAATCAATCAATAATGCCCAAGCCAGTGAAACCTCAATAACCAATAGCGTTTATATGGGTACAGAACTGGATGTTGCCGGGTCTGTTGGTGGAGATGTAACATTACAAACAGGTGGATTTGCAGGGTTAGGTGCCGGAGTAATTTTTGGTAAAGTAACTCAAGTTACCTCTTCAGAATTTACACTTGGAGCAAAATTTGAAACTACCTTTACTCGATCAAATTCCTATGCTAGCACTATTGAAGAATCTGTAGAAGTTGGTTATTCGATTTTTGATGATGACAATGCAGACGCATTTAGTTTTGCTATCATCCAAGGAGTAGCTCCAAATATGACTCCTTATTTTGATTATTTTGGTGGACATAGTTCTTGTCCTCCTGAAGATGGTTCTATTTTCGTGGATGCTCCTAAAATTGCAATATTAGATTTGGAGTCTGGAGGGACAAGTCAAACAAAAGAATACTTTAACGTACCTCCTGAAGAGGCAGCAACATTTTATGTGATTGTAGAAAATCAATCTCCAATCGCATCAGAGCCTAGTCGAGAACTAGAGGTTTATTTAGAGTCAGGATCTAATGATAATGGGGCCATTATTACCATTAATGGAGTAAGTCTAAATAATTCCACATACATCGATTCATTTGATGTGGGAGCTCCAGATACACTTATTCTTACGATAGAAAGAGGACCAACTTTTTACGACTACCCTGATATTCAGATTGGATTCGAGCCTACTTGTGGAGAAGGACCAAGAGAATATATTTACGCATCCGCTTATTTCAGCAACCCATGTAGTCCAGTAACCCTAGTTGCACCAAATGAAAACTGGGTAATCAATGATGATACTACGAAGTTGGTAGTGGCAATGCAAGATTATGATCCTGAAAACCCATTCTTGGTAGATGCTACCTTACAATATAGAAGGCTTGGCACTGGACAAGATTGGACAGATGTAAATGGATTACAGTTGGAAAAAGGAAATTATATTCCCGCTGATAGCTTAGCAGCTAATGATGCAGAATATGCAGAAGGACAAATTCCTAAATACTTTTTCATTTGGTCTATTCCCACCACAGAGGGACTGTTTCCGGACGGAGACTATGAAGTAAGAGTATCTATGGTTTGTGATAACTTTTCATCAACCATATCCAATGTAATTTCAGGTAAAATTGCTAGAAACGGATTGAATTTGTTTGGCACCCCACAGCCTGCAGATCAGATTTGGACCAGTGGTGATGAAATCTCTTTCAGCTTTAATAAAGACCTTGATTGTGCATTGATAACAGAGTCATTTGTTAATAACAATATTTCGGTTTTTAACGAGACAACTGCAACGGAAGAACCATTTGCGTTGAGTTGTTATGGCAATAAATTGATTTTTATAATGGACAACCCTATGTCTGATTATGATGGTCAATTCTTAACCCTACATGTAGATAACATTCCTTCTTTAGAAGGAAATATATCTCTTCCACATGCTTGGACATTTAGAGTCATTACACAAAAAATCTATTGGGCAGATGCCGATACGGTTAAATTGAGAATGTATCAAGACCAAGTAGAAACATTAAATCTGCAACTGGAAAACAGTACCCTGAATGAATCTATTTCTGGTTTAACATTTGTGGCAGATGATGGTGGATTTGATGATTGGATCGTAATTACCGATCCAGCAACTCAACCTTTCGCTGTGAATCCTTCTGGCAGAACTATCACTTTTGAAATTGATGCTGCTCAACCAGTAGGTATTTATAACGAAACCATAAACGTAATGGGAGTCGAAGCCTTTGGTAATACTCCAAAAGTTCATATTCAATTGGAAGTTTTGGTCAAACCACCTAATTGGGTTGTCAATTCTAGTGATTTTGCAACGAGTATGAATATGATTGCCAATTGGAAATACACAACGGATGAAGCTGGTACTATTTCAACAGATGAAGCAGATTTAATCTCTGTTTGGGTAGGAAACGAAATAAGAGGTGTAGCTCCTATCACAGAGACAGGTGAATTTCATGCTTCTTATTTAACGATTTATGGACAACTAGAAGATGGGGATAGTACCGCATTAGAATTTAGAATATGGGATGCAGACCTAGGATTAGAATTTGACGGCCAACCTGCAGAAACTATTTTTTATATCTCCAATAGTACGAGAGGAACCACTGCCAATCCTGAAATATTAGAGGTAAATGCAGATTACGACCAAGCCAAATATATCTATCTCCGACAAGGATGGACCGGGTTTTCTTTGACAGATTCTACCATTAATATGAATCTACAACATAAACTGAGAACCCTAAAGAATGTTAGTGATGGAGATTTGATCGTTACAGGAGACAAGTTTTCTCAATACACAGACTCTTTAGGATGGTTTAATTTTGGTGTATCCAACTTAGCCATTCTTGATAATGATGAAGGATACATGGTGTATCTTGAAAATGGTCCTGACACACTTCGGGTTACTGGAACAGCATCATTCGGTGGAGATTTGGTATTAAAATCAGGATGGAATTGGATTGGTTTTCCTTTCGAAAATCCGGAATCCATCAATACTGCATTAAATCTCAATTCTGCGAATGCTACTGGAAATGACAGAATTAAAGTCGATTTTCCTCTCCCTGGAGACGTTGCAAAATTTGCCAATTACAATATTGGTAGCGATAATTGGAATGATGGCAATATTGATAATTTAGAACCTAATAATCTCTACAAACTATATAGTGGACATCCGAATGGAGCTATTTTATCTTGGAACACACCAAATAATTTAAAAGGGGAAAAAATTGAAAATGAAGGGATAAGAAGTAGTCCTGTAGTTGATCCAAATGATGCAGGTACATGGGTGATGCCAGAATTTGCAACGGATGAGGTCATGCCAATAATCGCTGAGGTAATCGTGAACGGTATTGTAGCAAATGACCCAGCTGACAAAGTAGCATTTTTTGAAAACGATACCATTCGAGCTTTAGCTAGCATTGAATATTTATCATCTCTTAATGCATATGAGTTAAGTTTATTGGCAGAGAAGTCTGCTGGCTCATTTGACATTAGATATTATGATGCTAGCGAAGGTGTAGTCTTAACTTCTTCAAACGTATTAAATTTTGATGGCAATGGGGTTGGGACAATTTTTGACCCATATGAAATTATTTTCGATGAAGATCCTTGTCCTAATACACTTTTGATTGGGCCAAACGGAAATCCATTTGCATTAAATAAAACATTTGAGGCAAGTCAGGAAATACGCGTTTTAGGCACTTTAACTATCCCTGAAAATGTTCAGATTATTCTTAGTGCTCCGAAAGTTACGATCGTTGATCAATTAAATCCTTTGTCTGGTGCAACTATTATAGTTCGACCTGATGGATGTGAATAAACAACTTAAAAGAGGGAAGAAGTACTCATTCTTCCCTCTTTTCTATTTAAGACATACCTCTTACAGAAGCAAAGAGAGACAAAATCTTTTTACTTTGCTCCTTTTACATTAAATCAATTATTAATATGAAATTTAAACTCTTTACCCTGTCATTATTGTATTAGGGCCAGATAACAATTGTACAACCAATATGGAAGAGATATATACTGGACCTCTTTCCTTAAGGCCTAGTTTTTCTAATGGAATATTTTTAATACATAATCCTACTCATGAAATATACCAATATGAATTAAGAGATATTCATGGTAAATCTTTTTTCATTGATAAAAATAACTCATCAAATAGCGAGTCATTAGACCTGACTGCATTTCCAAATGGGATGTATATTGTTTCCTTTTTTATTGAAGGCAAATATCTACAGGAAAAATTTGTGAAATTCTAGTACATTAAATGAAATAACGAGTCAAGTTCTATCTTCTAAAAAGTTATTCGAAATAGGGAATCGAAGTGAAAAAAGTCAATAATAATGGAACTCAATAAAAAAGTTCCATTATTCACAATGACATCCAGAATTTTCTTAACACTTTATCAAATACTTACAGAATAAAGGTTTGAAAGAGAAATTTTTGGAAAAATATTATGTCATGCTGGGCAGCTTTTAACATTTTTAAGACGTATTTAACTACAACTGTCTTATATTGTCAGAGAAAAAGTGCGTACTTTTATAAAATGGAACACACGATAGATTTACTAAACAGCGAAACTAACTTCATTCAAGCATGTCTTGCGAATGAAGAATGGGCATTAAAAGCATTGTATCAGGAGTATTATCCGATGATGCTGCCTGTATGCTTGCGTTATGCAAACAATTACGACGATGCACTCGATATTCTACACGAGGGCTTTATAAAGGTATTCAGACACATCTCAAAGTACAAGGCAGGGACTTCACTAGGTTCGTGGATCAGAAGGATAATGATCAATACTTCAATTGATTATTATAGAAAAGTGAAACGAAGAAGAACTGAAAATTTAGAAACAGCTTATGGTCAAAGTATAAAAGGAGCAGACGCAGTTTCAGATTTAAGTACACAAGAGATTATGAAAGCTTTACAAAGCCTTACTCCTGCTTACAGGTCTGTGTTTAACCTTTATGTAATTGAAGGGTATTCGCACAAAGAAGTAGGACAAATGCTTGGAATAACTGAAAGCACCTCAAGATCTAACCTGGTGAAAGCAAGAACAAAATTAAAACAAATATTGCTTGCTAAAGATTTTGAGAGATAGCATGGACAACAAAGAATTTGACGATATAATAAAGAAGAAGCTAGAATCCCTAAACTCGATGGGGTCTGATGATGCGTGGAATTTATTTAAAGAAAAATGGAATAATGAATCCATTATAGAGTCCTCTGAAGAAAACCTTTCTACAGAAGATCAAGATTTGGATGATAAAATCAAAAAAGATTTACGTGACTTACGTATACCGTTCAATTCAAAACATTGGATTATTCTTAAAGAACAACTAGAGCTAGAAGCATTATTTAAGAAAAAACTATTTGTAGCTAAAAGCGTCGAGCTGGTTATTTTAGCTTTTCTAGTAGTTGGAATTCTAAATCTATGGCCCATTCAAAAAGATATTCATCAAATTCAATTTTATGATACTCCTCTGGTCGCAACTATTTCTGTAGATAAAGAAACAGCTGAAAAACACCAAGCAAATGAACAGCAAAAGCTTGAACAGCAAAAGGCCTTGAGAAATTATGTTTATGATTCAGGCAAAAAAATTACACGTTCTGTAATTCCTGTTGTGAATTTATTAGTATCAAAGAATAAGAACATTTCTAAGGGGACCGCTGTATCATCAGAATACAAACTTATTGATTTTAAAGCATTTGATAAAAAATCCATTCGTTCTGATTGGAAAGAATTATTTCCTTTCATGAATTCATCCCTTAGAAAATCTTCAGTAAATAATGCAAAAAACGGTCCTAATTCAGGAAGATCTACGATTATCGCACAACATTTACCTGTAGACCAAAACCTTATTGCCATTCCAAAACGACCTACTGGATTGCCAGATTTGGATTTAAAAAATAAAAAATCACAGAAGGAAAATACATACGTCAGTTTTGCAATAGGACCTAAGGTAACATTGATTAATTCCCCATTTGACCCTGTGTATGAGTTTGACCCATACAACACGATAAATACAAATTTTAATGTTTCTGCCAAAATTCATAAAGAGGTGGGACCAATAGAACTCTATGCTGGACTAGGATATACAAATACATCCTATGCTCCAAGGCTAGTTAAAGAAACCTATGAACCAAGACAAAGACAATTTAATGTTGCCAGTCTGGAGAATATAAAATTTAAAACTTTTAATGTTCCTTTAGGCGTTCGAGTTAATGTATTGGAATCTAATAATTATAGTTTGTATGCATTAGCTGGGATGGAATTCAATATAATTGCTGATTCAGAATTTATTATTCAAGATTCACCTGTTGGTAATCCGTTTGGTCCAGCACCTGCATCTAAAAATTCTGTAAATGAAAATACTCTTCTTAGTCAAAAAGAGTTTAACCAAGGAATTCTATCTGGAGGGAGCTTAAAAGAAAATTTATTTGCTTCTGCAAGTGTTGGCTTTGGGTTAAACATGAATATGTCATCAAAAGCTGGAATTTTTATTGAACCTAGATATAGTCATTTCATTTCTTCTAAAGGTATCGGACCCAATGAAGATAAATTCCACGGCTTATCAATTGACTTGGGTGTAAAATATCTCTTGAACTAATTCCTTAATTCATACTCAAGCTTCTATTTCGTTAATTTATTTCTCTAGTTTTACACTTTTATTGTAAGAATTTAACCGATGATAATAATACAAGATGTATTAATAAGTGATGATGTCGTAGAACAAGAGTTTATTTGCAACCTTAGTGCATGTAAAGGGGCGTGTTGTTGGGAAGGCGATTATGGCGCTCCTGTTACAAAAGAGGAAGAGCGTGTAATTTCTGAAATCCTAGAAAAAATAAGACCAAATCTTAGCCTTGAGAGTAATCAACTGTTGAACAAAAAAGGGGCTTTCGACCTTTTCTCTGAAAAACAATTTACAGGTACTACTCTGCACAAGGATGGATCATGTGTCTTTATGACTTTCGATGAAAAAGGAATTGCCAAATGCGGAATTGAAAAAACATATGAAGAAGGAAAGATTGATTTTAAAAAACCTCTTTCTTGTCATTTATATCCCATTCGAATTCAAACCAATGAACCCCTAAAGTTTGAAGCCTGGAATTATGATTTGTGGGATATTTGTTCTGCAGCGTGCACTTTAGGCAAGAAAGAATCTGTCCCTGTGTACCAATTTTTAAAGGAAGCTATTGTAAGATATAAAGGAGAAGAATTTTTTGAAGAATTGGACCAAGCTGTAAAACACCTAAATGATTAGCATTTTATAATGAGTCAACACGCTTTTATTCTGATTTTGGGATGTTTATTTATAGGAATCTGTTGTTCACCAAAATCCAACTTTAGTAATCAAACTATTCCAGTTGCAAAAACAATTCGTGATTCTACTAATATCCAGACCATTAACTTCCCTAGAGAATGGGTAGGAAATTGGGAGGGTAATCTATCTGTCTATAATGCCAAAGGAAAAACTCAAGTAATTCAAATGGGGTTAAACATTTCTCCTAGTGATTCTATAGGCACCTATAATTGGACGATTTTGTATGGGCAGGACAGCATGCAACAAATTCGAAATTATCTACTCAAAACTATAGATGAATCTGTAGGTCACTACCTTATTGATGAAAAGAATGGCATTTTATTGGATGCATTTTTCATCCACAATGAGCTGAAGTCTATTTTTGATGTAATGGGAAATACACTCATCGTGTCGTACAAGCTCGAAAAGAAGAATATATTATTTATGGTTGAAGTATTTCCATCAAAAGAAATTCGAACCTCAGGAGACACAATAATTAATTCTCTGGAAATACCGAAAGTCAAGAGCTATCAGCACACGACAAAACAATTGGCTCATCTACAAAAAAAATACCTTGTCGAATAAGTTATACGACAAGGCAATATAACACAGACACCCTATGACTGTTTTACATCGCAAATATAACGCAAGAATCCTCTAATAAATGTCTTTTGAATAAGGTTATTTATTATTTATTTGTATAAATAAGTGATTTCCAAGTATGAAAATTTATAAATAATTCATTATTAATCCCTTGCTCTTCTTAAAGTAATTGCATTCATAATTATTATTTTTGCAAAATGTTGGAATGGTTACGTAAGCTATTTGGATTATATAAAGTAGAAGAAATTGAAGACCCTATGAAATACCTCATAGTAGGCTTAGGAAATATTGGTTCAGAATATGATGGTACACGCCATAATATAGGTTTTGATGTACTGGACTACCTTGCTGAAGAAAATAATGGAAAGTGGAAAACAGAATCAATGGGCGATCTCTGTGAAATTAAACATAAGGGCCGGACCCTTTGTCTATTAAAACCTTCCACCTATATGAATCGAAGTGGCAAAGCAATCAATTATTGGATGACCAAGAAAAAAATCAAGAGAGATAAAATCCTTGTTGTTGTGGACGATTTACATATGACATTAGGTAAACTAAGACTTCGTGGAAAAGGAAGTGATGGTGGGCACAACGGTCTAAAAGACATTCAGCAAGTATTAGGGGGTACAAATTACCCCCGACTCAAATTTGGTATAGGAAATGACTTTCATTCCGGTCAGCAAGTAAATTTTGTGCTTGGCAAATGGGACGATAAAGAAATGGACATTGTAAACAAGACGATTAAAAAATCTGCTGAAGCTATCAAAAGTTTTACCTCCATTGGTATCAAATTTACCATGGAGCGATTCAATGGATAATACATGTATAAAATTCGATGTCAATAAAAAAGGCCTTTCAAAATTGAAAGGCCCTTTATTTCTAATTTAAATTGAATGGCAGCGAATCGCTTATTTTTTCAATAAATCTCTAATTTCGGCTAATAATTCATTGTCACTTGGTCCTGCTGGTGCTGGCTCCTCAGCTGGTGGAGGAGTCTTTGTTTTATTGTAGGCCTTAACGATAAAGAATAATACCAATCCAACTGTCAACAAATTAATAATTGAATTAATCCATTTTCCATACCGAATAGCATTTTCAGCTTTGTATCCTGCTTCTCCTACTACCCCTTCTGCTGGTGACAATACGTGTTTTAAATCTGCAAAATCCACCCCTCCGGTAAATTCACCAACTACAGGCATAATTATATCCGAAACAAATCCATTTACTACTAATCCGACTGCTCCAGCAAGTATCACTGCAACCGCGAAATCAATTACATTCCCTGTCAATATAAAATCTCTAAATTCTTTTAACATGTTTTTACGTTTTGTGTTTGTTAGTTAATTGTATATTTCAAAATAGTGCTTTCTGGTTGTTAATATACACATATGATTTAAAATTATATATTTATAACCCCAAAAATAGTGACGTAAATCCTTTGTGAAGTCACATAATTTTGGAATTATACATCCATAAAAATTGATCCTTTTTGGGAATACGTGAAGAAAATAAATTGATTTATTTGGGTGAACAGTGGTTTCAATCTCAAAAGTGGACCGCCTTCCCATTCCAAAAAAATACTTGGTCAGCTTATCTCAATGGAAAAAGTGGTTTAGTTAATGCTCCAACTGGAAGCGGAAAAACGTATTCCTTGTTTATTGCTGCTGCCCTTGAATTTATTAGGCAAAACCCAACAGACTTTGACAAAGAAAAGAATGGCCTTCAACTAATTTGGATCACCCCAATAAGAGCATTAGCAAAGGAGATTCATGGTTCCTGCTCTCGAGCAACAAGGGGTTTGGGTTTAAATTGGAATATTGAAATTCGATCTGGAGATACCACCGCTACCAATCGAGCTAAGCAATGGAAAAACCCTCCAGAAATGTTGATCACAACGCCGGAAAGCTTGCATGTGATGATGGCAACAAAAGGATACAAAAAGTTTTTCAGCAATGTGAAAACGATCGTAGTAGACGAATGGCACGAATTATTAGGATCCAAACGAGGGGTCCAAACAGAATTGGTTATTTCTTGTTTAAACGGTCTTCAAAAAAATCTAAAAGTTTGGGGAATATCTGCTACTATTGGTAACATGCAAGAGGCGATAGATGTATTACTTTGTTCAAAGGAAGACAATGAAATCGCTGTGATAAAAGCCAATATCAATAAAGATATCGAGGTCAAGTGCTTAATTCCAGATGAAATTGAACGATATCCTTGGTCAGGTCACCTCGGTCTTAAAATGCTGCCTCAAGTACTGCCTATCATACATAAAAGTGGGAGTACTCTCATATTCACAAACACGCGCGCTCAATGTGATATTTGGTATCAAAGCATTCTTCATGCAGACCCAGATTTAGCAGGAATCATAGCCATGCACCATGGATCCGTGAGTAAAAATCTCAGAGAATGGGTGGAGGAAGCGTTATATGATGGGAGATTAAAAGCGGTAGTATGTACCTCAAGTCTGGATTTGGGGGTAGATTTTAGACCGGTGGAAACAATCGTCCAAATAGGCAGCCCAAAAGGAGTTTCTCGATTTATCCAGCGTGCAGGAAGAAGTGGACACCAACCGGGTGCAAAATCCGTTATTCATTTTCTACCTACTCACGCCATAGAAATGGTGGAATGTGCTGCTTTGAGAAGTGCCATAAAGAGCAAAGAACTCGAAGACAGAGTTCCTTACATACGATCCTTCGATGTCCTGATCCAATACCTTATGACACTTGCTGTATCTGAAGGTTTTGATCAAAAAGTAGTTTATAATCAGATTATAAAAACCTATTGTTATTCCAGTATTTCTGAAGACGAATGGCTTCAAATCCTCAACTTTCTAGTTCATGGTAGTCAATCTCTGCAAGCGTATGACGAATACCAAAAAGTAGAAATTGAAGATGGACTTTACATTGTGAAAAACCGAAGAATTGCCCAAAGACATAAAATGTCTATCGGTACAATTGTAAGTGATGCTATGATGGATGTACGTTTTTTAAGTGGTAAAAGAGTCGGTTCTGTGGAAGAGGTATTTATCGCCCAATTATCTCCTGGAGATGTTTTTTGGTTTGCGGGTAGGTGCTTAGAGTTGATTCGAGTCAAAGATATGATTGCTCAAGTCAAAGCCAGCAAAAAAAAGTCAAAACGTATACCCAGTTATATGGGAGGAAGGATATCCCTCAGCTCAATGATGTCAAAAGCATTGCGTGAAAAACTGTACGAATATGTGGATGGAAAAACAAAAGATAAAGAGGTTTTGGCGTTAAAACCTTTGTTTGACCTGCAGGAAGAACGCTCCCTTATTCCTAAAAAAGATGAATTTCTAATAGAATATTTTGAAAGTGACGAAGGATATCATTTGCTGATGTACCCATTTGAGGGTCGCTATGTTCACGAAGGGATCGCAGCCTTAATTGCCGAGAGAATATCACGTCAAATGCCCATAAGTTTTTCTTTGGGTATGAATGATTATGGTTTTGAATTGTTGTCAGACAAAAAAATTAATTTGGATGTGGTAATTCATAAAGGGCTATTTGATACCAAAGACTTAAGCATCGATATCCAATCTACTATAAATGGCGTAGAAATGGCAAGACGTCAGTTTAGAGATGTTGCGAGAATTTCAGGATTAATTTTTCAGGGGTTTCCAGGAAAAAGAAAGAAAAATAGACACTTACAATCTTCATCACAACTCATTTTTAATGTGTTCAAAGATTACGAACCTGATAGTCTTTTGTATCAGCAAACATTTGATGAAGTGATGACATTCCAACTGGAAGAGGCTAGAATGAGAAATGTCTTGGATAAAATTAGAAGCCAACACTTTATAATAAGTAGGCCTGAAAAGGCAACCCCTTTTTCTTTTCCAATAATCGTTGATCGATTAAGAGAAAAAATGAGCTCTGAAAAATTAACAGATAGAATAGCTAAAATGACCTTAGAGTTGGAAAAATAATCGATTCCAGACAAATGCTATCTAACATGTATCGAGTTCTTCTGGATGCCAATAGTGTTTATTAAAATCTTGAATCTTCCAATTTTTCACCACCATCCCTTCTGCTTCTAATCGAACTTTCATTGTCTCTGGAGTTGGAAAATGATTTCTTCCTGATAGTTCGCCTTTTCGATTTACTACCCGATGAGCTGGTATACTGTCATCCATGAAATCTATTTGATTGAGTGCCCATCCTACCATTCTGGCAGAACCCAGATGTAAATAATCTGCTATAGACCCATATGTACTAAATTTACCAAACGGAATTTGTCTGGTAATTTCATATACCTTTTCGTGATATGTTTTTTCTTTCAAACGATTCTTAATTGTCTTCCAAATATAATAACTCTTCTACAAGGTAATATAAATCAGATAAATTAAAAATGGCATATCTTTGCGAAATGGAGAGACATGAAATAAAAAGAACAGATGTAAATGAATTAGGCGAATTTGGACTAATTGACCATCTTACAGAAGATGCTACGATTAAAAGAAATTCAACACTAAAGTCAATAGGAGATGATGCTGCCGTGCTTATCAACCAAGATGAAGTAACACTTGTTTCTACCGACTTGTTGGTCGAAGGAATCCATTTTGACCTAATGTACACTCCACTGAAACACCTTGGGTACAAAGCCATAGTGGTCAATCTTTCGGATATATGTGCTATGAATGCAGAGCCTTCGCAGGTTACGGTTTCCCTTGCAATATCGAATAGGTTTTCTGTTGAAGCGTTAGAAGAATTGTATGAAGGAATTCATTTGGCCTGTCGATTATACAACGTTGATTTAGTAGGAGGAGATACAACCTCCGTAAACAAGGGAATGATTATAAGTGTGACAGCTATTGGTCAAGCCAAAAGAGATAACGTAGTCTACCGATCTGGTGCTAAAGTAGGAGATATCATATGTGTCACTGGAGATTTGGGAAGTGCATATCTAGGATTACAAATATTAGAACGTGAAAAGCAAATTTATCTTTCAACTCCGGGTGTGCAACCTGATTTAGAAGAGCTAGATCATATTGTGGGTCGCCAACTAAAGCCAGAAGCAAGACTGGACGCTATACAATATATGGCAAAAGAGGGCCTTGTCCCTACTTCAATGATTGATATAAGCGATGGATTGGCATCAGAACTATTTCATATTTGCAAACAATCCAATGTAGGGGCATATGTTGAAGAAAGCAAGATATCTATTCACCCACAAGCCGAAGAACAAGCGATTGCATTTGGAATCAACCCAATTACCTGTGCGCTTAACGGTGGAGAGGATTATGAGCTTCTTTTTACTGTAGATCCAAAAGATTTGGAAAAAGTAAAATACATGCCAGATGTTTATCTTATTGGAGAAATTATACCAAGTAAAGATGGAATCACCTTACATACGACCAGTGGAAATGTGCATCCGTTAAAATCACAAGGATGGAATCATTTTGACCCTGACACAAATGAAAACTAGACGGATTTAGTAGAACCCATACCTCAATATCAATCATATTCGTAGTATTAGAATATTCCATAATATTTTAACTAATTTTACCATCCAATTTTAAAGAGGAGATAAAGGAATGAGCAAATTTGTAGTTAGTGCAAGAAAATATAGACCGACCACTTTTGATGAAGTGATTGGTCAAATGCATGTTGCCAAAACACTTAAAAATGCTTTACAGAACGATAAATTAGCACATGCCTTTCTTTTTTGTGGTCCAAGAGGTGTTGGTAAAACGACTTGCGCAAGAATTCTTGCTAAAGTTATCAATTGTGAAAACCCAAAGGATAAAGTTGAACCCTGCAACGCATGCAGTTCTTGTCAATCATTTAATGACAATGCGTCATTTAATATTATAGAATTGGATGCTGCTTCAAATAACAGTGTTGAGCACATACGTACTTTGATCGAACAAGTACGATTTCAACCACAACAAGGTACGCATAAGGTGTTCATTATTGATGAGGTGCACATGCTTTCATCTCAAGCATTCAATGCTTTTTTGAAAACATTGGAAGAGCCACCACCCTATGCAATATTCATCTTAGCAACAACAGAAAAACACAAAATTATTCCAACCATATTATCAAGATGTCAAATCTTTGATTTCAAGAGAATACAGGTAGAAGATGCTGTTTCACAATTGCAAAATATATGCACACAAGAGGGTAAAAAAGCAGATCCAGAAGCACTTCATTTGATCGGACAAAAAGCGGATGGGGCTATGAGGGACGCGCTTTCAATATTTGATAAGATTGCCAGTGCAACAGGTGAACATATCACCTATAAAGATGTAATCACCAATTTGAATATCTTAGATTACGAGTTCTATTTTAAAGTAGTTGATGCTTTTTTAAGAGAGGACTTGAGTGATGTCTTATTGATCATGGATCAAATAATTAGAGATGGTTTTGAACCAGAACAGTTTATCCAAGGATTGGCGGATCACATGAGAGATTTACTCATTTGTAAAGATACAAGAACAATAGGGTTATTGGATGTTTCAGAAGGCTTGAAAGAGCGATATATGCATCAAGCGGCACTAACCAGTAAATCTGTTTTATTGACAGGGTTAGATATTTTGAATCAATGTGACATCTCTTTACCAAGGTCTAAAAATAAAAGACTGTATACAGAAATAGCTTTAAGTAAGATCAACTTTGCCAATCGTTCAATTGAAGCAAATTTAGCCTCGACAACAACGGTAGCTGAAAAAAAAACTAAATTTGTAAGCAAACCTATTGTCTCTGCTCCAATTTCGAATAAATCCACCCCGGAATTAGCCAAAATTTCAGAAAAATCTAGTCCTTCTTCTATTGAGCATACCAAAGGTTCAGTTGAATTGAATGAAAACCAACCCTCTCCTTCGGTACCTCCATCAGAAAGTAGTCATGCCTCAGAACCTGTCTCAGCTCCAAAAAGTGAGGCACCTCCGAAGAACAATGCAAACTCTATTCCCTCTTTTAAGAAACCTAGTGGGATAGACGACATCATGGCTTCAGTAAAACAGGAAGAAGCAAAACTGCAAGAAGCCAGAAAAGGTCTGAACCAAGAGACGCTTGAAAAGTTGTGGAATGAATATTCTCAAAATCATAATTCTCCAAGTACAAAAGCAATGCTTGAAATGGCCTTAGTATCACTTGAGGGCAAGACTGTAACCGTTGTAGTACCTAGTAATCACTACAAAAACATGATTCTTGAAGAAGATGAATTGAAAGAGTTGCTAAGAAAAAAATTAGGTACTTCAGACCTTATGTTACAGCCCAAAGTAGATCGAGAAGCCTTTCCCAACGTAGAAGTAGAAAAGCCAAAAACCTTACTTTCCTCCAAAGAAAAGTATCAATATCTCGCTGAAAAACATCCGTTGCTTACCACATTAGTTGAAAAACTTGAGTTAAAGCCAGATAGCGGCAACAGACATTGAGATTGTCAAATTAAGAACTTATTTCCGATTCAAGTTTATTTTCTGGTTAATATTCTGTTAATACGATACTATTCAACATGCGTTATTAACAAATTGGCGTTCCTATATTTACAAAACAGAAAATTCCAAGCAATGAAAAATTTTTTATCACTGGTTTCTGCAGGAATAATTGGAGGGTTAATCGTCTTTGGCGGTATGCAACTAGATTCTTCATATAATGACAACCAAAGAGTGTACAATCAATCTCCTAGTGCTACTTTGGTTTCTTCTACCAAAACTACGGTTGATGAACCTTTCGATTTTGTAAGAGCAAGTGAACATGCAACTGAAGTTGTCGTACATATTGTAGCTGAAGAAAGCATGGAATCTGCTCGAAAAAGAACAGAAAATAGAAGAAAAAATAGAAGAAGTCCATTTGATGATTTTTTTGGAGGTGACTTTTTTGGAAATGACTTTTTTGGTCAGGATTTCTTTAGAGGAGGCAATGCATACCCTAAAAATGGCTCTGGTTCAGGAGTAATATTTTCAAAAGACGGGTACATTGTCACCAACAATCACGTCGTAGGCTTTGCTGATAACATCTTAGTAACCTTAGAAGATGGTAGGGAAGTAAAAGCAACAAAAATTGGAACAGATCCAACGACCGATCTTGCTGTTATAAAAATAGATGTTGACAATAATTTACCTACGCTTGATTTTGCTAATAGTGATGAAGTGAGAGTGGGAGAATGGGTCTTAGCTGTAGGAAATCCATTCAGTTATTTGACTTCAACCGTTACTGCTGGTATTGTAAGTGCAAAAGGAAGAGACTTAGATATCATCAGCGAAGACAAGTCCATTGAGGAATTTATTCAAACTGATGCTGCCGTAAATCCAGGAAATAGTGGTGGTGCATTAGTTAATACAGAAGGAAAGCTTGTCGGTATTAATACAGCAATTGCAACACCAACAGGAGTTTATGCAGGATATTCTTTTGCGATACCTTCCAACCTGGTAAAAAGAATTGTGTATGACATTATTGAAAATGGCGACATTGAACGAGTCAATTTAGGTGTATTGGGATATGATGTTGATCAAGAAGTAAAAGAAGAGTTCAAATTAAATACAGACACTGGGTTTTATGTGGATAGCATTGACAAAGGAAGTGCTGCTCAATTTTCTGGAATGTTGCCAGGTGATGTAATCGTAGAAATCAACGAAGAAAAAATTGAACGCTTTGAAGATATCGTAGAAGTAATGAAATACAACAAAGCTGGAGATACTGTAAAAATTGAGATTCAGCGAAATGGAAAAAATAAAAAACTCGACGTACGATTGAGAAAAGGTCTCTAATCAGTTGAGTCTGAACACATAAAAGTCATATAAACGTCATTCCTTACAGATAAGTTGATATAAAATGATCGATATGCTTTAAATAAACGTTATAAAAGAAAAGTTGGTTTTTCGTTTTGTTTTGATGACGCCGACTCCGCCTGGAGTTGGCGTTTTTTTATATGTCCTTAGGAATTTGCTTCTCGAAAATAAGTTCTGTCCCCTTTACACCTTTAGGTTTAGCATGAGGAGGAGTAAATCCTACAAATCTCCATCCTTCTTTCCCTCTTTCATTTATAATATCCAAATAATCATCCTTAGATCTTCCTGTCCAAATACTAAATGAAATGCTGATTGTATCATATACATATGTCATAATCGATGATTCTGTTCTCTTATATCACTCAAATATTATGCCTTATGGTTTAATAAATTCAATGAATCAAATTATAATCTGGACGAGATGTGTTATTTTGAGTCGTTTAGCTAACCTAAATTCTACGCATGAAATATTTGTCTATCCTTTCTCTTTTCCTTCTCATCAGTTGCGGACCACAAGAACGGGCCAATCAAAAAATCAAAACACATGTAGACTATTTGGATAGCGAAGGAAAGGAAGATCAATTCATGGGAGGAATTAAAATGGTCAATGTCAATACGCCAAAAGGTACGTTCAAGGTTTGGACAAAGCGCACAGGTAATAATCCAACTAAAAAGGTATTACTTTTGCATGGTGGCCCAGGTATGACACATGAGATATATGAATGTTTTGATGGCTATTTTCCTCAGGAAAACATAGAATACTATTACTATGATCAGCTGGGTTCATATTATAGTGACCAACCGAAAGACTTAAGTCTCTGGGACTTATCTAGATTTGTGGAAGAGGTAGAACAAGTAAGGGTTGCCCTAGGTTTGGATAAAGACAATTTTTATTTGTTTGGACAATCCTGGGGAGGTATACTTGCCATGGAATATGCATTGAAATATCAACAAAATTTGAAAGGGTTGATCATCTCTAACATGATGGCTTCTATTCAAGATTACATGGATTATTCTGATCAGGTCCTTGCACCGAAACTTCCCAAGGATGTCTTGGCAGAAATAATGACTTATGAAAATGCGGAGGACTATGGCAATGAACGCTACCTAGAGCTGGTAGTCAAGCATTACTATACTAGACACGTGATCCGAATGGAAGAGTCCGATTGGCCCGATCCTGTAAATCGAGGGTTCAAACATTTGAATCCAGAAGTCTATATTACGATGCAAGGTCCAAGTGAGTTTGGAATAAAAGGAGATGCAACTTTAAAAGGGTGGGATGTAAAAGATCGACTTCCAGAAATTAAAGTACCTACCTTAACTATAGGTGCAGAGCATGATACTATGGACCCAAAACATATGGAGTGGATTGCTAATACTGTACAAAACGGTAAATATCTTCATTGCCCCAATGGCAGCCATTTATGTCAATTTGATGATCAAAAAGTATTCTTTGAGGGCCTAGTGCGATTTATTCATGAAACTGATAAATAAACCATGAAAATTGATCACAAAAAAACAGCCTTATTATATCTTAAATATTTGGAGGAGAACTCAATAGATGCATTGTTAAATTTATTTTCTACCGATGCAATTGTTCATTCTCCATTGTATGGTTCTATGCCAGCAGGAGATTTCTATAAAACCCTCGCCAATGACACTACCTCTTCCCAGTTGACTTATCAAGAGATATTTGAAAACTCAACTGGCCAACAATTAGCGCTATATTTTAATTACAAATGGACACTAGTAAGTGGAAAAGTCGTGGTTTTTGACGTTGTGGATATCATTAAGTTTAACGATCAAGGTAAAGTTATAGACTTGAAGATTATCTACGATACCCAACATTCTCGTTCAGAAGTTGGAAAACTAAAATAAAAATGGGCCATCCTCTTTAATAAGGACAGCCCATATATTTTGCATTAAGTTAATAACTTAATTTACCCTTCTTCTAATACTGGTCTTGGAAATTGCTCAAAAACCTGATCTCCTTCTCTATCTAAAGGAAGATCTCCAAGTTTTCCATATCTTCTCATGTCTATCCACCTATGTCCTTCACCAAATAAGGAATATCTTCTTTGTTTTAATAACTCCGCTTCCAAAGACGCATCGTCAGTAGCTCCTGAGTAGTCTCCCAATCCATTTGCCGCTCTTACTGTATTGATTGCTCCAACTGCTCCGTCGGTATTGCTTCCAATATTAGCTTCTGCCATAAGTAAAATCAATTCTTCATTTCTAATGATTGCAACTGGTGCAGTATTAGACGTATACAATTGAACTTGATCTGAAGATGTAAGTTCATCTACTGTTACTTCTTCAATTGTTACTACTTTACCAATTCTCGCATCTCCTTCTTCTGCATCTGCCAAGAAGGATGGATGTGCCATATACTTATTTTGATCCAAAGCATAAAACAATGGGTTTAATCTGTCATTTCCAGCTCCACTAAATACATGATAAACACCTGTATTCATATCACCAGCCATATCCATAAAAGAAGCATTTAAAGCAGTTTTTGCTGCATCTTTGTTTCCTCTGTACATTTCAACTCTAGCCTTCAAACCTTGAATTACTTTTACAAATTCTGAAGGTGTGTCAAAACCATCAAACCCGCTAGAAAAACTGAATGAAAAACTACCACCTGCAGCGCCTGCATCAGCTATTGCATCATCCAACATTCCACTAATACTTGTTAACCCTTCATCGTAACTTACAAATCCTCCTAAATTATCAGGATCAGCAATATCTACTCGGATTCCATTTTGGTATTGTCTATTCAATACAAACAATAAATTATAAGCCATACATGTCTTGGCAAATGAATTATATCCAGCTATACCTGCTGCATCCAAACCTGCTTCACTGTTTGCAACTGCATTTAGTAATCCTTGTGCATTTCTAGCACTTCTGTACCTAGCTCCAAATGACCTTGTGGTAAGAAACCCATTGTCATCTAAAACTCCTTCTCCTGCTCCAGCTCCTAACAATTCCCCGGTATATCTCGGATCTGTTGCATTAAGATCGTAGTATTCTCTTCCTACGATACTTACCGTCTGGTAATAAAATTCCATATCATTTCTCAATGAAGCCTCTAATCCTGTTGCTAGCAATTGTAGTTGATCGTTGGTGGCTCCTTCCGCATAACTTTCAACTGTCGGTCCATTTGGGTTGTTGATTGGATCCAAAGAACATGATGCAATACTGAACCCAAAAATGGCCAATAATGCGTATTTATATATTTTTTTCATTTTCTAAATTTTCGTTTTTCAATAAATTAAAAAGTAGCACTAATATGGAAATTAATTCGCTTGCTACTTGGGAATGGTGTTACCTCAATACTGTTAGCCAATACATTACCACCGAAGTTAGATACTTCTGGATCATAACTGTTATAGTCAAATATATTGATCAAGTTTCTTCCTGAAAACCCAATTCTCAAATCTGCAAAACTTACCATTGATTCCGGTACATTGTAGTATACCCCAATCTCTCTCATTCTAAGATAAGACGCATCTTCAATCCATGATCCTGCATTTCCTGCTCTCCATGTTGATGTTCTATAATCCCCATTATTCATTTCTCCTGAAGGATCTAAAGTAACATCATCATAATCCCATGTCGTATTTCCAAGGTCATATAAAAGTGTACTTAAATTCACACCTTCGCCTCCTTGTTTCAAGTGCCATACCATTGAGAAATCAAAGTTTCCGTAAGAAATATTATTGATCCATCCCAAGTTAAAATCTGCTTCTGCATTACCGTAAACTCTAAATCCATCACCATCCGGATCTAAATCTGAACAGTCTCCAGTTTCACAATCTTCAGGATTAAACGTACCCACTATTTGAGTAGCACTTTCTCCTTCTTGAATTCTATATTGACCTAGACTTGCTGCAAATCCACCCAAATTAAAGGCAGGTACATCCAAACGAGTCACTTCACTTTTGTTTTTCCACCAATTGAACTGTGTTGTCCATTTGAAATTTTCTGTTTCTATAGGTCTCAAGCCAAGAGACAATTCAACTCCTTTGTTATTTAATGCTGCAGCATTTACCACCTGAGTAGTAAACCCTGTAGAAGTTGGAACTTGCGCTCGCAACAATACGTCATCTACATTTTTATTATAGAACGTAGCTTCTAGACTAATTTTATTATCCAGCATTGCCAAGTCAAATCCAAGTTCTAATTCTTTCTGTCTTTCTGGTCCTACATTTGTATTTCCTCTTTGTGTACTACTGATCAATCCAGCGTTTCCATCTATTAGCGTTCCATTCAATAAGTTGAACCTATCGTTGAACCCTGCAAATGTACCTGCTTCTCCATATGCTGCTCTTACTTTTAATTGATTAAGAAGACCTCCTTCATTCCAGAAATCAAACTTGTGAATATTCACCGCAAAGTTTCCTTTTGGATAATAATAGAGCTTGTTTGCATCACCATTATTTGTTGATTTATCTCCTCTTAAACCAAGTGTAAATAAAATCTTGTCATCATAATTTACTTCCTCCTGTACAAAAAATCCTCTATCCTTTTGAATCAATACATTTTGGAAAACAGATTGATTGGCAGCTTGACTAAGACTTGTCTCTACACCACTCAATCCTGTAGCCGTAGCAATTACTGTATTTCTATCAAAATTCTCTCCTGTCAATCCTGCTTGAGTAGTAAATGATAATCCATTATCCATATAGAAATTATGAACTAAGAATCCTGCTAATCTATTAATCAAACTTCTAGTATTTCCTTGAATAGCAACTCCACCTAATGTACCATCTGCTCTGAAGAATGAAAGACTACCTGGGAATAACGCCTCCGTTCTCAAATTATATTGATCACGTCCGTATGTACCAACAAATTTCAAACTTTGATTTTCAGTTGAAAAAATTCTAGCGTTTACAATCGCACTATTGAAAAATCGATTTACGTTTTCTTCATTTTTTACTTGGTCTACTGTCTCTAAAATATTAGATCCAGCACCTCCAGCAGGCCAAATTCCACTTTCGTCTTGAAATAAATTTTCCCATTGATTTGTAAATGCTTGTGCATAACCAATCGTTGTATTCGTATTACCATTATTGAAAAACCCTCTGTCTGATTGAGCATTTACGTAATTAGATGTAAAATCCAATTTCAACCAGTCATTAAACTTATGGGTAATGTTTGCTCTTGCAGAAGATTTCACATAACCCGTATTCTGTACGATTCCTTCTTCATCTTTGTGTACACCACTTAAGTAGTAAGTAGTCTTATCGTTTCCTCCACTTACACTTAATTGAGAAGTAGACAAAAACCCAGAATTTCCGTACAATTCTTTTTCATAATCAGTAAGTCCATTTTGATCAAAAGCTTCGCCTGCAGATTCGCCAAATATTTCTACCACCTTACTTCTATCCGTAAAATCTCTTTGTCCCAAAAGCTTAATAGCTGATGTTACCCCTACTGTTTGGTTGAAGTTCACTTTTGTTTCTCCTGCTTTACCTCTTTTTGTAGTAATTATCACTACACCAGCTGCTGCTCGCGATCCATAAATACCAGAAGCAGATGCTCCCTTCAATACTTCTATAGATTCGATGTCTTCTGTTACCAAATCAGCAATTCTATTCGATGCGTCATCTTGATTTGTAGCCGTATTACCACCACCTGCTGCTGCAGATACAATATTTGTTCCTAATGAAATCGTAGAGTTATCTACAAATATTCCATCAACGATGTACAATGGTTGTTGGCCACCAAATATAGAAGTTACCCCTCTTAATTTGATAGACATTCCTCCTCCTGGCGCACCAGAATTCGAACGAATGTCCGCTCCTTTTAACTTACCATACAATGCTCCTTCCATAGTAGGTTGAGACGTAATACCTGTCAATTCTACCGCTCCCAAAGACTCTACAGAGTTAGCTAGATTAGAACGTTTGACATTGGAAGCCAATCCAGTTACTACAATTTCATCCAACTGGTTGATATCATCAGCCATAACTATGGATCCATAAGTATTATCTGAAATAAGAATCTCTTGAGTCAAATATCCCAAATAAGACACCTCTAAGGTTGTACCTCCTTCTGGAACGACCAAAGAATAGGATCCATCGACATCAGATATCGTCCCCACAGTGGTTCCTTTTACAATGATATTTGCTCCAATAACCGCATCACCATTTGAATCGGTGACTGTACCCGAAATCGTCTGCTGCGAGAAAGCAAACGACTGAGATAGGATGACCAGCAAAGCTGCAAATCCTAATTTCGTAAAAAATTTTTTCATAAACAGTTTAATTTAATTAAGTAAAATAGTTCGTTTAATAGAGTACACAATGTACTCAAAAGTTTGAGTCATTGTTTACATATGTAATTATGGTTATAAATGCGCGATTATCACAATGCATTGAAATGATACTTCCAAAAATTCTACAAATGTGCTCGTTGTTTGGACAAACCATTTCAATCAATGTAATATTTGGAATTATAATGCGGGTGTATTCTAGGTATTTGTTTTGGGATAGATATTTAAGTTTATATCTTTTGACAAGGTAATCTTATTTTGTTAAAAAAAAGGAGAAATTCTTAAAAGACTATTGTAAAAGTGAATGCTGTTTGTCTTTAACCTTACTTATATTATATTC
>JARGNR010000020.1:0-6016 GCA_029212405.1 Saprospiraceae bacterium
CTTTTCTCTTCTAAAAATAATTCACACAGCATTTTACCAGTTGCTGGTCCAAGACTCATTCCCATCATTCCATGACCAGTTCCGACAAAAAGATTTGTAAAGATTGCTGATTGATCGACATAAGGCATACCGTCAGGCGTACATGGTCTATACCCATACCATACCTCTTCTTTCTTTGGAATGTCTAATTGTAATTCAGGATAGTACTTGGGTACATTTTCTATTATTCCTTTCAATCTGTTAATATTGATTTGAGTAGAAAAGTTGCTTATTTCTAATGTGCCGCCAATTCTTAAATCATCGCCCATTGGCGTAACCGCTACTTTAGCTTCTGAAAGAATAGTTGGAATGCTTGGTTTTATAGGTGGATTGGGGAGTGTGATTGAATATCCTTTCCCGTCTTGTAAATCAAGTTTAATTCCTAATTTTTTCAACATTTTTCCTGTCCAGCTGCCACCACATAAAAGAATATTGTCAATAGAAATTTGCTTTCCATCACTCATTCGAAGGGACTCCACTTTTCCATTTGAAGTTGAAAAATCTTCGACAGTCGCTCCGGTATTAAATTGTACACCTTTCTGTTTCAAATACAAGATCAATTGTTGTAAGAATGTATTTGGATAAAGATGAGCGTCTCCTGGGAAAAATAGTCCTCCTTTTGCTGATAGTTTTATTCCGGGTTCAATGTTTTGTATTTCTTCGCCTGATAACAAGTCTGCTTCAAGTCCAATGGCATGTGCTTTTTCTGCCATTTCTTTCTCTTCTTTTTCTTGCTGAACACTTTGGTACAACATTAATAAACCTTTTTCTTCAAAGCAAAAGGAAAAATCCTTCATTTCAGAAAATTCCTTATACAACTGCTTACTGAGTTGGTTGAAATCAAACAAAACGGGAATAGCTCTATTGACATTTTTCCGTGTACAGGATTTGTAAAATCTCCACATCCATTGTGCTAATTCGATATTCAATCTAGGCTTCACATAAAATGGCGATTTACTATCAAACATCCATTTGATTCCTTGTGAAATTACTCCTGGGCTTGCCAATGGAACAAAATGGCTGGGTACAATCATTCCGGCATTCCCATGTGATGTGCCATCAGACAAGTCCGTTTTATCGATAACGGTTACCTTTACGCCTTCTTTGTTTAGAAAATAAGCAGCGCATAAACCGATAACCCCGCCTCCAATGATATGAATTGACTTTTTTGTCATCTTATTCTACTTCAACTAGATTACTTGAAATCCATGAGCGTATGGATCATCTTCATCGTCAATAATAATTTGATTGTAACCGGTTGTTTTTGCCCATCCTTCAATGCTTGGGATTATAGCGGGTATCGTACCACACATTACTTGTTCTTCCACTCTACCAATAAATTTTGAACCGATGAAACTTTCATGGATATATTGGTCGCCGACTGTCAACTTTCCTTGAGAGACCAATTGTGCCATCCTGGCCGAGGTACCCGTACCACATGGCGATCTATCGATGGCTTTATCTCCATAAAAAACAGCATTTCTACCATCTGCTTTTTCTGATATGGTGTCTCCAGTCCAAAGAAGATGACTCAATCCGTGGATATCTTTATGTTCAGGATGTTGAAAGTTATATTTTTCGTTCAGTCGATTCCGTACAACTGGACTCCATCGCATCAAATCGCCAGCGGTAAAATCTTGAATGCCAGAAAAGTTTTTCTGCGGATCTACGATGGCATAAAAATTTCCACCATAGGCAACATCTACTGTAATTAAACCCAAATCAGGGCACTCTACTTCCAAGTTTTCACTGTGTAAAAATGAAGCAATGTTCTTCAATTTTACAGAAGTTACTTTTCCTTTTTTTTCTGTGTATTCTATCCATACCAGGCCAGCTGGAGTTTCTAATCTGAGTTGACCTTTTGTTTTGGGTTGAATCAACCCTTCTTGTATAGCCATAGTAACGGTACCGATCGTTCCGTGTCCACACATTGGCAGACAACCACTTGTCTCAATGAAAAGAACCCCAATATCATTTTTAGGGTCAGAAGGAGGATAGAGAATACTCCCTGACATCATATCGTGTCCTCTCGGTTCAAACATTAAACCTCGACGGATCCAATCGTACTCTTTGAGAAAATGCAGGCGTTTTTCCATCATTGTGTTGCCTTCCAGTAAAGGTCCACCAGAAGTAACCAATCTCACAGGATTTCCGCATGTATGACCGTCTACGCAAAAAAATGATTTTCTCATGATCGAGTTAATTCGCCATTTACCTTTCTCCAAATATTTAATGGATTCCCTTCTTTCAATGCATCTGGGAGCAATGTATTTGGACAATTTTGCCAAGCGATGGGTCGTGCAAAACGTTTAATTGCCCCCGTACCTACGGAAGTATACCTTCCGTTTGATGAAGCAGGAAACGGTCCACCGTGGTGCATTGCATGGCCCACTTCTACTCCTGTTGGGACTCCATTAAAAACAATTCTACCTACTTTTTGACTCACTACATCAATTAGATCTGTATTGGATTCCAAATCACTATCCGTACCCATAAAGGTGGAAGTCAATTGCCCTTTTAAGGTGTGTGCCAAGTTCAACATTTCAGTTTTATTTTGGCAGACCACCATCAAGGTGAATGGCCCAAATATCTCTTCGTGCAAGTTGGTATTTTCCATGAATTGCTGATAAGAAATTTTAGCAATTGCTGGTGGTGCTTTTAACGTATTAGTAGATGTGCCACTAGCTTGAACAGTAGTGACACCCTCGGTTTGAAGTGCATTTTCTCTTTTGGACACGTAGTTTTTGTAGATGCCGTCATTCAACATGGTGAATGAACCTAACCCTGAAAATTCTTTTTCCAAGTTTGAAGTAAACTGCTCCAAGTTTTCATTTTCTTGAACAAAGAGCAATCCAGGATTAGTACAAAATTGACCCACTCCCATATTGACTGAAAATGCGATTTGAGCAGGTAATTTATCTACTTCAGCATTTAACTTTTCTGGAAGGATGAAAACAGGGTTTGTGCTGCCCATTTCTGCATAGACAGGGATGGGGTTTTCTCTTTTTGCTGCCAAGTCCATCAATGCTTTTCCTCCGGCTTCAGATCCAGTAAAACCTACCGCAGTAATATCCGGATGTTGAACCAAAGCACCACCTATGGTATGGCCGTTGTCATATAGCGTAGAATAGACTCCCGCAGGAAGACCACACTTCTCTAATGCAGTTGCTATAGCTTCAGAGACCAAGGCATTGGTGCCTGGATGAGAGGGGTGAGCTTTTACAATTACAGGACAACCTGCAGCAAGTGCCGATGCGGTGTCTCCTCCTGCCGTAGAAAACGCCAAAGGAAAATTACTAGCTCCAAAGATGACTACTGGGCCCAATGCTTGCATCATATTTCGAATATCTACTCGAGGTAGTGGTTTTCGATCAGGTATCGCTGTGTCAATTACGGCATCCACCCATGATCCTTCTTCAACCAAATCGGCAAACATTTTCAGTTGACCTATGGTTCGTCCACGTTCTCCTTTGAATCGGCCTTCTGGTAATCCACTTTCTTGCATGGCCCGTTGGATCAATTGATCTCCCAAGGCTTCGATTTCAGCAGCTATGGTTCGGAGCAATTCGGCTTTTTTGACACCAGAGGTATTTTTATAGGTATTAAACGCCTCTTTAGCTGCCGAGACGGCTTGTTCAACATTTTCTTGAGAGGCAATCTCAAAATCTCCATCGATAGGAAGAAGCGTACTGGGATTATGCCCAACGAAAGTTTGTCCACTTCCTTTTACAGACTTTCCAGCAATTATATTTGATGTAATCATAGTAAGCTTAGAGGATTAATTTGTATAGATAAGATATTGGTAAGATACGATTATAAATGTTTGTATTCTGGCAATGTAGGTCGGTTTGCGATCCCGTGCTCCAATATTCCAATTACCCGTTTTCGTTCTTCTCCAATTAATATATGCCTAGGCGCTCGTACAGGTTCGGTTCCAATTCCTGTCATCACTTCTGCGAGCTTAATGTTTTGTACCAATTGTGGATTGATATCCAATTCTAAAATCGGGAGAAACCATCTATAAATGTCTCTTGCTTCTTTAATTCGGCCCGCTTTTACCAATTTGTAAATTGCTACGGTTTCTGCAGGGAATGCATCAACTAATCCTGCCACCCAGCCATCTGCGCCCATGACGAGCTCTTCCATAGCAAGTGTATCCACACCGCAAAGGACTTTATATCGATCACCGTATCTATTTTTCATTCGAGTTACATTTGAGATATCTCGAGTGCTTTCTTTTACTGCTTGAATAGTAGGATATTCTTTTAGTTGATCAAAAATATCCATAGTAATTTCAATCTTGTAGTCCACGGGATTGTTGTACAATAATATTGGTAAAGCTGTACTTTGAGCCACAGCAATAAAAAAGTCGGCTACTTCTTGATCTGTAGGCTTATACATCATAGGAGGCAATACCATAAGACCATGAGCACCTGCTGCTTCAGCCCTTTTTGCTAATTCAATAGCAGAACGAGTAGATCCTTCCGCGATATTTAGAATAATATCTGCTGTATCTCCCACACTCTCTAATGCAGCTTTACATAATTCGATGCGTTCATCGTGTGTAATGGTAGAACTTTCTCCCAAAGATCCCCCTATAATTATTCCATCCACTCCAGCTTCCACTTGGGCTTCAAGATTACGTACAAAATTAGGTATATCCAAGTCCCCATTTTCATGGAATTTAGTAGTTACGGCTGGATATACACCTATCCATTTTACATCTTTCATTTCAGTCGATTAGAGTTTTAATAATGGGGCGAATATATATAGAAGGTTAGAAATATTTTATTCTTTAATGAAATGGTTTTATGAGTTGTAATAAAACTCAGGCAAAGTGGATTTTATGTGCATAATTTTGATAGTTTTCGAGTAATGGTTATTTAAAATAAAATGGATTTGATACCATAAAAATTCAGATTTGGTGCACTGTTTAATTTCAGTTTTCTTTAGTTTGTGTGTATATAGATTCTTAAAACGTACAAGGTTTAATGAAACAACTATTTCAACTATTAATTCTTTCTTTTTTTCTAGGTATTATTACTGTAGGAGCTCAAACTACAACAGTAAACTATATGGCTAGTGATGCTGATTTTGTGAATCCAGAAAGAGGTTTTTATCGATATAGTTCGACTTCTTCTCTTAATTATTCATTGTTGGATTCTGCTACATTGGCAGGGTATAGAGTATTGCATAGTCCATTCTCAGCTGGATACTCTATTTATTCATCCCTAGTTTATCGTTATTTTTTTCTTGAAAATTTTAAAAGTGGACTGATTTCACAATCCTATCTGGATAATATGGTATTGGATTTTAACACTGCAAGGAAAGCAGGAGTTAAATTGATTATTAGATTCGCCTATACAGAAGAGATTAATCCAGATGGGTGTAGCAGTTGGATTTGTCCACCGTATGGGGATGCTCCCAAAAATATAGTATTGGATCACATCACACAATTAGAAGAAGTCATCAACGAAAATGTTGATGTTATCATGGCTGTCCAGATGGGATTCATTGGGGTTTGGGGAGAAAATTATTATACCGATTATTTTGGGGATGCATCCCAGCCTCCCTTTAACTTATTGAGTAGTGAATGGATGGATCGGGTAGAAGTGCTGGATTCATTACTTTCTGTGGTACCTACTTCAAGGCAAGTGCAAGTCAGGTATCCTCAAATGAAACAAAAGACAGTATATGGCATAGCCGCTCCTACCTCGTCGGCGGCAATGATTGCATCTGAGGCACATAATGGATCGGACAAAGCTAGGATAGGCTTTCACAATGATTGTTTTCTTGCTAATTATGATGACTACGGAACCTATGCGAATTACGATAACGGGTCTTCTGATACGACCAACTTGAAACCGTATAAAGCCGCAGATTCAAAATATGTAGTTGTAGGAGGAGAAACGTGCAATTTATATTCTGGAAGCTATTGTGAAAGTGAAGGGGGGATGTCAGATATTGACCTGAAACG
>JARGNR010000020.1:6116-12635 GCA_029212405.1 Saprospiraceae bacterium
AAATTCCGACATTGAATGGAGAGTAATTTTGTCGCACGATCCTAGAGAATGGTATGAAGGGGTACACACTATAAGTGGAGAAGTCTGCGTGCCTGAATGTATTCCATCGGGGAATTATGAATTACATTTGGCTTTAACAGACCCCATGCCGCAGTTAAGAGTTAAAAAAGAATTTTCTATTCGTTTGGCAAATATAAATGTTTGGGAAAGTACGACAGGGTATAATGATTTATTGCATAGCATGACTGTGTCAGAAAGTAGTGGGACATGTACATCTGAACTTTCCTTTGAGACAAATGAGTTGATCAATGAATGGACTTCACCAGCAGATGGAGATTGGTTTGCCTCAGATGCGAATTGGTCATTAGGTCGTTTTCCAGGATATTGTGATGAAGTTTTAATTCCAGAGAACAGAACGGTAAATATTTTAGATGGCGAAACAGGAAAAGCTAAAAAAGTGATATTGCGTTCGAATAGTAGACTAGAAATCGCCCCCACAGGGAGTATGTCTGTGAAGAAAAATTAGTCAGTTACAAAAATTAAATCAGATTTAAAACTTTCTGAAAAAACGATTGAGGTTGGTTTGTATCGAGAGATGATTGGAAGCTCCAGCTAAGTGAAAGTAGCCCAATCCATAATCAATGTTTAAGCCTTTAATACGCAAGCCAAATCCTGCAGAGAATCCTGCTAAACTTCTAAAAGTAGACAATGACAATTCTTTTCTCCTTAAATGGTTATAGCCAATTCGAAGTTTCAAACCTTGTTTTTTACCTAATAAGAATTCACCATTAAAAATAAAATGTCTAAAGAAATTATCCAATCCATCATTAAATGCGGAGTCTTCTGCAACAGGTTCTCCAAATAATGTCTCATTATCTTGAGCATCTGGGTCATCGTATCTTACACTCCATTGTTGTAATTGGTGGGCAATAATTGTAAATCTAAACGGTAAATGCTCTAATTTTTGAGAAATACCTATTTGAATATCTAAGGGAAGAGATACAGATTCATCACCATAGGATGAGATTTCAGATCCCATATTTTTTACTAAAAAAGCTGCTGAGAAATTAGATCCTGGTTTGGTGTACAACAATCCTACATCAGCTCCAATTCCAGTAGAATTGTAGGATTCTAAGCTGCCAAAAATTCCTTTTAGGTTTGCTCCCAAGGTGATTCTCTCGTTTAATTGTTTACTTGCCCCAATAGTTATTGCAGTTTCTCCACCAGAAAATGTTCCTTGATTATTTCCGAGTTCATCCGCGGCAGTAAAATCTCCAAAGCTGGCATACGTAATGCCTACATGTGAGGTGATGCCCCACTTATCAATATGTCTTGCGTACCCAATGTAACCATTGCTCACTCCACCAAAGGCAAAATTGTGGTTGATAGAAATTTGGTTGTGAGATGTATCGCTTAACAAAGCAGGATTAGCAGCTGCCAATGTGATATCGGTATCTGCGATCGTAATCAAACTTCCTCCTAAAGCAGAAAGACGGGCAGATTGAGGATTTCCCAAAAATTCATATACGTATTTTCCTCCAATTTGACCTGAAATCGAATTGAATTGTAAAAATAAGCTGATATATAAAAGTACTTGTAGTGTTTTTTGCATGTTTGATTTTCCTTGCATTCTTGGTTTAGGAGTCTTTCTTTTTTAAGTGGGACCCATCAATCGTCCATGTGGTTGTACAAATTGCACGATCGTCACACATCATTTTCCGAATCAACTCTCCATTTTCATTGTATTCTTTTAAAAGTCCGAATTCGTTGTCTCCGTCTTTATAGGTTCCTTCCCACTTTATGTTTCCATTTTCATGAAACTCTTTGAAAGGACCATCTTCTTTATTGTCCAAAAACTGAACTTCCTCTTTTAATTTTCCTGATGGATAAAAAACGTTTACCGTTCCAGATAGTACATTATTGGTGTAGGTACCCGTTAATTTCATTTTTCCATTAGGGTAATATTCTCTTAGTGTTCCATTCAATACATCATTCGTGTAAATTTCACTGACCTCTTTTTCGCCCTTTTCATTATAAATAATTCGCTCTCCGTTCAATTTTCCTTCTACATACATGGACTCTTCTAACAAAATGCCTCCAGGAGAAAATCGTTTGTACAATCCATTTTTTAAAGAATCCCCAGTATATTGATATTCTTCAAATTTTTCACCTGTTTCGTAATGTGTTATGATAACTTTGTCTCCACAACTACTGAATAGGATAATAATCAACATCCATACTCCCCAGTTATATATTGATTTTATCATTGATTGTGATTTTAAATAATTGTTTTTCATTTTATTTCATCGATTCAAAACAAGAAACGCGATTCATCACATCTAAATTGTAATAAATAATCTTTTATAGTGACAAAGGTATATATTCGATATTGAAGTATTTACAAAATTCCTGGCTTTCATTGCAGGATATTTTTGAGTTCTTAGATTACTTCCTCAACTAAAAGACCATAAAAGGAGTTGAATAGCTATGCAATTAATAGAATTTACGGATCGAGGATTATATGTAGCAGCTGCAGATGTTTATATTGACCCATGGAAACCTGTCAATAAGGCGTTTATCACACATGGTCATTCCGATCACGCACGATATGGATCCAAATCATATATGGCGACTCATTCTGCACTGCCGGTGATCAAACACCGATTGGGCAGCCATATCAATGCTAGAGGAGTGGAGTATGGAGAAGAAGTCATAGTGAATGGAGTAAAATTTAGCTTTCATCCTGCAGGGCACATCATCGGATCTGCTCAAATTCGAGTAGAATATAAGGGAGAAGTCTGGGTAGCATCAGGAGATTATAAAGTAGAACCAGACGGTGTGTCAGAAAATTTTGAATCTGTAAAATGCCACGCATATATAACTGAATCTACATTTGGACTTCCGGTTTTTAAATGGAAGCCACAAGAAACGATAATGGATGAAATAAACGCCTGGTGGAAATCCAATCAGGAAGCAGGGAAGGTGAGTATTCTTGCTGCATATTCATTGGGGAAAGCGCAGCGTATTATCAATAATGTGGACCATTCGATTGGGCAGGTATTTACCCATGGAGCAGTAGAAAATGTCAATGAGGTTATCCGTAGACAAGGAAAAAAACTTAAAGAGACAACTAGAGTTGTTCAAGGTCAAAAGCCATCGCTTTATGAAGGAAGTTTGGTGATTGCTCCACCGAGCGCAGTGGATTCAGCCTGGTCAAAAAAGTTTAAAGACTTTTCTTCGGGTGTTGCATCGGGATGGATGGCCATGCGAGGAACTCGAAGAAGGAGATCGGCAGATCGTGGATTTGTATTGAGTGATCACGCTGACTGGGAAGGCCTACTCACAGCTATTAAAGCTACGGAGGCAGAAAAGATTTATGTAACCCATGGCTATACGGACATATTTTCTAAGTATCTGAAAAGTATTGGTTACTATTCTGCGGTTGTGAATACCGAGTATACGGGAGACGATATAGAAATAGCAACCACAGAAGAAAATTCAGCGCCAAAATGAAACAGTTTGCTCAATTGTTTCGTGCGTTGGATCAAACGACTAAAACTAAGGCCAAGATCAATGCATTGGTGGATTATTTCTCTTACGCAGAGGATCCAGATAAGGTCTGGGCCATTGCTTTATTTTCTCATCGAAGGCCAAAACGGACAGTTACGACGACTTTATTGAGAGAGTGGTCGGCAGAGGCAGGCGGATTGCCACTTTGGTTGTTTGAGGAGAGCTACCACATTGTTGGAGATTTGGCAGAAACCATTGCTTTGATCACACCTAATCCAACTCAAGATTCAAATAAGTCGTTGACGGACTGGATTGCGGTGATTATGGACTTAAAAGATAAGGAGGAGATCGTCAAAAAAGAAGTGATTACAAATGCATGGTTGTCCTTGGACCAAGATGAACGTTTTCTATTCAATAAACTGATTACCGGAGGTTTCCGTATTGGTGTTTCACAAAAGACAGTGATCAATGCCTTGTCCAAATTTTCTGGCGTAGAAGAAAGCAAGATAACGCATCGACTCATGGGGAATTGGGATCCTACAACGATTACATTTGAAGAATTAGTGTTGCAATCTAATCCCACAGAGGATTTATCTCGACCGTATCCATTTTATTTAGCCTATGCCTTGGAAACGGACTTAGAAAAGTTGGGTTTGCCCGAAGAATGGTCAGCAGAACGAAAATGGGATGGTATTCGAGGGCAGTTGATTTTGAGGCAAAATGAAATCTATCTATGGTCTCGAGGTGAAGAGTTGGTGACAGCGAAATTTCCAGAACTAGGGACATTAAAGGGAAGAAATGATAAAGATGTAGTCATTGATGGAGAAATCTTACCTTTTAAAGATGGCAAAATATTGAATTTTAACACGTTACAAACTCGAATTGGAAGGAAAAATGTGACCAAAAAGCATTTGACAGAGGCTCCAATAATTATTAAGGCGTATGATATATTGGAATATAATGGAGAAGATATTAGGGAACAATCATTGGTAGAGAGAAGAGAGCTATTGCAGCAAGTAGTAAATGAGATCGATTCTCCTCGATTGGTTTTTTCGGAGAGTGTTGTCTTCGAGAACTGGGAACAATTGGCGGAGGAAAGATCGAAGTCACGGGCTCATTTATCGGAGGGGCTAATGTTGAAAAAGAAAGATTCGCCGTATAAGTCTGGACGTAAAAAAGGCGGATGGTGGAAGTGGAAGATTGATCCATTGACGATTGATGCGGTCATGATTTATGCACAGAGAGGGCATGGTCGACGAGCCAATTTGTATACCGATTTCACATTTGCAGTGCAAGATGGTGAGCGATTGGTTCCTTTTACCAAAGCTTATTCTGGGCTGACCGATGTAGAATTTAAAGAGATTACTCAATTTGTTAAAAAAAATACTCGAGAGCGATTTGGCCCTGTGAGTAGTGTCCACCCTGAATTGGTTTTTGAGATTGCATTTGAGGGCATAGCAAAGTCGACCCGACACAAATCTGGAGTGGCATTACGATTTCCGAGAATCAAAAGATGGAGAAGAGATAAGCCAAAGGAGGAGATCAATACGTTGGCTGATTTAAATGAGATGTTGGTGCGGTATGAAGGGGGGGAGGCTTGATTATTGAAATGTGAATACAATATCTTCGTAACTGGGGTTTCATCTTTGCTTTTTTAGTCGTATATTGAAATTGATTTGGATCTAGGTGTTAAGATTTCAAATCCATTTATTCTACAAATGTTTCGGCCGATAATCTTGTTGAATTATCGCACTAATCAATTCCGTATTTACTGGTTTCTTACTCAACGAAAGTCATGCGTTTGATTTTTGAAGGGACAAACCAATCTCACTATTTTCTAACTTATTAAATCTACCAAAAATGAAATTTAAATATTTGTATGAAATTATGATGGCCTTTTTACTTGCATTTACAATTTATGCCTGCAACAGTGATTTATCATTGACAGATGGAGATCAGGCTCTGGAAGAGACTGGAGATATTGCTCCAGTCCTTAAGATAAAATATTGTAAGTACAATGTGACAAAAAGCAGTGCGGAGGGACTTTCTAAAGGGGATATAGCGTGTACGCCTTGTCCTGCAAGTGGAACGTGTTCGGATTCCAAAACTGCCTATCCGGTTCAATATCCTTTGGGAGATACCATTGGATATTTTGATGGTGACCTGGTGAACTCAGATGGTAAATGTAAAAAATGTCCTTCTGATGGATACATTACCAACTAAAAGTATTCTATAGTTCTCATTTATTTCTAGGTACTTTTATAAGTACTAAAGAAAGTTAATTATTGTAGTCTTAATCGGCCATGGTCGGTTAAGGCTTTTTTGTATCGAATATTAAATTATTGAATTGAAGATAAAATGGGGTCTTTTTGAGAGTTGAATTTTAATTGCTTTTTAAATATGAGAGGAAAACAAATTTAAAAATTGGTTTGTAAAAAATTTGAATAGTACAACTTCTGCATGAATTGGAAATTTAATATGAAAAACAAAGGAATAATACTATAGGCTCATTCCTTTGTTTTCGTTCAATTCTAGGAGTCTGAGATTAACTTACATTTCTATTGAATCCAAAAACCCTAGGAGCAAACGTTGCATTTAATCCCATGCCTAGAGCTGCTTGCTTCATTTCGTCAGGCACCTCTCCACAAAATAGAAATTCACCTGGATTTGCTATTTGTAGTAAATTTTGAAAATGTCCAGCAGCTGTTGTTCCTAGATGGAAAACTACTGCATTAGCATCAGAAAACAAATCCATTACAACCAATGTTCTTGATGTTTCTTCGAAATAACATTCTACGTGTTTTGCTCCTGGTTCATTTGATTTCATTTGTTGTAAAACTTCTTGATAGATTTCTTTGAGTGCATCAGATTGTCCTTCTTTGGCAGTCCATTTATATACTACCATAATTTCTTGTTGTATCATTATTTATATGTTTTTGATGAATGAACAATACAAAGATATGGCAGAAATATAGGTTCAGTAGGTGTCATTAATGACAATGTGAAGGG
>JARGNR010000020.1:12697-27349 GCA_029212405.1 Saprospiraceae bacterium
AAATAGTTTATGAAACATTTGAGCATATTAATTCCAGAAGGAGATTTGATTTTAGATACTATAGTAGGTACGCTCAATCTTTTCAAAATGGCCAATAGCTATTCAAAACGAATTGGTAAAACTCAAGAAGATGTCTTTGCACTTGATCTTGTGGGTTTAACTAAGGAACCAATTATATGTCACAAGTTTTTTGAAGTGAAGCCTACAAAATCATTAGAGGAAGTAGATACTACGAATGTGGTTGTAATATCATCAATCACAGGTAATATTGATCAAGCGCTGGAGAAAAATGAATCGTTAATTAATTGGATAAGAATGCAAAGAATTAAAAATGATGCTGAGGTTGTGAGTTTATGTAGGAGTGCTTTTATACTTGCTGAAACTGGTTTACTCAATGGAAAATCCTGTGCTACACACTGGGCAGTACATCAGAAGTTTGAAAAGAAATATGAAAAAATTCAGTTGATGCCCGAGAAGATTATAAGTGAGGACAACGGGATATATTCTAGTGGAGGAGCTTATTCATTTTTGAACATGATTGTATATTTAATAGAAAGATACTACGGAAGAGAAGTTGCAATATGGTGCTCTAAGATGGGAGAAATTGATTTTGACAGGATCAATCAAAATCAGTTTATAATTTTTAATGGACAGAAGGATCATGCAGATGAATCCATAAAAGAAGTTCAATTATACATTGAGAAAAACTTCGAGGAAAAGCTAAGCGTAGATGAATTAGCAAAGATGTTTGCAGGAAGTAATCGCAATTTTATAAGAAGATTTAAAAAGGCGACTAGCAATACTCCATTTGAGTATATTCAACGTGTTAGAATTGAAGTGGCCAAGAAGAATTTTGAGTCTTCTACCTCAAATATTAATGAGGTGATGTATAGTGTTGGGTATAATGATGAAAAAGCATTTAGAAAAACCTTTAAGAAATATACAGGCTTGTCTCCTTTTGAATACAGAAAAAAGTTTAATCGTGAAATGGCATTTTCTTAATTTCTAGATTAGGAATAAACGTTGTCTGGAATTCAAGTATTCCTATGATTATCATTCATGAACCAACGACATTTAATAGTAATTGGGTTTTTTGATTACAAGTTTTGGTAGTTTCATGTAGCAGTACTGGTGAGGTTATTTCCCCTTTTGATCCTTTTTGTGTTTAAATAAAAATTATGTTTGTAGTGCTAAAGACAATCATAAAAACGAGACCCATTAAATAATAATTACAATGAAGAGATTCTATGATTTGCCAAAATTTATTCAATGGATTATTGCAATTGTACTTATGGTGGGTGGTTTTGGTGCTATGGTTCCTCTTATATCTACATCTTTTGGAATCCTGCTACTTCCTCTACTGGCTCCCTTCTTGAACCTTGTAAGTGTTCCCTTTTTTAGATTAGTAGGATATTATAAATACTTGAACCCGTATGTACTTTCTACGGTGCAGACGGATGAAAAATATGATTTGCACAATATTTTCACCTTTGATTACTTAGTTAATTTTAAGTGGGAAGATCGAGGGATGAAATCGCAAAAAATCTTGTTGGGTCATTATTTTAAAGCGCTTTTGACAATTATTGATCGAATTGAAACGGAACAATTGCCACCAGAAGTAAAAATTGTAGGCAATAGTTATTTTTTTAGTGATAGGACAGCAGAAAAATTGGGATTCAAAATAAGCAAGGCTTCCCTTTTTTGGATATTTAATTCCGCTTTACAATTCATAGAGTTATCGTATTTATATTCATTTAGTAAAGGCAAATGGGCCCTACCAAAATTTTGGAAGGTAAAATGTGCAGAGATTACGGGCAGTGAATTGGTCAAAAAGAAGATGTTGTTAGAAGGTTTGGTGAAAAAACTGCTGTAGGGTAGTTGGAAATGGATACAGAGTTAGTCGTAAAGGCGTTCTAAAAGTTTATGCATCTGATCGATGTTGGATGAAAAAAATGAATTTCTGAAAACGATTTGATTTTATAATTCTCCATGACATCTCGCAAAAGAATTACTAAAAAACCAATATTATTGTAGTCCACATTAAAAAACCATAAGAGACTGACCAGCTGCAGAGCAACTCTATAATGAAAAATCAACCTAATTCCATATATACGAGCAAATCTATAGCGGTGCTTCCATTTGCCAATATGAGTTCTGATCGGGACAATGAATATTTTAGTGATGGTATTACTGAAGAAATCATTAATGCGCTGACAAAAATTCCAGGATTAAAGGTTATTGCTCGGACATCTTCTTTTGCCTTCAAGGGGCAACACATTGATGTGCGAATTATTGGAAAGCAATTAGGGGTGACTACTATTTTGGAGGGGAGTGTACGGAAGGTTAACAATAGGGTTCGCGTCACGGCTCAATTGATCAATACAGAAGATGGGGCTCATCTTTGGTCCAAGAATTTTGATCGGGTGATGGAGGATATATTTGCTTTGCAAGATGAAATCAGTTTACTTATTGCCGATCAAATTCGTGAAAATTTTGGACATTTTGAGATACCCTCGATTTCTCATTTTAATCCAACTCAAAGTATTGAAGCGTATGATTTATGGTTAAAAGGGAGTTACCATTTAAAAAGAAAGGATTTTGAGGATATTAAGAAAGCAATTGAATTTTTTAAAAGAGCAATTCAGATAGACCCTTTATACGCAGAAGCTTTTTCCATGTTAGGAGAGGCATATATCCATGCTTCTGGTTTTGGTCTCATGGCTACTACAGAGGCACACCAATTAGCAAGAGTATCGGCTGAAAAAGCATTGGAAATTGATAAAGAGAATCTCTATGCCTATAAAGTCTTGGCTTACATTCAATTGTTCCACGATTGGGATTGGAAATCTGCCATACAATCGTATGATAAAGCAGTTGCATGTGGATTACCTCACCAAAACGAATTTATTTCCTACTACTATATTTTTATTGAAGAGGACTTTGAAAAGGCCATTTTAGTTGCTAAAAAGGCCACAGTAACGGATCCACTTCATGTCATTACACATTGGCAATTGGGCTTAACTTATTATTTTGCGAGGCAATTTGAAGAAGCCATTATCGCTTTTACAAAAGCATTAGAAATTGATTCCAATTTTGGAGAGGCTTTTCGATTTAGAGGATTGGTCAAAGGGTGTTTAGGAAAATATTCGGATGCACTTATTGATATTCAAAAAGCACTTGAACTTACAAGTGGACAAGGATTGGCAAATATGGATTTGTTGATGGTAAAAATATTAATGGGTAAAAAGAAAGAGGTTATATCCGTTATCCAAGAAACAAAATATGTGGATTCTTCAGATCCTGCATCATTGTACGCGTTGCTAGATATGAAAGAGGAAGCCATCTTTTGGTTGGAAAAAGCATATGAAGAACGTTCTGTCATGATGGTTACGTTGAAGAATTTTTGGGTTTGGGACAACCTCAGAGAGGATAGCCGCTTTAAGGAAATTTATAATAGAATGTATTTTCCAGCCTCCAGTGAAAACAGACAGCTATTAAGAAAATTCGATCGTGTTCAGCCAGAGCCAAGTACAACTGCGTTACTGAATGACATTGAAATTGAACGAAATTTGCAACAGCTCAATCAGTTAATTACGGAAGAAGAAATGTACACTGATCCATCACTTTCCTTGCGTAAGCTAGCCGAAGTTATGGACTTACATCCCAATAAGTTATCATGGTTGTTGAATGATTACATAGGCAAAAATTTTAATGAATATGTCAATGCATTTCGATTAGAAAAATTTAAAGAAAAAGCATTGGACCCTAAAAATAGTCACATCACTTTATTGGGGTTAGCATATGAAAGTGGATTTAATTCAAAAACAGTATTCAATTCTTTTTTCAAGAAAATGGAAGAAACAACGCCTAGAGCTTGGGTGAAAAAACAATTGCAATGAATCTCGAATCCAAAGCTCAAAAGACACCCATTACCAAGTATCAAAAATCAGTTATTGCTATTGTTGTTTTTACATTGTTTACCATAGTGGTGGATTATATGAGTTTGCCAGCTCTTTCTGCTATTTTACTTCCTTCTTTATCTATTTCTACTGCACAATTTGGTGTATTGGTTTCGGTGTATGCCTTTAGTGCAGGGGCGTCTGGATTTTTAACAACAGGCTTTGCCGATAGATACGATCGAAAGAATATGTTGATGGTATATTATGGTGGTTTTATTATTGGTATGTTGGTTTGTGCACTTTCTCACTCTCTGACTATCTTTATTATAGGTAGGATCATCACAGGTGTTTTTGGTGGAGTAGTAGCTTCCATTTGTCTTGCAATAGTTGCAGATTTATTTGCACCCGATCAAAAGGGAAGGGTAATGGGTTATGTTCAGATTGCATTTGCAGCCAGCCACATCATTGGTTTACCTCTGGCGCTATATCTAGCTACAAAGTTTGATTGGCATTGGATGTATTTGATTTTCTTTATTCTTGGTCTTGCTATTTTATGTATTATCTTTTTAATTATTGATCCAATAAAGGAACATTTGAATCGAGGAAAAACAAAAAATCTACTCGAGCATTCCTTAAACACTTTGCAAAACAAAGGGTATTGGGCCGTGTATTCCAATAACATTATCTTAGTTTTGGGTGATGTTATGTTTATGACATTTTATGCTGCTTACTGTACCAATAATCTTAGAGTTCAGTTGGAGGATTTACCATTGTTGTTTGGAATAGGAGGAGTAGCGACAATTTTGCTGAGTCCTATGATTGGACATTTTGTGGATCGACTTGGAAAATTGAAGGTATTCATCATGGGGACTGGATTAGCAATGATTATGGTAGGAATTTTCAGCTTTTTAGGTATTGTATCATTTTGGACGATTGCAGTTTTGCATACATTGTTATTTTTGGGAATCACCACACGGATGATATCTTCCACTGCTATCGCCACTGATGTGCCAAGGGAAAAAGAGAGAGGGTCTTTTATGGCTTTAGATGCTTCTTTCCAACAAATTTCAGGAGGTATCGCTGCAGCTTCTGCAGGATTTATGGTTTTTCAATTATCAGATGGTTCGGTAGAAGGCTACCCACTTCTTGGTGTAGTCGTCGTCGTCTTGATGATGATAACAATTTTATTGATGATTGTTATTCATCGAAATCTCAAAAAACAAAAATAAGAAGATACGAAGTCGAGATAAAATCTTTACTGGGTACTCTTGGCTTGGTCAATTTTTATTAAATCAAGCTGAGCCCTGACTGTATCTTACTTACACTAAATTTAATGGTCTTGGTCTATTTTTTCCAGAGGTTCCATATCTCAAAAAACGTTCGCATTTTCATTTTAGAACGTTTGATCCACTTTTGCACTTCATATTTGCATTGTCAATTTGATTAAAAAGCATTCAACATTAAAATAATGAAAATGGACGATTCAATAAAAATACCAACTTTCTTGCATGAGATTCATGGAAAAAAATCTAATTGGTTGGACATCCTGACTACTCATGGATTGGCTTTGCTGACTATAGCTGTGGTGTCGTTTCAATTGAAAGACTTAGGACTACCTTCATGGAAAGAGTGGGTACTTATTGCTTTGGCTTATGATTTAGCTGGTGGTGTAGTGGCGAACATGTCCTATTCTAGGCAACAGTTTTATCTGAGTACAAAAAGAAGAATCATTTTTTTATCTCTTCATTTTTTACAGCCCTTGTTTTTATGTTGGGTATTTCCTGAGGAAGCTATAGCAATTGGTACTTTTTCAGGCTATACTGTATTTTCTGCTTTTATTGTGAATGCAGTATCAGACTTTCAAAATCAGCGCATTATGGGAATATTGTTATCACTCATCGGCATTATTGCATTATGCAGTGTACCTGTTAAATGGGAAGAGAGCTTACTCTTATTGCTGACCTTGTTTCTGCTTAAACTGCCCTTTTCATTTGCAGTTCGATGGCATAATCATAAAACTGATGAAGTTCTGGAATAACGAGCTCATTTTATTTTCAATATAACCATTCATTTAAGGGGCATACTTCTATTTGTTGGCTGATTGTCTTGTCAACAGTTGAGAATGTATTGGCCTATGGGAAATTTAATACTTAAATACACTACTAATGAAGAACCCATTATTTTCACCCGTTTACCCATTAATTCCATTGATTCTAGCTTTGCTTTTGATTTCTGGGATAAGTTCAGCTCAAGATCTCACCCAAACCATTCGTGGCGTGGTCGTTGATGCTGACACTCAACTGCCTCTTATTGGTGCTGAAATTGTTGCACAAAATACTGAGCCTTTACGTGGAGATGTGACAGATGCAGAGGGTAGGTTTAGAATACAAAGAGTACCCATTGGAAGAATCACATTGCGTTTATATTACATGGGTTATGAAACAGTTATACTCCCCAATGTCGTAGTGAATTCTGGAAGAGAAACGGTACTTACGGTGTTAATGCAAGAGTCCAGTACAGCGCTTCAAGAAGTTGTGATCAATGCGTATCAAGGCAATGGAAAGCCCAACAATTCTATGGCATTGTTAGGGGCTCGATCGATCTCTATGGAGGAGATGAATAGGTTGGCCACAGGATTTAATGATCCAGCATTAATCACATCGAATTTTGCGGGTGTCACCAATTCTGGAACAGGCGGAAATGACATCATAGTTAGAGGAAATTCACCAAAGTATATGCAATGGAGATTGGACGGAGTTCCGATCACCAATCCCAATCACTTTGCAGATCAGAATGCAGCCATGGGAACTACAAGCATCTTAAACAGCAACTTATTGGCTACGTCTGATTTTTTTACTGGAGCTTTTCCAAGTGAATTCGGAAATGTGCTTTCTGGAATTTATGACGTACGTTTGAGAAACGGCAATAATGAAAAGTTTGAAGCTACGCTTGGTGTAGGGTTAATCGGAACGGATATTACTGTGGAAGGTCCACTGAAAAAAGGATATGGTGGTTCTTTTATAGCGAATTACAGGTATTCGACATCTGATGTACTAAGTAAAGCAGGATTAATAGAAGTCGAAGGAAATCCTAAATTCCAAGATGCTGCTTTTAAACTTAAGTTACCCACTCAGAATTTTGGAACCTTCTCTGTTTTTGGAATTGGCGGAAATAGTAAATTTAATCTTATCAATGCCACTCCCGAAAATGCAGATTTACCTGGGGATGATATTTTTAGCGGTCAGGTATATGAGGACTATGACAAATCCTCCAACCTTTACAACTTGGGACTAAACCACACAGTAGCATTATCCGATCAAAGCTATCTAAAGAGTTCTCTTTCTATTTCTTTAGAAAATCTGAATCAAGACGTTTTCCAAAAAACGGATTCTTTAGGCCCTAGAGAACAAAGTTTTATAAGCGATTTAAAAAAGACAACGTATCGAGGTAGCACAACATTTCATCAAAAAATAGACGCAAAAAATACTTTTCAAGCAGGTATAATTTATACGTTATTTGACCAAAATTTCAATCAACAGATGCGTTTGAATTTCAGTGAATCGTTAACAACATTACTGGATTTTAAGGAGCAATTGACCAATGTTAGGAGTTTTGTAAGTTGGAAACATCAATGGAATGAGCGAGTGACCTTCGTTGGAGGTATACATAATAATAATGTTATTTATAATAATGAACATACTCTAGAACCGAGGCTATCTGTTCAGTGGAAAAAGAGTAAAAAAGGGACGTTTAATCTCGGTTACGGACTGAATAGTAGAATGGAAAGTGTCCACCATTATTTTGCAGAGGTTGAAGACTCAGAAGGCAATTTGCATCAAGTAAACAAAGACTTAGGACTACTTAAAGCACATCATATTAATTTGGGGTACGAATATCATTTTTCACCCAATCTTGTTGGAAAGATAGATGCGTATTACCAGCATTTATTTGATTTGCCTGTAGAGTATAATGATACCAGTTACTTCTCAACCATAAACGAAGGCGAAGAGGTAAATTATTATGATTTGGTCAATGAGGGGACTGGGCAGAATTACGGTATTGAACTTTCACTCCAACGTTACTTCAGCAATCATTACTACTTCCTGGTCAATACTTCGATCTATGAATCCACGTATAAAACCTTAGAAGGAAGAACTCGGAATACACGATTCAATGGGAATTACTTGGTCAACATTATTGGAGGAAAAGAATTTGTGGGATTAGGTAAAATGAAGAACAAAACCATTGGAGTCAATGCTAAATTTTTCATGGGTGGAGGACAGCGAATAATTCCTTTATTAAGAGATGGTGAAGGCAACGTTTCAGTAAATAGAGAAGCGGGTATTTATTGGGATTATGATAAAGCCTTCGAAAATAAAATTGAGGATATTTATCAAATCACACTTTCTATGAATTATAGAATTGAACGACCTACTACAACTCATGAGTTTTTTCTCACCTTAGAAAATATTACCAACAATAAAGGAAAACTTACTGAATATTATGATAGTGATTCTCCTGAACAAGTAGGCCACACTACACAATTTGGTTTGCTTCCAAACTTCATGTATCGACTTTATTTCTAACCATTAATTAAATGCTTTATCCGACTGATTTGGTGTGCGATCACTTACTCAGACTGGAAGAGTAAAATCTATAAACAAATTTTAAAAATTAAACTTTATGAAGAATCTATTTTTATTTACAGTACTCATTGTATTGACATCCATGACGATGTGTTCATGTGATAATGATGACGATGATATTTCTGGACCAGGCACGGAATTGATTTCAACTCCTTCGGAACTGACAACTGCATTAACCGAAATCTATGAAGAAGGCAATGCCCCTGGATTTGCAATTTCGGTAGCCAATGTGGATGGAATGATTTACCAAAAGTCATTTGGAAAAGCAGATATCGAATCAAACAAGGCATACACGAATCAAACAGTTCAAACTATTGGATCCATAAGTAAAACTTTTGTAGCTGCAGCGGTGGTAAAAGCTATAGAACAAGGATACTTTACGTTGGAAACTGACATCAATGATATTTTGCCCGTAGAGTTGAAAAATCCTAAAAATCCTAATGCGATTATCAAAGTAAAACATTTGGTTACCCACACTTCAGGATTATTGGATCAAAATGAGTCCTATATCCAAGCCTATCACATATTACCTGGAGAAGACCTGTCATCTAGTGGAGCTCAGTTATTATTAAATGGCTTTGATCTTGAACAACGAGAAAGTACCCCATTGGATGAATTTTTGGCTGAGTATTATCTCGAAGATGGAGATGCGTACAGTTTAGAAAATTTTGCTTCCATTGTTCCTGGTGCAGCTTGGAATTACTCCAACATTGCAACATCACTGACTGCTTTTTTAGTGGAATCTGCCACAGAAATGCCGTTTGATGAATATGTGAGAGAATATATTTTACAGCCATTAGATATGGATGAAACTTCTTATTCTATAGACGATCTGAATGCTACAAATGTGGCTAAATTATATTGGGATTTGGATACAGCACTTCCTCAATATGGCAATGATTCCTACCCAGATGGCAGCATCATGACAAGCAATGAAGATCTCGGTAAATATCTGGTAGATATGATGAAAGGAGTAAAGGGAGAGTCTACAACTTTGTTTTCTACTGATAGCTATGAACTGCTTTTTTCTCCCTTCCTTCCTAATGGCATACTACCTTCTAATGAAGCTGACAATCATGGTGTTTTTTGGTTTTTGGATGGAGAAGATATTAAGCATAGTGGTAGTGATCCAGGAACGACCTGCAACCTACAGTTTGATGAAAACGGCAATGGAGGGTACCTTTTAATGACCAATATGGACGCTTCAACACAAGAGAACGCAACAGCATATTTTGAACTATCAGGAAAGATCTCCGAAGCTATTTCAGAATTTTTGCAAAACAACTAATTACTAAAATTAAATTCTAAACATTTTTAAAATAAACGCAATGAAACTTTCAAAAATATTTTTTATAACTATTGCAATCATGTTCACGGTTACCAATGTTTTTTCACAAAATATGTCCATAGGCTTAAGAACCGGAGCAACATATTTTACTATTAACAATGACGAAATAAATGATGATGCAAAATATACGATGGGCTTAAATTTTGCTATCCCATTTGAATATTCCTTCTCCCCAAAGTTTGCGATCCAACCAGAATTGAATTTTACCCAAAAAGGCGTTTTGTTTGAAGAAATGGAAGTTGGAGAGAATGTAGAAATTGCGGTCAAAACCAATTATTTTGAATTGCCAGTTTTATTTAAATCAAAGCATCAAACGGGAAAATTTGACTTTTCACTCTTTGTAGGGCCAAGTATTGGGTACGCTACAAAGCGGTTTTTGGTTGAGAAAATTGGAGAAGCTGACAGCCAGAAAATGGATGTTGACTTTATTGATGAAGGAGATGCAAAAAGTCAACGATGGGAGTTTAGTGCAGTGGGTGGTCTTAGTAGTGCAATGAATTTAGGTTATGGTTCTTTGATCTTGGATGTTCGATACAGTTATGGATTTTCGGACAACACAAAATTTAGTGGCGACCAACCTGAAGGCTGGGAAAAAACTACAAATAGTGGGTGTATTCTTTCTTTGGGGTACATCATTCCGATAGGAGGATAAACAAAATAGAGTAGATGTCTCTGTGGAATCCAGAGATGTCTCAATTTTATATTTCTTACTTCAACATTAATTTTTTAGAGAATGAATTCAGATAAAAAGACAGCTCGTTTAGCTGGGCTATTGTATTTGCTTGTAATCATTTTTGGAGTATTTGCAGAGTTCTATGTTCGGGCAAAGATGATACTTCCAGATAATGCAAGTCAAACTGTTCAACAGATATTGGATAATCCCACTTTGTTTCGTTTGGGTTTTGTGAGTGACTTATTGATGCAGGTTTCTTTTTTATTTCTGTCATTGGTTTTGTTTCAATTGTTTAAAAAAGTAGATCAAAGTCAGGCTCTATTTATGGTGATCAGTGTTGGGATTGGTGTTGCCATTATGTGCTTGAATATGTTGAATCAATATGCTGCTCTTTTGATTTTAGAAAAAGGAAATTTGGCTGTTGTATTTTCAGAAGGACAAATTAATGAACTAGTTTTAATGTTTCTTAATTTGCAAAAGTATGGCTATCGAATTGCCCAACTATTCTTTGGGATATGGTTATTTCCATTGGGTTACTTAGTTTGTAAATCTGAGTTCATGCCTAAGATTATCGGCATCCTTTTAGTCATTGCTTGTTTTAGCTTTATCGTTGACTTTTTCTTGTTTTTTTTATTGCCAAACTATTCTGATCGGCTATCCTCTTTGGTTACGTTACCTACAACGATAGGTGAGTTTTCTATGTGCCTATGGTTACTAATTGTGGGTGTTCGAATAAATAAATAATCAGACTTATATGAATTCATTTTATAAAGAACTGCAAGGTAAAAAACAAGTCCAAATCTTGTATCAAAGTAAATTGGATGGACTAACTTTTAGTTATGAGTTTGTCAATGTAGAAACGAGTTTTGGAGATACAAATGTCATAGTGGCTGGGAACGATGAGAATCCGCCTCTGGTACTTCTACATAGAGCCAATGAGTGCGCACCTATTGCATTGGATGCATTAAAGGAGTTAGTGAAAGACTTTAAAGTATATGCTGTAGATGTGATTGGTCAACCGAATCTGAGTGCAGAAATTCGTCCTTGGATGCATAATGATGCATATGGAAAATGGATGTTTGAAATACTGAGTCGATTAACTATTCAAAAGGCAATATTGGTTGGTATTTCATTTGGAGCATTGATTACTTGGAAAACATTGCTGTTTGATGAAAGACGTATTAAAAGTGCATTTTTTATTACACCTGCAGGGATAATAGATAGCTATCCAATATCAACATTATGGAAGATTTTTCTTCCCCTGAAATTGTTTCAATGGTTGAAAAGACCAAGATATATTCGATGCTTATTGAAAGAGCTAAAGACAGAAATGGATGAATTTGATTTTGATTTTTTTTCTACTGTTTTTTTGAATTTTGAATTGGATGTTTCTCCAATTCCATCAATAAATATGGTTGAAGCTCAAAAAATTAAAACTCCAATCTTCTTGATTGCTGCTGAAAAAGATGTGTTTTATCCAGCTAGTAAATTAGTCCAAAAGACAACGGAAATTTTCCCTTCGTCCAAAAAATCAATGGTTTTGGAGCAATCGAAACATATTCCAAATGAAGAGGATAATCAAAGGATTGTTGATTTTATCAAATCGAATGTAAAATGATTCTAGAACGAAAGCTGTCTAAACTATGTGGAAAGAAAGCAAAGACGTTAGCCAAGAATACGAATCCATTTAATGTCTTGACTCAATACCTTTTATTGCCCATATTGATTGTACTGCTTTGGAACAGGCAATGGTTGGGGTGGATTTACATTTTTCCTCTTGTTTTAATCATGTATTGGTTGATTTTTAATCCTGTTTTTCCAAAGTATAGTTCAAAAAATAGGTGGGCTTCCAAGGCGATATTAGGAACAGATATTTATCTAAATCGTGATAAAATTCCAATTCCGACTCATCATAAGATTGTTATCCTTCAATTCTTACAGGTAATATTTTTTTGTGGAGTTGTAGGTTCGATCGGGTCGGCGATCTATTATTCGATTTGTGGAGTGACGATCGGAATGACAGTGGCTTATTTGACAAGGAGTTGGATTTTGGATAGAATGGTATGGTTGTATGAAGATATGAAGGACACAAAAGAGGAACTTGAACAATGGGAGTTCTAATTGGTAATTCTATTTTTTTTCAGATTAAGGAAGGCTTTTTTCAAAAGTGCGGATTTTCAAAACAACGTCCGCTTTTATAAAAAGGGACGATTGGGAGCCAATGCTTCTTCATCTTTGTCTTATCAATTTTGCACATTATTTCATTACTTATTAAACATTTAAACATGAAACATTTATTATTTACAATTTTACTATGCTCTACCTTGTCTCTTGTAGGTCAAGAAACAAATCAATCCTTCGAAAGGAAGGGGTTTGTGATCGGATTTAATGTAGGTGGTGGAGTGAGCAGTATTTCTGATAGTCACGGAGAGGTTCCTTTCGATGAAGTACAGGGAGGCATCAGTTTACCTAATTTAAAGATAGGTTGGATGCTCAATGAAAGGGCTGCTTTACTGGCATCATTTCCTGGAATTTTATACGAAGAGGAAGACAAAGATCGAAGTTTTGACGCTATTATTCCATCGCTTCAATATTGGCTAATTGACAATTGGTGGATCAATGGTGGAGTGGGCCTAGCAATGGATATACCTGCGTTGTATGAGAGTGATTTGGAGAACAAGGATTGGCATTTTGGTGGAGCAATTTCTATTGGTACAGGCATAGAGTTGATCCAAAAGAAGAATTTCTCCTTAGATATAAGCTCAAATTTATTACTTGGAAGAGTCAATATTGATGATGGAGAAAGTCAGCATAGGGATGGAGCAGTATTTACAGTAGGTATTGGATTTAACTGGTATTAAAATGGAAAACTTAAAACGAATTTTGAGCGAGACACTTGCAGGAAATGGGCTACTTATCATATTCGGATTTTTATTTCTTTTCCATCTGCTGGTTTTAGTTGGAGTTATCCCGTACAGCATAGTTTGGGCTGGGAAAATAAAAGATCGGATAGAAATGATTCAATTGGAGAGTGTCTCATTATTCATTTTGGCGATGGCTACAATGACTGTTTTATTAAAAATGAGATACGTTGATTTTGATTTTGACCCCAAAATTATAAAAGTGGGCATGTGGGTGTTCTTTGTATTCTTCATGTTAAACACGATTGGAAATTTAACGGCCATTAATCCCATTGAAAAATATGGATTCGGATTATTAACTCTGGTAATGGCTTTATTATCATTTCGATTAGCTATAACCTCATAAAATTAGAAAATTATAAATCATGCAAAAATTATTAGTTGCGGGCTCTACAGGTTATCTAGGGAGCCATATTGTAAAAGAATTAATTGCGCAAAATTTACATGTTACTGCAGTTGCTAGGAATACCCAGAAGTTGGAATCTATAGGATTGTTTCCTTCCCAAATTATCAAAGCAGAGGTTACAGATCCTGCTTCTTTAGAGGGATGTTGTGATGGAATGGATATAGTTATTTCTGCGGTAGGAATCACTCGTCAAAAAGATGGCTTGACCTATATGGATGTTGATTATCAAGCCAATAGAAACCTGCTTGAACAAGCTATTAAAAGTAGAGTGAAGAAATTTATTTATGTGTCTGTTTTACATGGAGAAAAGTTGACCCATCTCAAGATTTGTGAAGCAAAAGAACGGTTTGTACGTGAGCTTCAAGAATCGGGTATGAACTATTGTATAATACGTCCGAGTGGCTTTTTTTCAGATATGAAGGCGTTTTATGACATGGCAAAAAGTGGAAGAGTCTATCTTTTTGGAGATGGATTGACCAAAGCGAATCCTATTCATGGTACTGATTTAGCTAAAGTGTGTATTGATGCCATTTCTACAAATGAGAGGGTTATTGAGATTGGGGGAAAAGAAATGTTGTCGCACAAAGATATTGCAGAAATTGCCTTTGAGGTTGTAGGTAAAACACCAAAGATTACATATATCCCCGATTGGATACGAAAGTTTATGTTGTGGTTGTCTTCTATATTTATGAGTAAGGCCAACTATGGGACGACTGAATTTTTTTTGAATGTTATGGCAATCGATATGGCAACCCATTC
>JARGNR010000020.1:27449-41593 GCA_029212405.1 Saprospiraceae bacterium
TTTTTTCATTCTATAAACATTATTACCATGCGATTTTCATTTTTGATTTCATTTTTACTGCCCATTTGTTTGTCGGCTCAAAAAGATTCTATTTCCATGATCCTTCAGAATCATATTGATCACACATCTGAAAAGGGGGTCCACAGTATGTTGTTTTATGTTTATAACGAGAGTGAAGGGATTCTTTGTAATGAAGGAATTGGTTTAGCTAAAAAAGATGGAGAGGGTGTTTCTGAAACTGCCCAATTTAAAATTGCAAGCATTTCCAAACCGTTTGTTGCTGCAGTCGTATTCCAAATGATAGAGGAAGGAAAATTGGATTTGAAGGATAAGGTGTCTGAGTATTTAGAAGAAATAGATTTCTTAGATTTTGATCGACTGCATTACTTTGAACAACAATCCTATGCTTCGGAGATCAGCATTGAAGACTTACTTTCTCATCGGAGCGGCCTTGCAGATATATATAGAGAGAAGTCATTTCGATTTTTTCTGAATGTTTTTTTAGAGCCAGAAAAACAGTATACTCCGAATGCCATTGTAGAGAAATATTATCGTTACGGTTTGAATAAGGACGCTCATTTTAAACCCGGAGATGATTTTTATTATTCGGATATGAATTATGTTTTATTGGGGATACTGATTGAGCAAATGGAAAATCGTCCATTGGCTGAAATCATCCGTACACGAATATTAAATCCACTTCAACTAAAAGATACCTACTTTGAATATTACGAGCCAGCAACTGGTCAGCAACAACGATTGCATCAATACATTAATGAGATAGATATGACTAGTGTGAATACCTCATTTGATTGGGCTGGTGGAGGTCTGGTATCTACCACGAGGGATTTAGCGGTATTTATAAATGCACTATTTAGTGGTCAAATTATTAACGATCGTTCACTGCAATTGATGATCGAGATGAAGTCTATTAGTGATGGAGAAAATAGATATGGCATGGGTATAGATGAGTCGGTTTATAATGGTGACATTTATTACGGACATTATGGATTTTATGGCAGTTATGTGGGGTATTGTCCAAAAAATAATAGTAGTATTGTTTATAATATTAGTCAAGCACAAACGGACTTTCCAGTGTATGATTTGGTAGAAGAAATTTTGAAAATTGCGAAGACTAAAAAAGGCTCAATAAAGTAATCAAATAAACAATGATAGCACCAGGAACCAAAAGAAATATTCAAAGGCTGATCCCTTTTGGTTTGATCTGGATACTATCTTGTTGGATTTTTCTGATTGTTGATTTTGCAGCTTCGGATAATTTGAAAGAACTTCCGGACTCTGCGATTCGGATGGATTTTCAGATTTTTATTTTTGCTAGTATTGCCATGCTGACCGTTGGGTTATTGATGGGATTTATAGAACTCCACTATCTTGATCATCTTTTCAAGAATAAAAATTTTACGATTCGGGTAGTTTATAAATTTCTCATTTACTGTATTTTATTATTCCTCGTGATCTTGGTGAGTTTTCCATTGGCGGCTAGTATGGAATTGAATACAAGTATATTTGACTCCCGTGTATGGTCCAAATATGTAGATTACTTTTTTAGTCTCACCCATCTAAGTACCAATGTCCAACTAGCAACCACATTGATTCTTTCTCTTTTTTATGCAGAGATTAGCGAATTTATAGGACAAGATGTATTGCTTAATTTCTTTACAGGCAAATACCATACACCCAGAGAGGAAGAGCGAATATTTATGTTTGTGGATATGAAATCTTCTACCACGATCGCAGAGCAATTAGGGCATTTGGAATATTTTAAGTTACTAAGAGCCTATTACGATTGTTTTACTGATGCCATCATTGAAAATGAAGGGGAGATCTATCAATATGTAGGGGATGAAATCATAGTTTCTTGGAAATTTCAGCAGGAGAAAAAAGACAATCGCTGCATCAATTGTTTTTTTGCTATGAAGCAAAGTTTAGAACAGAAAGGGGAATGGTTCAATGCAAAATTTGGGGTGATGCCATCATTTAAAGCAGGCATACATCTGGGCAAAGTGACTACAGGTGAAATTGGAAATATTAAGAAAGATATATTGTTTACGGGGGATGTATTGAATGCTACAGCACGGATTCAGGGATTATGCAATGAGTACGGGGTAGCGTTAATTGTTTCGGATGATTTGGTGGAGCAATCCTTGGATGTAAAAGATTATTCGCTTGGGTTTTTGGGAGAGGTGGAGTTGAAGGGAAAGGTGGAGAAGATGAAGCTGTATGGGGTGGAGTGATTTTAGGGGTTGAAAGATTGGAGAGATTAAGACTGACTGATCTCGAAGAGTGGCGACGATAGTCGACAAAGGAAGGAACGCGTTAGCGGCGTGTAGGAAGGTTGGAAAGAATTGAAAGATTGGAGAGATTGGAGAGATTGGAAAGATTGGAGAGATTGGAGAGATTTGAAAAAGGGTTGTTGGGTTTAGGTGGTGGCAAAAGGAGAAATAACATTATCTTGGTGTTAATAGATTTATTTTATTGAATATTTTCTAAATAGTAAGCTCTTAGGAGTTTAAGGAGTTAAATTTTTTTGATATGGATTTCTCAAACCCTTTAGTAATTATTATACTGGCTTCGGTAATTTTGGTCATTTCCTATTTGTTCGGATTGGTTGCACGACGAACTAATGTTCCTTCTGTATTATTATTGATTTTATTGGGTATTGGCATTTCTGAATACTTAAAAACGTATGGAATATCAAGTTATGGAATTATGCCAATTTTGCGTATTCTCGGTATAATCGGTCTTATTATGATTGTATTGGAAGCAGCAATGGATTTGAAAATATCAAAAGAGAAATATTCTTTAATTGGTAAATCCTTTATTTCTGCCTTTGTTATTTTAATGCTTACCGCAACATCCATAGCTGGAATAATCGTATTTCTCTTTGATGCCTCATTTCTTGCTGCAATGCTTTATGGAGCTCCGTTGGCAATTATTTCGAGTGCTATAATTATACCTAGTATTGAAAATATGGTTCAGCATAAAAAGGAATTTATTATTTATGAAAGTGCCTTTTCTGATATTTTTGGTATCATGGCGTTTTATTTTTCGTTGAGTCTATTGCAATCAGCAAATAACGGTTTATCCGTAATGCTATCATTTCTTTTCTATCTTCTTCTCTCGGTTGTTGTAGCCATCGTGTCCAGTTATATTATTGTATTTTTCTTTAAGGACATGAAATCTCCTAGTAGATTATTTTTATTGGTTGCGATTTTATTCATTTTATACAGCGGAAGTGAATTATTGAATCTTTATCCTTTGATTATAGTTTTGGGATTTGGGTTAGCCTTAGCCAATCACGAAAAATTCTTTACTATTTTAAGGAATACATATAACCCAGAAACTGAAGATTCAATTATTAAAATCAAGAAAGAATTTCAATTGATCACTAGTGAAACTGCATTTGTTTTACGAACATTCTTTTTTGTCGTATTCGGTATGACCATCAATTTATCCTCCTTACTAAGCTTTAATGTCTTCATGATAAGTATAGCCATATTATCAGCCATCTACCTTTCAAGGTTTGTTATTTTGAAATTATTATTAAAAGACGGTGTAATGCCTGAATTGACCTTGGCTCCGAGAGGTTTGTTGACTATTCTCCTTTTATACTCGATACCTGCTTCACTTGAAGTGACGGAATTCGATCAGGGAATTTTTTTATATGTCATATTGATCACCAGTCTGGTCATGACTTATGGATTAATATTGGATGGTAGAAAATCTAAATCTGAAACTATAATCAAATAAAAACCTTAATGTTGCATTGGATTAAGGGACGCTTGATACAATAACATCTTTTAGTAAAACAGACTTTGAAAATCAATCAATGAGAATATTATTATTTTTTATGCTTTTCTCAATTATTTCCTGTTCAAATAAAAAAGAAAAGAAAGAATCTTTAAGTTCTGAAAAATCAGAAGAGAATCTGGTTGCTATTTTAGATACCATATGGAGAACAGAACAACAACCTATTCGGTTAAGGGATTCACTCGGGAAAGTACATGGGTATGAATCTGTAGAATTTAAAAAACAAAATGAAATCTATCACAAAAACCATGACATTAATGAAAAGAAAATACTTAAAATCTTGGATTCGAAAGGCTGGCCAAGTAAGAATAGTATCGGAGATCAAGGGAATCTGACTATTTGTAATGTCCTACAACATTCAGATATTGAGACAAGAAAAAAATACCTTCCTTTGATGCGACAAGCAGTAAAAGAGAAAAAATTAGCCCCAAGGTTATTGGCACGTGCTGAAGATAGATTGGCTACGGATCGCGGTGATCTTCAAATTTATGGAGGGCAAATAAAGTACTATAGAGAGACTAAAAGTTTTGATGTTTGGCCCATCATTGACCCAACTAATATTGACAAAAGGAGAATTGAGATTGGACTTGATTCCATGGCAGTATTCTTAAGTAATCTAAGAAATCCATTAGAATGGAACTTGGAAGAGCAAATAAAAAGAACAGAACAATTTAAAAAAGATAAACGGAATCAGAATAAATGATGAAATGCCAGTAGGGTTATTTGTCTTCACAGTGATTACCGCTGTATAGACTTAATGATTTCTGGAAAGCAATTATATTGTTTGACATCTTAATAATAATAATGAAATTAATAAAAAGAATTTTGAGGATATTCCTCGTTCTAATTGGATTGTTGATTGTAACGGTGCTAATTACACTTTGGATTGATGCGCGAGGTACAAGCTATTTAAAAATCAAAAAGCATGAACAAACATCTATTGATTCTTATCTGATTACGAATGTGAATATAATTCCTATGAATCAAGATACTGTTTTAGTAGATAAAATGGTGTACATCAAGGAAGGTGTTATTGAAGAGATTGCGGATGATATTGAGGTGAGTGGAGTTGAGGTGATTGATGCAAATAACAAGTATCTGATGCCTGGCCTTATAGATATGCATGTTCATGTGTGGGATAGATATGAGTTAGGATTATACCTTTCAAATGGGGTAACAGCTGTCCGGAATTTATGGGGAATGCCAATGCATTTAAGAATAAAAGAAGATGTAAAAAACGATAAGATATTTTCACCTACTTTTTTTACTACTGGGCCAAAGCTGACTGGATCTGAGTTTATTGGGGACGATAATTTAAATCTAACCCACCCCATTGAGGCTAAAGAAAAGGTGATTTCATATAAGGAAAGAGGGTATGATTTGATCAAAACGTATTACGGCTTGGAGAAGGAAATATTTGACGCAGTAATTGAACAAGCTCAAGTTTCGGAAATTGACATTGTTGCACATCCTTCTCAAAAAGTGCCTTTTTCGTATCATTTACACCCCCAAATTAAATCTATTGAACATGCTGAAGAAATTGTACAGCAACCATTGGAGTATAATTTAGACACAATTAAACTACAATCTATTATTGATTCCATATCGTTGGCAAATCATACCAGTTATTGTCCAACCATAACGGGATTTAACAACATTTATCAAATGATGATGAATGATTCTATTTTGGATTCAGAAGCACTGAATTATATGAGTCCACTCATCAGAAAAGAGGATAGTAAAAAGCAATTTGATCGGTGGCATAATACAAAACAAGAGGACCCTGATGCTGTAGATAGAATATTGACACAACATGATTTTCACCTTAGAATTGTACAAAAATTACACGAAGCTGGAGTGAATATTGTCTGTGGTACAGACGCAGGTATTGGAATTACACTTCCTGGTTTTTCCATTCATAAAGAACTTTCATTTTATAAAGAGGCTGGGCTCTCTAATTACGAGGTACTGAAAACAGCAACAGTAAATGCTTCTAAAACACATTCAATAATGAACCAATTGGGGACGATTGAAAAGGGAAAAATGGCTAATTTATTACTTATAGACAATAATCCTCTTCTACAATTGGCGTCACTAGAAAATCCATCCCATGTTTTTATAGAAGGAAGAAAATTAAATCGGGAGATACTCGATTCCTTTAATGATAAGGCTGGTAAGAGGAAGAATTTGATAGCCTCTGCTCTGAGGTATTTAGAAAACCTTATCGTTGAGAAATAGTAAATTGAATAGGAGAGATAGCATTTGCTAATGGATTATACAGACTTAATGCTATCTGGAAAGCATAGAACATTCAAATAAAATGCAAAAATAAGCCGTAAAATTGGGTTCAAATCATGATTTGAAGCGATGTTTTTACCGTATACATTTAGTTTAGCCCAAAATTCAAAAATATGGCAAATAAAACAGCTCTTTTATCACTATTCTTATTCATCACATTAAACCTTTTTTCTCAATCATCACAGGAATTTGAAAAAGAGGAAATCACTAAAATATTGAATCAATATATCAATGATGATGCTCCTGGATTGGCTGTGGGTATTGTGAAAAATGGTGAAATTATTTACGAACATTATCTTGGCTATGCCAACCTTGAGCATAAAATAAAAGTTGATGAACATACCAGATCCAATATTGCTTCCACTGCTAAGCAGTTTACAGCGTTAATGATTTTACAATTATCTTTGGAGGAAAAATTAACCTTAGAAGACGATATTAGAGAATATCTTCCTTCTCTATATCCTGAGGTGAAAGAAGAAATAAAGATTAGACATCTTATAAATCACACCAGTGGTATACGAGATTATGTTTTCATTCTAGAAATGATGAACAAGCCTTATTGGAGGCAAGTTGGAATGGATAATGACGATGTAATTGAATTATTAGAAAAACAAAAAGAGTTGGCTTTTCAACCTGGATCAAATTATTCCTATAGTAATTCAGGGTATACTATTCTCACTCAAATTATTGAGGAAGTTACGGAAGAGAAGTTCAATAGTTACTCCAAGAAGTTCTTTGAGAAACTAGGAATGAATGAAACTTCCTTTGTTAAACGATATATGGGAGTGATTCCCAATAGAGCTGATTCGTATTCGGATTGGGGGAATGGCCTTTGGTTGTCCACTCCTGCCGTCACCAAATTCAATGGAGACGGATTTTTGTACACCACACTAAAGGACCAATTGAAGTTTGAGCAGGCAGTTCAGAACGCCTATCAAAACAACAACAATCTATTAATTAAAAGTCAACAACCTATTCCAAATAGCGAAATAGAGGCATATGGATTCGGATTGGAATTGGATGGTCGCTTGGGTAGAGTAGCGCAGTATCATTCGGGGTCAACATTTGGATATCATTCGCACACTACGCGCTTTCCAGAAGAGAATTTATCAGTGTTTGTGATGAGTAACAATGGTAAAATATGGAGTGGGGACATAGCGGATGACGTTGCCACCGCCCTACTTCCAGATAGGGAACAAAAGGATTTATATAATAGCCGCATGAAAAATGACATAGGTGATGTAAGTAAATCACAAATTCAAGGCCAATATAGATCTCCAGATGGGTTTATGATTCGAGTTGTCGAGGAAGAAGGAAAAATCATTTGGAAGGATGCAAATGATTCTCCCTATGAAGTTATCGAGGAGGGCAATAATTTGTATTCGGTGGCTTACAACTCTAACATTAAAATAAGATTTTATAAAGATGAATTAGTGCGATTTTATGACTTAGGAAGAACAATTGTTTATAAAAAGGAAGCTTACTTGCCTGCTTCATTTGCAGATATTGAGGGCTATGTCGGAATGTATCACAGTGAGGAATTAGGGATGAGTTTTGAACTCAAGTTGTCAAAGGAAAATAAACTGAAAATTTCGTTTTCCAACAGAACAAGGGAGCGTGAAGTAATAGTACTCAATAGAAATGAATTATTGGCGTCCAACTTCGTCATGAAAGTACATATGGACCAGTTCGATAGGGTACGTGATATCTTGGTCACCCTAAATTATCGGGCTCGGAATAATCGGTTTAAAAAAGAAACTAATCTACAATTTCAACCTAAAATTGAAACGGATAACGGTTCTATTCAGGTGACAACAATTGGATCTGTTAATGGAGATGCTTCAGATATCCTATTGACTAAAAATTATACGAATGGTAATGAAATTTGGTTCAAACAATTTGGGGGAACAAGTTATGATAAGGCGAGTTCTATTTTAGCAACGGATGATGGCTACCTCATTATCGGTTCTACCAGTTCTTATGGGAATGGCAACTACGATATGTTTGTTATTAAAACCGATAAAGAAGGAAATAAGCAATGGCAAAATAGCTACGGAGGTTTTTACAACGAATATGGTTATTCTGCAGAAGAAACCAAGGACGGTTATATGATAAAGGGAACGAAGCAAAATTGTACATCAAATTCAGATGTTTTTAATAGAGAGTGTATTACCAATGTATGGTTTGTATCTATCGATAAAAATGGGAAAGAAATCTCTAATGAACTTTTAGAAGAAATAGATAGAACAAAATCATGATGTGAGATGGAAAGTTGAAACACAAGTCAAAAATTGTGTAACTTAATTTGAAATTAGTACTTATGAAGTTTATACTAACAATATTGATCGCTTTCAGCAGCAGTTTATTTTTATTTTCTCAAGCTGAATATGAACCATCACCAATAAATCCATATGGATTACCAAACCCTAATGCTCCAGCGGAGATTCAAGATTATCAAAATATGATTGGCATTTGTGATTGTTTTTCAACCAGAAGAAATCAAGATGGAACATGGGCAGATTCCGTTAATATGGTGTGGGAGTTTAAATATATCATGAATGGCCTAGCAGTACAAGATCAAACTCTAAAAGAGGATGGAGCGCATGCTGGAAGTATTAGACAATATATTGCAGATAGCAGTCGATGGTATGTTCATTATTATTCATCTGCAAAACCTACTTTACAATTAGGCACGTGGCAAGGTGGGAATAAAGGGGAAGATATTGTCCTTTATAAAAGGCAGGCGGCTCCAAATGGAATGGACGGGAATTATAAAATCACCTTTCATGGAATTAATGAGCACGGATTTAACTGGAAAGGAGAGTGGACAAGTTTAGACGAAACGATAATCTATCCCACTTGGAGAATACGGTGTAAGAAAAGGGAAAACAATTAATGTACTATAGAATTACTTGATTTACCTTGCGGAAATCATTATTTATCTTCTATACATTATCTGGCGATGTTTTCTATAGAAGTGATGTCAATTGAAGTGAAATTATGGGATTAAGAAAAACAAGTATTCCTATACAAATGGAATGGGTAGAATTAGAAGAAGTCTTTCAGCACTTTTGTAATACAAGAAAAGTGGAAGGAAATATATATGGTAGAAAGTTATCGTCAATTGAAATAGAAAATAGAATTCAATTCTACAGTGAACTTCCAAATTCAAAAAATGAAATACCAAAAGTTGTTGGATATTTTGAAATAGAAAAAGAAAATATCGAATTTTCCATTTTTGATAAAACCATGAATTTAGGATATGTAGAATCTTTTAATTCGCAGGCTTCCATCGAATTTATAGAGATTTTGAAAGATTTTAAATAAGGATACATCGTCTTCATAGTATTCAATTAACAGAGCATTATTAAAATGTGATTTGATATTACAATAAGATGAACACTACCAAGAAGTACATTTTAGGAAAGAATGAAATTGATCCCTTGACCTTTAAAGAAGTGGGAACAAGTGAATTAGAATTGGTAGTAACCAATGAAGAGATCGATTCTTTTATCTTGTCGAGATACAAATTAGATCGTTTTGGAAGACTTCAATCATCTCAACGAAAGGAGCTGGAGTGGACTGCTTTTCCTTCTATAAATGGAGCAATTCGGATTAATGACAAAGAAAAAATAAAGAGGATAGGGTTTAGCGAACAGTTTGAATATAACAGCGGAGAATTAAAAAGTACTCAGCTTATTAATATTGAAAATCAGAAATTAATATCTAAGGTGGATTATAAATTTGAGCATTCAAACATTGTTGAAATCAACCAAACAAAGTATAGAGGAACCAAGTGGCTAATTGACAAACAGCTATTTATCTATAATGCAGGCAATAGTATCATACAAATTCAGAGGAAGATAAACATTGACGAACACTCAAATTATACAATAGATACAAATTTCATCATTGACGACAACGGAAGGGTAACGGAAAAGCAAATAAATCACACAACTTCTTTTGGCGATTCTATTATTTCAGTTTATTCAAAGGAAGTATTTAAGTACAACATCCATGGACAATTAATAGAATCAATACAAACTGCAGAAGATGATAATCAAACATTGGAGTGTAAGGTCAAGTTTCAATATCTTTCTAACAACTATGATTTGATATCTAAAATTAGAACTCAAGAAGAAGATAAGCCACCAACGATCAAGGAATATATGTATGATGATGCACGAAGATTAACATGCATCAAAATTGAAAATTGTGGTAATGTAACGGCAACCAATTATAATAGGTGTTATAGAATGGAAAAGTGTTAATATCTACGTTAAATTTACTTGTTAAAGTAGATGTTGTGATTTATCGTTCCTAAAATAAAAACGTGAGTTTTAAGAAAATAGTAGAAGTTTTACGTCAGACTGGGAAAGTAAAGTGCATTGAAAAAGTGGAAGAACTTGAATTGAATTCATCTCTAAACAAACTGTTGAATTTGAGAAGTCTGGGTTTGAGTGTGTCTGATGTCAGAGGCATCTGTAGTATTCTTAAAGAAGGTAATGATCACCTCAAAATAAAGTCAATAAGCTTTAGTTATAATCCACTTATCGGTGATGAAGGAGCTGTTTTAATTGCTCAGAGCCTTCCTTTTTCAATTGGTGAAATTGGTATGGTGGGCTGTGGAATTGGCGATATAGGCGGAAGGGAATTGCTTAAACTGGTGAAAAACACATCAAATCTAAGTATGATTTGTATTGAAAACAACAACTTTTCAGATGCTTTGAAGGCAGAATTCAAAGCGTTTCAAAAGAGGAATCCTACGGCGTTATTCGTTTTTTAAAAAAGACAGGCCAGAGATTTCCCCTTTGCCCTTTTTCTCTGCCATATAATTGTACGCATCAATACCTTGCAATCCCCCCGTATGTACCCATAAATACGATTTTGAAGTATCCAATTTTCCTTTGGCTGCTAAATCTAAGAATCCGTAAACTAACTTTCCATTATAGATTGGGTCCAAAGGTATATGTGTCTCTTCTCCGAAAGCATTGATGAAGTCAACTAAATAGGCTGGAGTTTTACCATAGCCTCCACAGTGATAAGTTGATATAAATTTGAATTGGTCTTGTTTGGAATTATTCACCTGACTTAAAATTTCTTCATTGAGAAAGTCTCCTTTTAGACTAGAAAAGACCCATAATTCTTTGGAGGGATCTAGTTCTTTTAAGATTCCTGAAGCCGTACCTCCGGTACCTGCAGATACCAAAACCACATCAACGTCAGTTTCATTGATTTCATGGGCCAGTTCTTTTAGTCCTTGATATGCCAATGCATTGGTCCCTCCCTCAGGAACAAGGGTATAAGATTCCAATTTCTTCAGAATAGCTTTCACTTTTGGACTCTTCTCTTTTTCTCTGTAGGAAGATCGATCGACAAACTTCAATTGCATGCCACAAGATTGAGCGAATTGTAATGTTGGATTATGGATGTCGTATTCACCTCGGATGATACCGATAGAATTCAGTTTGAAAGCATGACATGCAGCTGCTGTAGCAAAAATATGGTTGGAGAAAGCCCCACCGAAAGTAACAATCGTACGGAAGCCTTCTTTTTTTGCATGGAGGAGATTGTATTTGAGTTTTCTCCATTTATTGCCAGAGATATAGCGATGAATGAGATCTTCTCTTTTTACTTGTAAATCAATCGCTCTTCCTTCCAAGAGTGGATGATGAATCTTTTGAATGGGAGAAGGAATGGATAAATTTAGTTTTATCAAGCGTTAATATGTTTTTTATAAAAGTATCATATAGAGATTAATGAGCACTAAATTCAAATTTCTGCGACCAACTCACTCGCTTGTTTGATGGCTCTTTTGGCATCTAGCTGTGCAGCCACATCAGCTCCTCCAATAAGGTGAACGGTTTGATTGGCCTTTAATAACTCATCATGTAAATCTTTAAGTGGTTCTTGACCAGCACAAATCACAACATTATCAACAGGTAATACTTTTCGTTCGTCATTGACCATGATATGGAACCCCTCATCATCTACTTTCAGGTAGGTAACATTGGCCATATGTTTGACTCCTTTCATTATCAAACTCGCACGATGAATCCATCCTGTGGTTCTTCCTAGCCCTTTTCCATGTTTTCCTCCAGATCTTTTTAGGAGGTATACTTCTCTTGGAGATGGGTTAGGCTGAGGGCCTTCTGCCAATGATCCTCCTTTTGTGTAGGACATATCAACGCCCCATTCTTTCATATAGGATGCAATATCCATACTTGGTGAGATGTGATTAAAATCATGAGTGAGGTATTCTGCCGTATCGTATCCGATTCCTCCTGCACCGACGATGGCCACACTTTTACCAACTGGTTTTTTATGATACAAGACGTCTACATAATTCAATACTTTGGGATGGTCTGCTCCTTCAAAATCTACTTTTCTAGGGGATACTCCTGTGGCAAGGATGATTTCATCAAAAGATTGATCGATAAGGTCTTTTGCACTTATTCGAGTGTTGAGATGGAGTTGGACCCCATGCTTCTTGATCATTGTATTGTAATATCGGATCGTATGTGCATATTCTTCTTTGCCTGGGATGACTTTTGCCATATTGAATTGCCCTCCAATTTCGGAGTTGCCTTCATATAAGGTTACTTCATGTCCTCGTTCTGCCGCGATTGTGGCAGCCGCTAGTCCTGCAGGACCCGCTCCTACTACGCAGATTCTCTTTTTATTTTCGGTAGGTGGGAAATTTAATAGAGTTTCATGACATGCTCTAGGATTAACGATGCAAGAACTCAGTTTCATATTAAATGTATGGTCCAGACATGCTTGGTTGCAGGCAATGCATGTATTGATCTCATCCGCTCTATTTTCCATAGCCTTTAGTACCAAATCAGAATCGGCAAGGAAAGGTCGAGCCATAGATACCATATCAGCACATCCATCTTGCAAAATCTGCTCTGCAATATCGGGCATATTAATTCTATTGGTAGTAATCAGCGGAATAGAAACCTCGCCCATCAATTTTTGGGTTACCCAAGCAAATCCACCTTTTGGCACCACTGTTCCAATGGTAGGTATTCGAGCTTCATGCCATCCGATTCCAGTATTGATAATAGTTGCTCCAGCAGCTTCGATGGCTTTTGCCAATTGGACCACTTCTGGCCATGTGCTTCCTTCATCAACCAAATCAAGCATTGATAGTCTGAATATGATAATAAAATTTTCACCGACGGCTTCTCGGGTTTGCTTTACAATTTCAATCGGAAGTTTTATTCTGTTTTCGTAGGACCCTCCCCATTCATCTTCTCGTTTATTGGTTTTTTTGACGATAAACTCGTTGATAAAATAGCCTTCACTCCCCATTATTTCGACACCGTCATAACCAGCGGATTGCGCCAAAAGTGCACAATTTTTATAATCGGTAATAGTTTGCCATACTTCTTCTGTTTCTAATGCTCTGGGTTTGAAAGGGGTAATTGGAGACTGGATGGCAGAGGGAGCTACTCCTTTTGGATGGTAGGCATATCGGCCTGAATGCAGTATTTGCATACATATCTTTCCTCCTTCTTTATGTACGGCGCTCGTGATCTTTTTGTGGTGGCTTGCCTCTTCTTCGGTCGTTAGTTTGGCGGCGCCCATTCCCACTGAACCTTCTAGATTGGGTGCAATTCCACCTGTCACAATCAGCCCTACTTGGCCTTTAGCTCGCTCAGCATAATAGACTGCTGCCCGATCAAATCCTCCGGGAATTTCTTCTAGATTCGTATGCATAGAGCCCATTAGGACTCTATTTTTTAAAGTAGTAAATCCCAGGTCGAGGGGAGACAACATTTTATCGTACATATCATTTTTTTAACTCTGAGTAAAGATAATAAGATTTTTAAGATTAGGTATGGCGCTCTACTTCAGGTTTTGCGGAAATGAATAGTTCAAAATGGTTAGTAAATAAATAAGAAAATTTCAAATTCAGAATTAAATATGGGGAATTGAGCGGATGTCGCAATATTTTTTTTCGTGTTTATTATAATATTTAATATAAATGGGTATATTTGGTCAACCAA
>JARGNR010000020.1:41693-86029 GCA_029212405.1 Saprospiraceae bacterium
TTGGTCAACCAATTATTTGGTCAACCAAAAACTAACAAACGAACTATGCTAGACAATTTCAGCCAGATAAAAGTAGAGAATCCAAGTGATAAAATTATACGTCAAATTAGGTCATTGATTACATCTGGTCAGTTGAAATCAGGTGATAAATTACCACCAGAGAGAAAACTTGCTGAAAAATTTGCCGTAGGGAGGTCAGTAGTACGAGATGCAATTAGAAAACTAGAGTTTTATGGCATAGTAAAAACGCAACCTCAATCTGGTACAGTAATAGCTGGAATGGGGATTGTGGCATTAGAGGGCTTAATTACAGATGTTTTGAATATTGAAGAGACAGATTTTAATTCTTTAGTGGAAACACGGGTACTTTTAGAAGTCAATGCGGCAGGAAAGGCAGCCGAAAGAAGAACAGCTGACGATATTATTGTATTAGAGAAAGCCTTAAGTGCCTATGAGGCAAAAGTGGCAGAAGGGTCTTCAGCGGTAGAAGAAGATTTATTGTTTCATATTAAAATAGCTGAGGCTTCAGGAAACAAGGTATTGAAATCATTAATGCTTGTTATCACTCCAGATATTGTAAAAAACTATACTCGACTCAACGTATGTAAAGATGATAGAATGGATCGTACTATACAAGAGCATAGAAAAATTCTTGAGTACATAATTGATAAGAATAAAACAAAGGCAGAAGAAGCCATGCGATTGCACTTGAAGGATATTTTGGAGTTCAGTCAAAAATAAAATAACTGTTTTTAAATTAACTAACTACTAAACCTAATCTAATGAAAACTTCAGATACTACATAACAAAAAAAATGGACCAGCATTTCTGCTAATCCATATATTCTAAAAACATAAGTTCAATTTACGTTTGATGTACGGCCATACACAAGCTTTCCCCTATTGATAATTGTATCAGATAAGGCTATTGTCTTTATGCTTTTCAGAAATTAAAACACCTCCTCAAATTTGAGAAGGATGACTTATAACTACTAAATTAATCATTTCCTAATGAAAATTATTTCAATTAATCAAAAAAATCATCTTATGATCGTCCTTGCTATAGCAATGATGTTTCAGATGTCCTTTACTAGTCAAGCTTTAGCTAGTAATACTCCTCACTTTGAGGATTCTCAAAATATTGTAAAACCGATCACAGGAACTGTCTCTGATGAGAATGGAGAACCTTTAATCGGAGTAAACGTACTTATTCAAGGTAGTTCAACAGGGACCATTACGGACATAGATGGAAATTTTTCTATCGAAGCAAATGTTGGTGATATCTTAGTAATAAGCTACATAGGATATGAAGATCAACTCGTTACGGTGGGAGAATCTTCAAATTTGAATATTTCTTTAAGTCCGGACGGAAAAATACTCGATGAAATTGTTGTCATTGGATATGGTACACAGAAAAAGTCTCATTTAACTGGCTCAATTTCTAGAGTTGGTGCAGAAGATATTGAACAGCTTCCTGTAGCAAGAGTTGATGATGCTCTTGTAGGTAGAGTTTCGGGTGTAAATATCGCATCAACCGAAGGGGAAGCAGGATCTGCTCCAACAATTAGGATAAGAGGTACGGGGTCAATGGTAGCCAGTTCTGATCCACTAATTGTTGTTGATGGACTCATTGTTGATAATGATTTTCTTGGATCATTGGATATGAATGATATTGCATCGTTTGAGGTGTTAAAAGATGCAGCTTCCTCTGCAATATATGGATCGAGAGGAGGAAATGGTGTAATTCTAGTGACTACAAAAGATGGTAGATCTGGAGATACGAAGTTTTCATACAATGGATACTATGGTGTAAAAGAAGCATTTCAAAGTGATGATTATTACTTTAGCATAGCTGAAACAGCTGCTGCAGAAATGGCTGCAAACGGAGAGTTGTCCGATAGAACAAAATATAAGCAGTTGATCGGTATAGATAGAGATTGGCAAGATGTTATATTCGATGGAGGAAGTATTACTGGGCATTCATTTAGTGCCAGAGGAGGTAATAAGAAATCAAACTTTAGCGCGACATTTGGATACCTACATGATGAAGGAGTATTGCTTACGGATGATTTTAAAAAGTACAATTTTAATCTAAAGGTTAGAACAAAGGTCAATGATCGATTGTCATTTGGTGCAAGTTTAGCTCCATCATATACAGATAGAAGAAGATTCGATGGATCTACGCATGATATATTAAGACAGACTCCATGGTTGCCACTTTACCATGATGAAAATACAATTCAATTTGTGGATAGAAATACGTATCCAGACGTTCAAGTGGGAGATTATGCTAACCAAAGACACTTTGATAATTATGATTTAAATGGGGATGGTGGAGAAGTAGACATCAGTAACACATCCAATGTGAATCCGGCAGCAAAAGTAATCGAACGAGATAGAAATGATTACAAGTTCAAAATGTTTGCAAGCACATTTTTACAGTACAAAATAGCAGATGGATTGAACTTTAAGACTGTTCTTTCTGGAGATTACCAAGATACAAAACAAGATAGATGGCAAGGATTACTTGCCCATAGAAATGGTGCGTCAAATATTCAATTGGATTTGTCTACACTAAAAAGAATCCACTTGGTTAATGAGAATTATTTCACGTATGACAAAGAATTTGGAAAACATGAGTTAAATTCTGTTTTAGGATTTTCAGCAGAAAAATATGATACTGAAGTGAGCAGTGTAACGGGTACTGGATATGATTCAGATCTTATTCAAACCATCTCTGCTGCAACAACAATAGCTGGAGCATCTTCAGCAGAATACCAAAGTAGATTCCTTTCAGTTTTTGGAAGAATGAATTATGCGTATGATTATAAATACTTGGCATCCGTAAGTTTCAGAAGAGATGGAAGCTCAGTATTTGGACCAGATTCAAAATATGGTGTCTTTCCAGCTGTATCTCTTGGGTGGGTAGCAAGTGAAGAAAGTTTCCTTAAAGAAAGTTCCATTTTTGATTACTTGAAATTTAGAATGAGTTATGGATTTACTGGAAATAATAGATTAGATACAGGGGATGATTTAATTGACAATTATCCTTACATAGCATTATTAAATGCGAGTACAGCAGTTGTAGATGGATCTGTTGCTTCTGGATTTAATGCCTTAAATATTTCAAACCCTGATTTGAAATGGGAAAGATCTAGAGAAATCAATCCAGGAGTAGACTTTGCTTTATTTGACAATTTCTTGTCTGGATCTCTTGATTATTACAAACGTACAAGTGATCAATTATTGCTTTATAATCCAATTTCTTCAACTACAGGATTTACTCAGGCTTTAATTAATCTTGGAGAAGTTGAAAATTCAGGAATAGAGCTTGAATTGCGTACATCTAATATTAGAAACGAAGACTTCAGTTGGTCTACAACGTTTATTGCTTCTAAAAATGAAAACAACCTTGTTGATTTTGCAGATTCTGATGGACAGATACAAAATGTGGATAGTAAAAGAGCAGCTGAATGGATCAATGCAACAGGAAATCCAATCTCATCATTTTATGGATGGGTTGTTGACAGAGATATTCCATTAGAATACTTGAAAAATGCTTACCATCCAGTAGGAGGGGAGGCACAAGATGTGTATGTTAAAGATTTGAATGGTGATGGTATCATTGATGATGATGATAAAACAATCATTGGTAATCCATATCCAGAACTTGTATGGAGTCTTTCAAATGACTTTTCCTTTAAAGGTTTTGATTTAGGGATCATGTTCCAAGGAAGTCATGGTGCTGAAATTAGAAATATGGGAGATCAGTATTTGTTCAATCATTTCAACAGTGCACAGGATTTTGATCCTGAGACAACACCTGATCAAGGTTTTATTAAGCAAAAGATATTTACTGACGATATTATTCAGGATGCTTCGTATATCTCTTTAAGAAATGTAACGCTTGGATATAATTTTGATAAAGGGGTATTTGCAAATACTTTTTCAAGAGCAAGAGTGTATGTAGCTGGTCAAAACTTGATTTACAAAACAGCTGAAGGATATACTGGGTTCAATCCAGAATCAATTAATACTACTTCACCTACAACATATGGATATCAGAGAGCTGGTTCACCAATTCAAAGAACCATTTCAGTAGGGGTAAACCTTGAGTTTTAAGAGATCAAGTCATTAAAAATTGACAAAAAATAATAGAAATGAAAAATTTAAATATAATAATATTAATACTAGTACTTTTTGGTTTTCAATCGTGTTCTGACGATTACTTAAGTCCTAGTCCGACATCTGCTGTAGGTGCTTTAGGGTATTATACGGATGCAGCACAACTGGAAACAGGTGTGATCAACATGTATGATGGAATTCAAGGAATAAATTCCACAACAACTTCTGATAATCATGCTATTCAAGTAGAGTTTTACCTCACTGAAATGAGAAGTGACAATACGAGAACTAAAAACGGTGAAGGTGAACCTGCACAATTTGATAACTTCTCAGTTGAGCCTACAAATGGAATTGTAAATGACTATTATAGAAGTTTTTACAATGTAATTTATAGAGCGAATACGGTATTAGAAAATTTAGGAGTGGCTTCTGGAGATGTAGCAGCTCAGTTTGAAGGAGAAGCAAAATTTGTAAGAGCTTATGCTTATTTTAATCTTGTTAGATTGTTTGGAGATGTTCCTTTGGTAAGTACCGTTATTGGGCCAGAAGATACCGATGTTCAATTTACTCGAGTTGATAAAAATGAAATTTATAATCTTATTGTTTCTGATTTAGAGACTGCAAGTAGCAATCTAGACGACCGGTACCGAACAAGAGCTTCAAAATCTGCTGCTCAAGGTCTATTGGCTAAAGTCCATCTTACATTGGGGAATTATGTAGAAGCACAAAGTTTGTGTGAGTCAGTAATGGCTGCAGGTTACCAGCTGGAACCCAACTTTAAAGACATATTTTATACAGAAGCCAACAGTGAAGTAATTTTTGCGATTGGATTTATCAACGATGATTCAAAAGACAGTCAAAATTTTTCTGCGGAATGGTTGAATGCTGTAGGTAGAACGGCTGGTGTAAATTATGCAACTACTGAAGCAGTAGCAGCACTGGACGCAATGGGTGGAAATCGTACTGCATATTCCTACCGAATAGATGCAATTCAAAATGAACAGAATCAAGTAGTGAAATATTTGCCAAACGGAGATGAGTCCTTGGAAATTGAACCTACTTCAAGTGATCCTACGCTGGCAGGGAATGATTGGATAGTATTGAGATATGCTGACATTTTATTAATGCATGTTGAAGCAATTATTGGAGCATCAGAAAGTACGACAAGTTCTGCAGCAATAGCTTCATTCCAAGCAATTAGAGATAGAGCAGGTATAGAAGGAGACGTTACAATAATAACAAAAACGGACTTATTGAACGAAAGAAGAGTAGAGCTGGCTTTTGAAAACCAACGATTATTTGATTTAATCAGATTTGGAGTTGCACAATCCGTATTGTCAGATTTTGCTGCGAACAATGGTTATTCATTTACTGCGAATGATTTATTGCTTCCTCTTCCAACCCAAGAAATTGGATTGAGTAACGGTGTGTTGACTCAAAATCCTGGGTACTAAAATCAATCTAAAATTTAAATAAAAATATATTATGAAACATAATTTATATAAAAAAGGATGGCATGTAATGTTGCTATTCATATTGGGCCTTTTTATTACTTCCTGTGATTTTGATTTTGAATTACCAGAAGCAGGCTCAATTGCAGACGAAACACTTCCTGTTGCAGCGTTCAGTTTCTCTCAAACAGATCCAGAAGACTACAGAGTAGTTTCATTTTCAAATGAATCCGTTAGTGCTACAGACTATAGCTGGGATTTTGGGGGAGCATCGACCTCGGACTCAGAGAACCCGTCTTTTACTTATCCAGGAGAAGGGGTATATACCGTTACTCTTATGGTAAGTGATAAGAATGGGATTTCAGATGAAGTGACAAGAGAAATAGAGGTTATCGAACCGGAAGAACCAGACGCGATCGTTCCAGATGTGGTTAATGGAGATTTTAGTGAAGGACAAGATGGATGGAAAATTTCAAGTTTTACAGGTGGAACAACAAGTCCATTCAACACCTCAAGTGACGGATCATCTAAAGACTATGATGGGAATGATACGGGAGCTAAAACAGCTGGAGCAAAATGGACAATGTCTACATCTGCCGGAGCCTATTTGAGTGATAATACAAGATTTGCTTATCAGGCATTTACAGTATCACCTAATACAAAGTATACAGTGGAGTGGGAATATGCCATTAAGAATGATGTTGATGATGCACCTGGAGGGGACAGACTTGGACTTTCTATCTTAGATGGTCATTTTTCAGATGGAAGTGACGCATTGGAAGCGAATATTATCAACAATACAGAAGGACTTGAAGCTTTAGGTAAAGGTAATTTTACTGTAGTGAAAACGGAGTTTGAATCAAATGGTTCTGGTGAAATCGCAATCTGGATCTACGGAGTTACCAATGAAGATGCATACGTTGATAATGTTAAATTATATCCATCAGAATAATAGTTAAGACTATATAAATGAAAATATCAAGATTGTTTGACAATTGGATTATTGTAGTATGTGTACTTCTTTTGGTTGGGTGCGATAGTGTTACTGAAACGACCCCACCTTCAGGAAACAATGGTATGGAAGAAGAGGAAGAGATGGAAGTTGAGGGAGTTGACTATTTTCTTCCGAAAATTGATCTGAATAATTGGAAGGTAACATTGCCAATAGGTAGTCCTACGGAAGTAGAACCTCCTGAAATATTAGATTATGCGAATAATTCAACGTTGTTGCCATTTATGTATAATGATTCGACTGATGCTTCTTTGGTGTTTTACACATATCCTGGAGCAAGTACTGCAAATTCATCTTATTCTAGGACGGAATTAAGGGAGCAAATGGACCCTGGTAGTAATAGTACAAATTGGACATTTACTCAAGGAGGTAGAATGAAAGGGACATTGAAAATGGAAGATATTAGCAAAGAGAGTGATGGAGATTATCATCGCACGATCATAATGCAGATTCATGGACGATTGACGAATGAACAGAGAGATTTGATAGGGGAGGATGATAACAATGCTCCTCCCGTATTGAAAATTTACTGGAATAAGGGAAAAGTACGAGTCATTAGAAAAGTACTTAAAGATGTGGAAGTCAATGACATTGATATTTTAAAAACAGATGCTTGGACCGATGAAGCGGGATGGTTGGGAGATAATGTAGATTTTGAAAAGTTTACATTGGAGATTGTAGCATCTGAAGGAAGATTGGAAGTAATACTGAATGATGGAGAGGCGAATGTAGTATTTGAAGATATCCATATGCAAAAATGGGGTGTTTTTGAAAACTATTTCAAAGCGGGCAATTATCTGCAAACAGGAGATAATGATTCTTACGCCACAGTCAAATACTATGACTTGGAGGTCTCTCATTAGATCGTTCTTTACAAAAATTAATTAAGTAAAGTAGATAGTTTTTTCATGCTTATGAGAATCAGAGGCAGAGGTCTCTGGTTTTCATATTTTCAAACTGAAATCGTAACAAATTGAAGAATAAAATCATTATAATATTTATAGGTACACTGCTATTCTTTGGTTGTAAACCAACAATGGATGGGATTTTAGTTAATGATATCAAAAGCTTTAAAACTGCTGCTAAAAGTGCAAAGCCTGGTGATCGAATCATATTAAAAAATGGAGTTTGGGAAAATGCGGAGTTGGAATTAGTGGCAGAAGGCGAAGAAGAAAATCCAATTGTGCTTACCGTTGAAGAAAAAGGAAAAGTATTTTTAGAAGGTCAATCCAATTTAAGAATTGCGGGAAAGCATATTGTTGTGGAAGGCTTGGTTTTCAGAAATGGACATACTCCTACCGGCGAGGTTATTTCTTTTAAGAAGAGTAAAAAACAACTTTGCAACAATTGTAGGGTGACAGAATGTGTAATTGATGATTATAATCCTACTGAACGATTTGATACAGATTATTGGGTGGGTATTTATGGCAAGAACAATCGTTTTGATCACAATTATCTAGTGGGAAAACGAAATAGAGGAGTTACTCTTGCGGTAAGGTTAAATTCTGAAGAGAGCCTCGAAAATCACCACAGAATTGATCACAATTATTTTGGCTATAATCCTATTTTAGGATCTAATGGCGGAGAGACATTGCGAATCGGTACTAGTCACCATTCTCTAAAAAATTCGAACACATTAGTTGAGGATAACTATTTTGAAATGTGTAATGGAGAGCATGAAATAATTTCTAACAAGTCATGCCAAAATACATTTAGAAATAATACATTTTATGAATGTCAAGGTACATTGACGATGCGACATGGAAATGAAACGTTAGTTGAAAACAATTATTTCTTTGGAAACAGAAAAGCAAACACAGGGGGAATTCGAATTATCAATGAAACTCAAACCGTTAATAATAACTACTGCGAAGGATTAACTGGATATCGGTTTAGAGGAGCTTTGGTTATTATGAATGGAGTTCCAAATTCACCCATCAATCGATATTTTCAAGTAAAAGATAGTAAGGCCTCTAATAATATAATCGTAGATTCTGATTATATCCAATTATGTGCAGGTTCAGATGAAGAACGAAGTGCTACTCCAGTAAATACAGAAATGGTTAATAATGTGATTTATAACACAGAAAAAAACGATGTATTCACAGTATATGATGATGTAAGTGGTATTGATTTTAGAGATAATTTATTAAGTCCGAATATTGAGACTCCAAAAAATAATGGGGTTGAAATTTCTTCAGGGTTTGTAAAGAAGGATGTAAAATTTATAGAGAAGAATGGCTTAAAAATTCCAGAAGGAATGGATAATATGGGTCCAGATTTATCTAAAGAACGGCCTACTTCAGAAAATACAGGCGTCGAATGGTACCCCAAAAGAGATTATACGATTAGATTTGATATCGGAAAAGAAATTCCAGTAGAACCAGGTGAAAACACTATTTTGGAAGCTGTCAAAAAGTCCAGTTCTGGAGATGTTCTTGTCTTAGAAAGTGGAGGAAAATACCATCAAAGCAAGGCTGTGGAAATTCCTCATACACTAACGATCAAAAGTCTTGAATCCACAAAGCCAGAAATTACATTTGAAAGATCCTCTTTGTTTAATATTGAAAATGGAGGCTCTCTAAAATTAATGGGACTTAAAGTGTCTGGAAGTCAATGTGATGATTATTCAGGGAATAGTGTGGTAAGAACAAGTCGTTACAGCATGATCAACAATTATAAATTTATGGCAAGGGATTGTGATTTTGTAGATCTTGATGTAAACCACAGCTTCAATGTATTGAGAGTTTATAAAAATACATTTGCAGATTCTATCGAATTGGTGAATTGTAACTTTGATAATATCACTGGACATGTATTGAATTTAGATAAAGAAACAGATGATGTTGGAATATATAATGCAGAGAATGTTTTGGTGGATAATTGTAAGTTCAACGATATTGGAGGAGTTGGAATAATGCTTCATAGAGGAGGTAGAGATGAAAGTACATTTGGACCTATTTTGGATTTGACAAATACCTCGTTCACAAATGTAGGACACGATAAAAGGAATAAACATAAGGCTTCGGTTTCCATATTTGGAGTCCAACTGGCTGAAATGGAAAATTTGGAATTTAAGGACTCTAAGAAGATGAATTTGCATTTAATCGTAGGTGAGCCAGTCATAAAATTAAAAAATACCAGTTTTGAAAACTCAGAGGGGGTAACTAGCAATGATCCTGCTGTTCAAACCACCAATGTTAACCCTAAGATGACGGTAAATAAGTGAGAAAGATATATTACATTTTAATTGCTTTGGTATCAACTTCTCTTTGGAGTTGTGCGCAGTCTTATCCTGGATTAATTTTGACAACTCAAGGGGTAGAAAAAATCAAATCAGAAGTGCATCCGCCTCTTTTCAAGAAAACGCTGCAATCCGCAATTGAAAAAGTCGACCATGCAATATTAGAAGGGATCGATGTGCCTACGCCAAAAGACATGGCGGGCGGATATACACATGAACAACATAAGAATAACTATAAGTACATGCAACTGGCAGGTGCACTTTATCAGATCAATGGAGATAAGAAGTACGCTGAATATGTGAAGCAAACACTTATGCAATATGCCGATAAATTTAGCTCTTGGCCCGTTCATCCAACAAATCGCTCCTATGCTACAGGTAAAGTTTTCTGGCAGTGTTTAAATGATTCAAATTGGTTGGTATTTACTTCTCAGGCGTATGATGCAATACATGAATACCTCACAAAAGAAGAGGTGGAATACTTGGATCAACAATTATTCAGACCGTATGCTGACTTCATTTCAATAGAGAATCCACAGTTTTTTAATAGAGTTCATAACCATAGCACATGGGGGAATGCTGCTGTTGGTATGATTGGGTTGGTAATGAATGACGAGGAATTGATTAATCGAGCATTATATGGATTAAAAATTAATACAGACAATTCGTTGGCAAAAGATAATGACGGAGGTTTTATTTATGAAAAAGGAAAGGCAAAAGCTGGTTTTTTTGCACAGATTGATTATGCTTTTTCACCAGATGGATATTATACAGAAGGGCCCTATTATCAAAGATATGCGATGTTGCCTTTTATGCTTTTTGCTCAAGCTATAGAAAATAAAAGGCCTGATCTCAAAATTTTTGAGTACAGAGAAGGACTCTTGGTCAAAGGAGTAAAAGCTTTATTGTATCAAACCAATGCGAGCGGAGAATTTTTTCCAATTAATGATGCTCAAAAAGGGATGTCGATTAAGGCTGGGTCAGTAGTGACGGCTCTGAATATAGCATATGGAATTAGTAAAGATCCTGATTTAATCAATGCAGCTCGATTACAAAATAGTGTCTTGCTCGATCAAAATGGCTTCGAAATTGCTACTCAAATCGAAAAATTACCCTTACAACCTTTTGAGAAATCTTCTATTGAGTTGAAAGACGGGAAAGATGGAGATGAAGGTGCACTTGGCATATTGCGAAGTGGAAGTGGAAAAGATGAATTTACTGTTGTTTTTAAATATACAGGACAAGGTTTAGGTCATGGACATTATGATAAGCTTTCATATGCTATATATGATGGAGACGTAGAGGTATTACAAGATTATGGTGCGGCAAGATGGGTAAATATAGACCAAAAAGAAGGAGGAAGATATTTACCTGAAAACAAAACTTGGGCGAAACAAACCATTGCACATAATACATTGGTCGTAGATAAAAAGTCACACTTTGGGGGCAAGTACGAAATTGCAAATTTGAATCACTCTGAAGGCATATTTTTTAATACAGATAACCCAAAGGCACATGCTGCAGGGGCTGTTGAATTGAATGCCTATGCAGGAGTAGAAATGCGTAGGATTATACTTTTATGGAAAGACGATCACTTTGATAAGCCTGTAGTATTGGACATTTTTGAAGCAGTTTCTGATGAAGAGCACATATATGATTTTCCCTATCAATTTGCAGGTCAAATAATGTCTCAAAATTTTACAGTTGAGGGTGTACAACCTGAAGTTATGGGTGATGCGCACGGTTATCAACATCTCTATTCTGAGGCGATAGCTGAAGCAGGTGAATCTATCCAAATGAATTGGTTTAAGGATAATAAGTTTTATACAATGACTTCTGAGAGTAAGCCAGGTGACAATATTATTCTAGGTAGAATGGGTGCCAATGACCCAGATTTTAACTTGAGAAGGGATGCATTGTTAATCCATCGAAAGAATAACGCATCAAAGGCAATTTTTCTGAGTGCTATTGAATCCCATGGTACTTATAGTCCTGTCACGGAAAGGCCAATTCAGCCGTATTCCAAGATAAAGTCTATTGAAACTGTCGAAAATACTGCAACATCGGTTGAAATTGAAGTGAAATCAAAATCGGAGAAAAAGTGGAGACTTAAAATAAATAAGCAGACAGGAAAAGTAGAGATTAAAGAAAGAACGTAAAATAATATACTATGAATGACGAATTGAATATCAAACCCACTAGAGGATTCTTTCTAGGAGAAGAGACAGAGTGGGAAGAGGTGGCGCCTGGATTATCTAGACAAATCATGGGCTATGACGACAAAATAATGTTGGTGAAAGCAAAGTTTGAAACTGGAGCAATAGGAGTCATGCATAAACACTATCATAGTCAAGTGACTTATGTAGAAAGTGGAGAATTTGAAATGACTATTGGAGATGATGTTAAAATTCTGAAGAAGGGAGATTCCTTTTATATTTTACCTTGGGTAATGCATGGATGTGTTTGTACACAACCGGGTATTTTGGTCGATGTTTTTAGTCCAGCAAGGGAAGACTTTCTTGGTTATCCAATGCAACAACAACCTGAAGTATGAAAATTAAAGGATTGCGCTGGTGGGTTGTATCTTTAATCGCTTTGGCTACGGTTATTAATTATATAGATCGAACCTCTTTTAATATACTATGGCCAGAAATATTTAAGGAATTATATCCTGATATGGATTTAACGGGCCACAAACAATTGTATACGAATGTGTCTATTGTTTTCTTACTATCCTACGCATTTGGTCAGGCGATTTTCGGAAAAATATTTGATTGGATTGGTACACGTTTAGGATTCGCATTGTCAATAGGAGTGTGGTCTATAGCAACCGTTTTACATGCTTTTGCTAGAGGAGTAATTAGTTTTTCGATTTTTAGATCAATTCTTGGGATAGCTGAGGCAGGTAATTGGCCTGGAGCCGCAAAAGGAAATGCGGAATGGTTTCCTACAAAAGAAAGAGCATTTGCACAAGGTATTTTTAATTCTGGAGCAGCAATTGGAGGGATGATCGCTTTTCCTATTATATCCTTAATGTCGGTGTATTTTAGTTGGCAATGGATATTTATCATCATCGGGATATTGGGATTTTTATGGCTCATACCATGGCTATATTTGGTTAAATCTCCCCCAAAAGAGCATCCATGGTTGACAGAAGAAGAAAAGGAATACATTCTTTCAGGTCAAAGAAATCAAGATTTGGATGAAGATGGAGTTCTCGACGATGGTTATAACCCACCTATGGGAAAATTATTAGGTCATAAAGAAAGCTGGGGCGTAATTATTGCGTCTGCGGCCATTGATCCTATCTGGTGGTTGTTTGTCTTCTGGATACCTGGATATCTAATGGAAGTGTACGGAATGGATGTGAAAAGTGTAGGAATATATGCCTGGGTACCTTATGTAGGTGCGATGGTAGGTGCTTGGTTTGGCGGATTGCTTGCTCAGAATAGACTCAAAGCGAGTTGGTCAATTAATAAAACAAGGAAATTTGTCATTCTTTTGGGGTGTGTAATTATGCTTCCAGCACTGTTGGGTTTGGCAGATCCTGGGGGGCCAGTAAATGCTGTAATAATTATGGCTGTCATCTTATTTGGATTCCAAACTGCCATTGGAAATATACAAACACTGCCTAGTGACTTTTATAGTGGAAAGACTGTTGGAACCTTATCTGGTATTGCAGGTATGGCTGCTAAACTAATGGGTGGGTTTTTATTGTATTTCATCCCATGGTTAACCGCAGACGGGGTTTATTTTCCAGCGTTTGTGATTGGAGCAGGACTGGCTGTTTTAGTCATACTAGCCGTTTTGATTCTGTGTCCAAGAATCGAGGCTCTAAAGCCAGAATAAATAAAAAGAAGTTAATAACACATTATCAAAACAAATAATAGGCACAAAGTATTGTCAGCGAAAAATTTTAAGCTTATAAATAAATCTATAAAAATGAATAAGAACAAAGTAGCTATAGTAACCGGAGCAACAGGTGGAATTGGATTTGATGTAGCAAAACGATTAGGTAAAGACGGATATCATGTAATTCTAAATGGCATCAATGATGAAGCAGGAGCAGAACGAGTTAAAGAACTGGTGGCTGATGGAATATCAGCAGAATATTGTGGATTTGATGTAACAAATGAAGAAGCCGTCACCAAGAATATAGTATCGATTGGTGAGAAGTATGGAAGAATTGATGTGTTGGTAAATAATGCAGGTGGTCTGGGTGGAAGGTCTAGGTTTGAAGTTATGACAACAGAATTTTATCGAGGTGTAATGGCATTAAATCTAGATTCAGTATTTTTTACATCCAGAGCAGCTATTCCATTCCTTAAAAAAGGAGAGCATCCGTCAATAATCAATTATACGTCCAATGCAGCTTGGAATGCAGGAGGACCAGGTGCAGGAATATATGGAACATCAAAAGCTGGTGTACATGCCATTACCCGTGCCTTAGCCAAAGATTTAGCAGAATATGGCATACGAGTAAATGCAGTTTCTCCAGGGACTATTGATACCCCATTTCATCAACAGATAAAGTCAACAAAACCTGAAGTGTTTGCTTCTTGGGCAAATAATATTTTGCTTGGAAGATTAGGACAACCTGAGGATGTTTCTGGTGTAGTTTCATTTTTAGCCAGTAAAGATGCATCGTTTATTACAGCGGAAACGATTCAAATCGGTGGCGGTCAAGCGTTAGGAATTTAATTTTTAACATAGTTAAAGAAGAAATGGGTATATTAAAAGGGAAGGTAGCAGTAGTTACAGGAGGTTCTAGAGATATCGGAAGAGCCATATCGATAAAATTAGCAAAAGAAGGAGCAAAAGTGGTGGTAAACTATTTTAACTCAGAAGCTAGGGCAAAAGAAACTATTGATGAGATTAAATCTTTTGGAGGAGAAGCTATAGCTGTTAAAGCAGATGTATCAAAGATGGAGGATATTCAGGAAATGAGAATGAAGACTGTTGAAGCTTTTGGAGACGCTGTCGATATTGTTGTAAATAATGCAGGAGGATTATTTGCTCGTAAGACATTACAAGAATTGGATGAGTCTTTTTATGATCTGGTAATGAATGTGAATTTTAAATCTACCGTCTTTGTGATGAAAGAATTCGAGCCATTAATGGGGAAAGGTGGTTCAATTATAAATTTGTCTTCACAAGCCGCTCGAGATGGTGGTGGTGGTGGATCTTCTTTGTATGCATCTTCAAAAGGAGCAGTAACTACGTTTACTAGAGCCATGTCAAAAGAACTTGGTCCAAAAGGTATTCGAGTAAACGCACTTTGTCCAGGATTGATCAATACAAAATTCCATGATGATTTTACGAAAGATGAAATCAGATCAATGGTCGCTGGTAAAACACCATTGAGAAGAGAAGGGAAAGCCGATGAGGTTGCAGATTTGGTGGTTTATTTGGCATCTGATAAGAGTTCGTTTGTAACGGGTAGCAACTTTGATATCAATGGAGGTTTAGCATTCAGTTGATTGTTCCAAATAAAGTAAAACAAGAAGACATATTTTTAATAAAAAAATGATAGAGGAAAGATGAAAAAAGTAGTCACGTTTGGTGAGATCATGCTTAGGTTAAGTCCTCCAGGCTGGAAAAGATTTTCTCAGGCAAGTAGCTTTGATGTTATTTATGGTGGTGGTGAAAGTAATGTAGCTGTTTCTTTAGCAAATTATGGAGTGCCATCTGAGTTTGTTACGCGACTTCCTAATAACGATATTGGAGATTGCGCCTTGATGGAGTTGAGAAAACGAGGTGTAAATACATCTAGCATTTTGCGAGGAGGGGAGCGTTTAGGAATATACTTTTTAGAAACTGGAGCAGTTAGTAGAGGAAGTAAAGTGGTGTATGATCGTGCTCATTCTGCAATGTCAACGGTAGAAAAAGGGATGATTGATTGGGAAAGTATATTTCAAGATGCAGGATGGTTTCATTGGACTGGAATAACACCAGCTATATCCCAGGGTGCAGCAGATGCATGTTTAGAAGCCATAAAAATGGCGAACAAGTTGGGAGTTACGGTATCTACAGATTTGAATTATCGAAAAAAATTGTGGAAATATGGCAAAGATCCAATGGATGTGATGCCTGAGCTGGTGGAAGGTTGTGATGTTATTTTAGGAAATGAAGAAGATGCGGAAAAGCACTTTGGGTTACACCCAGAAGGAGTAGATGTAACACATGGAGGCTCCGTAGATGGAGAAGCTTACTTGTCTGTGTTGAAGCAATTGATGGAGATGTTTCCAAGAGCTAAAAAAGTAATAACTACCCTCAGAGGATCGATTTCTGCCTCACATAATTCTTGGTCAGGCGTACTCTATGATGGAAGCACACTTTTCAAAGCACCCACTTATGACATTACACATATTGTAGATAGAGTCGGGGGAGGAGATAGTTTTATGGGAGGACTTATCTATGGATTAATGACCTATCCAAATGATTCACAAAAAGCATTAAATTTTGCAGTAGCAGCTTCATGTTTGAAACACACGATTTTTGGTGATTCGAACTTGGTGACCATTGGTGAGGTGGAAAAATTAATGAGCGGAGATGCTAGTGGAAGAGTAAGTAGATGACTATGTCTATTCATTCAAAAAATTTCATACAAAAAATAGGGAAAGCAATTCTTGCTATCGGCCCTGGGATATTTGCTATTGGTTATACAGTTGGTACAGGGAGTGTAACATCAATGCTCGTAGCAGGGAGTACATATGGGATGCAATTGTTGTGGGTCTTATTATTAAGCTGTTACTTTTCAGGGGTTCTAATATATGTTTATGGCAATTATTCTCTGATTACTGGAGAAACAGCTTTATTCTCATTTAGAAAAAGACTAAAATATGGTAGAGCAATTGGTATTCTTATAATTATTGGAATATTACTCGGACAATGGAATTCTTTGATTGGAATAGTGGGCATTTCTTCAAATATACTTTTCGAACTATTAAAAATATATTGGCCAGGAATTGCTGATTTTCAATACCAATCTGTGTTGATTATTGCCTTAGTTATTGTCTCATCATTTTATTTATTATTAATTCAGGGATCATACACCTTTTTTGAAAAAATACTTATTGTATTTGTATCGATTATGGGCTTGTCTTTTTTATTGAGTTTATTTTTAGTGTACCCTCTTCCTATTGATGTGATCAAAGGGGTAATCCCAAAAATACCTCAGGTGGAAGGTGGTAGTATGATGGTTGCTGCATTTGTAGGAACGACTATGGCGGCTGCTACTTTTCTTTCCAGACCACTTTTCATAAAGGGGAAAGGATGGACCAAGTCTGATTTGACGACTCAAAAAAAAGATGCTATAAGTGCTGCGGTATTGATTTTTGTCATCAGCGGTGCGATCATGGCAGTGGCATGTGGAGCTTTGTACTATGATGGTTCTCCTATTCAACAAGTGAGTGATATGCCAGATGCACTGGTTCCCATAGCAGGAAAATTTGCTATTACACTATTTTTCTTTGGAACTTTGAGTGCGGGATTATCTTCCATATTCCCAATTCTACTTATTGTCCCATTATTGATAGCAGATTACAAGTCTGGAGAGTTGGATACAACTTCGAGACAATTTAGATATATCACTGCTGTTGCCTCAGTATTGGCGTTGATCATTCCTATTTTTGGAGCCAATCCTATTGATGGTCAAATTTTGTCTCAAGTATTTAACGTTTTTGTACTACCTCTGGTAATTATTGGTATACTGATCATATTAAATTTGAAATCATTTCGCTCTATGCATAAAACAGCATTGTGGATAAACATTAGCTTAGTTGCCGCTTTAGTTTTTTCTTTGGTTATTTCATATAATGGGATAGTTGCAATTGGGCTTTATTTTAATTAAAAAAAAATTACATGGCAAGATTTACACGTATAGAAGTCGCACAAAAAATGAAGAAACAAGGATTAGTTCCTTTGTTCTATCATAATGATGTTGAATTAAGTAAAAATACTTTAAAGGCATGCTATGACGGAGGCGCAAGATTACTTGAGTTTACAAGTAGGGGAGATTTTGCACATACAATCTTCGAGCAACTTTCAAAATATTGCGAAGAAGAACTTCCGGGTATGATTTTAGGAGTTGGCTCAGTAACAGATGCTGCTTCAGCTTCATTATATATGGCATTAGGAGCGAATTTTATTGTGACCCCTGTTTTAAGAGAAGATATTGCCGTAGTCTGTAATAGAAGAAAAGTACTATGGTCACCAGGCTGTGGCTCATTAACTGAAATTTGCAGAGCAGAAGAACTAGGGTGTGAAATTGTAAAATTGTTTCCAGGTGGAATCTATGGTCCTAGTTTTGTGAAAGCAATAAAAGGACCTCAGCCATGGACAAGTGTAATGCCTACCGGTGGAGTTTCTCCAACGGAAGAAAATTTAAAAGCTTGGTTTGATGCAGGAGTAACTTGCGTTGGAATGGGATCAAAATTGATATCAACAGAAGCACTTGAGGCAAAGGACTTCAGATCTATCACTGAAAAATGTAAGCTAGCTCTCAGTATAATACATGAATTAAAAAATGGGTTGTAAATCGTATGGATCCAACGCTTTCTTTACTTCTGAAATTCAAAACAACCTAGGTCTGGCATATTGTCCCGAGCATTATCCAAAATATCATCGGTGACCAGTCCATTAAAAAATCCTTTATCTATAGCAATAGACATCGTGTCTAGACTGAATACATTATTGTCAATATCCAAAAAGAGGGTATCCATGAAAGTGAGATTAATACAATCTTCACAATTGTCAAAAAAATTAGGGAATAGCTCTGGATCTAGGATTTCATCTACAGTGACTGCACAGTTTTTTAAATCGAAATTAAATAAATCAGGTTCTGTCCCATCTGTCCAGTCAATTGGGAATATTTCATCTTTTTCGTTTCCTGCAAAAATACAATTGGAAAATGAAGCATTGAGTTGATTTACAAAAACAACCTCTTGGCAAAGTGGTGGATCTGTGCACCTAAAATTATCAAAACGTACCGCCGAACTCTGGTTGCCATAACTGGCAAAAGTGCAATGATTAAAGTTATAATTTCCACCGTAGGTCAATAATGCACAATTCTGTCCATTGTTATATATAAGTGTATTGGTAGCATCAATGTCTGCTCGTATTCCAATGAGCCCTGCAGATGAAGTATTGAAGATAGAACACGATTCAAGGCTCAATTGGGCGGCACTATCTATTCGCATACCAACCACCGAATTTTTAATGTTGACATGCTCAAATCGATTTCCGATACTTCCAGAAATAAATCGGATTCCTACCCATTGTCCTGCCAAATCATCAAAAGATTGCTCGAGTCGATCTCCTTGGAAAGTAATGGGTTCATCTGCGGTGCCATTGGCAGTAATTTTGCCGTTTTCCAATACAATTAAAAAGCCATCGTTGTACAGTAGGCTATCATCTCGAACTAATCCTCCATGTACATACACATCCGTACCTGCGGGTAGGATCAATTCACAACTGTCAATAAATAAGACTCCATAGATGACATAGGGTTTTGGGTCGTCCCATGTTTCAGTTCCCAAGTCACAGGATAAGAGACTTAGTACCCCCTTTCTGTTGCTACCAGGAACATAATTTGCATTTTGGCCCCATGCTTCTAAGAGGATGTCCTTTTCTGAACCATTAGAAGATACAGTAACATATTCTTCAATGACAAAAGGACTGATACTTACTGGCTGATCGGGATCAACTGTAACATCCATAAAAACATAAATACTATCATTTCCTTTTATAAACACACCTTTCACTTCAGTGCCAGCAATGCCATCCACATTCATACGAAACTTTGAATTTTGGCCATTTTGCAATGCAACATCAATAAGAATATCTTCATTCTCGTTATTAAATATTTTGAATGAACGTGTGGCCGATCCAATTGTGGTGAAAACGGTATCAAAGGTGAGTGTATCTAATGAGGCGGTAATGGATGGATTTGTACCTTCAAATGTATTATCCTTTTGGCATGCATTAAATACAATGACAATAAGTACAGAAAGCAAAAATAATATATTCTGATTCGACATTAGGTGATGTTAGTACAGATTTAAAAACGTGCAAAATTAATGGAAAAGTACAAAGACAACGTCTATTTTGAAGTATTATCAATAAAGTTCTTTGTGGTGTTCAAGTGGACGACTCATGATAAGTGGTTTGTGTGGTAAAAGTGAGTTTAATAAGTGACCGCAAAAACAAGAGGATTGTCGCTCTCAATGAATAGAAATAAATATAACTTTAGATCATTTCATCGTAGGATAGTACAGTAGAATATCCTTTGCCATCAAAGTAGGCCTTGGTCTCTTCTTTTGATTTATTGGATGTGGCAAGCACAAAATCACCACCCCAAGCACCTAATGATTTAACTGATCCCCAGAAATCTGAAAAATGCTGGTCTTTCACTTTTTCGAAGCCCGTATGATGAGCAATTACATCTTCGTGTTTGTCCATTAAGCCAGAGAATGTTTTCAAATCTTTTGCTTCAGACATTTGATCGGTAATTCCAGAAATAGTTTTTACTAGAGTTTTTCGATCTTTTACAGCTTTTAAATAAGTTTTGATACCTAGAGATGAATCCTGTTTCTGATTAAGATGGACAAAATATAGTTTTTTACTAAAGGAAGGCTTGTATTCAATCGGGGTATAACTGATTTCATCATCATTGGCAAAATAGATGATGGGCTGTCCAGCATCTGCACAAGCTACATCACACCCAGACCCATTGTCAACTTTAAAATACAACATTAATGGATTGATGTCGGCCCAAGAACTGATCAGTGAAAATAGAGTAGCACTTGATCCTAAACCCCAATTTAATGGAAATTCCAATTGCGTTTCCACTTTAAATCCATTCCATTTGGAAAGAAATTCAGAATTGAGTCGAACTGCGTTTTTAAGTATTTTTTTTAATTTATCACTAACGTCTTGATCGGTGGTGTTAATGGCTGAAAAATCATACAATGAAATATGACTTTTAAACCAAGTTGCTCCTTCTTTGTCTTTACATTCCCATATTAAATCAGAGCCACGGGAATTTTTCACAATCATTTTTTGACCAAACAATGTTGGTAAGGCAAATGCTCGCGCTCCATCTAAGACTGCATATTCACCCGAGATTAATAATTTTCCGTGAGCGTAAAATTCCTTTTTGATATGTTGCTGGTTTTAGCTTGTTCGTTTTACTTACTTGCGAAAGTAAAAACAATAAAAGACATATAATACTTTTTATTATATAAATAAAGTTAATATGTTGATTTTCTTAGTAGAAGATGATTTTTTGCATTGAAGCCGTCAAAATTATGTGCATTGATTATAGCCAGCACACTCCATATTAGGCTGTCAATGACTACTCAGAAGAAATGAATTAGTGTGCTGAATAAACGTATGATAGTTTACTCAAATTGATATCTTCCCATAAGGAAGTAGCATCATACTACAAAAATGAGTATATTTATAATGGTGTTTTGATTTATCCCAATTTAATTAATTATATTTTGCTTGAAGAGCAATAGTAGAATTAAAATTCTGAATTTTACTTGATAAATAATATATAAATTGCATAATATGGAATTAAACAGTATATTGCGCACGTCAAAACGAAAAATAATTATGATTTAGGTGTAAGATCACTTAAGTAAAGTATTTTTTCATTAACAGTATGATATTAATTTTAACATTGGTAGACAATGTAACTCTATTGTATTGGGTTTTGGATTTCATAGATAATCAAAACGATACCATATTTTAGTTAAACCAACAAAACTTTTAAACCATGAAGAAAAAGATCTTACTTATTTATTTACTTTTAGGTATGACTTCAATTGCATTTTCTAGAATTGATTGTGAAATTGAGGGAAAAGGAGACGTGGCTTCGATTGAAGTTAGTTTCGACGATGAAGATTGCAAAACCAAAGATTTTGAATATACACACACATATCATGATGGTACGGTAGTGACGGGTATAAGTACTGAAGATGACGCTCCATTTGGAGAAGTGGATTTCGGGGCTTTCGACTGTTGCGAGCACGCATAAACCTATAACCTTCAAAATTAATAAGCATGAAAAATCTAAAAATATTACTACTATTATCAATCACATTCACCCTTTCTAATTGTACCAATGAATTATCTCAAACGAATGGTCTGACGCAAGCTCAAGTGGCATTCATGAAAGGTGAACATACAGGGAATACGCACGTTTCCTATATTTTGGAAGGAAAAAAGCACCATCCATTTTTATTTAGAGATCAACTGGAAGTGGTCAAAGATAAGACTGTATCCATTGAGAAAAAATCTGAATTAGTTTATCAAACGATTAAAAATCATGTTGAAGTTAATGGAATAACTGAAGCGGATAAATTAGATGTGCAAAAATTAATCTTATTCCTGTATGGGGATTATGCGATTATAAATAGGACGATTTCAAAGATAGAAGATAAACAAAACGAATATTTTTTAAATACCTTAATTGCCTACCAAGCTATTGATTTTAAATACTTAGCTACAGTATCAAAGCACTTAAAGGCACAGGAATCTTATGTGCTTACAAATTCAAAAGAATATAAAGTCAAATATGAAGGTATTATTGCTGAACGTGGGTTAACACAAGAATCAGGTTATGGAGCACATTGTTACAATATTGTGGAAAGTTGTACAAAAGCCATTGCTCTCTTACAAGATTCATAATAAAACTCAAAAAACCATGTCAGTGGAATCTATCTGTTGATGGATTCCACTTTTTTATTTGTATGATTATCAAAGTAGAATTGATCAAATCTTAAAGTATTGTCATTTTGATATTTTCTAGTCAAATCAAACTAGAAAAATGATGTTCGCTTTCAAAAGGGCGATTATATTTGCACGATGGAGCAAAAGACGATTATAATCGGAAGTAGAGGCAGTGATCTTGCCTTGTGGCAAGCGCATTATTTGCAAGATCAATTGAAAGCAAATGGACACGCGAGCGAAATAAAAATAATTAAAACAAAAGGCGATAAAATTCAGCATTTAAGTTTTGATAAAATTGAAGGTAAAGGTTTCTTTACCAAAGAGATTGAAGATCAATTGTTGGATGGTAGTATAGATGTCGCAGTGCATTCGATGAAGGATTTACCTACTAGTAGTCCTGAAGGACTGAGAATTGCAGCTACTTCTTATCGAGAAGATCCATCGGATACTTTATTAATAAGATCTGGATTTTACGACCCTACCCAAAATTTACGATTAAAGGAAGGTACTATTGTAGGAACGTCTTCCGCAAGGAGGAAAGCTCAATTGATGGATCTCAATTCAACTATTCAAACTGAAGATATACGTGGAAATGTACCTACAAGAATTGAGAAATTGAGAGAGGGGCAATTTGGAGCTATAGTTTTGGCAACAGCAGGACTCAATAGATTACAATTAGATGTATCAGATTTGGAAGTTGTACGATTGCATCCTCGAGAATTTGTTCCAGCTCCTGCTCAGGGTGTGTTGGCGTATCAGACAAGAAATGAGGATATGGAGATGCGAAAAGTTATAAATAAAATCGGAAATCGAGATGTAGCCTTTTGCACCAATGTAGAACGGAGAGTATTGCAAATGATGGATGGAGGGTGTCATCTACCTTTAGGAGTGTATTGTGAGCAAGATCAAATGGGAAATTATCACACCTGGTCCGCGATGTCCGCTGGCTTGGATCAGCCCATGAAAAGATGCAAAATTTCTCAAAGCACCTATGCAGGTTTAGCCGAAGAAATTTATAATAATTTACAAGAACAATTTAAACAGAAATAGGAAAATCACACTATGAAGTATTTAATATTTGATGCGAGCCCAATAGGCAAACCCAAAGATTATAAAGCACCTTTTACGGATACATTCAGTTGGCCAAGATTGATTCATCTTTCATGGATAACTTTAAATGATGAACTGAAACCTATATCTGACTATGATTGTGTTGTGAAACCAGAAGGATTTGCAATTGATCACCATATTGAAAAATATGCAAAATTGGATGAAGATGAGATTAAGACTAAGGGAGAGAAATTAGAAGATATATTCAATCAATTTACAAAAAGTGTGGAGGAAGCCGATTATTTAATCGCGCATAACATGAACATGAATGAAAATGTAGTTGCAGCAGAATATATGCGAAAAGGAATGCATCCTCCTTTGTTTACCAAAGAACGAATCTGTCTCATGCAAGAAGCAACATGGTATTGTAAATTACCTAGTAAAGGAGGTGGATACAAATGGCCTTCTCTACAAGAATTGTATACAGTTTTATTCAATCAAAGATATACACCATCCAATAATGCGAGAGCTGATGTGATCGCTGCAGCTAGAAGTTTTATTATGTTGATGAAAAGAGGAGAGTTGGAAGATTGTTTTGATGACGATTTGGACTAAGTAAAAATAATTCGAGTGATGTCGTAGATTCGATGAAAATTCATTTTACCAGTGGGTATAAAATAGGCAAATTTCTAGGGGAATAGGCATGAATAACCTACTTCTTCCGCATAATCATCAATCCATCTCTTAATGGCAAGAGCAAGGTGGAAATTGATTCATTTTCTTTCATTTTCTGGTTGAATTCTCTCAAGGATTGAGAAGTAGCATCTTGACTCCCATCAATTACTTTTCCATCCCACAAGACATTGTCAGCAAGAATAATTCCTCCTTGAGCGACTTTATCAATGATCAAATCAAAGTACAACGAATAATCTTTTTTCTTGGCATCAATAAAAACAAAATCAAATGGGCCATCTAGTGTTGGAATAATTTCTTTTGCATTACCAATCAAAGAGGTGACTCGGTCTCTAATTCTAGCTATTTTGAAGTATTTATCTGAAATATGATTTAATTCAGGGTTGACTTCGATAGTGGTAATTTGTCCATCCTCTGCCAGTCCTTCCGCCATACAAATGGTAGCATACCCTGTAAATGTTCCTATTTCTAATATATGATTGGGCGTTTGTAAATTACTTAATAGGCTTAAAAGTCTACCTTGTATTGGTCCAGAGGCCATGCGTGGAGCCATAGTTTTAAGGTGTGTTTCTCGGTAAAGCTGATACAATACATCGCCCTGATCATCGGAAACATTTTCACAGTAAGAATAAATCGCTCTTAGTATATTTTCATCTATCATATCGATGGACTAAATCTCTTTTTTAAAATAGGATACGATACGATTATTGCAATAATAATGCCTCCTCCAATATAAAAATTAGTCGTAAGCTGTTCATATTCTTTTAGGATGGCTGCAGCAAGTAAGATGCCGTACAACGGTTCTAGGTTGATGACTAAATTTGTAGCAAATGCTGTCAAATGTTTGAGTGCTCTTAATGATAAAATGTAGGCTAGTGTAGTACACAAAAGAGCTAAAATCAAAATATACATCCAATCCTCCCATCGGACGGGAACAAAATTGCTTAAGTCCATGTAAGATCCTCCCAAGATGAACAACACAGATATAAATGCCCAGGCGCTTCCAAGTTCTACAAATGTGATGATATATGGATTTGTGTCATCGACATATTTTTTATTCAAGGTTCCAAAAAGTGCGGCAAAGAATGCTGCTGCAAATCCTACCATAAATCCATTTTTCATTGACAAATCAATGGTCTGTACAATGAACAACATACCTAAAATAATAAGCAAACCCATTATAATTTCTAGGATATCAACCCGACGTTTCATAATCCATGGTTCTAATAAGGAAGTGAAAACTGATGTTGTGGCCATTGCGATTAATCCTACAGATGCATTGGATAATTTAATTGAGCCATAAAAACATATCCAATGAATGGCTACCAGACAACCTATTCCAATTAAGGGTAAAGCAGTCTTTCTTTTTAGCGATAGTAAATCTTTTCCAAAACGGATGAAAGAGAGTAGTGACAAACTAGTAATTAATACGCGCCACCAGACCAAAACTATAGCAGGCAATTGAATAAGGTCACCTAAAATAGCAGTCAATCCATACAGCAAAACTGCAATATGCAATTCTATATAAGACCTTCTTTCTTGTTTCATGTGTGTTCTATGTAAAGATAATTGCGTTTTGAGAATAGAGCAGATTGGCTCTAATAGTCTATACCCTAGTTGTTGTTGTAATGCCTGCACATTAATTCTGCCTCAATAGTACAACTTTATTTATACATGTTTTATGGATTTGTTAAAAGGTATAGCTCAATCCATTCTTTACTTGATAATTGATGGTAGGAACTTCTGCAGGAGGTCTAGAGTCATATAGAAAATTAAAAACCGTTGTAAATTTTAATTGGTCAGTTATACCAAAGCTCAACTGTGTATTATTGGCAAGTCGATAATCTTTAAAATCGGCTAACTTGGGTTGAATATAGGTGGTATTTCTTAGAATGATATTTTCAACTGGAGCAAGGGTAAAAGTAAAATAACTGCTCATTCGGTTGTCCTTGTTTATGATTTTGGGATCACTTACTTCTTCGTATTCATTCATTAAAGCTAAGCCCCAATAAATTTTTGCAGTTTCATGAGGGGAGAGTTTAAAACGTATTCCAATACCATTGAGAATTCTTTTAGTGATTTTAGTAACAGAGTTGTATTGGATTTGTGTGAATAATTCACCTCTAATTACATCACCAAATTTTCTATTATATCTAATATGTCCGAAACCGCTATTATTAAAACTTTCACCTCCAGCATTTACAATTTGAAAATCACCAACCAACAAGTATAGATTTTTATTGGTTTTCCATTGAACTTGTCCAGAAATGTCAGCAGCAATAAAGGACTGAGTAAAACGTGCAGCAGACAGTGAAACTCCCATTTTGCCGGAAAAACCAGTTGTGTCGGTTGCAATTCTTTTGTTTTCCATGTTGACTATTTGAGCACGCATCAATGGTGCTATCCCAATCAAACAAAAGAATAGTATGGCATACTTTTTCATTGAATTAGAATTCAAGGTGTTGAATTAACCTTATCTATCACAATAAATAGACCAATTTACAATTCTTATTATTGCACCAAATGCTTTCCTCTACTTTTTCTTATCCGTACGGCAACCACTTTATATTCTGGACACATTGCTTCAGAGCAAGACTCATCAGAAGTAATATTATTGACCATAATTTCTGGAAAATGGAATGTGGTACTTAGTACACCTGGATTGACACCCTCAGTAATAAAGGCGCGCACATCCACTTTACCTCTTTCTGATTCTAGACAAACGTATTCATTGTCAGTAATCCCATGAGCTGCAGCATCATCTGGATGGATCCATAATGAATCCTGAGTATTGATTTCTACATTTCCAGTTCTTCTTGTCATGGCACCACAGTTGTAATGTTCCAGGTCTCTATTGGTGGTAAGAATGTAAGGAAATTCTTTACCATGTTTGACAATCTCTTGCGACTCTTCAAATGCATTAAAAGCAAATGCTCCCTTTCCTCTTTTGAATTCTTCTTTGTGCAATATCTGAGTATCTTCTCCGGATTTGGCAACAGGCCATTGCTTTCCATTAATACCCAGTTCTTCCCATTTAATTCCAGCGAAAAATGGTACAATTTGGGAGATCTCTTCCAACATGCCGTCTGGCGTATAGTCGGCTTGCGCATACCCCATGTGGTTCATCATATCAATTATAATTTGACCATCCGGCTTGCAATTTCCAATAGGATCCAGAACTTTATTTACTCTTTGAACTCTTCGTTCTCCATTGGTAAATGTTCCACTTTTCTCTAGAAATGAAGCTCCAGGTAAAATAACATCCGCATATTTTGCAGTTTCAGTCATGAAAAGTTCTTGGACAATAACCAAGTCTGTATTGTTCAATGCTTTAATAACTTTTTGGGTGTTGGGATCCGTTTGGACTACATCTTCTCCAATGATCCAAATCGCTTTCAACTTTCCTTCTAATGCTGCATCAAACATTTCTGGAATTTTGTACCCAATTTCTCTAGGAAGAGAAACCCCATAAAATTTCTCGTATTTCTCGATGTTATTCGGTTGAGATACATCCATATATCCAGCACCTTGATGTGGCTGAACACCCATATCCGCACTTCCTTGTACATTGTTTTGCCCTCGTAGTGGATTGACACCTACTCCTTTTCGACCAATGTTTCCAGTGATCAAAGCCAAATCTGCAATTTGCATCACAGCAAAGGTACCTTGTGAATGCTCAGTAACACCTAAACCATGAAAACTCATTGCATTAGGAGCGCTGGCATAGGCGATAGCAGCTTCTCTGACCAAATCTCTATCTACGCCTGAAATGCGTTCTATTTCATCAATGTCCAGCTGCATTAATTCTGCCTTGAATTCTTCAAATCCTTCTGTTCTTCTCTCAACAAAATCTATGTCCACTAACCCTTCTTGGATGATGTAGTATAACATCAAATTGAGAACGGCCACATTTGTGCCCGGACGCAGTGCAAGATGGAAGGTCGCATACTCAGCTAATTCAGTTTTTCTTGGATCAATAACAATGGATACATTATCTGTCTTCATGAAAAATTGCTTCATTCTAGCTCCTGTCACTGGGTGCGCAGCAGTAGGATTAGCTCCTATGACCATGATACAGTTGGTGTGTTGAATATCTTCTACACTATTGGTAGCGGCACCAGTTCCAAATGTTCGTTGCATGCCTAATGCAGTCGGTGAGTGACATACTCGGGCACATCCATCAATGTTGTTGGTGCCTATCACTGCCCGTATGAATTTTTGCATTAAATAATTCTCCTCATTGGTGCATCTTGATGAGGATATACCTGCAATACTGTCTGCTCCAAAATCATTTTTATACTGACCAAGCTTATCTCCAATATAGGTATATACTTCATCCCAACTTACTTTTTCAAATGTTCCGTTTTTCTTGATCATAGGATCCCTCAAGCGCTCAGGGTGATCATAAAACTTGAAAGCATATCTACCTTTCAAGCAAGTGTGGCCTTCATTGACGGCAGCATCATACGGAGCCCGAATTGAATTTATGTTGTCACCTGTTACACTGACTTCAAGATTGCAACCTACACCGCAGTAGGTGCAAACGGTTCTTACTTTTTCATCTGATCTGACTGCCTTGGATTCAAAAACATCCGAAATTGCACTTGTTGGACATGCCTGAGAGCATGCACCACAACTTACACAGTCTGACTCCATGAAGGATTGATTAAGACCTTTTACAATTTGACTATCAAATCCACGACCTGCCATACTCAACACAAATTGACCTTGGACTTCATCACATGCTCGGACACATCGATAACAATTGATGCATTTGGATAAATCAGAAGTCATGTAGGGATGACTCAAATCCTTTTCTCTATGCAAATGATTCTCTCCTTCCGGATATCGCACAGCACGTACACCAGTACTGGCAGCTACATCTTGTAACTCACAATTTCCATTTACTTCACATGTCAAACAATCCAAAGGGTGATCGGTAAGAACCAATTCGATAATGTTTTTTCTTAGTTTTTGGATTTCTACAGAATGGGGATAGATAAACATGCCTTCTGAAACAGTAGTATGACATGAAGCCATAGTTTTTCTTTTTCCTTCCTTTTCCAATGCTACTTCCACAGAACATACTCGACAAGACCCGAATGCCTCCAAATTGGGAGCATCACAAAGCGTCGGAATTGATTTCTCTCCAATTATTCGCTTGCAAAAGTTTAGAATTGTTTCTCCTGCATGGAATTCGTACGATTTATTATTGATATAAGCTTGCATACTTTTGATGTTATTGGGTACAAATTAATTTACAAAATGAGGTGCTAACTCCTCCTTGAAATAATGAAGTGCATTTTTTACGGGCAAAGGTATTCCGCCTCCATGTGCACATAGAGAACCTTCTTGCAAGGTATTTAACAGATCATCGAATAGAGTCCTGTCAATTTTGTAGTCTTCTTTAATTGATTTCACCAAGAGTTCATGTCCTCGCTTGGTCCCTAATCTACAGGGAAAACATTTACCACAACTTTCATATTGAGCAAAATCAAATAAATGTTCTAAATAATTGATCATTGGATATGCTTCAGGGATACACACGATCGAAGCATGTCCAAGTAGGAATCCATTTTGACCAAAAGATTCAAAATCAACATTAAGTTCTGATATTTTATGAACGGGCACGATGCCACCTAGAGGCCCACCGATTTGCATAGCTTTGACATCCGTCCTGAAGCCTCCTCCCAAGTCATGAATAACCACCTCTAAGGGAGTTCCCATTTCTACTTCGACAATCCCAGGATTATTGAAATAGCTATCTAGACTTAATAATTTTGTGCCGCTGGATTTTTCTGTTCCAATAGCATTATAGGCACTTCCCCCATTTTTTAAAATAAATGGTACAGAAGCCAAGGTTTCTACGTTGTTGACAACAGTAGGTTTGTTGAATAATCCTTCTACCGTAGGGTAGGGAGGACGTGTTCTTACCTCTGGTCTTTGCCCTTCTATAGAATTGATTAGCGCAGTTTCTTCTCCACAGATATAAGCACCTTGGGCCTTTATTATTTTAAAATCAAAATTAACTCCACTACCTAGGATGTCTCCGCCTATTAGTTCTGCCTCTCGAAGCTCTTCGATGGCGGCTTGTACTTTGGTGACAGAATCGGGATACTCTGCTCGAATATATAATATACCCCATTGCGCACCGCATAATATGCCTGATACCATCATACCTTGTAAGACAGCATGCGTTTTCTCTTCAAGCAAATACCTATCTGAATATGCTCCAGGGTCTCCTTCGTCAGCATTACAGATGATAAATTTCAAATCGCTCTCTACATCTCTGCAAATGTTCAACTTCAATCCCATTGGAAAGCCAGCTCCTCCACGACCTCTCAATCCAGATTTTTTTATTTCCTCGAGTACGCTTTCTTTTTGATTAGAATGAATAAAATCACGATAGGCTTTATAGTATGTTTCCACATCGCCAATTTTTGCGGTTAACAATTCTGTATTGCTTAGAACAGAATAACTATCATTGGCTGGTTGCCTTTCGTTTAGAATCTCGTCTATCGCATCAGGTTCCTTTGCAGAGTAATTATTTCCCTGGTAATGAAAAGCTCCATTTTCATGGCATCTTCCCAAACAAGTCATATGTCCGATTTCGTCTTCCTTAAAATGACTCTTTAATTGATCCTTGAGGGTGTCTTGGGTCCCTGCGCAAAGACATGCACTGCCATTACATACATAGACTTTCTTGCCTTTATTTTCTTCTTTCATGAAGTCATAAAAACTGACTGCACCGTAGGTATTGGCAGTGCCGATAAGAAATTCATCTGCCAGTGCTTGCAGGTCATTAGCGGTGGGAGTCCCTGTCTCTTCTGCACTTTGTCCCATTTTTTCAAATAGAGATCCAAATATGCCCTTTCGAAATGAAAGGTCGCTTAAGTTCTTTGACATCTTAAAGTTTTAGTTTGAAGAGTCAATATAAGGAATTCTAATTTGCTTCAAACGAATAAGTTCAAGATAATATATCTAGGAATGACATTTTGGTGAAATTCTATTTTGAAAATAAAAAAGTGAGGGGGTTGTAAAATGAGTTAATAAATCGTATAGAATCTTATTATAATTGATCTAGGAAAGTTTCTATTTCTTTAGTAATTCGATCTCCACAATTACCATCTCCCAGAGCATTGGTGTGAATGGATGGTTTTTTATTTTTTTGCACCAATTCAATAATCTTGTCTTTATCGGGCCCTGCTATATGGTTCCACCCTTCATCTAACGTTTCTATCCATTCTGTTTGTGTGTCAATGATGATTCCTGGTACTTTGTGAAAATATGCTTCTTTAATTATTCCCCCAGAATCAGTTATTGCAATAGTGGCATATTTTAATAGACTTTGAGTTTCCCAGAAGCCCAAAGGTTCGATGACTTGAATGTTGGGTGTGATAAAGTGACCAAGTTCAAATTTTTCAATGGCCGATTTAGTTCGAGGGTGCATTGCAAAGACTACGGGTAGTCCACATTGTGCGACTCCTTGAAGGATGGAACTTAGTTTTTGAGGATCTGCTGTATTGGAATCACGATGGCAGGTCATAAATACATAGGCATCGTTCAAGTTGTATTTGAATCGGAGGAGGTTCTCATCCAAATATTGTGTATGGTGAAACAAGAGATCTAAACTGATATCCCCAGTTTTGAATACATTTTGAGTGACCCCTACCGCTTTTAAATTATCCACACCTGTTTGAGTGGGACTAAAATATAAATCGGAGATACTATCTGTGATCAATTTATTGACTTCTTCAGGGATAGATTTATCCCATTCCCTGAGCCCCGCTTCCACATGGGCTAGTGGAATGTTTCTTTTAGCCGCTCCAATTGCTGCGGCGGATGTCGTATTTGTATCACCAAATACTACAATTAGATCTGGATTTTCTTTCGTAATTATATCGTCAAATGCGATTAAAAATTGGCCTATCATTTTATTATGTGCTTGAGAGCCAATTTCTAAATTGTATTTTGGTTTTGGTAAGTCTAATTCTCTAAAAAAACCTTCTGATAAGTTGTAGTCATAGTGCTGTCCTGAATGTACAATGGTTTCTTTTATTCTTGTGTTTTTACTAAATGCGCGACTTAATGCTGCAGCTTTAATAAATTGAGGTCTCGCACCTACAACGGTTATAATGTGGAAAATTTTAGAATCAATCATTTCTATTATATATTGGAAGAAAGAAAAAACCGATAACGCCCAAAAATACGTTGAGTAACTGAACTGAAAAAAACATAATATTTGCAAATGCGAATGCTTCAGGAAATGCAACTCCATACAACATCAAGGCTTCACTGATCAAATATTGATATGTCCCCATTCCACCAGGCGAAGGAACAACAATTCCCAAAGTGCCAAAAACAAATACCACCAGACCAGCAACAGGTGCTAAGTTTGTAGTTGCATCAAAAGAGAAAAACATAAGGTAGGTCATCAAATAATAACATACCCATATGACTATGGTATGGAAAACAAATAGAACTGGATTTTTAAGGTCTTTAATGGATACGATGCCTTCCCAAAATCCAAGAAATATTTTTTTTACTTTTTGTCCGATTTTTGTAGCCAATAACGCCGCTCGATATTTCCATAAAACAGCCAAGAAGGATAAACTTATGAATCCAAGAAGTAGAAGATTGAAGGTTGAAAGAAGTCCTGCAAACTTGTCACTCAGATCACTATTTTGTGCAAAATAATTATAAAAATTATCGAAGGAAAATAAGAGTGTCAAGGCGATCGTAATCAATAAGCATAGCACATCAATTACTCTTGATGTGACAATTGTTCCCATTACTTTTTCGGCCTCCATTTTTTCATATTGGGACAAAAGCCCAGCACGAATAAATTCTCCAGATCGAGGAATTCCCAAATTGACCAAATAGCCCACCATAACGGTACTCAAAGTATTAAGAAACTTAGGTTTATGGCTTAATGGCTCCAATAGCATTTGCCATCTTAGGGACCTTGAAATATTGCTGACCATATAAAACATAAGTGCAATACAAACCCACACATAATTAGCAGATTTGATATACGAAACAATCGTTTTGAAAAAGTTGCAATCTTCTGAAGGAATACCTAAAACGGCGCACTCTTTTTGAAAGTCACTATTGAATTTTAAGTAGACTATGTAGAGTATAATAACTCCAACGGACAAGAATAAAAGCGTCTTTAGTAGATTTTTCAGTGTTTTATCCATTCGCTTTTATTGGAGTAGTGGTTAATCCAGCTTGTTAAATTCATTAGGGAAAACGGTAGCAGGTTTATGTGCTTTTGCTTCTTCAGGCGTCATAAGTGCATAACAAATGATAATAACGATATCACCTACTTCAGCCTTTCTTGCAGCGGCTCCATTCAGGCAAACAACACCTGACCCTCTTTCTCCTTTTATCACATAAGTTTCGATACGTTCACCGTTGTTGTTGTTTACAATTTGAACTTTCTCACCTTCCATGAGGTTGGCGGCATCCATTAAATCTTCATCTATGGTGATAGATCCTACATAGTTAAGATTCGCTTCAGTGATGCTTGCTCTGTGAATTTTTGATTTGTGTATATATAATAACATGGTGCAAAATTATAATTTTTGGAATAGGTAGTTCTATGGATTTAAAATATTTTAATCTTTTCTAGAAATGCTTTTATTATAAAAAAAGTTTAACCGATTTAATTTATCCTCTTTTCTAGAAAATTAGAGAATAATAAGATGGTTAGTTAAAATTCAATTATTACGACGGAGTAATGTAATTTTGTCACCATAACAGAAGGAGAAATAAATTGAAAAATATAATTATAGCACTGGGAGTATTTGGGTTGTGTTGTTTATTGAGTTGTGTAAATAGCGGTAAAAAACAAACCAATGTAAATACCGAATATGAAAAGGAAGTAAATAGACCAGCATTTATTCATGCATCTATGAAAAAACTTTCGGATGTGATTGTACATGATATTTTTTCTCCGCCAGTTGCGAGTAGAAATTATGTGTATACCAGCATTGCAGCGTATGAAGCTGGAAAACATTTGGACTCGTCATACACTAGCCTTTCTGGACAATTAAAAGATATGCCTGATATCATTCAGCCAGAAGTTGGAAAAGTATATTCGTTTGGCATATCAGCGAATATTGCATTGTTAACAGCAGCAAAGAATTATATTTTTTCTGAGGACAAAATTGAAGTGTTCTGGGACGAATATATGGCAAACTTGAATGACTTAAATATTGATCAGCAAATTTTGGATAGATCTATTGAATATGGAAAGCAAGTAGCACAACAAGTGATTGATTGGTCAAATACAGATAATTATAAAGAATCAAGATCTTTTCCAAAATTCTCAATTACAGAGGATGCCGCCAGATGGAAGCCCACTCCTCCTGGATATATGGAAGGAATTGAACCACATTGGTCCACCATTAGGCCCTTTGTAATTAAAAACTCCGACCAGTTTACTCCTGAATTACCCACTCAATTTTCCATGGATAAGAATAGTCAGTTTTATAAAGAAGTGATTGAAGTATATGAAGTGGTGAATAATATCAATGAAGAAGAAAAGGAAATTGCAAGTTTTTGGGATTGTAACCCATATGTTTTGAATGTGACAGGGCACGTGATGCATGCAAGCAAAAAAATCACACCAGGAGGGCATTGGATTGGAATTACAAAAATAGCTTGTGAAAAAGCAGAAGCGTCTTTTGTTCAAACATTAGAGGCATATGCACTGACTTCTATTGCCCTGGCAGACGGCTTTATTTCATGTTGGGACGAAAAGTATAGGTCCAATTTGACTAGACCAGAAACAGTGATCAATGAACACATTGACAAAGATTGGCTGCCAACTCTTCAAACCCCTCCTTTTCCAGAATATACCAGTGGTCATAGTGTAATATCGACAGCTGCTGCGGTTGCCTTAACTTCTATTTTTGGAGAAAATTTTTCATTTAAAGATGATACGGAATTAGAATATGGTCTTCCGGTGAGAAATTTCGATTCGTTTTTTGATGCCTCAGCTGAAGCTGCAGTATCTAGATTATATGGAGGAATACACTACAGGCCTGCCATTGATAATGGGGTGACTCAAGGGAAAAAACTTGGGGAATACGTCATTGGAGAGTTAAAGTTCCGAAATGAAAAATAGTCCTTTGTAAGGATAAAGTGGGTTTGGATTTTTTACGTTACAGTGACACATGGTTGGTAAATTAAATGTGTTAAAATTCTTATAATCAAAAAAAAATGTAGCGATTGCATACAAAAAGGCTTATTTTGCGTTAAATACTGAGTAGAGAAGTATTTCAATAATTAAAACCAATTAATATGAAAAATGTGTTTTACTTGCTTTTTGGAGGATTTTTGTTCATGTCGTTACATTCATGTACAGATAAATTGGATGAATCCTTACATCATTATACAGATGAAGAATTTGAAATTCTGACTCGTACGCTTAATATTCCAGAAGGCACGTACGATTACAGTATAGTTACAAATATTCCCATACAAACCAATCCAGATTTACCTTTTCACAAAGCTACATTAGGAAGAGTATTGTTTTATGATAAGATGTTATCTGTAGATGAATCTACGTCTTGTGCATCATGCCATAAACAAGAGTTAGCTTTTGCAGATGATTCAAAATTTAGTGAAGGGTTAAATGGACAAATAGGAACAAGAAATTCTTTGCCTTTAGGTAATACGATAGGTTTCGTTAGGTATTATGGTACAGATTTACAGATACCATCAGGACAATTCTCTTGGGATGAATCAAAAGTATCTATTAATGAACAATCCAAAGCAGCTATAGTAAGTCCGATTGAAATGGGACATGATATGTGGGATTTGGTACAAAGTGTAAATGAACAAGACTACTATCAAGTGTTGTTCAAAAAAGTATATGGTAATCAAGGTGCTACTCAAGAAAATATCTTGGATGCGTTGACAGAATTTGTAAATAGTTTCTCAAGTAGAGAATCTTTATTTGATCAAGCAGTTGCTCAAACAAATAATGTATATAATAATTCTCCATTATTCTCAGATTCACAAAATAATGGAAAAGCATTGTTTAATACCCATTGTGGAAATTGTCATGATGTTAATCACAATGCAATTATAATGACTGCGGCTAACAATGGTCTAGATATGGTGTATGAGGATAAAGGAATGGGTGAAAAAACATCTGATCCAAACTACAATGGCGTATTCAAAGTTCCTTCTTTAAGAAACATTGAATTGACGGGACCATATATGCATGATGGTAGATTTGAAACATTAGAAGAGGTTATTGAACATTATAGTACAGGTATTGTAAATCATCCTAATCTTCATAATTTCTTAAAAAACGGAAATTCAGCTCAGAAATTTAATTTTACCACTGAAAATAAACGAGACTTGGTTGAGTATTTAAAAACACTTACGGATGATGTATTTATTGCAGACGTAAAATACTCAGATCCATTTAAATAATAAATAGAGTATACTCTACAAAAAGCTAAATATTTAAGCCCTATTTCTGAAAGGAGATAGGGCTTTTGTTATTGCATTGGGTAGAATTGTTTTTCTTTGCATCTCAGTTGTTGGAATATTCTAAAGGCTATGTTTAGCTAGATGATTAATGTATGAAAGAAATAGATAAAATTGCATGGATCAAGATTTCTGAGGACCGAGTTCTATGTGCCAGATCTATAGGAAAAACTAAGTTTTATTTACCAGGGGGTAAAAGAGATGAAGGTGAATCGGACCAGCAATCTTTGTTAAGAGAATGTAAGGAAGAATTGGATATTGATGTTATTCCTGAGACCATTGAATATGTCGGTACATTTGTTGCACAATCTGATGGAAAGGCAGCGGGAATTGATGTGCGGTTGACATGCTATAGTGCTGATTATAATGGGACATTGGAAGCAAAGAGTGAGATAGCAGAAGTGAAATGGTTGACCTATGATGACTTGGAAATGTTGTCAGCTGCAGGGAAATTAGTATTCAATTTTTTAAAAGAAAAGGGAGAGATAGGATGAACTTTTCTGTAGAATTAAATAAAAAGTAATTGAATGAAGGTTTTAAAATTTGGAGGATCTTCCGTAAAAAATGCAGAGAATATCAACAAAGTGTTGGATATCCTTGAAGATAAATTGGCAAATAATGAACAATTTGCCGTAGTGTGTTCGGCTTTAGGTGGGATCACAGATTTACTCATTAAAATGAGTGAATTGGCAGCAAGCGGTAAAGATGAATACATTGCGTATTATCACCAGTTTAAAGACAGGCATGAATCTACAGCAAAACAACTCTTAGGGGATGAGCATTACATGAAGATTGCAGAAGAGCTGGATCAAAATTACATTGTTTTGAAGGATCTGCTGAAAGGTATATTCTTAGTTCGAGAAGTATCCTTGAGAACCATGGATTATGTGCTGAGCTTTGGCGAGCGGAATAGTAATTTTATAATCGCTCAAGCACTGAAAAAACGTGGTGTTGGAGCGGACTATCTGGATGCGAGACGCATTGTTATTACCAATAAAGAATTTAGTGCTGCCAAAGTAAATTTTGAGTTGACCAATGAGAAGATTCAAAACCACTTTAACAGCAATTCAAATATACAAGTGGTCACAGGATTTATTGCTTCTGATTTAGGAGGACTGACAACCACCTTAGGACGAGGAGGTTCTGATTATACAGCAGCAATTTTAGCAGGTGCATTAGATGCCACTGAACTGGAGATATGGACAGATGTGGATGGTGTATTGACAAGTGATCCTAGAACAGTGAAAAAGGCATTTACCGTTGATAAATTGTCATATGCAGAAGCAATGGAGATGTCGCATTTTGGTGCAAAGGTGATTTATCCACCTACAATTCTTCCTGCGATGTCTAAAAGCATTCCTATTTTCATTAAAAATACATTTAACCCTACTCATTCTGGCACTAAAATTCATATAGATACGGATGAAGACTTTAGGTCTCCAATTAAAGGAATAAGTGCTTTATCAAATATAGCCTTGATGAATTTGGAAGGGAGCGGTATGATGGGAACTCCTGGGATTTCTGGAAGACTTTTTTCTACTTTGGCACAAGGAAAAATAAATGTAATTTTAATTACTCAAGCATCTTCGGAGCATTCCATAAGTTTTGCTATTTCAGAAAATGATGCGGAGAGAGCAAAAGAATTAGTAGAGAAAGAGTTTCAAAAAGAGATTGAATCCAATAATATTGCACCCATAGATGTAGATCGTGACCAAGTTATTATTGCAGTGATCGGTGAGAAGATGAAAGCTGTTCCTGGTGTCGCGGGTAACTTGTTTAATAGTTTAGGCAAAAATGGAATTAATGTAGCAGCTATTGCACAAGGTTCTTCAGAGTTAAATATTTCGTTTGTTATTGATAAAGATGATCAGAGTAAGGCAATGAACTTGATTCATGATTCATTCTTCCTGTCTGAACAAAAAAGCATTAATATTTTCAGTATTGGAGTTGGATTAATTGGAGGTACGTTGTTGACTCAAATTGAAGATCAAAAAGATTACTTGAAGAACGACCTCTCTCTTGAATTAAAAATTGCAGGGCTGAGCAATAGTAGAAAAATGCTGTTTGATGAAGGGGGTATTGATGCTGTGGATTGGAGGGAAAAGATGGAAGAGTCAGAGCTCAAAGCAGATATTCAATCTTTTGTCCACCATATGATAACTATGAACTTGCCCAATACCATATTTATTGATAATACAGCAAGTGGTGATGTTCCAGCATATTATAAAGAAATATTAGAAGCGAGTATTTCAATTGTAACACCCAATAAGATCGCTACCTCTTCTTCTTACGCACATTACTTGGATTTGAAAAATACGGCCAAAAGAAATAATGTACAATTTCTGTATGAGACCAATGTTGGTGCTGGTTTACCTGTTATCAACACCCTACAAGGTCTGATCAATAGTGGAGATCGAATAGAAAAAATCGAGGCAGTAGTATCTGGATCGTTGTCCTATATATTCAATAATTTTGATGGGTCAGTTGCTTTTAGTGACTTGGTTCAGGAAGCCAAACAATTGGGGTATACAGAGCCTGACCCGAGAGATGATCTAAGTGGATCCGATGTGCGAAGGAAGATTATTATCTTGACACGTGAAGCAGGAATTGCCATTGAACCAGAAGATGTTGAATTAAGTCCCATTTTACCAAAAAGTTGTATAGAAGCTGATGGGATAGATGCATTTTTTGTGGCACTAGAGACAGAAAATGAATACTTCAATACCTTGATCAATAAGGCTAAGAACGAAGGAAAGGTTTTACGTTTTATTGCAAGCACACAAAATGGGAAGGCCAAAATAAGCCTACAAGCTGTAGGTCCGGAAAACCCTTTCTTTAGTTTACAGATGAGTGATAATATGATTGTATTTACGACCAAACGATATAACAAGAGACCACTCATCGTACGTGGCCCTGGAGCAGGCGCAGAAGTGACTGCAGGAGGAGTTTTCTCAGATATAATTACCATAGGAAAATAATAAAATTAGCATTGAGATGGGGTATTTTTTAGTGTATTTAATAATTGGGTTGTTTGTTGCGTTATTGTTTATTCAATTATACTTTAGAATTAGAGTATTGAAAGTGTATAGACGGTTGGTTAAAAATGAAGTGCAATTCGATACATCGCACATCATGAGTAAAAAGAAAATGGAAGAAGAAGTACTTCCGAGATACCCCAAGCATAAAGATGATATTATAAAGTTTGTAAAAGAAATGCGATTCTCATTACAAATTGCTTCATTGCTCATCGTATTGATCATGGTAGCAGGATTGATTCTAAGAACGTAATAAGACAAATGGATAAAGTGAAAATTGGATTGTTGGGTGTGGGGCATTTAGGGAAAATCCATTTAAAATGTCTTAAAAACACAGAATTTGAACTGGTAGGGATTTATGACCCAGATCCTGCTGTCCAAGCGTATGTCAAAAAAGAGCACCAAATACCCGTATTCAAATCTGCAGAAAAGTTAATTGCTGCGGTAGATGCCGTTGATATTGTGAGCACTACTATTACACACTATGATCTTGCAATCTATGCAATAAATAATGGAAAGCACGCTTTCATTGAAAAACCCGTTGCCTCTAGCTTGGGAAAAGCAAAACAAATATTGGCAGCTACGGCTAAAAATGGAGTAAAGGTACAAGTGGGGCATGTAGAGCGGTATAACCCAGCCATCGTTTCTTTGAAAGATAGAAATGTAAGTCCTAAATTTATCGAAGGGCATCGGTTGACCACCTTTAATACAAGAGGGAATGATGTGTCTGTAATTCTAGATTTAATGATTCATGATCTGGATTTGATATTGGAATTGGTGAAAAGTGAAATTGTAGATGTTCAAGCCAATGGAGTGTGTGTAGTAAATGATACACCAGATATCTGTAATGCACGGATCACCTTTCAAAATGGGTGTGTTGCCAATCTTACAGGAAGTAGAATAAGTGTTAAGCAAATGAGAAAGCTTAGGATATTTCAAGAAAACGAATACATCAGTCTTGATTTTCTAAAAAAGGAGAGCCAAATAATTAAATTGAGATCTGCGGAGAAAGAGGAGACTATTGAGGGGATGACCATAGACACAAACAACGGCAAGAAAATTATTACTATTGAAAATCCTGCAATTGTTGAGAACAATGCAATTGAAGACGAACTAAAAGACTTCTATAATTCTATTAAATACGACAGTGAAGTGAGTGTGCCCGTTGAAGCAGGAGTAAAAGCACTAGAATTGGCATATCTAATAGCTGGTAAGATCCAATAGTCAAGTAACTTTTCTATTTTTGCAGCGATTTATTTGAGCAATGTGGAATTTGGCACTCATTTTTGCTGATTTCCAAGTTGAAAATATTAAAACCTTAATCTAAATGAATACAAGTTTTTTAAAAAAACTAGGTCTACTGAAAAAGAATGATGGTACCTGGACAGGATTAAAATCCTCAAAGTCAGATGAGTATATCAATTCTTATTCTCCAGTTGATGGAAAATTAATCGGAAGCGTAAGTGTAACGACCAAAAAAGAATATGAACGTGTAATTAAAGCGTCTCAAAAAGCGTCCATTGCTTGGAGAGCAATACCTGCACCAAAAAGAGGAGATATTGTACGTCAATATGGAGATGTATTAAGAACCAATAAGCAAGCATTGGGTAAACTGGTTTCGTATGAAATGGGTAAATCTCTACAAGAAGGTTACGGTGAAGTACAAGAAATGATTGACATCTGTGATTTTGCAGTAGGGTTGTCTAGACAATTGTACGGACTGACAATGCATTCAGAACGACCAAATCACAGAATGTATGAGCAATGGCATCCATTGGGTGTGGTAGGTATTATTTCTGCGTTTAACTTTCCTGTAGCAGTATGGTCATGGAATTCTATGATTGCTATGGTTTGCGGAAATACTACGGTATGGAAGCCAAGTGAAAAAGCTCCAATGTGTGGAGTGGCATGTCAAAAGCTCTTTTTAGATATATTGAAAGCCAATAAAATTCCTGAAGGAGTAGTATGTTTAGTGAATGGGGATTATAAGATCGGAGAACTATTGACTAAAGATTCCAGGGTTCCATTAATCTCTGCTACTGGAAGTAGTAGAATGGGTAGAATCGTAGGTGCGGAAGTAGCAGCAAGATTTGGAAAGTCATTGTTAGAATTAGGTGGAAATAATGCCATTATTGTGACACCAAATGCAGATATGAATTTATTGTTGACAGGAGCGGTATTTGGAGCTGTGGGGACTTGTGGACAAAGATGTACTTCGACCAGACGATTGATCGTGCATGAGGATGTGTACGATAAAGTGAAGAAATCGATTGTAAAAGCGTACAAACAAATCAAGATAGGTAATCCATTGGATGCAAAAATGCATATGGGACCTCTTATTGATACCGATGCTGTGAATATGTTTCAAGATGCAATCAAACAAGGAAAAGCAGAAGGCGCGAATTACATAGTGAAAGGTGGTGTACTTAAGGGAGAAGGATATGAGAGTGGATGTTATGTGAAACCAGCGGTAGCAGAGGCAGAAAACAGTATGGAAATAGTTCAGCATGAGACTTTTGCACCAATTTTATATTTAATTAAATATTCTGGAGGATTAGAAAATGCAATTGCTATTCAAAATGATGTGCCTCAAGGCTTATCATCTGCAATTATGACAACAAATCTTAGAGAGGCAGAGTTGTTTTTATCTTGTGCTGGGTCTGATTGTGGGATAGCCAATGTGAATATTGGGACGAGTGGAGCAGAGATTGGAGGAGCGTTTGGAGGAGAAAAAGAAACTGGAGGAGGAAGAGAATCTGGATCGGATGCGTGGAAAGCGTATATGCGAAGACAGACAAACACAATAAATTACAGTACAGAATTGCCATTGGCACAAGGGATTAAATTTGATTTTTAAAACCTCTATCATTTAAATACTACAAACGGCCGAATCAAGAAATTGAGTTCGGCCGTTTTTTATTTTACCTCTTATATTTTATAGTATACTTCTATAACTTAATGAAAGGGAGTGAGTTGGTGATATTATTTTGACGATATCGAACAAAATAGCTTCCAGAAATTAAATGAGAAACATCAATTTTTTGGTCATACTTGCTCTTTGATAGAACAGTATTTCCCAATTCATTTACTATGGAGAATTCTTCAATTTTGAAAGTTGTACCTACTAATTCGATGTAATTGCTCGAAGGATTAGGCGTGATCGAAATTGATTCAAGTTGTTCTTCACTTTTTACATGCGTGGGTAAACCAAAATCTTTTGCATAAAACCGACACAAAAAGGAAGCATTTTTTGTTAGTCCTTCACTTGGGTAATCTATGTTTAAGTACATGATGACATCATTGTTTTCAAGTATATCAATATTGTTAAAATAAAATTTGACATCTTCATATTCTTGTGATTTTACAAAACTAGATAGGACTTGATAATTATTAATATCCTCCGATTTGATTAAGTAATACTTATCTTCTCCATTAGGACCTCCATTGTCTTGAACAGCAAGCAAATAAAGTGTATTGTCCTCGTGAAAACCTCGAACAAACGCAATAATATCGATATCATCTATTTGAAGTTTATCTATACTTTGAATTAAGTTGCCACTTTTATCATATGACTTGAGCCAGAGGTATTGGTCCAGAGATCCATTTTCATCTTCAACAATTGCTCTTTGATATAAGCAGAAATATCCATTACTTGAAAAAGCTTCGATAGATCCTGTAGATTTATGTGTGTTATCAGGAAGAATATCAAGAATGTCTTTTTCTTGTACAATTTCTACCGCAGGACTATTACTGGTATCAAAAAAAACAAGTTTTAATTCAGATGGGATATTTCCTTGACTTTGATCAATTGACCCAAATAGTGCTACCCCTGAATTTTCATTGAGCTGAAAATATTGATTTACATAGGATAGAAAAGGGGCGTTAAAATCTACAATAGTGGTATGTTTGTATGAAAAAGTAGGAGTATCAGAAGCAATACCCTCCTCGTCAATATCGTAAAATTGAAGAAAATTTTGTACAAATCCATCTTCGAAAACATTATTAAATCGATGTTTTATTTGTCTCTTATTACTTACTTTTTTCAGAAAAAAACCGGTGGGATGAATTTTATCCTCAGTTCTCGAAGTGTCTAAGTCTACTCTATGATCAATAAGGACTCCATTCTGGTCAATGACATCCCGCATCACATTGACAGGTATCCTAAAATCTAAGATGTCAAATTCGATATTTTTTATGGAGTCCAGACTTTTGAACCCATTCACTAAAATATTTTCGTTTTGATCCATTTCCATATTTCCTCCAAACGAAGTCTCTACAAAATCATTTCCTGAAAAGAAATTATCATAGTGTACCCAGTCTGCTTCCCCAGTCGTAAGATTAATTTTATGTAAAAAATATCCTTCCACCAGCCTAGGACTGTGTGTTTGACCTAAGGCACTTTCGAGTAAGTAATAATAATTGTCTTTGATCATATGATCCGAATAAAATGAACCATTAAATTCGTCCCAATGGAGATTT